>NZ_CP126273.1:0-675860 GCF_003234805.2 Curtobacterium sp. MCBD17_040
ATGACGATCCCGGCACCCGTCGAGGACCTCTGGGCCTCGGTGCTCGGACTCCTCGAGGACGACGACCGGATCACCCCGCAGCTGCACGGATTCCTCAACCTGGTCGAACCGAAGGGCGTGCTCGCCGGGACGCTCTACCTCGAGGTCCCCAACGACCTGACGCGGGGCATGCTCGAGCAGCGGATCCGGGTCCCCATCACCGAGGCCGTCTCGCGCCTCGGTGACGACTCGGTCGCCAACTTCGCGATCACGGTGAACCCGGAACTGACCCCGGAACCCCGCACGGATCCGGTGGTCCCCGCGTACGCGGCATCGGCACCCGTCCCGCCGATGGAGCAGGGCACGGCCCCGCGCCAGTACGTCGAGGCCCCGTTCGTGCCCGCGCCGGTGGACAACCCGTCGAGCGCCGGCCGCCCGGACTCGCGCCTCAACCCGAAGTACAACTTCGACAACTTCGTCATCGGCGGTTCCAACCGCTTCGCACACGCCGCCGCCGTCGCGGTCGCCGAGGCCCCGGCGAAGGCCTACAACCCGCTGTTCATCTACGGCGACTCCGGCCTGGGCAAGACGCACCTCCTCCACGCCATCGGGCACTACGCCGAGAGCCTGTACCCGGGCATCCGCGTCCGGTACGTCTCGAGCGAGGAGTTCACCAACGACTTCATCAACTCGATCGCGAACAACCGCTCCGCGCAGTTCCAGCAGCGCTACCGCGACATCGACATCCTGCTCATCGACGACATCCAGTTCCTGCAGGGGAAGGACTCCACGCAAGAGGCCTTCTTCCACACCTTCAACACGCTGCACGACCACAACAAGCAGGTCGTCATCACGTCGGACCTGCCGCCGAAGCACCTGACCGGCTTCGAGGACCGCATGCGCAGCCGGTTCGAGTGGGGCCTGATCACGGACGTCCAAGCACCGGACCTCGAGACCCGCATCGCGATCCTCCGCAAGAAGGCGCAGAGCGACCACCTGCAGGTGCGCGACGACATCCTCGAGTTCATGGCGTCCAAGGTGTCGAGCAACATCCGCGAGCTCGAGGGGACGCTCATCCGGGTCACCGCGTTCGCGAGCCTGAACCGGACCGAGGTCGACATGGCACTCGTGCAGACGGTGCTCAAGGACCTCATCACGCTCGACGAGGACAACGTCATCGCACCGGTCGACATCATCACGCACACCGCGGACTACTTCAAACTGTCCGTCGACGACCTCTACGGCTCCTCCCGCTCCCAGGCGATCGCGACCGCCCGGCAGATCGCGATGTACCTCTGCCGCGAGATGACGAGTCTGTCCCTGCCCAAGATCGGGCAGCTGTTCGGCAACCGCGACCACACGACCGTGATGTACGCGAACAAGAAGATCACCGAGCTCATGAAGGAACGTCGGTCGATCTACAACCAGGTGACCGAGCTCACGAGCCGCATCAAGCAGGACCGCCGCTACAAGTAGCACCGCCGGCGTCGCCCTCGTACCCCCCTCCGCGTGCCGGACGGGAGGCCCACCGCGGCCCCGCCATGCGTCCCCCGGCCCGGCCGCGGGGCGGCCGCGGGACGGCCGCGGGACGGCCGCGACGCCGCCTCCGGAGAGCACGACCGCCCGGTCTCCACAAGATGTGCACAACGTGTGGATAACTGTGGATGACACGCCGCTCCCCTGTTCATGGACGAGGGCCCAGCTGTGGACGTCGTCGGGATGGAGCTCCCGACGAGTTTTCCTCGTCCACGGCCGCTCCACACACTGCTCACAAGTCACACGGTTGTAGTTCCCCGTCCTGACAACGATCAACAGAGTTATCCACACTGTGCACAAGCGTTAAGACCACTACTCCTGGTTAACGATCTCTCTCAGGGGGCCAACCTTGTGGACGGTCCCCAGCGGCCGAACGACACGGATCCCGCCCCCGCCCGCTGTGCCACAATGGGGGCCGCCGTCACCGAACCGAAGGACAGGGGTCCCAGCTGTGCAGTTCCATGTCAACCGGGACGTCTTCAGCGAAGCGGTCTCCTTCGCGGTCAAGCTCCTCCCCCAGCGCACGACGCTCCCGATCCTGTCGGGTGTGCTCATCCACGCCGAGGACGACCACCTGACGCTCTCGTCGTTCGACTACGAGGTCAGTGCGCAGACCCGCATCCCGGCGCAGATCGACGACCCCGGCACCGTGCTCGTGTCCGGGCGCCTCCTCGCTGACATCGCCAGCCGCCTCCCGAACGCGCCGGTCGTGTTCAGCACCGACGAGTCCCGGATCACGGTCACGTGCGGATCGGCACACTTCACGCTCCTGAGCATGCCCGTGGCCGAGTACCCGACCCTGCCCGAGGTCGGTCCCCAGACGGGCGTCATCCCGGGCAACGCCTTCTCCGAGGCCGTCGCGCAGGTGGCGGTCGCCGCCAGCCGTGACGACGTCACCCCCGTCATCACGGGTGTGCAGCTCGAGGTCGGCGACACCGACCTGTCCCTCGTCGCGACGGACCGCTACCGGGTCGCCGTCCGGACGATCGCATGGGACAGCGGCCGCGTCGGCGCTGACCCGATGCACGCCCTGGTACCCGCGCGTACCCTCCAGGAGGTGGGACGCACCTTCGGATCAGCGAGCACCGTGTCGGTGTCGATCAGCGGTAACCAGGACCGCGAACTCATCGCGTTCCGTGCCGACGACAAGACCGTCACCTCGCTGCTCATCAAGGGCAACTACCCGCCGGTCCGCCGGCTGTTCCCCGACACCGTCCCCGACCACGCGGTGCTCAACACCGCGGAACTGGTCGAGGCCGTCCGTCGCGTCTCCCTCGTCCTCGAGCGCGAAGCCGCGCTCCGATTCACCTTCTCGGTCGACGGGCTCACGCTCGAGGCGATCGGATCCGAACAAGCGCAGGCATCAGAGTCGATCGACGCGCAGTTGACCGGAGAGGACACCGTGGTCTCGCTGAAGCCGCAGTTCCTCCTGGACGGGTTGAACGCGGTGCACTCCGAGTTCGTCCGCATCTCCTTCACCAAGACGGAGAACCCGAACAAGCCGGGGCCTGTGCTCATCACGGGACAGACCTCGCGTGAGGACGCGGCCGCGGACGGCTACCGGTACCTGCTCCAGCCCAACCTCCTCCTGCGCTGACGCCGGGGCACCACCGGGCGTCGCGCGAACTCAACGAGAAAAGGGAAATCATGCACATCGGTCTTGTCGGCCTCGGGAAGATGGGCAACAACATGCGTGCCCGCCTGCGCAACGCAGGGATCGAGGTCACCGGTTACGACGCCAACCCCGCCGTCTCCGATGTCGCCAGCCTCGCGGACCTCGCGGCGGCTCTGCCCGGCCCGCGCCTCGTGTGGGTCATGGTCCCCCACGGCAAGATCACCGACGACGTGATCACGGGCCTCGCCGACGTCCTCGACGCGGGCGACCTCGTCATCGACGGTGGCAACTCGAAGTGGCTCGACGACGAGGTGCACGCCAAGCAGCTCGACGCCAAGGGCATCCGCTACATGGACGCCGGTGTGTCCGGTGGTGTCTGGGGTCTCGACAACGGTTACGGCCTCATGGTCGGTGGCGCGGACGAGGACGTCGCGACGGCGATGCCCGTGCTCGACGCGCTCCGCCCCGAGGGCCCGCGCGAAGAGGGCTTGGTCCACGCCGGTCCGGTCGGTGCCGGCCACTACACTAAAATGGTCCACAACGGCATCGAGTACGCGATCATGCAGGCGTACGGCGAGGGCTACGAGCTCCTCGAGGCCAAGGACCTGGTCAAGGACGTCCCCGGGACCTTCAGGGCGTGGCAGCGCGGTACGGTCGTGCGTTCCTGGCTGCTCGAGCTGCTCGTGCGCGCGCTCGACGAGGACCCGACGCTCAAGGACCTCGAGGGCTACGTCGAGGACTCCGGTGAGGGTCGCTGGACGCTGGAGGAAGCGATCGAGCACGCCGTGCCCATGCCCGCGATCAGCGCCTCGATCTTCGCGCGCTTCGTGTCCCGTCAGGGCAGCGAGTCGCCGACGATGAAGGCCGTCGCCGCCCTCCGCAACCAGTTCGGCGGCCACGCCGTCAAGAAGGCCTAGCGGTCCTCGCTCGTCCGGCCCGCGTGCACGTCGACCATCTCCAGCTGACCGACTTCCGGAACTACCGGGAGGCGGACGTCGACTTCGCACGCGGGCCGAACCTGTTCGTGGGCCGGAACGGGCAGGGCAAGACCAACCTCGTCGAGTCGATCGGGTACCTGTCCACCCTCGGTTCGCATCGGGTCCCGACCGACGCCGCGCTCGTGCGACAGGGGTGCGACGCGGCGATCGTCCGGGCACGGCTCGCGTACGAGGAGCGCACGATCCTCGCCGAGGTGCAGATCAACCGGACCGGCTCGAACCGAGCCCAGGTGAACCGGGCACCCATCAAGCCCCGGGATCTCCCCCGCTACTGCACGAGCGTGTTGTTCGCCCCCGAGGACCTGGCCCTGGTGCGCGGCGAGCCCGCCGGCCGGCGCCGGATGCTCGACGAACTCCTCGTGCTCATCGCCCCGCGCATGCAGGGGGTGCTCGCGGACTACGACCGGACGCTCCGCCAGCGGAACACGCTCCTCAAGTCGGCGCGCGGTTCGGGTGTCAGCGGCGGGGCGATGTCGACCCTGGACGTCTGGGACGACCGCCTCGTCGCCCTCGGGTCCGAGGTGATCGCCGGCCGCGACCACCTGGTCCGACGACTCGCACCGTTCGTCGCCGAGGCCTACGCGGCGGTCGCGGGTGCGGCCCACGAGGCGTCACTCGCGGGCGTCCTCAGCATCCGGGGCGGCGACCCGGAGACCGAGCAGGAGCTCGGGAGCGAGATCGAACCCGTGACGGTGGCGGCCGCGGCGGACGGGTTCCGAGCCGGCCTGGCCCGTCGGCGCCGGGACGAGCTCGACCGCGGACTGACCCTCGTCGGTCCGCATCGTGACGACGTCCTCTTCCGGCTCAACGGGTTACCCGCCCGTGGCTACGCCAGCCACGGCGAGTCGTGGTCGTTCGCACTGGCGGTCAAGCTCGCGGCCGCGGCCGTGCTCCGCGCGGAGTCGTCCCTCGGCGATCCGATCATCGTGCTCGACGACGTGTTCGCGGAACTCGACGAGACCCGCCGCGGCCGACTCGCGAACGCGGTGTCCGGGTACGAGCAGGTGCTCATCACGGCGGCCGTCCACGGTGACGTGCCGCCGGTCCTCGCCGCGCACACGGTGCACATCGACGCCGGGAGGATCGTGGACGCGCCGGGCGACGACGCGGCGGTCGCCGAGACGGGGACCCCGGCGACCGGATCGACGGACGGGACCGACGGGGCGGACGCGCACCGTTCCTCCCGTCCGGCCGCGCAGGAGGTGTGACGGTGCCACGACCGGACCGGCCGACCGAACCGACGCGGTTCTACCTCCACCTGAAGGCGGTGTTCGGTGACCCCGCGAAGCGATCCGTCGACGCGCGTCGGCGTCGTCGACGCGAGGCCTCCGCGGACTCGGAGCCCTACGGCGTCGGACGCGAGCCGCGGGGGCTCGGGGACGTGGTGGGGAACCTGACGAGCGAGCTCGGGTGGACCGAGCCCCTGGCGCAGTCCGAGGTGATCGCCGCGTGGCCCCATGTCGTCGGCGCCGAGCTCGCGGCGCACTCGGAGCCGGTGTCGATCGACGACCACGCGCTGCTCATCCGGTGTGACTCGACCGCCTGGGCCACACAACTCCGACTCATGCGCGCGCAGATCACGACGACGATCGCGGAGCGCTACCCGGAGGCGGGGGTCGAGTCGGTGCGCGTTCTCGCCCCGGACGCCCCGACCTGGAAACGCGGTCTCAGATCGGTCCAGGGGCGCGGCCCTCGCGATACCTACGGTTGAGGCGACAAATCAATCCTCTGGGAGCGGAATCGGCCCGCAGATCGGCGTCTCAGCCCTCGGGAGCAGGCCTGCTGCGGTAGACTCGTGGGGTTGCACGCGGGCGCTGGCGCACGCCGGACACGCCGTGCTGCACGACCGAATCGCAGGCGGGCAGGAGCCACAACGACCATGTCATCAGAATCTGGCGACACCCCTCAGGACAACGCGTACGGTGCCGATCAGATCCAGGTGCTCGAAGGCCTCGAAGCGGTCCGCAAGCGCCCCGGCATGTACATCGGCTCCACCGGACCACGTGGGCTCCACCACCTCGTCCAGGAGATCGTCGACAACTCGGTCGACGAAGCCCTGGCGGGGTACTGCGACCAGATCGACATCGTCATCCGCGAGGACGGCGGCGTGCGCGTCACCGACAACGGCCGTGGCATCCCGGTCGACATCCACCCGAACGAGGGCATCTCGACCGTCCAGCTCGTGCTGACGGTCCTGCACGCCGGCGGTAAGTTCGGCGGCGGCGGGTACGCGGTGTCCGGTGGCCTGCACGGTGTCGGGTCGTCGGTCGTGAACGCCCTGAGCTCGGAACTCGACGTCGAGGTGCGCCGACAGGGCCACGTGTGGCGGCAGAGCTACACCGACGGCGTGCCTGTCGCGCCGCTCTCCCAGGACGAGGAGACCGACACCACCGGCACGACGATCACGTTCTGGCCGAACGCGGACATCTTCGAGACCGTCGACTTCGACTACGAGACCCTGCGCACGCGGTTCCAGCAGATGGCGTTCCTCAACAAGGGGCTCCGGATCACGCTCCACGACGAGCGTGTCCCCGACGAGGGCGAAGAAGCACGGAAGGACGTCTTCCACTACGAGCGCGGGCTCGTCGACTACGTCGAGTACCTCGTCAGCACGAAGAAGGCCGAGGTGATCCACCCCGACGTGATCTCCCTCGAGTCCGAGGACACCGACCGGAAGATCTCGCTCGAGCTCGCCATGCAGTGGAACACCTCGTACCAAGAGAGCGTCCACACCTTCGCGAACACGATCAACACGCACGAGGGCGGCACGCACGAAGAGGGCTTCCGCGCCGCGCTCACCTCGCTCGTCAACAAGTACGCGCGCGACAAGAACATCATCAAGGAGAAGGACGACAACCTCACGGGCGACGACATCCGTGAGGGGTTGACGGCCGTCATCTCCGTCAAGCTCGCCGAACCGCAGTTCGAGGGACAGACCAAGACGAAGCTCGGCAACACCGAGGCGAAGTCGTTCGTCCAGCGTGTCGTCGGTCAGGAACTCGGCGACTGGCTCGAGCGCAACCCGACGCAGGCGCGCGACGTCGTCCGCAAGGCGATCCAGGCCTCCCAAGCGCGCATGGCGGCGCGGAAGGCGCGCGAGACCACGCGACGCAAGGGCCTGCTCGAGTCCGGCGGGATGCCGGGCAAGCTCAAGGACTGCCAGTCCAAGGACCCGACGGTCAGCGAGATCTTCATGGTCGAGGGCGACTCGGCCGGCGGATCAGCGGTGCAGGGGCGCAACCCGCTCACCCAGGCGATCCTCCCGCTGCGCGGCAAGATCCTCAACGTCGAGAAGGCCCGACTCGACCGCGCACTGGCGAACCAGGAGATCCAGTCGATGATCACGGCGTTCGGTGCCGGCATCGGCGAGGACTTCGACCCGGACAAGGCGCGGTACCACAAGATCGTGCTCATGGCCGATGCCGACGTCGACGGCCAGCACATCACCACGCTGCTGCTGACGCTCCTGTTCCGCTACATGCGTCCGCTCATCGAACGTGGCTACGTGTACCTCGCGCAGCCCCCGCTCTACCGACTCAAGTGGTCGAACTCGGCCCACGAGTACGTGTTCAGTGACCGCGAGCGCGACGTCCTGCTGCAGGCCGGTCTCGCGGCGGGCAAGCGGATCCCCAAGGACAACGGGATCCAGCGCTACAAGGGCCTCGGCGAGATGGACTACAAGGAGCTCTGGGACACGACGATGAACCCGGACACCCGCACGTTGCTCCAGGTCACCCTCGAGGACGCCGCCGCGGTCGACGGCGTGTTCGCCACCCTCATGGGCGAGGACGTCGAGTCGCGTCGTCAGTTCATCCAGCAGAACGCCAAGGACGTCCGCTTCCTGGACATCTGAGGCACCGCGCGCCCCGCGCGCCCCGACCACCTGCCGGCGCGACGCCCGAGCAGGACGGAACCACGGCCTCCCGGCCGATGAGAGAGGCAGCACATGGCTGACGACAACGACAACGGCGGCGACGAGCCCGAGGTCGTGCACGGCGACGCCGGCGACATCGTGCTCTCGGGCGACCGCATCTCGCAGGTCGACCTCCAGCTCGAGATGCAGCGGTCCTACCTCGACTACGCCATGAGCGTCATCGTCGGGCGTGCGCTCCCGGAGGTCCGTGACGGCCTCAAGCCCGTGCACCGGCGCGTCCTCTACGCGATGTACGACGGCGGGTACCGCCCGGACCGCGCCTTCTCCAAGTGCTCGCGCGTGGTCGGCGACGTCATGGGGCAGTTCCACCCGCACGGCGACTCCGCCATCTACGACGCCCTCGTCCGCCTGGTGCAGCCGTGGAGCCTCCGGTACCCGCTCGCGCTCGGCCAGGGCAACTTCGGGTCCCCCGGCAACGACGGTGCCGCCGCCCCGCGGTACACCGAGACGAAGATGGCTCCGCTCGCGCTCGAGATGGTGCGGGACATCGAGGAAGACACCGTCGACTTCCAGGACAACTACGACGGCCGCACGCAGGAACCGTCGATCCTGCCGTCGCGCTTCCCGAACCTGCTCGTCAACGGGTCGGTCGGCATCGCGGTCGGCATGGCCACGAACATCCCGCCGCACAACCTGCGCGAGGTCGCCGAGGGCGCGAAGTGGGCGCTCGAACACCCGGACGCGACGCGTGAGGAGCTCCTCGAGGCGCTCATGCAGCGGATCAAGGGCCCGGACTTCCCGACCGGCGCGCAGATCCTCGGCGTCCGCGGGATCCAGGACGCCTACCGCACGGGCCGCGGTTCGATCACCATGCGCGCGGTCGTCAACGTCGAGGAGATCCAGGGTCGGACCTGCCTCGTCGTGACCGAGCTGCCGTACCAGGTGAACCCGGACAACCTCGCGGTCAAGATCGCGGAGCTCGTCAAGGACGGCCGCCTGGCGGGCATCGCGGACATCCGCGACGAGACCTCCGGCCGCACGGGACAGCGGCTCGTGATCGTCCTCAAGCGCGACGCGGTCGCCAAGGTCGTGCTCAACAACCTGTACAAGCACACGCAGCTGCAGGAGAACTTCGGCGCGAACATGCTCGCGATCGTCGACGGTGTCCCGCGCACGCTCGCGCTCGACGGCTTCATCTCGGCGTGGGTCGACCACCAGGTCGAGGTCATCGTCCGGCGGACCCGCTTCCGGCTCCGCAAGGCGGAGGAGCGGGCGCACATCCTCCGCGGGTACCTTGCCGCCCTCGACGCGCTCGACGAGGTCATCGCGCTCATCCGCCGGTCGCCGACGGTCGAGGAGGCCCGAGACGGCCTCATGGCGCTGCTGTCGGTTGACGAGGTCCAGGCACGCGCGATCCTCGACCTGCAGCTCCGTCGTCTCGCCGCCCTCGAGCGACAGCGGATCCACGAGGAGGCCGAGGAGCTCGAGCGCCTCATCGCGGACTACCAGGACATCCTCGCGCGTCCCGAGCGCCAGCGCGTGATCATCGGCGAGGAGCTCGACGAGATCGTCGCCAAGTTCGGCGACGATCGCCGCACCGAGGTGATGTTCGGGTTCGACGGCGACATGAGCGTCGAGGACCTCATCCCCGAGGAGGAGATGGTCGTCACCATCACGCGTGGTGGCTACGTCAAGCGCACACGCAGCGACAACTACCGGTCCCAGCACCGCGGCGGCAAGGGCGTCAAGGGCGCCCAGCTCCGAGCGGACGACGTCGTGGACCACTTCTTCGTCACGACGACGCACCACTGGCTGCTGTTCCTGACCGACAAGGGTCGCGTCTACCGCGCCAAGGCGTACGAACTCCAGGAGGCCGGGCGCGACGCCAAGGGCCAGCACGTCGCCAACCTGCTCGCCATGCAGCCGGACGAGCAGATCTCGCAGGTCCTCGACATCCGCGACTACGAGGCAGCCCAGTACCTTGTGTTGGCGACCCGCGACGGCCTGGTCAAGAAGACCGCGCTCACCGAGTACGACACGAACCGCACCGGCGGGATCATCGCGATCAATCTCCGCGAGGGTGACGCACTCGTCTCCGCACTCCTGGTGGACGAGTCCGACGACCTCCTCCTGGTCTCGCGGCACGGCATGTCGCTCCGGTTCACCGCGACGAACGACGCCCTGCGTCCGATGGGCCGCTCGACGTCCGGCGTCAAGGGCATGACCTTCCGTGGGGACGACTCGCTGCTGTCCGCGTCGGTCGCGCACGACGAGGGATTCGTGTTCGTGATGACGGAGGGCGGCTACGCCAAGCGCACCGCCGTGGACCAGTACCGCGTGCAGGGGCGCGGTGGTCTCGGCATCAAGGTGGCCAAGCTCGCGGTCGACCGGGGTGACCTGGTCGGCGGTCTCATCGTCAGCGGGGACGACGAGGTGCTCGTCGTGCTGGCTTCCGGCAAGGTGGTAAGGTCTGCCGTGGCCGAGGTCCCTGCCAAGGGGCGCGACACCATGGGCGTCGTGTTCGCACGCTTCGCCGACGACGACCGGATCATCGCAGTGGCCCGGAACAGTGAACGGAACCTGGACGACCAGGCCGACGCCGAGATCGAACCCGCGGGCCCGGTCGAAGCAGTGAGCCCCGCCGAGGCAACGGACGAGCCCGCCGACCCGCAGGCCGGAGAGGACCAGTCAACGAATGAGTAGTGTCGCCGAGAAGCTCCAGCGCAAGACGAAGCGACCCGTCGGCACCAAGCAGGTCCGGCTGCGCCTGGTGTACCTCGACTTCTGGTCGTGCGTGAAACTGTCGTTCCTCATCGCGCTGGCCGGCAGCATCGTGATCGTCGTGGCGACCATGCTCGTCTGGATCATCCTGAACCAGACGGGCGTGTTCACCCAGATCGACAAGCTGCTGCAGGACGTCACCGGCAAGAACAACTACTCGATCATGGACCAGTTCTCGCTGGGCCAGGTCATGGGGTTCTCGATCGTCGTCGGGATCCTCAACGTGGTCGTCGGCACGGTGCTCGGCGCGATCGTGAGCGTGCTGTACAACCTCAGCGTGCGGATCACCGGTGGTCTGCTCGTCGGGTTCACCAACAACTGACCCGGATCACCGGTCTGGAGGCCCCACCCGATTCGCGCCCGCGGCGCGCGTCATGTAGGCTTTCATCCGGTCTCGGGGCTATAGCTCAGGCGGTTAGAGCGCTTCGCTGATAACGAAGAGGTCCTAGGTTCAAGTCCTAGTAGCCCCACTCCGACGGTTCGCCGTCATCATGACTGCACCACCGAGCCCGTATGACCCGTCGGCTGCTCCTCCGGTAGCATGGCCGACCATCCGGGGCCTTAGCTCAATTGGCAGAGCACCGCCTTTGCAAGGCGGGGGTTAGGGGTTCGATTCCCCTAGGCTCCACCAGCTGTCTGGGCTGCTCGGCGCTTCGCGCCTTCGCAGCCCGCTGGTTCAGTGCTTCATGCGCGCCGCCGCCCCTGCGGGGCGACGTCGCGGGGCGTGCCTGAGCGCTCCGTGCTCGGCGCTCGGCGCGCGGCGCCGGCCCAGTGCCTTCGGTCCGGGCGTCCCTTCCGGTCCTCCTCTTGCGCGAGATCGCAGGAGGTGCCGCTTCGGACCGCGCCGAAACGACATCTGCTGCGATCTCGGCGGAGGGCTGCCGGCGACGCCGGGTGGGATGGCCCTCCCGGCATGACGAACGGCCCGCGCCGAGTGACACGGGCCGTTCGTGTGGTGCGATCCGATCAGGCGGCGGGCTTGTCCGCCGCGTCCGCGTCGTCGGCGACCCACAGGTCGTCGTCGGCACGGAGGGTCTGGTACGCCGCGTACGCGGCTCCGATGACGGCGACGGCACCGACGACGATGAGCGCGACGCCGCCGAAGCCGAGTCCGCTCTTCTGCTTCGGCGCGGCCTTGACCACCGTCTTGGCGGCCTTGCGGCCCTTCTTCGAGGCCTTGGCCGCCTTCTTGGTGGCGTCGGCGACGATCTTGCGCACCTTCGGGTCCTTGGCCAGGTCCACGACGCTCATCGCGGACCCGAGGGCCGACACGAGGCTCGGGACGACCTCGGTGGTCAGCCGGGTCTTGGTGGCGGTCGCCGCGGACGTCGCCGCGTGCACCCCGGTGGCGACGGCGGGCTTGACCCCGTTGTCGATGGCGTCCTTGACGCGGGGGCCGAGGTCGTTGCGAGCGGCGTCGGCGGCGTGCAGCCGGGCCTCGGCCAGGATGGCATTCGCGTGCTCGAGGACCTTGCGCTGCTCGCCGAGGAGGGTGGTCGTCTGACCCTTGAGCTTCTTGATCTGCTTCTTGCGCTTGCGGGAGAGTTCCATGGTCATGAGCTACCTCCATCGGATCGGGCGGTGAGATGCCCATCCTGCCACCGGAGACCCTGGCAGGTCACGGTGCCTCGTCTGGAAGTACCATGAACGACCCGAGAGCGCATGCGAGAATGGCAACATGTCTTCGCACACCGCTGTTGCAACCATCCACACCAACCTCGGCGACATCCGCGTCAACCTCTTCGGCAACCACGCACCCAAGACGGTCGCGAACTTCGTCGGACTCGCCACGGGCACGCAGGAGTGGACGCACCCGGGTACCGGCAAGGTGTCGACGGACAAGCTGTACGACGGCGTCGTGTTCCACCGCATCATCAAGGACTTCATGATCCAGGGCGGCGACCCGCTCGGCCAGGGCATCGGCGGCCCGGGCTACCGGTTCGACGACGAGATCCACCCGGAGCTCACGTTCCAGCAGCCGTACATCCTGGCGATGGCGAACGCCGGCACCCAGGGTGGCCGCGGCACCAACGGCTCGCAGTTCTTCATCACGACCGTCGCCACCCCGTGGCTGCAGGGCAAGCACACGATCTTCGGTGAGGTCGCCGACGACGAGTCGCGCGCGGTCGTCGACGCGATCGAGGCCGTGCCCACTGACGGCCGCGACAAGCCGCGTGAGGACGTCGTCATCCAGAGCATCGACGTGACCGACTCCGCTGGCGCCGGGGCGTAGTGACCGACTTCTCCCAAGACCGAGCGAACTTCTGCTACCGGCACCCGGACCGGCAGAGCTTCATCCTGTGTCAGCGTTGCGGACGGACGATCTGCACCGAGTGCCAGACGCCGGCCGCCGTCGGGGTGCACTGCCCCGAGTGCGTGCGTGAGCAGCGCGCGCAGTTCTCGTCGAACCGCCGGACCGTCGGCCCGAGCACCTTCACGGTGGCACGGCGTCGCTTCGGCATGATCGACCAGAAAGCGACGACGGTCATCGTCGTCGTCAGCGTCGCCATCTGGCTGCTGCAGATGCTGACCGGCGGGACGAACGGGCCGGTCACCGCCGCGCTGGACTACAACCCGTACTGGCTGCCGACGCAGCCGTGGCGGTTGATCACGACGATGTTCGTGCACGGCAGCTTCCTGCACATCCTGTTCAACATGTGGGCCGTGTGGATCTTCGGCCGCATGCTCGAGCAGATGCTCGGGACCTGGCGGTTCGTGGCGCTGTACTTCATCAGCGGTCTCGTCGGTTCGGTGGCGGTGACGGTGCTGGCGCCGCAGACCACGGTGATCGGCGCCTCCGGGGCGATCTTCGGGCTGTTCGCGGTGTTCTTCGTGCTCCAGCGGAGTCTCGGTGGCAACGCGGTCCAGATCCTGGTCATCATCGGGCTCAACCTGGTGATCGGGTTCCTGGTCGCCGGCGTCGCATGGCAGGCGCACGTCGGTGGCGTCGTCGCGGGGTTCGTGACGGGCTTCATCTTCACCCGGACCCGCAATGTCCGACGGCGTGGGCTCCAGATCACCCTGCTCGTCGCCGAGGCCGTCGTCGCGGTCGCCATCGCCGCAGCGGCCTACGCCGTGTACACGTGAGCACCGTCGGGAGGCCCGACACACGAAGGCCCGCGGACCGTCCGGTCCGCGGGCCTTCCGCCTCCCCCCGAAGAGGGGGATGAGTTATCCACAGCCATGTCCACATTGGGGATAATCACAGCTGTGTAAGTCCACTAGGCTCCGCCGTCACCCGGCGGACAGATCGTGTTCGCCTCAGCGCCACTTCGTCGTCATGAGGAACCCGATGAACATGATCCCGAAGCCGATCAGGATGTTGAGCGACCCGAGCGTCGGCACGGGGAGCGTTCCCTGCGAGACGTAGAACACGATGACCCAGGCGAGGCCGACGAGCATGAAGCCGAACATGACCGGCTTGAACCACACCGGGTTCGGTGCACCGCCGGCAGTGTCGACCGAGTCGGCTCGGGCCTGCCGGGCGGGCTTCGTACGGTCCTTCTGCTTGGCCATGGCCGGTATCCTACCGTCAACACATCTGCCACCCGCTCGGGTGGGTGGGCTGTCGGACGGGGGACGAACCACATGACCGTGACCGAGGTGCCCGTCGAGGGCGACGCTCACGCCCCGTCCCCGGACACGGGCGGCCGTCGTCGACGCCGAGGCCACGTGACCGTCCTCGGTGTCCTGGGCGACCTGCTCATCACGGCGGGTGTGCTCGTCCTCCTGTTCATCGCCTGGCAGCAGTGGTTCAACGACCTGGTCGTGGCCAAGCAGCACGAACACCAGGCCCAGCAGTTCAGCAAGTCGCTCGGCGCGATCTCGACGCCAGCGCCCACCCCCACGCAGGGGTACGGTCCGCCGAAGGTCAGCGCGCAGCCCCGCAACACCAAGGTGTTCGGCGTCATGTACGTGCCCCGGTTCGGTGCGACCTACGCCGTCCCCATGGCCGGCGGCACGACCACGGCGGGCACACTCGACACGATCGGCATCGGGCACTACGACCACACCCAGATGCCCGGGCAGGTCGGGAACTTCGCCGTCGCCGGTCACCGCACGACGCACGGCGCCCCGTTCAACCAGATCGCGAACCTCCAGGTCGGCGACAAGATCTACCTCGAGACCGCGGACGGCTTCTACACCTACACGTTCCGCAACCTGGAGTACGTGCCGCCGACGCAGGTGACGGTCCTCGACCAGGACCCCGACGACGTCGGCGTCGCGACGAAGGACCGGATCATGACGATGACGAGCTGCAACCCGATGTACTCGGCGCAGGAGCGCATCGTCGCCTTCAGTGTGTTCGATTCGTGGCAGCCACGGTCCGCGGGAGCGCCGACGGCCATCGCGTCCGAGGTCAAGGGTTAGGAGACCACATGTACGGTGCGCTCTGGCGGGTCCTGCCCGGTCCGGTGTGGGTACGGATCGTCGAGGTCCTGGTCCTCGTCGCGATCGTCCTCGCCGTCCTCGACCTGTGGGTGTTCCCCTGGGTGCAGGAGCTGATCCCCACCCCCGACGTGACGGTCGGCCACCGATGAGCCGGATCCTGGTCGTGGACAACTACGACAGCTTCGTCTACACGCTCAACGGCTACGTGCAACAGCTCGGTGCCGAGACCGACGTGGTCCGCAACGACGCGATCGATGCGGACGCCATCGCCGACCGCATCGCCGAGTACGACGGCGTCCTGCTGTCGCCGGGGCCCGGCGCTCCCGCCGCTGCCGGCATCTCGATCCCCGCCGTGCATGCTGCGATCGGTGCCGACGTGCCGTTGCTCGGGGTGTGCCTCGGACACCAGGCCATCGCGGAGGCGCTCGGGGCCACGGTGACCCACGCCGAGGAACTCATGCACGGCAAGACGTCGAGCGTGATGCACGACGACAGCCCGCTGTTCGTCGGCGTTCCGCAGCCGTTCACGGCGACCCGGTACCACTCGCTCGCGGTGGTCGACGGCACGGTGCCCGACGAACTCGAGGTCACCGCGCGGACGACCGGGGGTGTGATCATGGGAGTCCAGCACCGGGGGGCTCCGGTGTTCGGCGTGCAGTTCCACCCGGAGTCCGTCCTGACCGAGGGCGGGTACCGCATGGTGGGGAACTGGCTCGAGCTGACCGGGCTCGCGGGTGCCGCCACGGCCGCGGACGGACTCGGTCCGCTCATCACGTCGCCCTCGACGGACCGCTGAGGGCGACGCGCGGGGCGACCTGCGGGTCACGCGGCCCGATGAGGATCACGCGATCTGGAGAGGACCACGCGGTCCGCTGGAGGCGGCGCCCCGGACGGTCGACGAACCGTCAGTGGTCGTCGTCGTCGCCGTTCCCGGAGTCGCTGCTCTGGGTGGGTGCCGGCGTCGATGTCTGCGTGGGCTGCGCGGAGGCGGCGCAGTACGTCAGCTGCACGGTCGAACCCTGCGGCTGATCGCCCGGCGGGAGCGACTGCTGCGTCACGGTGCTGCCCGTGCAGGTGTAGTCCGGCTGCGGCTGCACGGTGAGCCCGAGGCCGGCGAGGGTGGCGTTCGCCGTCGAGAAGGGCTGCTTCGTGACGTCGGGCAGCTGGATCTTGCCGTTCGAGACGACGATGTTCACGACCGAGCCCTTGTTGACGGTCGTGCCCGAGCCCGGGTCGGTGCTGAGGACGGTGCCTGCGGGCACGGTCGCCGAGTACCCCGAGTTGCTGCTGCCGATCTTGAGGCCCTGCGACTTCAGGGTGGTCTCGGCGGCGTCCTGGGACTGGTTCGTCACGTCCGGCACGGCGACCTGCGCCGGACCGGCCGAGACCACCACCCGGATGTTCTGCTGGGGCGCGACGTTCGTGCCGGCGCCGGGCGTGGTCCGGATGATGGTGTCCTTCGGGACCGACGTCGAGTTCTTGTCGACGCGGACGGCGACGAGATGGCGCTTCTCCAGGGCCTTCTGCCCGGTCTGCCAGGTCGCGCCGGCCACGTTCGGCACGGACACCGACGAGGACACGGACGACGTGGACGGCTGGAGGTTCGCGACCCACCAGACGACGGCGATCACGACGGCTGCGATGACGATGACTCCGAGCCAGATCCACGCCACGGGCGGTCGGCTCTGCGTCCGCTGCGGGCGGGCGTCATCGGGGTCGTCGAGCTCGCGGAAGGCCGCGTCGGCGCTGTCGGAGGTCCGGGGGTCGACGCCGAACAGGACGGTCGAGGCGTCGGCGGCGGCCGGTAGTCGACGCGTCGCGGGAACGTGCCCGGACGCGGCCTGCTGGAGGTCACGGCGGAACTCCGCGGCGCTCTGGAACCGCTGGGACCGGTCCTTCGCGAGGGCGCGCAGCGTGACCGCGTCGAGTGCGGGCGACACGGCTGGGTTCACGGTGCTCGGAGCGGCGGGCTGCTCGCTGACGTGCTGGTACGCGACCGCCACGGGCGAGTCCCCGCGGAACGGCGGACGACCGGTGAGCAGCTCGAACAGGACGATGCCCGTCGAGTACAGGTCGGTGCGGGCGTCGACGGTCTCGCCGCGGGCCTGCTCGGGGGAGAAGTACGAGGCGGTTCCGAGGATCGCGGTCGTCTGGGCCACGGTCGCCGAGGTGTCGGTGATGGCCCGCGCGATCCCGAAGTCCATGACCTTGACCTGGCCGGACTGCGTCACCATGACGTTCGCGGGCTTGATGTCCCGGTGCACGACACCCGCACGGTGGCTGTACTCGAGCGCGGTGAGGATGCCCTCGGTGATGCGGACGGCCTCGTCCGGAGCGAGCGGGCCGTCGGTGAGGATGTCGCTGAGCGGACGGCCCTCGACGAACTCCATGACGATGTACGGCACCTGGACCTCGGCACCGGAGGGCTCGGTCACCGTTTCCTCACCGGCGTCGTACACGCGGACGATGGTCGGGTGGGCCATGCGCGCGGCGGCCTGGGCCTCTTGCCGGAAGCGCGTGCGGAACGAGGGGTCGTTCGCCAGGCTCGGCTTGAGGAGCTTGACCGCGACCCGACGACCGAGCCGGGTGTCGTTGCCGATGTGGACCGTCGCCATGCCGCCCCGGCCGATCGTGTCGCCGATCTCGTACCGGCCGGCGAGGAGGGAGATCCCCGCGGTCACACCTTCTGCCACGTGTCCTCCGAGTGTCCGTCGCGATCAGTGTACGGCAGGGGTTCCTGACGGATCGCTGGCGCGGGGGACCCGGTGGCGAACCGTTATCGGAAGGTCATCAGCGGTGCAGACCGACCCGGTTCGCGATCTCATCGAGCACGCTGTTCGCGTCGTCGTTCGAGGTGCCGGGGGTACCCGGGGTCCCGGCGGAGCTCGGTGTGGGCGTGCTCGTCGCGGCCGGCTGGTACTGCACGGTGAGCGGCTGGGACGAGCCCGACTGCAGGTCCCCGCAGTTGACGGTGTAGGTGAGGGACACCGTTCCGGGCGAGCCGGCGGAGACGCGGACCGACGTGCCGCGGGTCGCCCCCGAGGACGCCCCGGAGCCGTCCGTGCCGTTCTGGATCGTGTACGAGTACCCGGTGAGGCTGTAGCCGGTCGGGCACTGCGTGTACGCCGGCCAGGTCGCCGTGAAGGTGCCGTCCGACGAGATCGGCGAGGCCGTGGCGGTGGACGGGGTCGGCGCCGACGGCATGGGCCCGTAGGCCTTGACGGTGATGGTGGAGCCGTACGGCAGGTTGCCGGTGGGGTCGATGGACTGCACCGTGTTCTCCGGCGTCGTGCTCGACGCCGGATCGCCGGTGACGACCTTGACGGTGAACCCCTCGTCGCGCAGCGCGGCCGCCACGTCGTCGACGTTCTTGCCCGTGTAGTCGCCCTCGTTCACCGTGACGGTCTGGGGCTGCGCGGTGGTCGGCGTGGAACTCGGGCTGTCGCTCGGCTCGGACCGCTTCGGCGTCGACGCGTGCGATGGGGTCTCCGACGCGCTCGGGTCCTGCTGGTTGCCGCGGTTCGCCAACACGATGCCGCCGATGACGAGCGCCGCGACGAGGAGCGCCCCGAGGACGATGAGGGGCCACAACCAGGGCCGGCGCTTCCGGCCGTCGTCGTCGGGAGTCGGCGGGGTGCCGGGGCCCCTGGGCACGGCCGGCCCCGGCGTCGGAGCGAGCCGCTGCGTGGCCTGGGTCCCGATGATGCTCGTGGCGTCGTCGTTGCCGACCGGCGGGTTGAAGGCGACCGTGGCTGCGCCGAGCGCCGGGACGGCGACGGTGGCCGCGGCGACGTCACCACGTCGGAGTGCCTGCGCCGCGCGTGCGAGGTTCGCCGCGGTCGCCGGGCGGTCGGCGGGCTTCTTCGCGATGCAGGACATCACCAGGTCGCGCACGGGCTCGGGGATCGACGCCGGGAGCTCCGGGGGCTGCTCGTTGATGTGCGCCATCGCGATCGCGACCTGGGACTCACCCGTGAACGGACGCTTGCCCGCGAGGCACTCGTAGGCGACGATCCCGAGCGAGTAGATGTCCGTCGAGGGCGACGCCGGGTGACCGCTCGCCTGCTCCGGCGACAGGTACTGCACGGTGCCCATCACCTGACCCGTCGCGGTCAGGGGGACCTGATCGGCGATGCGCGCGATGCCGAAGTCCGTGATCTTCACCCGGCCGTCCGGGGTGATCAGGAGGTTGCCGGGCTTGATGTCCCGGTGCACCAGCCCGACCGCGTGCGCGGCCTGCAGGGCGTTGGCCGTCTGCGCGACGATGTCGAGGACCTTGTCGACGGGGAGTGTGTGCTCACGCTCGAGCAGCGTCGAGAGCGCCTCGCCGGGGACGAGTTCCATGACGAGGTAGGCGCTGCCGTCCTCTTCGCCGTAGTCGAAGACGTTCGCGATGCCCTCGTGGTTGACGAGTGCCGCGTGTCGGGCCTCCGCGCGGAAGCGCTCGAGGAACCCGGGGTCGCCGAGGTACTCGTCCTTGAGGATCTTGAGCGCGACGGTGCGACCGATGACGAGGTCGGTCGCCTGCCACACCTCGCCCATGCCGCCGATCGCGACGCGGGAGGAGAGCTGGTACCGCCCACCGAAGGTGAGTCCGCTGGTGGGTCTCATTTGTTCAGCACCGCCTCCATGACTTTCTTCGCGATCGGAGCCGCGACCGTGTTGCCCACGCCCTGTTGTCCGAGTCCGCCGCCGTTCCCCACGACCACGGCGACGGCGACCTGCGGGTCCTTCGCGGGGGCGAACCCGGTGAACCAGAGCGTGTAGGGATCGCCCGTCCCGTTCTCGGCGGTGCCCGTCTTGCCCGCCACGTCGACCCCGTCGATTCTCGCATTGGTGCCGGTGCCGTTGTCGACGACGCTCTCCATGGCCTTGGTCAGGTCGGAGGCGACGTCGGACGAGATCGGGTCGCCGTACTCCTTGGCCTGGAACGGGACCACCGTCTTCAGGTCGCTCGTCGTGATCTTGTCGATGAGCGTGGGGCTCATCACCCGGCCGCCGTTCGCGATGCCGGCCGAGACCATCGCCATCTGGAGCGGGGTCACCCGGACGCTCTGCTGACCGAAGGCACTCCGCATGAGCTCGGCGGTGCCGTCGGTCTGCGGGTACTGGCTCGGCGTGCTCGCCATCGGCACGTGGATGCTGTCGCCGAAGCCGTACTGCTTGGCCATCGCGTTGATGGCGTCGTAGCCGAGCTTCTGGCCGAGCTCCGCGAACGGGATGTTGCACGAGTTCTGGATCGCGACGGCGATGGTGACCGTGTTGCCACCGCCGCAGGACCCGCCCTCTGCGTTGTTGATCGTGCGGCTCGTGCCCGGCAGGGTCAGTGTCGACGGGTTCGGCAGTGTCGAGTCGAGGTCGTAGTCACCGCTCGCGAACGCGGCGGACGCGACGATCAGCTTGAACGTGGACCCCGGCGCGTACAGGTCGCCGGCGATCGCGCGGTTCTGCAGCGGCTGGCTCTCGGCGGACAGGAGGGCGTGGTACTGGGCCAGGACCTGCTTCGTGTCGTGCACGGCGAGGGTGTTGGGGTCGAACGACGCCTTCGACACCATGGCGAGGATCTTGCCGGTCTTCGGCTCGATGGCGACGACCGCGCCGGTGTTCGAGCCGAGTGCGTCGAACGCGGCCTGCTGCACCTGCGGGTCGATCGTCAGGTTGACGTCGTCGCCCTGGACGTCCTGCCCGGTGAGGATCGAGTTGATGTTGCTGAAGAAGCTGTCGGAACTCGTGCCCGCGAGGTAGGAGTTCTCGGCGCTCTCGACCCCGGTCTCGCCCTGCCCGATGGTGAAGTACCCGGTCACGGCGCTGTACAGGTCGCCGTTCGCGTAGGTGCGCTGGTAGTTGTACTGGTCGTCGACGGGCTTCGACTCGGCGATGGGGGTGCCGTCGACCAGGATCGCCCCGCGCTTGGTCGAGTAGCTGTCGAGGATCGTCCGGGAGTTCCGGGAGTCGGCCCGGAGCTGCTGGGCCGAGAAGAACTGGATGCTCGTCGTCGACACGAAGAGCGCGACGAACATGAGCACGACCACGGTCGAGATCGAGCGGAGTTGGCGTTTCACGGGCGGGTCACCGTCCTGTCCTCGTGTCGATGGCGGCCGTGGCGACGCCCTGCTGCACCCGCTGCTCCGCCGGGACGGAGTCGGTGAGGCGCAGGAGCATCGCCGCGATGATCCAGTTCGCCACGAGTGAGGATCCACCCGCGGCCATGAACGGCGTGGTCAGACCCGTCACGGGGATGACGCGCGTGACGCCGCCGATCACGATGAAGGTCTGCAGCGCGATGACGAAGCCGAGCCCGACCCCGAGGAGTCGGCCGAAGTCGTCCTGGCCGGCGTACGCCACGCGGAACCCACGCGAGACGAGCAGGAGGAACAGTCCGAGGATCGCGAAGACGCCGACGAGCCCGAGTTCCTCGCCGATGGCCGAGAAGATGTAGTCGCTCTGGGCGAGCGGGGTCAGGTACGGGCGTCCCTGGCCGAGGCCCGTGCCGGTGATGCCGCCGTTGGCGAACCCGAACAGACCCGTCACGAGCTGGTAGCTCCCGGAGAACTGTCGGTTGTAGATGGTGTTGTCGAACGGCTCGAGCCAGGCCTGGAACCGGCCGTGCACGTAGGTGAGGGTCTGCGCGGCGATGAGCGCGCCTCCCACGAACAGGATCAAGCCGATGATCACCCAACTCGCGCGGCCCGTGGCCACGTAGATCATCACGAGGAACAGGCCGAAGTAGAGCAGCGAGGTCCCGAGGTCGCGCTGGAACACGAGGACGCTCATCGCCGCGCCCCACACGATGAGGATCGGCCCGAGGTCGCGGGCCCGCGGCAGCTGCACACCGAGGATCCGGCGGCCCACGATCGACAGGCTGTCGCGCGCCGTCACGAGGTACCCGGCGAAGAACAGCGCGAGCGAGATCTTGGCGAGCTCGCCCGGCTGGAACGAGAACGGTCCGATGCCGATCCAGACGCGCGCGCCGTAGATGGTGCGTCCGATCCCGGGCAGCATCGGCAGCAACAACAGCACGATGCTGACGAGCATGAAGATGTAGCGGTAGCGCTGGAGGAAGCGGTGGTTCCGGACGAGCAGGAGCACCAGGATCGCCATCACCATGGCCATGCAGGTCCAGGCGATCTGCCGGACCCCGGCGCTGCCCCATCCGGTGGCGCTCGGTGTGTGCAGGTCGATCCGGTAGATCTCGGCGATCCCGATGCCGTTGAGCACGAGGGCGATCGGCAGGATGAACGGGTCCGCGTTCTTCGCGACGATGCGGAGGACCACGTGCATCACGAGGGCCAGCACGAGGATGGCCGCGCCCTCGATCAGGATCGGCACGTCGATCCGGTTGTGCACGCCGAGCTGGACGAGCAGCATCGCGCCGGCGCAGATGCCGCAGGCGATGACGAGGAGGCCGAGCTCCAGGTTGCGGGCGCGCGCCGGTTCGCGAAGCTTGATGGTGATGGTCTGCGTCAGGGACTGGCGGGCGGCGATGTCAGCCATGGGCGCCTCCCGTCGGCGTCGGCGTCGGCGTGGGTGTGGGTGTGGGCGTCGGCGTCCCGGTGCCGTCACCGTCCGCGTCGGACTCGGCCGCGGCCTCCAGACGGCGGATGATGGCCCGCGCGTCCGACAGGGACGACGCGTTGATGGTCTGGCGGACGTTCTCACGCGTGTACGCGGGCAGGTCGCCGACCCGGAGGTCCGAGTCCTCGTACACACTCGACAGGTGCACCGGACCGATGCCCTGCTGCACGCCCTTGAAGATGGCCACGTTGCTGCCGTCGGCGCCCACGTAGTAGTGCTGTTGGGTCCACCGGTAGCCGAGGAACACGACGCCGACGAGCACGACGACCGCAGCGACCAACGCGATCGTCCACGAGATGCGACGACGCAGGCGCCGGCGGCGGTCCTCCGCGATGAGCTCGGCGAAGTACTGGTCGGACTCGGGCTCGAAGTGTGAGTCCTCGGGCGCCGTCGTGACCTTGAGGGGGTGGAGCAGGATCGTCGGCAGCCGGATCGGCTTGCGGCCCGTCGACGCCTCGAACGTCAGCGGCGCCGCGGCGGACCCGACGGTCGTCGCGGCGTCGTCGACGTCGTCCGGGACGTCCTCGGTCACGTCCATCACCACGACGGTGACGTTGTCCGGTGCGCCGTGGTCGAGGGTCTCCTTGACGAGGCGCTGCGTCACCTGGTTGGCGTCCATCTCGGACGCGAGCGCGTGGCGGATGCGCTCCTCGGCGAGGTAGCTCGACAGGCCGTCGGAGCAGAGCAGCCACCGGTCACCGGGCTGGATGTCCATGACCGCGGTGTCGACCTCGGGCGCCGCGTCGACGTCGCCGAGCACCCGCATGAGGACGGACCGCCGCGGGTGGACCGCGGCTTCCTCCGGCGTGATGCGCCCGCTGTCGACCAACCGCTGCACGAAGGTGTGGTCGGCGGTGATCTGCTTGAGCTCGCCCTCCCGGAAGCGGTAGATGCGGGAGTCGCCGATGTGCGCGATCGCGATCTGGTCGCCCACGCGGATCATCGCGGACACGGTCGTGCCCATGCCCGTGAGCTCCTGGTGCTCGAACACCGTCTCGGTGATGAGCTGGTTCGCCGCGATGAGCGCGGCCTGCAGCGCGAACTCCGCGTCGTGGGCCGACGGGAACTCGCGGTCGACCTCACGGATGCGGCGGATCGCGATCGCGGAGGCGACGTCACCCCCGGCGTGCCCGCCCATGCCGTCGGCGACCGCGAACAGGTACGCCCCCGAGTAGCCGGAGTCCTGGTTGTTCGCGCGGATCCGGCCCACGTGGGACACGGCGGCACTGAGGGTACGGGCTGCCATCCGGCGCTACCGCCGCAGCTCGAACGTCGTCGTCCCGATGGTGATCGGGGTGCGCTCCCGGACCGGCATCGGCGCGGAGACGCGCTGGCCGTCGAGGAAGGTGCCGTTCGTGGAGTCGAGGTCGGTGATGAACCACCCCTCGGGGCGGAGGTCGAGGCGGGCGTGGTTGGTGGACGTGTAGTCGTCGCGGATGACGACGTTGCTGTCGCTCGCTCGACCGATCGTGATCGGACCGCGCCCGAGGGGCATCTCCATGCCCTCGCGCGCGCCGTCGGTGATGACGAGTCGGGTGGCGACCTGCGTGGCGGACGCGGGTGGGCCTCCAGGCCGGATGGCCTCGGTGAACGCGCCCGGATCCGCGCGGCCAGCCGTGGCGTTGGTCGGCAGTGGCGGCGTGCTCGGACCCTGCTGCTGGTTCTTGGCGTCGGTCGGGATGGACCGGGTGCGTTGCCCGAACAGATCGCTCCGGAGGGCGAACACGATCGCGAACACGAACAGCCACAGCACCGCGAGGAACGCGAAGCGCAGCACGAGGAGTGTCAGGCTGCTCGTCATCACGCTCCTCCGTCGGCTTCCGGGACCACCCGGAACACCATACGGGTCCGTCCGATCTCGATGGTGGAGTCCGGCTCGACGATCGCACGCTCGAAGCGCTCTCCGTTCAGCTTGGATCCGTTCGTCGAGCCGAGGTCCGTCGCCTGCGCGTGCTTGCCGTCCCACACGACCTCGACGTGCCGACGGCTCGTGCCGGTGTCGGCGACCGTGATGTCGGCGTCCGAACCGCGACCGATGACGGTGCGGCCGACGTTGAGGTGATGGCGCTGCGATCCGATGTCGAGCACGCCGGCCCACGTGACGTCACGACGGACCGTCGTGGAGTCGACCTGCAGGATCCCGGTCGAGAGCGTGCCGTCCTGCCGCAGCGTGATCTGGACCGGACCGGAGAACGAGTAGTTCTGTGCGACCGCGTGCTGCTGGACGAGGCCGGTGAGCTCGTCGATGAGCGGCCGGCCGATGTCGTTCATGCGCGAGTAGTCCGGCGGCGCGAGCCGGACCGTGAACTCGTTCGGCACGAGGATGCGCTCGCGCGTGACCACCGCCGCCTTGGTGTCGAGCTCGCGTCGGAGCGCCGCCGAGATCTCGACCGGCTGCACGCCCGAGCGGAAGGTCTTCGCGAACGCGCCGTTGACCGCGCGCTCGAGCCCTCGCTCGAAACTGTCCAGTAGGCCCATGGGTCTCCCGTGATCGCGGTCGCCGACTCATGCATGGTAGTGGTTGGCGTGGGTTCCTTCCTGTGCGTGCTAGAGTCGTCCGGCTGGCGCGAGTGGCGGAATTGGTAGACGCGCACGGTTCAGGTCCGTGTGCCCGTGAGGGCGTGGGGGTTCAAGTCCCCCCTCGCGCACCAGGCATGGAGGCCCCGGGAACACCCGGGGCCTTCGTCGTTCCCGGGGATGCTGGAGCCCGCCGGACGGCCTGTCCGACCGCGCCCTGCGGTTCGTGGACCCCACCATCGACGCCGCCGACGGGCCGGCTGACGCCGATGCACTCCGCGAGCGGTGCCTCCAGACCCTGCGGTCAGAACGGGCGTCGCTCCGGGCGACATCCGTCGTCACCGCCACTCGTGCGCCCGACGGGGAACGGGCGCGTCAGAGCACGACGGACCCGAGCACCCGGTGCGCGATCGAGATCGACTCGCCCGAGACCACCGAGCGCGGGGACGACAGGAACGCCACGAGGTCGGCGATCTGCTCCGGGCTCGATTCGCCGCCGCGGCCGGGCGTGACCTCGGCCGAGGGCGTGTCGGTGACGGTGCCGGGGTTGACGACGTTGAGCGTCACGCCCGAACCGGCGAGCTCGTCGGCGAGGTTCTTCGCGATGACGTTCGTCGCCGCGTTCCGCACCGAGGTCGTGACGTTGCCCGTGAGGTAGGCGTTCTGGCCGCTGAGCACGACGACGCGTCCGTGTCCGGCGGCGCGCATGCCGGGGAGGACCGCGTTCGCGACCCGGAGGAAGCCGAGGGCCTTGCCGTCGATGGCGTGCAGCACCTGCTCCGGGTCCGACGCGCGTCCAGGGTCGAGCGTGCCGGCAGCGGGCGCCGCCGTGACGACGAGGACGTCGATGTGGCCGTGGCGGTCGACGACCTCGGCCACGGCGCGCTCGACGGAGCCGGCATCGCCGGTGTCGAGCCGGACGGTGTCGGGTCCGGGGTCGGCGCTCCGCGACGCGATGACGACGGACGCGCCTTCGCGGCGGAGTCGGTCGGCCACGGCGCTGCCGATGTAGCCCTGTCCGCCGACGACGAGTGCGACGCTGTCCGTGAGTTCGAGGTCCACGACGCCACGGTATGCCCCGCGCGGGGTCGAGGTGCGGGTCGTGCTCGTGAGGTCGTGCTCGTCCGGTCGTGCTCGACGCCCCCGGATTCGGCGTGCCGGGGATGAAGTACCGTGCCGGTACCGGATCAGAGCAGGAGCAGCATGACCACCCCCATCGCGAGCGCACCGCGGCGCTTCGCCGCCCTGCGCGATCGGCACTCGCGCCCCTACCTGTTCACCGCGGGTCTGTCGATGATGGGCGACAACATCGAGCACGTCATCACCTACTGGGTGCTCTGGCAGCGGTTCCACTCGCCGGCGCTCGTCGGGTTCGAGGTCGTCAGTCACTGGCTGCCGTTCCTGCTGCTCTCGGTGTGGTTCGGCACGCTGGCGGAGCGGTACGACTGCCGCCGGCTCATCCAGATCGCGCAGGGCATGTTCATGCTCGTGTCGGTGGCCTGGGGTGTGCTGTTCCTGACCGGGACCCTGCACATCTGGGAGGCCTGCCTGCTCCTCGTGCTGCACGGCATGGCCGGCGCACTGTGGGCACCCGCGGAACAGCTCCTGCTGCACGACTTCGCCGAACCGGCGGAACTGACGAGCGCGGTGCGGCTCAACGCGACGTTCCGGAGCCTCGGGATCCTGTTCGGGCCGGTCGTCGGCTCGGCGCTGCTGCTCGGGCTCGGGTCGACGTGGGGGATCTTCGCGAATGTCCTGTTCTACGTGCCCATGACGCTCCTCATGCTCCGGACGCCGTACACCGGCCACACCCGGAGCGGGTCCGTGCACCGCGCCCGCGTCTCGCTGCTCGACACCGGCAAGGTGCTCCGGAGCGTCGGCGGCGACCGCGTGCTCATCGGGATGATCGTGCTCGCCGGCCTCACCGCGCTGTGCATCGGCGGGGCGCTGCAGGTCGCGATCCCGTCGTTCGCCGACGCCCTGGGGGCCGGGGACGCCGGACTCGCGTACGGGCTGCTGCTGTTCGCCAACGGCGCGGGTGGTGTGCTCGGCGGGTTCCTGCTCGAGGCCACGGGCGCGATCAAGCCGAACACCCGGGCGGCGGTCGCGGCGGGTGTCCTGTTCGGGCTGACGACGATCGCCGTCGCGGTGACCGGGAACTACGTCGTCGCGGTGCTCGCGCTGCTCGTGGGCGGTGTCGCGAACATGGCGGGCATGTCGATCGGGCAGGCCGTCGTGCAGCTCCGGGCGCCGCTCGACCAGCGCGGCCGCGTGGTCGGGGTCTACAACATGTTCGGCAGTGGCCTGCGCACGGGCAACGGCATCACGCTGGCGGTGCTCGGTGCGGCCGTCGGGGTCGGCTCGGCGGTCGCGATCGGTGCCGCGGTGCTCGTGGTCGGGACGCTCGTGGTGGCGCTCGTCATCGCACGGCGGGATGCTGCCGAGCGCGGTGGTGTCACCGAGCGGTGAACCGCGTTCGTCCGTTCGAACACCACGATCGCGGTGTTCGAACGGCAGCGGGGTGTTCGACGCACGGCCGGCGGGCGATCAGCGCGCTGGGGCCGTGGCCCGGAACCGCGCCCGCACCACCGAGGGCGTCGACCCCGTGTGCCGCCGGATGAGCGCGCGCAGGTTCGCGGTCGTCCCGAGTCCGCTCCGCTGTGCCACGAGGTCCAGGGGCAGGTCGTCCCGCTCGAGCAGCCGTTCCGCCAGGAGCACCCGCCGCCCCGTCAGCCAGGCGAGCGGCGTGCTGCCGACCTCGGCACGGAACCGCCGGTGCAGCGTGGTGACCCCGACGTGCGCGTGGGCGGCGAGGTCCGCGACGGTCAGGGGCTCGGCCAGGTGCTCCTCGGCCCAGTCGAGCGTCGCCGACAGGGGTGTGTGGGTGACGCGCGGCACCGACCGCTCGACGAACTGCCGCTGACCGCCGTCGCGGAAGGCCGCGAACACCAGGCGTCGGCTCACCTGGTTCGCCACCTCGGCGCCGTGGTCGTTCCGCACGATGTGGAGGCCCAGGTCGAGCGCCGCCGCGCTGCCGGCGGACGTCAGGACGTCGCCGTCGTCGACGAACAGCACGTCGGGGCGGAGGTCGACGTCGGGGAAGCGCGCCCGGAAGTCGTCGGCGAGCTGCCAGTGCACGGCAGCCGGTCTGCCGGACAGGAGGCCCGCCTCCGCGAGCGTGTACGCCCCGGTGCACAGACCGACCATGCGGGCGCCGCGGTCGTGGGCCTCCCGGATCGCGCGGAGGACCGCCGGGCGTGAGGCGGTCTCGACGTCGGGACGGTTCGGCACGATCACGGTGTCCGCCGTCGCCAGGGCGGACAGGTCGTCGTCGGCGGTGATCCGGAACAGGCCGTCGCGCATGGTCGTCCGGCGACCCGGCGCGACGATCCGGAGTGTGTAGGGCTCGAAGCCGAGGTCCTGGGCGCGGCGGGCACCGAACACCTCGCAGGCGCACGCCATCTCGAAGGGGTTCGAGCCCTCGTCGACGACGAGCACCACCCGGTGCGGTGTCCCACGACCACGCGGGACGGTCCCGGCGTCGGGTTGCAACGATCCTTGCGACATCGGGCATTCCTACCATGCTCGACCGCCGCTGCCGATCCCTACGCTGACGGGCGGAGACGGGCGCACGGCCCGGCCCGAGGACGAGGAGGACCACGTGGACGACAAGGTGACGCTGGCGGACGAAGCGGCGACGTTGACCGAGTTCTGGTCGCAGCGTGTCCTCGCCGAGGCGAACGGGCAGCTGTTCAAGGTGGCCAAGGGCATCGGCTCCACGCGGTGGCACGCGCACGACGACCAGGACGAGACGTTCCTGCTGCTCAGCGGACGCCTGCGCATCCAGTTGCGGGACCGCGACGTCGACCTCGCGCCGGGCGACCTGTTCGTCGTGCCGCGGGGGGTCGAGCACTGCCCGGTGGCCGATGAGGAGGTCCGGTTCCTCATCGTCGGCCCCGAGGTGACCTCGACCGCGGCCGGTGGCAAGCCGGAGTGGAGCGAGGACGGCGGGACGCCCCCGGTGTCCTGACGCAGCGGCACCGGGACGAACCGGTGCGTTCCCGTCGAACACCCGGATGACGGTGTTCGAACGGCAGTGGGGTGTGCAACGGCAGCGGGGGTGCGAACGGCAGCAGGGTGCGCGACGGCAGCAGGGTGCGCGACGGCAGCAGGGTGTGCGACAGCGGCAGCGTGTGCGAGGTCATCGCCGACGCACAGCCGGTGCACCGATGCCGGACAGGAACGCGCGCCGCTCGTGTGAGCGCTCTCGACACGCTGTGGCAAGAGGGTGTTGCAACTCCATTCCATCGTTGTAAAGTCACCCCAGACCCGCCGCGCCGTCGGTGGGATCGGTCCGTCCCGATGGAGTGATGCCATGACCGCAACCCGAACGACCCGCGACGCCTCCGCGTCCGAGGCCCCCGTGCTGCGCACCGCGCCGCGGGGAGGGTCCTCCGCGGGCCGCACCCCAGGCCCGGCGACCGGACGGGAGGACCGGCACCGGTCCTCCAGACAGGATCCGGCGCAGCGCCGGTGACGCACTGAACCCACGTCCGCTTCCCTGGCGGACGAGCACCCAACGCAGCACCCCCGGCGACCCGTCCACGGGCACCGGAACGACGAGGAGGTCGAAATGGCAACGGGAACGGGAGCCTTCACGAGGCGGGGATTCCTGACCGCGGGCATCGCCGCGGCAGGAACGGTCGCACTCGCGGGCTGCAGCAGCCCCGTGTCGGCAGGACTGGTGGGCAGTCAGCTCAACCCCGAGCAGCTCATCTTCTGGAACCTGTTCGGTGGTGGTGACGGCAACCGCATGCAGCAGATGGAGGCCGGCTACCGCAAGGGACACGGCGGATCGGGATCCCTGCAGGCGACGACGTTCGCCTGGGGCAACCCCTACTACTCCAAGCTGACACTGGCCACCGTCGGGAACAAGCCGCCGGACGTCGCGGTCGCGCACCTGACGCGGGCGAAGCCGCTCTACGACGGTGGGATCCTCGAGCCGATCACCGAGGACGACCTCGCGCTCGTCGGACTCAAGGCGAGCGACTTCAACGCCAAGTCGTGGGCGGCGCAGAAGACCGACGGGAACAACATCGCCATCCCGCTCGACACCCACCCGATCGTCATGTTCTACAACGAGGACGTGTGTCGGAAGGCCGGGCTGATCGGCAGCGACGGCAAGCTCAAGGACCTCACGGGCCTCGACACGTTCGAGTCGGCGCTCGCCGCGGTGAGCAAGGTCACGGGTGGCAACGCGATCACGGTCGCGAACGTCAGCGAGACTGCGACCCCCTGGCGCGTGTTCTGGACGTTCTACAACCAGATCAACGGCGTCACGCCCTTCCTCTCCGACAACGGGGCCAAGCTGTCCGTCGACGAGGACGCCTTCAACAAGGTGAACGAGCGGATGCAGACCTGGGTGAAGAACGGCTGGCTCAACAAGGGCCTCGACTACGCCGGCGCGCAGACGCAGATGTTCACGGGCAAGGCGGGCTTCTACCTCGAGGGCGAGTGGGAGATCAGCACGGCCCAGTCGATCAAGGGCCTGAAGTTCGGCATGGTGCCGATCCCGCAGATCTTCGACAAGCCGGCCGCGCAGGCCGACTCGCACACGTTCGTCCTGCCGAAGAAGGCGCGGACCCTCGACCAGCGCAAGCAGCACATGGGGTTCATCAAGACCATGCTCGAGCAGAGCATGACCTGGGCGCAGGGCGGTCACGTGCCGGCGTACCAGCCGACCGCGACGAGTGCGGCGTACCACAAGCTCGAGCCGCAGGCCGACTACGCCTCGGCCGCCAAGGTCGCCGTGTACGACAACCCCGCCTGGTACGGCGGGTCCGGTTCCACCTTCGAGGCCACGGTGGGCGCCCAGCTCGCGCTCGTGCAGCAGGGTTCGACGTCGCCGCAGGGCGCCATGTCGGCCATCAAGCAGCAGCTCGCCGTCTACCTCAGCACCCCCAGCCCACTGTGACCCCCTCACCCCAGAACCCCGGAGGTACGACGACGTGACCGCCACCGCACCCGTAGCGAACCGTCCCACGCTCACGACCCACGTCCCGAAGTCGCGGCCGCGGCGCGCGGCGCTCGATCGACAGGACGGGCGCAAGGCCTGGTTGTTCCTGGCCCCGTTCGGACTCTTCTACCTGGCGTTCCTGCTCGGACCGACCGTGTGGATGATCATCACGAGCTTCTTCAACACGTCGACCGTCCACACGGGCCTCGGTACCTTCGCCGGGTTCGCGAACTACGGCGAGATGCTGACCCGCGCCGACTTCTGGAGCGCGCTGTGGCACACGCTGCAGTTCACGATCTACACGACACCGCCGCTCGTCATCCTCGCGTTCGTGTTCGCGGTGCTGACGAACCGGATCCGTCGGGGACAGTGGTTCTTCCGCCTCGCGTTCTTCCTGCCCTACATCCTGCCGTCGGCGACGATCTCGCTGATCTGGGTGTTCATCTTCACGCCGGGCACCGGCCTCTGGGCGCTGGGCGAGAGCTGGCTCGGCATCACGCCGGGGGCGGGTGTCCTCGCGTCGCCGAAGACCGCCATGATCGGCATCGCGCTCGCCACCGTCTGGTGGACCCTCGGCTTCAACTTCGTGCTGTACCTGGCGGGCCTCCAGGAGATCCCGCGTGAGCTGTACGAGGCGGCCGCCGTCGATGGCGCGTCGAACTGGCAGCAGATCCGATCGATCACGCTGCCCCTGCTCGGCCGGACCACGACCCTCGTGATCCTGCTGCAGATCATCGCCAGCCTGAAGATCTTCGACCAGGTCTACCTGATGACGAGCGGTGGGCCGGGCATATCGACGCAGGTGGCCCTCGGGCTCATCACGAACACCGGCTTCACCGACAACCGCATCGGTGCGGCGTCGGCGGCGTCGGTCCTGCTGTTCATCGTCATCGTCGCCATCGCGGTCATCCGACAGGTGATCGACCGCTCCGCAGCTCGGAAGGAGGCCTGAGATGGCCACGACCACCACAGCGCCGACCAGGACCCGCAGCAAGTCCCCGGTCTCCGCGGCAGCACCGGCGCAGAACGCGACGCGCATCGGTGTCAGCGGCCGGACGTTCAACATCGTCGCCGGCATCGTCCTGACGGTCTTCGCGATCATCTGGCTCATCCCGAGCCTGTTCGCACTCAAGACGTCGCTGTCCGACAACGGCACCGCGGCACTCGGCGCCGGCGCGATCCTGTCGCACTGGAACCCGACACTGCACTCGTACGCGTCGCTGTTCCAGGCCGGCGACATCTGGAACTGGTACCTGGCGAGCGGCATCACCTCGGTGATCACCGCGATCCTCACCGTGCTGTTCGCGTCGATGGCGGCGTTCGCGCTGTCCCGGCTGAACTTCCCGGGTCAGAACCTCGCGTTCCTGCTCATCATCCTCGGCATCATGATCCCGGGGCAGGTGCTCATCGTCCCGATCTTCCAGGAGCTCGGCGCGGTCAGCCTGCTCAACACCTACTGGTCGGTGATCTTCCCGCAGGTCCCCGCGGTGATCGCGGTGTTCATCTTCAAGCAGTTCTTCGACGGCATCCCCCGGGAGCTCGAGGAGGCCGCGCGCATCGACGGCGCCGGGCTGTGGAAGGTGTACTGGTCGGTCATCATGCCGCTGTCCCGTCCGGTCATCGCCGCGGTCGTCATCCTGACCTTCGTCGGTGTCTGGAACAACCTGCTCCTGCCGCTGTTCGTGCTGTCGAACCCGAACCTCATGACGATCCCCGTCGGGCTCGCCACGGTCCAGGGCTCGTTCGGTCAGCGGTACGCGGACATCCAGGCAGGTGCGATCCTCGCGGCACTGCCGCTGATCATCCTGTACCTGATCTTCCAGCGGCAGATCGTCGAGGGTGTGACCGGCAGCGGCCTCAAGGGCTGACGCCACCTGCACCACCGGTCCTCGAGAGGCCCCGCTCCGGCGGGGCCTCTCGTCGTGCCCGGAGCAGCGGTCGGCGGGTCACCCGCGCTCGTCCCACCGGCCGGGAGGGACGGGTCATGCCGGTGCCGCGCCTCCCGGCCGTCGGTCAGGAGGCCCGGCGCGACGCCAGCCAGTCCGTGAACTCGGTCGCGACGATCCGTTCGTCGTGGACGTCGGCGGCCTCGCCGGACGCGAGCCACCGGATCGGGGCCCGCATGACGTCGGGGGAGAGGACGGCGAGTGCCTCGGGCCGGGACGTGCCCTCGAGCATCCCGGTCGCCGTCGCACCGCCCGGGAGGAGGATGTTCGCGCGGACCGGGGTGCCGGCGAGGTCCGCGGCGATGATCCGGGCGAGGGCCTCGGCGCCCGCGCGGGAGGGTCCGTACGGGACGAAGCCGCGGCGGTTCATCGTGCCGTGGTTCATGCTGATCGTGACCACGCGGCCCGTGCCCGCAGCGAGCATCCGCGGCACGACCGCCCGTGCGACGAGGAAGTAACCCGTCAGGTCGGTGTCGACGACGTCCCGGAAACCATCGGGGGAGACCTCCCAGAAGTCCTGCGGCGTCGTCATGAACGCGGGGTTCACGGTGCGCATGCCGATGCCCGCGTTGTTGACGAGCAGGTCGATGCCGTCCAGCGCCTGCCACGCGGTGGCTGTGCCCTGCTCCACGGACCGGTCGTCCCGGCTGTCCATGGCGATCCCGATCGTGTCGCCGCCGATCTCACGCGCGGCGGCGGTGACCCGGGCCTCCGAGCGGCCGGTGACGGCGACGCGGGCGCCCGCCTCGACGAGTCCCTCGGCCATCGCGCGGCCCAGGCCCGACGTGCCGCCGGTGACGAGTGCGCGGACGGTGTGCAGGTCTTCCATGGCGGCCTCCCGGAGGTGTGGTGCGGTGCTCCCTCGATACGCCGTGCGGATGGCAACGGACCGGGTGCCGGGGGTGGGGGGCGGGTCAGATGATCGTGATCGGGGTGCCGAGCGGCAGGAGCTTCGTGAGCGCCGTGATGTCCGCGTTCTGCATGCGGATGCACCCGTGGCTGGCGTCCTTGCCGATGCTCGACGCGTCGTCCGTGCCGTGCAGGCCGATCTGCCCCGGACCGCCCCCGAAGCTCGTGAGCACGTCGGAGAACGCGGAGAGCCCGTACGCGTAGGGCCCGTACCCGGCGTTCGTCGGCTTGAGGAGCTCCGTCAGGTAGAACGACCCGTGCGGGGTGGGGGTCCCGCCGGTGCCGGACGCGACCGGGTAGGTGGCGACGGGCCTCCCGGCGCGGTAGACGGTGAGGGTGTTCGTCTCGGTGACCGCGACGAGGTGGTAGGCGACGGTGCTCAGCGCGACGTCACTCGCGCGGACCCACCCGGTACGGCCGTTCGGACGCGTCGGGACGTCGACCTCGACCCACCCGGACTGCTGCGCGACGACGAGGAACACGAGTGGGGCGCCGTTCGACTGCGGGTTGGGGAGGGTCGTCGTGACCGCGCCGGCGGCGGCGGCGTGGACGGCGACGCTGGCGACCTCCGCCGTCGCGACGGTCGCCGATGCCGCGATCGGCGGGGTGCTCGGTGCCGTGGCATCCGCGCTGGGGCTCGGCGAGGCGGTCGGACGCTGACCGAGCGCGCCGCCGACGTGGACGGTCGGCGTCGGTGTCGGGGTGTGACCGGCACGCGCGTGGTGCGGGTGGGCACCGGAGCAGCCGGCGAGGAGGAGCGTTGCCGTGACCGCGGCGACGGTCACGGGAGCGAGACGGCGGAGCACGGCGGGCCTTCCGGGGACGAGGTGGTGCCGGACAGCGCTGGTCCGCCGGACGACGGGCGTCCGGCGGATCGGCGTGTGCGCGGTGGGGGTCAGCCGGTGAAGGTCGCCGTGGTGGTGACCGGCGTCGCGACCGGGGCGGGCGGGGTGGTCGGCGTCGTCACGGCCGGGTCTGCCGTGACGTCGAGCACGAACCCGACGAAGATGCCCGAGTTCTCGCCGAAGAGGGTGAGCGCGTAGGTGCCGGCGGTCGCGTCGGGGTCGGTGACCGTGCCGACGACGCTGCCGTCCGCGCCCGCGGTGAGGGTGACACCGGTGTCCGTGGCCGTGCCGTCCTCGGCGACGAGCACGACGCTGACGGGCTCACCGGGCAGGAACCCGTTCGGCTGGGAGACCGCGACGCCGGTGGTGGCGAAGTCGCTCACCGACAGGGTCGCGGGCGTGATCGTGCCGGCGTCGGAGGGCCGCGGCGTGAAGTAGTCGTTCTGCCCGTCGAAGGCGATGCCCGTGACGGTGGCCGGACCGGTGGCGTCGGAGACGCCGTACTCGCGGATCGTGGCGTCCGGGCTCGTCGCGGCGAACTGCGCCTGGAACTGCGCGAGCGTGGCCGGGGTACCGGCGGGGATGGTCCCGACCGGGGTGAACGAGGTGTACTCGCCGTCGATGCCCTCGTCGCCCGCCGTGACCGCGACGAGCGCTGCGTAGTTCTGGTCGGCGATCTCGCCGTCGCCGTCGAGGTCCACCACGAGGGTGAAGTGGGCGTCGTCGCTGCTCACGAGGTCGGCGGTGCCGAGGTCGGTGTCGGTCGAGCTGGTGATCGACGTGAGGTCGCTCGCCGGGTGGCCGTCCGTCGAGTGCAGGAGCACGCCCGGTCCGGAGAACGTCAGGCCGGACGGGCCGAACGTCGGCGTCGTGAACCCCGTCGCGGTGCCGGTGTACCAGGTGCCGGTCGGCGGCTCGCCGGTGCCGCTGTAGGTCTGGAGGTCGGCGCTCGTGATCCAGGTCGACGACTGGGTCGAGGCGTCGAGCAGGCGGGGGCTGACGCCGGCGGTGGTGGCGGCATCGGCGGTGGCGGTGCCGGTGAGCACGGCGGCGCCGGCGACGGCGGTGGCAGCGACCGCTGCGAGGACGGGGAGACGCTTCACGGGTGGTTCCGTTTCGGGACGGGCGGATCGGATCCGCGCTTTCGGTGGTGGTGCGTCGTGGGCCGACGCGCCGGTGCCGCCAGGTCTCGGGCCGACGCGGCGGCGGAACCGAAAAGCCCTCAGAACCTCCGGATCTGTGAGGACCCTATCCCCAACGGGACCGCAGCGGTACTCCCGATCGGATGTCAGAACGGAGCGTCGCACACGACATGTCGCACGGTCGGCCGGGTCCGGGTCCGGGTCCGGGCCGGTGCCCAGGCGCTGGGCCGTTCCGGCGGTCGGACCGGGTGGTGGCCGGGAACGTTGTCATCCCCAACAGAGGCAGAAGGGGTGGCCCGACGGGTCCGCGTAGACCTGGAACCCCTGCGGCGCCGTCGGGTCGTCCGCCGCCTTGAGGAGCCGTGCTCCGACGGCGACGGCCTCCTCATGCGCAGGACCGATGTCCTCGACGTACAGGTCGAGGTGGATCTGCTGCGGTTCGCCGTCCGGCCAGTCCGGCCGCGTGTGGTCCGGCGCGAGCTGGAACCCCATCCGCGGCTGGCCGTCGACGTACAGGCTGTGCCAGTCGTCCTCGGCCTCCACCCGTCCGCCGAGCAGCCGCGCCCAGAACCCGCTCTCGGCCGCGAGGTCCGCCGTGTCGAGGACGACGATCTGCCGTGTGATCTCCATTCGCGGCATGCTGCCACTCGCAATCGGAGCGGAGAAGACCCCGATGAGCTTGTTGAATCGATAAAGCAGCGCTACAGTTCCAGGAGTCGCGGCGGTTAATCGATAAAGCAGCCCGACCAACAGCCGTGCGAGGAGGCACTGATGGCGAAGTCCGTGACGCTCAAGGACGTCGCGCAGCGCGTCGGCGTGACCGCTGCCGCCGCCTCGATGGCGCTGTCCGGTCACGAGCGCATCAGCGCCGCCACCCGGGACGCCGTGCGTCGCGCCGCTGACGAGCTGGGGTACGTGCCGAGTTCCGCCGGGCGCGCGCTCCGGAACCAGCGGGCCGGCGCCGTGGCCCTCGTCGTCCCGAACAGCTCGCACCACGTGTTCGGGCACATGTACTTCATGCACGTGCTCACCGGCATGTCCCGGGCCGCCAGCGCGCACGACGCGCAGGTGATCGTCTCGACCAACGCGGACGAGGAGGGTGGCGTGGCCGCCTACGAGCGCGTCATGCGCTCGCGGAGCGCCGACGGCGTGATCGTCACCAGCGCGGCCATCGACGACCGGAACATGGAGCGGCTCGTCGCGTCGGGCCTCCCGGTCGTGCTCATCGGCAACGCGCCGTCCCTGCCCGATGCGGCCAGCGTCGGGATCGACGACGTCGCTGCGACGCGGCGGATCACCGAGCACCTCATCGACGCACACGGGCGCCGCCGGCTCGTCCACGTCACGGGCACACTCGACCACCAGACCGGACTCGACCGACGCGAGGGGTTCCTCGCCGCCGTCCGCGACCACGGCGTCGACGCGCTCGTGGTCGAGGGGGACCTCGGCGAGGAGTCCGGTGCCGACGCCATCCGGGCCTTGCTCGACGCGGGCACGGAGTTCGACGGCGTCGTCTTCGCGAACGACGACATGGCGACCGGCGGCATGCGGGTGCTCCGCGCGGCCGGCGTCGACGTGCCGGGAGCCGTGTCCGTGGTCGGGTTCGACGACTTCGGTCTCGCCCGTGTCACCACGCCCGCGATCACGACCGTCCGGGTCCCCGCCGAGGAGATGGCCCGTCTGGCCACGGAGCGGCTGTTCGACCTCGTCGACGGCACGAGCGACGGTCCGACCCACCGCGAACTCCCGGTGTCGATCGTGGTCCGCGAGTCGTGCGGCTGCGGCCCGGAGCACCGCGCCGAGGACTGAACCGCCCGACCACCGGCACGTCGCCGGCCCCCGTCCCCCTCAGACCCGTTCCCCTGCCCACCATCACACCCCACCTCCGTGCCGTCCCCTCCCGAGGACGGTCCACAACGCAAAGGAGCGTTCCATGAAGAAGCGCAACACGGCCCTCGCCGTCGCCGCCGGAGCCGCCGCTGTGGCCCTGGCCCTGTCCGGCTGTTCGACGTCGTCATCGTCGTCGGCGAGCGGACCGGTCACCCTCAAGGTCTGGACCGGGTTCACCGGTGGTGACCGCCCCGGGTACGCGCAGATCGTCAAGGACTTCGAGGCGTCCCACCCGGACATCAAGGTCCAGATGACCGTGCAGCCCTGGGACACCATCCAGCAGAAGCTCCCGTCGGCATGGCTGACCGGGCAGGGTCCGGACATCGCCGCGGTGTCGAGCGACCCGAACGCGGTCGCGCAGTACGTCAAGACGAACTCGGTGCTCGCCCTGACGGACACCGGCAGTGGCAAGGACCAGATCAACACGTCGAAGCTCGCGCCCGGCACCGTCAAGGAGTTCACGTACAAGGGCAAGCTCTACGGGATCCCCGCGAACTTCGCGACGCTGAGCCTGTACTACAACAAGAAGCTGTTCCAGCAGGCCGGCATCACGAACCCGCCGAAGACCATCGACGAGCTCGCGCAGGACGCGAAGAAGCTGACGACCGGCGGCCACTACGGCATCTCGCTCGCGGACAACCAGACGATCCAGATGTGGCCCGTCCTGCAGTGGCTCGAGGGCGGCGACATCGTCAACGGCAAGGGCTGCTCGGTGCTGCAGACGAGCGCCGGCCAGAAGAGCCTGTCCACGTGGGCCGACCTCGTGGCGAAGGGCAAGGTGAGCCCGGTGGGGCAGACCGGTGCCGAGGCCGACTCCCTGTTCTCCGCGGGCAAGGCCGCCATGGAGATCAACGGGCCGTGGGCCGCGCCGGGTTACAAGAGCGCGGGCGTCGACCTCGGGATCGCGACCATCCCGACCGGGGTCGACGGCACGTCCGTCACGCTCGGGTCGACCGCGCCGCTGTCGGTGTCGGCCAAGACGAAGTACCCGAAGCAGGCGCAGGAGTTCCTCGCCTACTGGACGAGCAAGTCGACGCAGGAGAAGTTCTCGCTGAAGACCGGGTTCCCGCCGCTGCGCACCGACATGACCGACGACGCCAAGCTCACGGCCGACCCGACGGTGTCGGTGTTCGCGTCGCAGGTCGGCAACGCCCGCCTGTACCTGCCGCACGTCCCCCAGGCGACCAAGGTCGACTCGGACGGCTACGTGCCGCTCATCGGCAAGATCACGCGCGGGACCTCGGTCGCGAGCGCGACCAAGGACGCCGCGCAGACGATCGACGGCCTCACGGGCTGCTCGCAGTGACCAGCCACACCTCGGAGCGGGTCCCGTCGCGCAGCACGCGCGACGGGGCCGGCACCACCCCAGGGTCGCGCAGCGGTGGGGAGGGCCGGCGCGCGACCGCTCGTCGGTTCCGGTTCCAGCCGGCCTGGCTCTTCATGGCGCCGAGCCTGCTGATCCTGGGCGTGTTCGTGATCTTCCCGATCTTCCGGTCGCTGTACTACAGCTTCTTCGACTGGACCGTCGGGGCGAGCACGGAGCCGTTCGTCGGGTTCGGCAACTACGTCAAGCTGTTCCACGACCACCAGTTCTGGAACGCGCTCGGCGTGACGCTCGAGTTCACGATCGTGTCGGTCGTACTCCTGCTCGTGTTCGGGTTCCTGTCGGCCCTGGCGCTCCAGGGCGAGGGGATCGCGACGCGCATCGTCCGGTCGATCTTCTTCTTCCCGACGATCGTCTCGCTCGTCACGATCGGCCTGGTCTGGAAGTTCCTGCTCGACCCGGACATCGGGCTCGTCGGCGGCCTCACCGCGGCGCTCGGTCTGCCCTCGATCGGGTGGCTCCAGTCGACGACCCTCGCCCTGCCGACCGTGATCTTCGTGTCGGTCTGGAAGAGCGTCGGCTTCGCCATGATCCTGTTCGTCGCGGGCCTCAAGGGCGTCCCCGGCGAGCGGTACGAGGCGGCCCAGCTCGACGGCGCCGGCCGGTGGGCCACGGTGTGGTCGATCACGATCCCGAGCATCCGGCCCACGCTGCTGTTCACCTCGATGATCCTGACCATCCAGTCGTTCCAGGTATTCGACCTCGTCTACGTCATGACCGGCGGCGGCCCGGTGTTCCACACCGACTCGCTGGTCAACCTGCTCTACCGCGACGGGTTCGTCGACTACCAGACCGGGTACGCGTCCGCGATCTCGTGGGTGCTGTTCGCGATCATCATGCTCATCTCGCTCGTCCAGCTCAGATTGTTCAGGTACAACGATGTCGACTGACACCTCCGTGGCGGACGTGCCCCGGACCTCCCGTTCGTCACGCGGCGGCGACGACCGCGGCGACCGGTCCACACCCACGCAGCGCAGGCAGCACGGGCCGCGGCCCGCCGTGCGCACGGTGGACGTGCTCAAGTGGGTCTACCTCGGCGTCGGGATCGTGTTCGCGCTCGTGCCGTTCATCTGGATGGTCTCCGGGTCGTTCCGGAGCGAGAGCGACCTGTTCCACAACCCCGCGAGCCTGTTCCCGACGAGCATCACCATGCACGGGTACGTCGGCGTCTGGCAGCAGCTGTCGTTCGTCCGGCTGCTCGTCAACACGTTCGTGTTCGCGGGCGTGACGACGGCGCTGACCCTGCTGTTCGACTCGATGTGCGCCTACGCCCTGGCGCGGATGCGGTTCGTCGGTCGGAACGTCGCGTTCGTCATCGTCATCGCGACCCTCATGGTGCCGTTCCAGGTGACCCTGATCCCCGTGTTCGTCGAGCTGTTCCACTTCGGCTGGCTGAACACCTACCAGGGGCTCATCGTCCCGCGGGCGACGAGCGCGTTCGGCATCTTCCTGTTCCGGCAGTTCTTCGTCAGCATCCCGCCGGAGCTCGACGAGGCGGCGCGCATCGACGGCGCCGGGCACTGGCGGATCTACTGGCAGGTCGTGCTCCCGCTCGCCAAACCGGCGATCGCCACCGTCGCCGTGCTCAACGGCATGAACCTGTGGAACGACCTGCTCTGGCCGCTCGTCGTCACGACGTCGAACGACATGCTCACCCTGCCCGCCGGCCTGACGCTGTTCGGCGGCCAGCACGTGACCGACCACGCGATCCTGCTCGCCGGTGCGACCATCTCGCTGGTCCCCATCGCGATCGCGTTCTTCTTCGCACAGAAGTACTTCGTGGCCGGCGTCGCGACGAGTGGACTGAAGTGATGGGCGACTTCACCTGGGTCCTCGGGATCGAGGACACCTCGGTCCACCCGCCGGCGCACTTCGCGATGGCGCCGCTCGACGAGTACGACCTGACGGAGCACACCGAGCACTGGCGCGCGGACCTCACCGCCGCGCGCGACCTCGGCGCGGGGGCGGTCCGGTACGGCGTGAACTGGCCGCTCGTGCACACCGCGCCGGAGACCTACGACTGGAGCACCCTCGACGAGCGGCTCCGGTTCGCGGTCGAGGAGCTCGGGCTGACGGTGATCGCCGATCTCGTGCACTACGGCACGCCGACCTGGCTCGACGGCTCGTTCGCCGACCCGCGCTACCCCGACGTCGTCGCGGCGTTCGCGGGTGCGTTCGCGGCGCGCTACCGCGGGTTGGTCGACCACGTCACACCCTTGAACGAACCCGTCACGACGGCGTCGTTCTGCGGCCTCCGCGGCGTGTGGCCGCCGGCGCTGACCGGCTGGGACGGCTGGGTGCGCGTGACGCTCGCGCTGGCCGAGGGGATCACCCGGTCCGTCGCGGCGATCCGGGCGGCCAACCCGGCCGCGGTCATCGTGCACGTCGAGGCGTCGTCCCTGTTCGCCACGGACGACCCCGCGCTCGCGGGCGAGGCCGAGCACCTGACCGCGATCGGCACCGTGCCGACGGATCTGGTGCTCGGGCTGGTCGGCGTGCAGCACCCCATGCACGGGTGGCTGCTCGAGCACGGCGCCGCACCCGAGCAGCTCGCGCGTCTCCGGGCCGACCCGGCACGCATCGACGTGCTCGGCGTCAACTACTACCCCGACCTGTCCCCGCGGACCCTCGTCGCCGACGGCACCGACGTGGTGCAGATCGCGACGGACCGCTGGACCGACGGGCTCGTGACGAGCCTGCGCGGGTTCGAGGCGCGCTACGGCCTGCCCATGATGGTCACGGAGACGAGCATCGAGGGCACGGACGAGGTCCGGACGGCCTGGGTGCGCGACTCGGTCCACGCGGTCCAGGAACTCGTGGCGGGCGGCATGGACCTGCGCGGGTACACCTGGTGGCCCCTGTTCGACTTCGTCGACTGGTCGTACGCGTCCGGCGGTCGGAACGTCGAGGAGTTCGCGGTGCCCGACGAGGTCGTGGCCGCCCGGGTCGTCGGCGGGCGCAAGACCCCGTCGCTGCGCCGCATGGGGCTGGTCCGGCTCGAGGAGCAGGCGGACGGCTCCCTGCAGCGCGTCCCGACCGGGGCGGCAGCGGCGTTCGGGACCGAGACCGGCGCGCCGGCCAACCGTCTGTACAACGTTGTAACGGCTGCGGCAGACTGGACGCCATGACGACGCTGCGCGGCGAGGAAGCCGCTCCCCGGACCCTGTCCGTCCCCGAACCGGCGAGCCGCCAGGACGGCACCCACCCCCGGCCGCAACTCGTCCGTCCGGCCTGGGCCGACCTCGACGGGCCGTGGTCGTTCCGCCACGACGACGGCGACGAGGGCCTGGGCGCGGGCTGGTCGGCGGGCTTCCGGTCCGAGCACGGGGCGACGGACCGCACGATCACGGTGCCGTTCCCGCCCGAGTCGGTCGCGTCGGGCATCGACGAGCCGGGATTCCACCCCGTGGTCTGGTACGCGCGCAGCATCTCGGCCGAGGACCTCGAGCGTGCCGGGCGCTCGGCCGACGCGTCCCGGGTGCTCCTGCACTTCGGTGCGGTCGACTACCGCGCGACGGTGTGGCTGGACGGGGTGCGCCTCGGCGAGCACGAGGGCGGGCACACGCCGTTCTCGTTCGACGTGACGCACGTGCTCGACGCCAGCACGGACGTCGACGCTGGCACCGACACCACGCACACCCTGGTCGTCCGCGCCGAGGACGACCCGCACGACGTCACGCAGCCCCGCGGCAAGCAGGACTGGCACGAGGACCCGCACGTGATCTGGTACCGCCGCACCACGGGGATCTGGCAGACCGTGTGGCTCGAGGCGGTCCCCCCGGTGTCGGTCGCGGCGCTCCGGTGGGAGACCGAGTTCCCCGGCTCGGTGGTCCGGGGCACGATCCGGATCGCCGGTCGGGTGACCGCGGGCACGACACTGTCGGTGTCGCTCCGCCACGAGGACGGTGACGAGGACCTCGGCAGCGCCTCCGTCGTCGTGCCGGCGGGCGCCACGACCGTGGACGTCGTCGTCCCCGTCGCGCGGCAGACGAACGGGCAGGCGTACGACGAGATCGTGTGGACGCCGGAGACCCCGCGGCTCATCGACGCCACCGTCGTGCTCGGGCACCCCGACGGGTCCGGGGACGTCGTCGCGTCGTACCTCGGGTTCCGGTCGGTCGCGGTCGACCGGGGGGCGTTCCTGCTCAACGACCGGCCCTACGACGTCCGGAGCGTGCTCAACCAGGGCTACTGGCCGGACTCGAACCTCACCGCGCCGAGCCCGGCCGCGTTCCGTCGTGAGGTCGAGCTCATCAAGGAGCTCGGGTTCACCGCGACCCGGATCCACCAGAAGATCGAGGACCCGCGGTTCCTGTTCTGGGCGGACCGCCTCGGCCTCCTCGTCTGGGGCGAGGCCCCGGGTGCGTACGCGTTCACCCCGACGGCGGTGCAGCGGCTCATGCGGGAGTGGATGGACGCCGTCGAGCGCGACGTGTCCCACCCGTGCATCGTGACCTGGGTGCCGGCGAACGAGAGCTGGGGCGTGCAGCACATCGCGCACGAACCAGCACAGCAGGCGTACGCCCGGGCGCTCGCCGACGTCACGCGGGCGCTCGACCCGTCACGGCCCGTGATCTCGAACGACGGCTGGGAGCACGCCGCGTCGGACATCCTCAGCGTGCACGACTACGAGGCCTCGGGCGAGGTCCTCGCCGCGACCTACGCCGACGACGCCGCCCGCACCCGCTTGCTCGCCGGGATGGGCCCGGCCGGCCGGCGGATCCTGGTCGGCGACGCCGAGGACCACGGCCAGCCGGTCATGCTCACGGAGTTCGGCGGGGTCAACTACCAGCCGGGTGCCGACCGCGACGACGCCTGGGGGTACTCCGTCGCGGTGGACGGCGACGACTACGTCGACCGGATCACCGCGCTGTACGACGGCATCCGCGCCAGTTCGTTCCTCGCCGGGTCCTGCTACACACAGTTCACGGACACGCTGCAGGAGACGAACGGGCTGCTCACCGCGGAGCGCGAGCCGAAGGTGCCGATCGAGCGGATCCGCCGCGCCGTCGCCGGGCGCGACTGATCGCGGCCGGGAGGGACGTGGCGGGTCCCGCCCCGTCCCTCCCGGCTCAACCGCGCAGCGTGGCGCGGGGATGCTCCCCGAACCGCGCGCGGTACGCCCCCGCGAACCGTCCGAGGTGCGTGAAGCCCCACGCCTGCGCGACCCCGGCGACGGTCGTCCCCGGTACGCCCTGTTGCAACTCCGCGTGGACGCGGTCGAGGCGGGCCTGCCGCAGGTACCCGAGCGGTGTGGTGTCGAGCACGCGTCGGAAGCCCTCCTGCAACGCCCGCACGCTGAGGTGCGCCGCGGCCGCGATCTCGGTGGTGCCGATCGGCTCGTGCACATGGGCCTGCACGTACTCCACCGCGGCCCGGATCCGTGCGTTCCGCGGCAGGAGCACCGCGGACGGCAGGGCGTCGGCGAGGGGCGGGTAGAGCCCGAGGAACGCGATCGCCGTCATCCGCGTGAGTTCGTCCCACAGCAGGGGACTGACCGGGCCGGAGCGCATGGTGTTCGACACGAGTCCCACGGTGCCCTGCCAGCTGCGGACCGCGGCGTCGGTGGGGGCGGCCGTGTGGTCGAACCGCAGGTCCTCGCCGGCGAGGCCCTGCTCGCGGGCGATGCGGTCGACGTGGTCACGCCCCAGGTGCACGAGCTTCTGGTCGTAGTCCGTGAACCGGAACACGAAGGACCGATGCGCCGGGAACAGCAGCGGCCGCCCGGGGACCATGCGCAGGTCGTCGTGGCCGAGGTCGACCGTCGACCGCCCTGCCGTCAGCCACTGCACGACGTAGTCGCCGCCCGGCGGGATGTCGCCCTGGATCTCGCCGTGCATGCGCGAGGTCCGGAGTGTCAGGTCCGTGTCGCCCATCGCGGCGTAGCGGTAGCGGTAGGGCGTCGCCCGCGTCGGTGCCGAGGACCAGGCCGCGCCGGCGTAGAGCCGGGGCAGGTCGTCCATGGCCTGGTCGGCGTCGAGGCCGTGGGCCTCGATTCGGATGGGAGTGGCCGCCGCACCGGTCGTGGTGTCCATCGCTCCCGTGGTGTCCTCGCCGCTCGCGGGCGTCCGTCGGTCCTCGACGCAGGGCGACGAGTCGGGGAGACCGCGCACTGACGAGGATAGGCGGAAGGAGGAGGAAAAGCAAAGAAAATTGGACAATCCGACCGGGGTACCCCCGTCGTTCAGCGGTGGCCCGTGCCCCCGGATCAGCCCTGGGGCACGCCGAGTTCCAGCGCCCGCACGACCCGGTCGAGCAGGCCCACCAAGCGCTTGCGGTCCCGCGGGCCCAGCTCGTCGAGCACCACGCGCAACGCGTCCTGCGTCTCCCCGACCGCCTCCTGCATCGCGGTCTTCGTCGTGTCGGACAGGCAGATCAACTTGCTGCGGCGGTCCGTCGGATCGACCTCACGGAGTACGTGGCCGCGAGCCTCCAGGCGCTCGAGGATGACGCTCGTCGCGGCGCTCGTCATGCCGACGTGCTGCGTGAGGTCCTTGACGCGGACGGCACGACCGACCGCCTCGGCCCGCGCGATGAACTGGAGGACGACGAGGTCCGTGCCCCCGACACCGAGCCGCGCGCGGAGCCGTGAGCGGAGCGCCGCATCCGCCGCCTCCACGCGGGTCAACGCCGCCACGACGTCGATCGCCTCGTCGATGCGTTCGTCCTCACGACGCGTGCGGTCGTCGTCGGCGGTCGGCTCGGACACGATGCTCCCCGGGGTCGTTCGATCTGCGAACAGTTTGCCACCGCGACCGTCGATGCGCTCAGCTGTCCTCCACCACGCTCATGACGTTGCCCGACGGGTCCGTGAACCAGGCGATCAGCGGCCCGCCGTGGCGGTTCACCCCCGAATCGTCCGTCAGCCCCTCGTACTGCTCGAACACCACGCCCCGCTCCGTCAGGTCCGCGACCGTCGCGGGGACGTCCGGCACCGGGAAGTTGAGGACCGTGAACGACGCCGGCTCGTGCGCGTCGCCCTTCGGGTACACGAGCACGGGCGTCCCGCCGCCGACCTCGAGCATGAGCATGCCGTTCGCCTCGTGCACCGACAGTCCGAGCACGTCCTCGTAGAACGCCCGCGCCTCGGCGGTGTCCCGCACCGAGAACCCGCTGAACGCCCTCGTCGCATCGATCATGGCCGACAGTGTCCCTCCGACCGTGCCGGAGCACCAGACCTCGCACCCTGGCATCCGGACCGTCGGGTGGGAGACTTGCGACATGCCGCCCACCCCCGCCGCCCTCGACGTCGCGGCCGCGGTGGAGCGGGCCCTCACGCTCGTCGCCGACCCTCCGCCCACCGGGAGGGCCGTGCTCGGCATCGCGGGCAGCCCCGGCTCCGGCAAGTCGACCCTCGCGCGCCGTGTGGTCGCCGCCGTCACCGAGGCGCACGGGCCGGGCGTCGCCGTCCAGGTGCCCATGGACGGGTTCCACCTGGCGAACACCGCGCTCGCCGCGCTCGGTCGGTCCGACCGGAAGGGCGCGATCGACACCTTCGACGCCGCCGGGTACGTCGCGCTCGTGCGCCGGCTCGTCGCCGCCGACGAGGACGTCACGTGGGCGCCCGACTTCGACCGGCGGGTCGACGAGCCCGTGGCGGGCAGCATCGCCGTGCCACGCGCCGTGCGACTCGTGGTCACCGAGGGCAACTACCTGCTCGACCGGGACGAGCCGTGGGCACTGCTGCCGGGCCTCCTGACCGAGACCTGGTTCTGCCGGACCGACGACGCCGTCCGGATCGACCGGCTCGTCGGACGCCACATGCGGGACGGCCGCGACCACGCGGCGGCCCGGGCCTGGGCGACCGAGGTCGACGGCGCGAACGCCCGGCGCATCGAACCGACGGCGGACCGCGCCGACCTCGTCGTCACCACCTGACCCCCACCACACTCGACCGGGAGGACCGGCACATGTCCGACACGACGCCCAGCACGGCGGATCCCCGGCCCGTCATCGCCGTCACCGGTGCCACCGGGCACGTCGGCGGTGCCGTCGCGCGGGCGCTCGCCGCTGGCGGTCGACCGTTCCGCGCGGTCGTCCGCGACCCGGCCCGGGCACCCCGGCTCGCCGGAGCCGAGGTCGCCGTGGCCGCGTTCGCCGACGCGGACGCCGCCCGTGCCGCGCTCGCCGGTGTCGACGTCCTGCTCATGGTCTCGGCGGCCGAGGCGGAGGACCGCCTCGAGCAGCACCGCGCCTTCGTCCGCGCCGCTGCCGAGGCCGGGGTCCGCCACGTCGTGTACACGTCGTTCGTCGGCGCGGCGCCCGACGCCACCTTCACGCTCGGGCGCGACCACCACGCCACCGAGGAGGCGATCCGCGCCTCCGGCATGACGTGGACGTTCCTCCGCGACTCGTTCTACCTCGACTTCGTGGAGGAGCTCGTCGGCGAGGACGGCGTCATCCGCGGTCCGGCCGGGGACGGTGCGATGGCGGCGGTCGCCCGGGCGGACGTCGCGCGGGTCGCGACCACGGTCCTCCTGGACCCGGACCAGCACGCTGGAGCGACCTACGCGCTCACCGGGCCCGAGGCCGTCACCCTGGCCGAGGCGGCGGCGATCGTGTCGGACGTCCGCGGCCGCACGGTGACCTACCACCCCGAGACGCTCGACGAGGCGTACGCGTCACGGGCGCGCTGGGACCCCGCGCCGTGGCAGGCGGACGCCTGGGTGAGCACGTACACCGCGATCGCCGAGGGTGCGCTCGCGGCCGTCAGCGGTGACGTCGAGCGGGTGACCGGGCGGCGCCCGATGTCCCTGCGCGAGGTGCTCGCGGCGGGCTGATCGCCCGCACTCAAAAGAGGTGCTGCGCTCACCGGTGCCGTTCCATCACCCCGCTCATCAGGCATTTTCAACTGTCAACAGGGCGTGAGTAGCCGGTACTCGAAACCTACTTGAAGCCGTAGGCTCGGTCCGATGAGCGCGAACGACGTGGACCGTGCCCTCGCTGCTCCGCGCGACGAGGTCGGTCCCAAGCTGTGTGCCCTTCTCGAGGACCAGTGGTTCGACCGGAAGTCGATCCGGATCCAGGCGAAGGACCTCGCACAGCATCTCGTCGCGTTCGCGAACGCGGAAGGTGGCGTGATCGTGCTCGGTCTGAGCGACGGCCGGGTCGAGGGATTGAAAGCGAGTGCCGGGCGCCTCAACGACTTCCAGCAGACGGCGATCGACCACACCGTGCCACCCGTGCGGGCGCGCGTGGATCAGACACGTTGCGTGAATGACGCAGGCGAGATCGACACGTTGGTGGTCGTCCGCGTCGACCCTGGCGAAGTCGTTCACGAGATGAAGAACGGAGACTGCTACCTCCGCGTCGGAGACGAATCTCGGAAGCTCCGCCATGAACAGCGCCGCGAGCTCGAGTACGACAAGGGACAAGCGCAGTGGGACGGGCATCCGTTGCTCGGTCTTCGGCGGGACGACCTCAACCGCCAGCTCCTCGAACAGTTCCGCAGTGCCACGGGCGCTTCCGGCACGTTCGATCGTCTTCTGAAGGCGCGCAGCCTCGTGACGCGGCACGGCGAGTACACGAACGGTTGCTATCTGCTGTTCGGTGAGCACCCACAGGACGAGTTCCCTCAAGCGCACATTCGGGTGATCCGATACCTGGGTCCTGAGCGTGGCACGGGCGCTCGCCTGTCGGTTGACGACACCAACGACCTCAGGATCGAGGGACCGATCCCCTATGCCATCACCAAGGCCGCTGAGGAGATCGAACGTCTCGTCCCGCGGAAGAGGTCGCTGCGCGCCTCCGGTCTGTTCGAGAGCGAGCCCATCGTCCCGAAGGATGCGTGGCTCGAAGGTGTCGTGAACGCGGTCATCCATCGCTCCTACAGTCTCGGCGGTGACCACATCCGGGTCGAGATCTTCACGGACCGGATCGAGATCGAGAGTCCGGGCCGCTTCCCCGGTCTCGCTGACCCGGCGCGGCCTCTTGACATCAGTCGCTTCGCCAGGAACCCGCGGATCGCGAGGGTCTGCGCCGACCTCCGGATCGGTCAGGAACTCGGCGAGGGAATCCGGCGCATGTTCGACGAGATGCGGCGGGTCGGCCTGACGGATCCCGTGTACGTGCAGAGCCAGGGAAGCGTGAAGCTGACACTCCTGGCCCTTCCACGTATCGACGAACGAACGGCGGCTCGACTGCCGGCTCGCTCGCAGGAAGTACTCGACGTCATGCGTGCCGCAGATCGAGACCTGGGAACGGGGGAGATCTCGCAGCTGGTCGGATTGAGTAGACCGGCGACGAAGGCGCGCCTCGATGCGCTCGCTTCCGAGGCACTCATCGAGTGGATCGGCAAGTCGGAGCGAGATCCGCGAGCCGTGTGGCGGCTGCGGAACTGACCGACCTCGCTAGTCGACGTTCCGGGCCGCGATCGTCCCCGACACCCCGAGCACGAGCACCGCACCGACGACGACGAGCAGGGGCACGGTCCAGCCGCCCGAGACCTCGTGCAGCGTCCCGGCGACGAGCGGACCCGCACTGCCGAGCAGGTACCCGCCGCCCTGCACCAGCGCGGACATGCGGCGCGCGTCGGCGTCGGTCGTCACGAGCCGCACGACGATGATGAACACGACCGTGATGCCACCGCCCTGGGCGGCACCGCCGCAGATCGACCAGAGGAGCCAGAGCTGCGGTGCGAGGAGCAGCCCGATCGGCATCGCGAGCCAGAACAGACTGACGAGCACGATGATCGAGCGGGGCCGCCACCGGGACGCGAGCACGGGGACGCCGAGGGCCCCGACGACCGCGAGGATCTGGAAGACCGAGGAGCTCGCGCCCGCCGAGGCCGTGTCGAACCCGATCTCGTCGTGCAGGAGCGTCGGGATCCACGCGGTCAGGGCGTAGTACGAGAACGCCTGACCCGCGAACGCCAGGACGAGGCCCCACGTGACGCGCCGCCGCGCCGGGGCTGGTGCGGTGGCGTGCCGCTGGGTCTCCGGGACGAGGACCTGGTCGATCGGGCCGGTGACCGGGAGCGGCTCGGCGCTCGCGATGATCGGACCTCGGAGTGCGGCGCGGACGCCGACCGCGCGCGACCACGCGGCAGCCGCGATGAGCACGAACACGCCCCAGATCGCGATCGCGACGGGCCAGCCGACGACCGCGGCGAGGGGGGCCGTGCCGAGCGAGGTGATCATCGACCCGACGTTGAGCGCCGACGTGTAGACGCCGGTCACGATGCCGACGCGCTCGGGTGAGGAGTCGCGGCGGATGACGACGGGCACGACGACGTTCCCGATCGTGATCGCGATGCCGATGAGCGCCGTCCCGGCGACGAGGGCCCAGGACGTGCCGGCGGAACGGAGGAGCGTGCCGGCGAGCACCCCGACGAGCGACGCCGTCACGGCACGCTCCGGGTCGAGGCGGGCGATCACCCACGACGCCAGCGGGGTCGCGAGCGCGAAGCACAGCACCGGGATCGTCGTGAGGAGCCCGGCGACCGTCGGGGTCAGGCCGAGGTCGTGCCGGACGTCGCCGATGACCGGGGCGACCGCCACGACGGGACCGCGCAGGTTGAGCGCGATGAGCACGATCGCCGCGGGCAGGAGCCACGCGGCCCGCTCGCGGACCCGGGCGCCGGTGCGGTCGGACATCACAGCAGGATGGGGAGCAGGTCGAGCGGCTCGGCGGCCCGGGCGATCGTGCCGGCGGCCTCGGCGGGGGAGCCGTACCCCCACTCGGCGAACACGACCGGGACGCCGTGGGCGGCGGCGCCCTCGACGTCGTGGTGTCGGTCGCCGACGAGGACCGGCCGCGACACGTCGACCCCGCGCGCGGCGAGCCGGCGCAGTGCCTCGGCGACGACGTCGGCCTTGGCGCTGCGGACCTCGTCGTCACTCGCGCCCGTCACGACGTCGAGGTACGGCAGGAGCCCGAAGTGCTCGAGGATGTAGGTCGCCGGGGTCTCGGGCTTGCTCGTCGCGGTCGAGGTCGGCACGCCGGCCTCGTGCACGCGCCGCAGGACCTCGGGCATCCCCGGGTACACCCGCGCGTCGAGGGTGCCGTGGGCGAGGTAGTGCTCCCGGTAGACCTGCAGCGTGTGCTGGACCTGGTCCTCGTCCATCCCCATGCTGCGGAACGAGTCGAGGATCGGCGGCCCCACGAAGCTGAGGAGCGTGGCGGGCGACGGCACCGGGACCCCGATGCGTTCGAACGTGTACGTGAGGCTCGACGTGATCCCGGGCGCCGAGTCGCAGATCGTGCCGTCGAGGTCGAACAGGATCGCGGAGAACGGGCTGGACATCGGTTCCAGCCTATGGGACGGGCGCTGCGTGGCCGTGGTGGGTGGGGCCTCCCGGCCGGGAGGCACGTCCCCACCCCGTCGCGTCGCTCGCCGAGCGCGCGTGGTTCAGAACAGGCGGGTGTGCCCGCCCTCGATGCCGCGCATGGCGTCGTAGTCGAGGACGAGGCAGCGGATCCCGCGGTCCTCGGCGAGGGTGCGGGCCTGCGGCGCGAACGTCTGCGCCGCCAGGACGCCCTGGACCGGGCGGAGGTGCGGGTCGCGGTTCATGAGCTCGAGGTACCGCGTGAGCTGCTCGACCGCGTCGATCGTGGCGTTGCGCTTCATCTCGACCGCGACGGCGGCGCCCCCGCCGTCGCGGGCCAGGATGTCGACCGGGCCGATGGCGGTCATGTACTCGCGGCGGACGAGCGTGTGGCCGTCGCCGAGGAGTTCGATCTGCTCGGCGAGGAGCTGCTGCAGGTGGGCCTCGACGCCGTCCTTGACGAGCCCGGGGTCGACGCCCATGTCGTGGGACTCGTCCGAGACGACCTCGTGGATGCTGACGATGAGGCGGTCCTGCGTCTTCTTCTGCGTGACCGTCCAGACCTCGGTGATGCCCGCGGCCGCCTGGTCCTCGTCGGGCTCGGCCGTGCTGATCGTGCAGGGCGGGCTCATCCAGTTGAGCGGCTTGTAGCTGCCGCCGTCGGAGTGGACGAGCAGCGACCCGTCCGACTTGAGCATGAGGAGCCGCGTGGCCAGCGGGAGGTGGGCCGAGAGTCGTCCGGCGTAGTCGACGGAGCAGCGGGCGATGACGAGACGCACCCGACGAGCCTAGTCAGCGCCGGCCGACGTGTTCGTCCGTGTCGAACCGGTTCCTTCCGGTCGAACCGCCGGATGTGGGTGTTCCACCGGAAGGGCGCGGTTCGACCTGGGGGCGGGTGCGCTCGCGGGCGGCACCCGACGCGAGCCCCGCGAGGACGATGAACACGACCACGACGAGCAGGGCGTGCAGGAGCCCGAACTGCTTGCCGAGGAACCCGATCACGGGCGGGCCGGCCAGGAACGCGACGTAGCCGATCGTGGCGACGGCGCTCACGCGGATGGCCGCGTTCCGCGGGTCGTCGGCGGCGGCGGACATCCCCATCGGGAACCCGAGCGACGCCCCGATGCCCCAGAGAACCACGCCGACGATCGCGAGGGGCACCGACGGCACGAGGATGAGCACGAGCAGGCCGACGAGGGCGAGCGCCGCACTGCCGCGGAGCACCGGCACCCGGCCGAACCGGTCGATCACGAACACACCACCCGCGCGACCCACCGTCATCGCCGCGACGAACACCGACAGCACGGCACTGCCCTCCGCGTTGGTCAGCCCGTGGCCGTCCACCATCGCGAGGGGCAGCCAGTCGTTCGCGGCGCCCTCGGCCAGGGCCATCCCGAGCACGATGAGCCCGATGAGGATCGTGGCCGGTGACGCCCACACCTGCCAGCGGTTGAGGACGGCGACGGGCGAGGTGTCCGTCGACTCGGGGTGGGGCTCGGCACGCTCGTCGCGGAGTCGAGTGACGGCGACGACCATGCCGATGCTCGCGAGGACGCCGATGCTGCCGATGTGGATCCACACGGGGACGTCCGCGGCCTCGGCGGCGGCGCCGAGTGTCGCCCCGAGGAGGGTCCCGACGCTGAACGCGGCGTGGAACAACGGCATGACGCTCCGCCCGCCGGCACGTTCGGCGCTGGCCCCGGAGACGTTCATCGACACGTCGCACAGACCGTTGCCGAACCCGAACGCAGTGAGGCAGCCCCAGATCGCCCAGAACCCCCAGCCGGCCGAGACGGCGATCGACGCGCTCACCATGCCGACGACGAGCAGGACCGCGGCGACCTGGATCCCGCGTCGTGCCCCGAGCCGGGCGACGATGTGGCTCGCCGCGGACAGCCCCACGATGGAGCCGACCGACATGCCGAGCACGAGCAGCCCCATCTCGGACGTCGAGGCGTGCAGCGAGTCGCGGACGCTCGGGACCCGTCCGAGCCAGGTGGCCATGTCGAGGCCGGAGAGGGTGAACACGACGAACACGGCGTTGCGCCAGGTCCGCGTGCCCGGGGTCCGGGTGCTCGTCGGCGTGGTCACGCGGCCTCCTCGTCGTCGATCCGGCGCGGGCGGTCATTCGTCGCTCGAATCGATTCGACCCAGGATCGGTCGTTACGCTACCGAGCCATGGACAACGCGGCAAGGGAGACCGGCGCGTCGGACGTGGGCACCGCCTCCAGGCCGCGTGGTGACGCCCGACGGCCGACGCTCGCCGCCGTCGCGCGCGCGGCGGGGGTGGCACCGTCGACCGCCTCGCTCGCGTTCAGCGGTGCCGGTCCGGTCGCCGCGGAGACGAAGGAGCGCGTGCTCGCCGTCGCGGCCGAGCTCGGGTACGACGGCCCGGACCCTCGCGCACGATCGCTCCGCCGCGGCCGGTCCGGGGTGGTCGGCGTCGTGCTCGACGACCGCCTCAGCGACGCCTTCCGCGACCCGGTGAACGTACAGACCCTCGACGGGATCGCCGAGGTCGCCGGTGCCGCGGGCGCCTCGTTGCTGCTCGTGCGGAGCCCGCTCGACGGCGCGGAGGGGTTCGGGCCGCTCGTCGACGCCCCCATGGACGCGGTCGTGCTCATCGGCTGCAACGTCCGGATCGACGCCGCGGTCGCGGTCCTCCGGCGACGCGAGATCCCCGTCGTCGCGGTCGAGGCCGAGCACATCGCCGGTGCCGTGCCGATCATGCTCGACAACCGGGACGCGTCACGGCGGGGTGCGGAGTACCTCCGCGACCTCGGCCACACCGACGTCGCCGTCGTCGCGCTGCCGATCGACCCGGACCGCACCCGCGGGCCGCTCACGCCCGAGCTCGCCGGCCGGGCGACGTCGTTCATCGCCCTCGAGCGCCTCCGCGGCGTGCACGAGGTGTTCCCCGACGCCGCCGCCGTCGTCGCGGGCGGCAGCGCGGTCGAGGAGGGCCGCCTCGCCGGGGCGACCCTGTTCGCGGGACCGTCCCGGCCGACCGCCGTCGTCGCACAGAGCGACCTGCTCGCCGTCGGGGTCATCGTCGCGGCGCTCGACGCGGGGCTCCGCGTGCCGCAGGACGTCAGCGTGGTCGGGTTCGACGGCATCCGGATCGACGACAGCCTGCTGCACCGCTCGCCCGTCCAGACCCTGACGACACTCGTGCAGCCCGCCGTGCAGAAGGGTCAGGCCGCCGCGCGGGCCGCGCTGGCGATGCTCGAGGGCGAGGAGCCCGAGCCCGCGGCCTTCCGGAGCGAGCTGCGCGTCGGGGACACCGTCGGGCCGCCGCCGGTGCACTGAGCCGGGACACGGTCGGGCCGCCGCCGCTGCGCTGAGCCGCGCCGCTGCGTGAGCCGCGCCGCTGCGTGGGCCGCGCCGCTGCGTGAGCCCCGCCGCGAGGCCGTGCCGGGCCGCTCCCGCGGTCAGGACGCCATCGCGCGCCGGATCCACCCCGGCCGGTGCGCCCGCACGCCGAGCGTGATCGCCCGGATGCCGATGTACCCGAACGAGAACGCTGCCCAGAGCGGCACGGGACCGGCGTGGATGCCGCCGGGAGGCGCCGCGTCGGCCCCGTGGGACCCGGCCCCCTGCGACACCACCCACAGCAGCGGCAGGTACACGACCAGGTTCACGAGCCCCGCCAGCGCCAGGTACCGCGCGTCGCCGGCACCGATGAGCACGCCGTCGAGCACGAACACGTACCCCGCCACCGGCAGCCCGATCGCGGTCACCACGAGCAGCGCGGGCAGCAGGGACCGGACGGTCGCCGCGTCCGAGAACACCGGCCCGAGCACCCCGCTCAGCGCGGCCGTGAGCAGCCCGAGCAGCACCCCGCCCGCGACGCCGAGCACCACGAGGCGGGTCGTCACGAGCCGGACCCGGTCCGCCTGCCGTGCTCCGAGCGCGTGCCCGACCAGGGCCTGGCCGGCGATCGCCAGGGCGTCGAGCGCGAACGCCAGGGTCGAGAACACCGTGAGGGCCACCTGCGTCGTCGCGAGTCCGGCGACCCCCAGCCCCGCGGCGACCGACACCGTCGCGAGCATCGCCACCCGGAGCGACGCCGTCCGGAGGAACAGCCACGCGCCGGAGCGGAGCGCCCGCACGACGCCGGAGACCCCGGGGCGCAGCGACGCGCCGGTGGAACGGGCCCCCCGGACCGCGATCACGACGTACACGGCCGCCATCGCCCACTGGACGACCACGGTCCCGAGCGCGGAGCCGGTCACCCCCATCCCCGCCCCGTAGATGAGCACCGCGTTCAGCCCGCCGTTCACGACGAACCCCACCGTGGCCACGACCAACGGCGTGCGCGTGTCCTGGAGGCCCCGCAGCAGCCCGGTGGACGCCGTCACCACCAGGATCCCCGGGAGCCCGACGAGCGACACGAGCAGGTAGGTCGTCGCGGTGTCCGAGACGCTGGCCTGCGCGCCGAACAGCGCCACGAGCGGTCGGGCGAGCGGCCACCCGAGGAGCGCCAGGACGACCCCGAGTCCGAGCGCGAGCCACATGCCGTCGAGGCCGGCGTGCACGGCGCCCCGGCGGTCGCCGGCTCCGAGCGCGCGGGCGACCGCCGGCGTCGTCGAGTACGCCAGGAACACGAGCAGCCCGGTGGCCGTCTGCAGCACGCTCGACGCCAGTCCCACCGCTGCCAGGGGCGTCGCGCCGAGGTGCCCGACGAGCGCCGTGTCGGTCACGAGGAACAGCGGCTCGACGACGAGCGCGCCGAGGGCCGGCAGCGCCAGCCGGACGATGTCGCGGTCCACCCGGGAGGCGCGGCCCCGCCCGCCCCGTGGCGGACGTCCCGGGGTGGCCGAGCGGGCGGTGTCCTCGGGGCCGGGGTCCGGCGTCACCGCCGGTCGGTCGGCGTGTTCCGCGCGGTCGGCGCGGTCGCGGGTCCGCTCTCGGTGCCGGTGCCGGTGCCGGTGCCGGTGCCGGTGGGGACACCGAGTCCGTCCCGCGGACCGGTGTCGGGCCTCCCGATCGTGTCGGCGACGTCGGCGGCGCCCACCGCGTCCGTCCCGCGTGCCCGACCGATCAGGTCCATGAGGTGGTAGACGACGATCGCGGCGACGGTGCCGATGACGATGCCGCCGAAGGTCGCGCCGCCCACTCCGAACGTGAAGTCCGCGATGCCCATGACGAGCGCGATGCCCGCCGTGAGCTGGTTCTTCGGCCGGGCGAAGTCGACGCGGTTCTCGACCCAGATGCGGATGCCGATGATGCCGATCAAGCCGTAGAGCGCGGTCGTCGCGCCACCGAGCACCCCGGTCGGGACGGTCGCGATGACGGCGCCGATCTTCGGCGACAGCCCGAGCAGGACCGCCACGATCCCCGCGACCCAGTACGCCGCCGTCGAGAACACGCGCGTCGCGGCCATGACGCCGATGTTCTCGCCGTACGTGGTCGTGGCCGAGCCGCCGCCGAGCCCCGCGATGACGGTCGCGACGCCGTCGGCGAGGAGCGCACGCCCCGTCAGCGGGGTGAGGTCCCGTTCGGTGAGCTGCCCCACGCCCTTGACGTGCCCCACGTTCTCGGCGATCAGGGCGAGCACGACCGGGAGGAACCCGAGGTACACGGCGAGGTGCCCGCCGTCGAAGCGCGGCGCGGTGAACGTCGGGAGGCCCACCCACGCGGCCCGCGCGACCGCCGAGTAGTCGATCTGGCCCGCCAGGACCGCGGCGACGTACCCGACGACCACCCCGACGACGATCGAGAGCCGGCCGATCATGCCCCGGAACAGGACCGTGCACAGCACGATCGCCGCCAGGGTGACGAGCCCGATGACGGGGGACTTCGTGAAGTCCGCCTTCGCCGTCGGGGCGAGGTTGAACCCGATGAGCGCCACGATCGCCCCGCTGACGACGGGTGGCATGAGGACGTCGATCCACCGCGAGCCCGCGAGGTGCACCACGACCCCGACCACGGCGAGCAGCGCACCGACGAGCACGATGCCGGACAGGGCCACCGGGATGCCCCCGACCTTGGTCGCCGCGGCGATCGGGGCGAGGAACGCGAAGGAGGACCCGAGGTAGCTCGGCAGCCGGTTGCGCGTCACCACGAGGAACAGCAGCGTGCCGATGCCGCTGAACAGCAGGGTGGTCGACGGCGGGAACCCGGTGATGAGCGGGACGAGGAACGTCGCACCGAACATCGCCACGACGTGCTGGACGCCGAGGCCGACCGTCCGACCCCAGCTGAGGCGTTCCTCGGGGGCGACGATGGTGGTGGCGGAGACCGTCCGGCCGTCCCCGTGGAGCGTCCAGGGAAGGGGCATGGCCGAACCCTACCGGGGCCGGGCCGCAGCCCGGGGGAACGCCATGGGATCGTGGCTATGGTGGTCGGCATGACTGCCGAGCGCGAGCGCCCCTCCGGGATCCAGACCGACGACATCGACGCGACGGTCCGGCCGCAGGACGACCTCTACCGGTACGTCAACGGGCGGTGGATCGCCGACACCCCGATCCCGGACGACAAGGCGCGGTACGGCTCGTTCACCGTGCTCGCCGAGGCGGCGGAGGAAGCCGTCCGCTCCATCATCGAGCGGTCGCAGCAGGCCCTTCCGGGGACCGAGGCCCGCAAGGTCGGCGACCTCTACACGAGCTTCATGGACGAGCAGGCGCTCGAGGTCCTCGGCAGCGGCCCCATCGACCCCCTGCTCGGCGAGATCGACCTCGTGCAGGACGTCTCGGACGTGCTGCGACTCGTCGGCCGGTTCGAGCGCCTCGGGGTCTCGAGCTTCGTGCAGCTGTTCGTCGACAACGACCCGGGTGACCCCGAGGCCTACGTCGTGTTCCTGGAGCAGGGCGGGCTCGGGCTGCCGGACGAGTCCTACTACCGCGAGGACCGGTTCGAGGACATCCGCGGTCGCTACCGCGAGTTCGTCGGGGCCATGTTCCCGCTCGCCGGTTTCGACGAGGGCGCGATCCGCACCCAGAACGTCATCGACCTCGAGACCGCGCTCGCTGCGTCCCACTGGGACAACGTGACCACGCGGGACAGCCAGAAGACCTACAACCGCATGACCTGGGCCGAGGCCGAGGCGCTCGCCGAGGGTGTCCGGCTGTCCGAGTGGGCCGAGGCCGTCGGCGCGCCGGTCGGCGTGTTCGACACGGTGGTCGTCCGCGAGCCGGGCTTCCTGACCGGGCTGGCGCACGAGCTCCGCACGCGGCCCATCGGCGCGTGGAAGGACTGGCTGCGCTGGCAGGTCATCCGGTCCTCGGCGCCCTACCTGACCACGGCGTTCTCGGCCACGAGCTTCTCGTTCTACGGCACCGCACTCACCGGCGCGCCGAAGCAGCGCGACCGCTGGAAGCGCGGTGTCTCGCTCGTCGAGGGCGCGATGGGTGAGGCCGTCGGCAAGATCTACGTGCAGGAGCACTTCGACGAGACCGCGAAGGCCGCCATGGACGCCCTCGTCGCGAACCTCGTCGAGGCGTACCGGCAGAGCATCACGGGCCTCGACTGGATGACCGACGAGACCCGGCAGCGTGCGCTCGACAAGCTCGCCAAGTTCACGCCGAAGATCGGCTACCCCGTCCGGTGGCGCGACTACTCGGCGCTCCAGGTGACGCCGGACGACCTGCTCGGGAACGTCCGCGCCGTCGCGTCGTTCAACGTCGACCGCGAGCTCGGCAAGATCGGCAGGCCGATCGACCGCGACGAGTGGTTCATGACGCCGCAGACGATCAACGCCTACTACAACCCCGGGTTCAACGAGATCGTGTTCCCCGCGGCGATCCTGCAGTTCCCGTTCTTCGACCAGCAGCGCGACGCCGCGGCGAACTACGGGGCCATCGGCGCCGTCATCGGACACGAGATCGGACACGGGTTCGACGACCAGGGCTCGCAGTACGACGGCGACGGACGCCTCCGCAACTGGTGGACGGAGGCCGACCGCGCCGCGTTCGAGGAGCGCACGAAGGCCCTCATCGCGCAGTACGACGCGCTCGTGCCGACCGAGGTCCCGGACGGCCACGTCAACGGTGCGCTGACGATCGGCGAGAACATCGGTGACCTCGGCGGACTCGCGATCGCGTGGAAGGCCTACCTCATCTCGCTCGACGGCCAGGAGCCCCCGGTGATCGACGGCATGGCGGGTGCCCAGCGGTTCTTCCTCAGCTGGGCCCAGTCGTGGCGGATGGCGATCCGCCCGGAAGAGGCCGCGCGCCTGCTCAGCATCGACCCGCACTCCCCGAACGAGTTCCGCTGCAACCAGATCGTGCGGAACATCGACGAGTTCGCGGCGGCCTTCGGGGTCACCGAGGGCGACGCCCTGTACCTCGCTCCGGAGCAGCGCGTCGCCATCTGGTGACGAGCCGCGACCGGTCAACCCCGTCCCGAGGAGCGTGTGGGCCCAGTGGTCGAACGCGACGTGTCGCCACGGCGGCACCAGGCACGGTCGCGTGCCGCGGGGCGGCACCGCGGTGACGTCGAGGCCGCCTTCGCCGCGACGGTCGACGCGCTCGGGTCACTCGCGTACGACGGAGCCCGCGTCAGTGCGTCGGTGATCGACACGACGACGGGGCGCGCCCTGCTCGCGGTCGACGAGCGGGTGGTGCTCCCGGTCGCCGGGGTGGGGAGGCTCCTCCTGCTCATCGAGGTCGCGGCCCAGCTCGAGGAGGGCCGGCTCCACGGCGACCGGCTCCAGCGCATGGCCAGGGACACCGCCGGCGGCCCTGGGCTGTGGCAGTTCCTCCAGGAGCCCACGCTGCAGGTCCCCGACCTCGCGACCCTCGTCGGGGCGACCGCCGACGCCTGGGCGACGAACGCGCTGCTCTCCACCGTCGGCATCGAGGCCGTCCGGCTCCGCGCCGAGTCCCTCGGCGTCGACCGCAGCGCCGTGCTCGACCGCGTGCGCGACCGGCGTGGCCCGGACGACGCACCCGACCAGGCCGTCGCCGCCGCGGCGGAGCTCAGCTGGCTCATGCGGGGTCTGGCGCTCGGCGAGGTCGTCGACGAGGCGACGAGCAACCGCGTGCTCGGCTGGGTGTCGCTCGGGATGGACACCACCCTCGTCGCCGGGGCCTTCGGGCTCGACCCGTTGGCGCACCGCGGGCTCGACCACGGCCTCCAGCTCGTCGCGGTGACCGGGACCGGGCCGGGCATCCGCAGCGAGACCGGGGTGCTGCGCGGGCCGTCCTCGTCCGTCAGCTACGCCGTGACCGTCGGGTTCGAGGACGACTCCCTGCAGCGGCGACTCGCGGTCGTGGAGGCGCTCCGCACGATGGGCGCGGACATCCTCGACCACGTCCACGCCTGACGAAGCAGTCGTCGTTCGACAGCGGCACCGTCGAGACAGGGCGGAGAGGGTGGGGCCGCTGGTGCGCCGCGGAGGCCGGGACCAGGCGGGAGGGGGAGACTGGCACCGACCGGACGCGGTGCCGACGACGACGCCGGACGGTGACCACGGCCGCCCGTGCGAGACGGACGGCCAGGAGGGCGGTTCCCGATGGCTGGCAAGCACGAGCAGACCCGGAACGACGACGGCGGACGCGAGGACGGCCCCGCGGTCGTCGCGGGCGAGTACGTCGACTCCGACATCCCGGGCGAGCAGCCACAGGCCGACGCCGAGCCGGTGGGGGAGTACGTGAGCAGCGACGTCCCCGGCGAGCTGCGGGTGGGCGACACCGACCCCGCGGGCGAGTACGACGACTCCGAGATCCCCGGCGAACCCCGGATCCGGACCGAGGAGCCCATCGGCGCCTACGACGACGCGGACGTCCCGGAGGACCGCGGGGCGTGACTCGCGCCGCCCTCAGTCGACCAGGTCGGCCTCGACCATGCGGCGGAGTGTCTCGACCCCGGCGGGCGGACACCGGTGTGCGTCGGCGGAGGTCACCCAGTCGACGGCGTCCACCTCGGCCGACGGCACGGGCTCCTGGCCGACGAGGGCGGACGGCGCGACGAGGAACAGGTCCATGGCGACGCGTGTGCCCGGCGCCTGGCCGTGTGCGTCCTCGGTGACCGTGCCGAACGGCTGGCAGTCGGCGGGCGTGAGGCCGAGCGCGGTCTCCTCACGGGCCTCCCGGACGGCGGCGTCGACGGGCGTCTCGCCCGGTTCCACCTTGCCGCCGGGCAGGTACAGGACGTCGCGACCGCGCGACCGCACCATGAGCACACGGCGGTCGCGGACCACGAGCACCGCGCTCACGCGCAGCGTCCGGGAGGCCGTGCCCGGGTCGGTCGTCAGGACGCGTCCGCCGCGTGGTCGCCGAGGTCGCGGGCGCGCTCGCTCAACGGCACGACGGGCGCCGCCGGTGCCTCGGGCTCGATGCCGAAGAGCGCGTCGACCGCGGCGGTGAAGTCCTCGGCACGGCCCTGCCGACCGAGGTCGCGTGCGCGGACGGACGGGCGGTGCAGGAGCACGCCAGCCAGGTGTCGGAGGGCCTGCTCGGTGCGGTCGGACGAATCGCCGCGGTCCCGGGCGCGGGCGATCTCGGCGTCGAGGACGTCGAACACGTGCTTGCGGAGCGCGACGAGCGCGGGGGTGGCGGACTGCTCGAGTGCCGCGGTGTGGAAGCGCGTGACGGCGTCGTCGACGATCGCGCGGGCCTCCGACTCGGCGTTCAGCTCGGACAGCGGCGCGTGCAGGCTGATGGTCTCGAGGTCGAGCAGCTCGACGCCGTCGACCGATGCGGCCGCCGGGTCGACGTTCCGCGGCAGCCCGAGGTCGATCACGAGCCGACGCCCGGGGTGGTCGAGGTCCGAGGCGTGGACGACGGGCACCTCGCTCGAGGTGCAGGTGATGACGACGTCGCTCGCCGCGGCCGTGCCCGCCAGGTCCGTGACGGGCACCAGGTCGTGCTTGGCGGCGAACACCGGAGCCCGCCCGGACGGCGAGTACACGGCGATGTCGGCGACGCCACGGTCGCGGAGGGCGGCGACCGTCGTGGCGGCGTACCGGCCCGTCCCGACGAGGAGCACGTGGGTGTCGGCCCAGTCCGTGACGCGGGACGACGCGAGCTCGAGCGCGAGACGGACGATGGAGCGACCGGCGGCGCCGATGCGCGTGCGCGTCTTGACGCCGCGCGAGGTGTGGGCGGCCTCTTGGAAGAGCCGTTCGAGGTCCGACGTCGTGGTGCCGGCGGCACGGGCGCCCTCGAGCGCGCGACGCACCTGACCCGAGATCTCGGTCTCGCCGACGACGACGGACTCGAGACCGCTCGAGACGGCGAAGAGGTGGTGGACGACGTCGGCGCGGTCGAGCACGCGGACGGAGGCGCGGACGTCGTCGGCGGCGAGGTCGCTGGCGGCGCTCACCGCGTCGATCGTGGCCGCGACGGCGGAGTCGCGGTCGCCCGCGACGTCGAGGTAGGCCTCGAACCGGTTGCACGTCGCCAGGACCACGGCGCCGTCGAGGACGTCCGATCCGCTCACGAGACCGTCCGCGGCAGCCGGTGCTCCGATGCTCAGTCGCTCCAGGAGGTCGAAGCTGGCGTTGCGATGCGACGCCGTGAGACAGATGAGCACGTACTCGATGGTACCGCGGCGCGCCGACGGCCGGGGTCAGCGGGGGTCCCCCGGGCTGAGGACACGGCAAGGTGTGCACGGCGAGCGGGTGGGAGACTGGGCGCGTGATCGACTCCACGACCGTCGCGTTGCCCCCGACGCACCCGCTCGCCGACGGCCGGACCGCGGATGCCCCGCTCGTCCGGGCGCTCCGCGGGGACCGCCCCGAGCGCCTGCCGGTGTGGTTCATGCGGCAGGCCGGGCGGTCGCTGCCCGAGTACCGGGAGCTCCGTGTCGGCACCGCGATGCTCGACGCCTGCCTCGACCCGGCGATGGCGTCCGAGATCACCCTGCAGCCGGTCCGGCGCCACGGCGTCGACGCGGGCATCTTCTTCAGCGACATCGTCGTCCCGATCAAGCTCGCGGGCGTCGACGTCGACATCGTCCCCGGGCGGGGTCCGGTGCTCGGCCGGCCGATCCGCACCGCGGCGGACGTCGCGGCGCTCGAGTCCCTCGACCCGAGTGCCCTCACCCCGATCGCGGAGGCCGTGGCCCGGACCGTCGCGGAGCTCGGCACGACGCCGCTCATCGGGTTCGCCGGGGCCCCCTTCACGCTCGCCGCCTACCTCGTCGAGGGCGGCCCGAGCAAGGACCACATCCGTGCACGGACCCTCATGCACGCCGACCCCGAGACCTGGGACCGCCTGCTCGGATGGGCAGCGGACGTCTCGGGGGTGTTCCTCCGCGCGCAGGTGCTCGCCGGCGCGTCCGCGGCGCAGCTGTTCGACTCCTGGGTCGGGTCGCTGTCCCGCGCCGACTACACGGCGCGGGTCGCGCCGCACTCCGCGCGGGCCCTGGCGCACGTGGCCGACCTCGGTGTGCCGACGATCCACTTCGGTGTCGGCAGTGGCGAGGTGCTCGCCGACATGGCGGCCGTCGGGGCCGATGCGGTCGGCGTCGACTGGCGGATCCCCCTCGACGACGCCGCGCGCCGCGTGGCCGACGCCGACGTGACCCTGCAGGGCAACATCGACCCCGCGATGCTCGCCGCGCCGTGGCCGGTGCTCGAGGCCCACGTGCGGGACGTCGTGGCGCGCGGTGGTGCCGCGCGTGCGCACGTCGTGAACCTCGGGCACGGCGTGCCACCCGAGACGGACCCCACGGTGCTGACGCGCGTCGTCGGCCTCGTGCACGACCTCGGCGACGGCCGCGCAACCGGCGACGGCCGCACGACCGGTGCCGGCCGCAGCGCGCACGAGGGGCTCGGCGCATGACCGCCGTCGTGGTGGTCGGCGGCGGCGTGGGCGGCCTCGTCGCCGCGCGTGACCTCGCCAAGGGCGGCGCCGACGTGGTGCTCGTCGAGGCGTCCGACCGGCTCGGCGGGATCGTCGACCGGCACACGGTGGCGGGCATCGAGCTCGACCTCGGCGCGGAGTCGTTCGCGACCCGCGGGGACACCGTCGGCACGCTGGCGATCGAGCTCGGCCTCGGCAACGAGATCGTGACCCCGGACCCCCGCGGTGCCTGGCTCATGACGCGTGACGGACGGGTGGCACCGCTCCCGCAGGCGGGCCTCCTCGGGATCCCGGGGAGCCCGACGGCGGCGGACGTCATCGCGGTCGTGGGCACGTCGGGGGCCCTGCGCGCGCAGATGGACTCGCTGCTGCCCGGACCGGTGGGCGCGAAGGCCCGGACGCTCGGCGAGCTCGTGCGCCGACGCATGGGGGACCGCGTCCTCGACGACCTCGTCGTGCCGGTCGCGGCGGGGGTGCACTCGACCCACCCGGACGAGCTCGACCTCGACCGCGTCGCGCCGGGCCTCCGCGCCGCCCTCCTGCGCGAGGGGTCGCTCGGCCGGGCGGTCCTGGCGCAGCGGGCCAAGGCGCCGGCGGGGTCGGCGGTCGCGGGGATCCGTGGTGGCATCGCCCGGCTCGTCGACGAGCTCGTGGCGGACCTCGACACGTACGGGGTCGACGTCCGTCTCGGAACCCGCGCCGTCCGGATCGACCGCACGGCGGTGGACGTCGTCCCCGTCGACGACGGGAGCGGCACGGGACGCCCGGGTCCGGCCGAGCGGCTGGTGGCGGACCACGTCATCGCGGACGTCGCGGACCCGTCCCGGCTCGTCGGCCAGCGGGACGCGGCGATCGAACTCGTCACCCTCGTGGTGGACCAGCCGGACCTCGACGCGGCGCCCCGCGGCACCGGGATGCTCGTGCACCCGGACGCCGAGCGCGTGCGGGCGAAGGCGATCACGCACGCGACCGTCAAGTGGCCCTGGCTCGCCGAGCGCGCGGGCGGACGGCACGTCCTCCGGCTCAGCTACGCGCTGTCCGCGCGCGACGGGGCGGACGCCATCGGTGTCGGCACGAGCCTGGCGGTGGACCCGGACAGCGCCGTCGCCGAGACCGCCACCGCGGACGCCGCCGCGCTGCTCGGGGTGCCGATCGACGCGGGCGTCGTGATCGGCGCCGCCCGGGTCCGCTGGCGTGCTCCGGACACCGAGCCGGCCGGCCTCGCCGAGGGTGTGCTCGGCGTCGGCGAGGCGAGCGTCGGCCGGGGTCTGGCCGGTGTCGTCGCGACGAGCAGGTCGGTGGCCGCCGGCATCCTCGACGCCTGACCGAACCGGCAGGGCGGCCGGGGGCTACTGTGGGCGGAGTCCCGTCCGTTCGCCGATGCATACCGCTCGGCGCATGCCACAACCGAGAGGTCCCAACATGCGAGGCAGACTGATCTTCCTGACCGGCGTCGGAGTCGGCTACGTGCTCGGCGCCCGCGCCGGACGTGCGCGGTACGAGCAGATCCGCTCGGCGACCACGCGCGTCTGGAACAGCGACGGCGTGCAGAAGCAGGTGCACACCATCGAGGACTTCATCGCCGACCGGACGCCCGACGTCGCGGACTTCATCGGTGAGACCACGAAGAAGGTCGTGCGCAAGGCCGGGCCCAAGGGCTCGGGCGGCTCCTCGGAGTCCTGACCGTCCGAACGGCCGAGGCACCGTGACCCCGGTGCCGGAAGGAGCAAGCACGATGTCCGATACCCGAAGCGGTGAACGCCGCTCGCGGTCGTTGTTCGGCCTGGTCAGCGACGTCCCGCGGCTGGTCCGCGAACTCGTCAGGGGCGAGCTCGCGCTGCTCAAGGCGGAGATGCTCCAGAAGGCGAAGATCTTCGCCTTCGCGGCGGCGTTCCTCATCGTCGCGGTCGTGATCCTGTTCTACGCGATCGGCGTGTTCCTGACGGCGGCGGTCCTCGGTCTCGCCACGGTGATGCCGGGCTGGCTCGCGGCGATCATCGTCGCGGTCGTGCTGCTCATCATCGCCGCGGTCCTCGGACTGCTGGGGTACCGCCGGATCAAGACCGGCCTCCCGCCGCTGCCGGCGCGCACGATCCAGAGCGTGAAGAACGACGTCAACGCCGTCCGCGGCATGGGCCGCAAGCCGAAGCCGCCGGTGCAGCAGAGCAGCCGCCGGCCGGACGTCGACGGCACCTTCTGAGACGGGACGACCAGTGAGCGACACCCACGACAACGGACCCGACTTCGCCGCGCTCGACCGCCGCGTGGCGGCCACCCGCGCGCAGCTGTTCGACACCCTCGACGCGATCGAGGACTGGTTCGACGTGCCGAAGCAGCTCGGCGTGGCGGTGCACCGCACGCGGCAGGGGTTCGAGGACCACCCCGTGCCCTACCTGGCAGCGTTCGCAGGGGGCGCCCTGGTCGTCGGGGGTATCGTCGTCTCGGTGATCCGCCGCCGGTAGGCACCGGCCGGGGTCACCCGCCCCACACGGCCCGCGCCCGGGCAGCGTGCGCCACCGCGACAGCAGCGGTGAGCGATACGTGGAGCAGTGCGCTGGGTGTGCGGCAACGGAGCCGAGGCGACCACCATCCGACCGAAGGACAATGGATCCCATGAGTTCCAGCGCGCCCGCGCACAGCACCGAACCCTCCGCCTCGCCGTCCGACTCCGGCATCGACGAGACCCTCCTGACCGCCTACACGCTGTGGGCGGTCTTCCGGCGTCCGGTGGGCGCCGTCGCTCCCTTCGCGGCGGACGCCGTGCCGGAGCTCGACGCCGCGGTCGCGCGGGCGGCCGAGCACGGCGTCACCGTGCGCGGCTTCTACGATGTCTCCGGGTTCCGCGCCGACGCCGACCTCATGGTGTGGCTGCACGGCGACGACGCCCAGGCGATCCAGGCCGCGCTCCGCGACCTCCGCCGCACGGCACTCCTGGTGGAGGCCGCTCCCGTGTGGCACGCGATGGGCATGCACCGCGACGCCGAGTTCAACAAGCGGCACACGCCGGCGTTCCTGCGCGGCAAGGACCCGGAGGCCTGGCTGACGGTCTACCCGTTCGTGCGGTCCTACGAGTGGTACCTCCTGCCCGAGGAGGACCGCCGCCAGATGCTCGCGGACCACGGCCGGCAGGGGGCGAAGTTCCGCCGCGTGCTCACGAACACGGTCGCGAGCTTCGCGCTCGGCGACTACGAGTGGATCCTGCCGCTCGAGTCCCCCGAGCTCGTCGACCTCGTCGACCTCATGCGGGACCTCCGGTACACGGAGGCCCGGCGCCACGTGCGCGAGGAGGTCCCGTTCTTCACGGGCCGCCGCATCGAAACCACCGAACTCCCGGAGGTCCTGTCGTGACCGAGATCACCGACACCCCCAGCGCGACCGGCATCACGAACGGTCAGGCCGTCCTGGCGGCCACGCCGGCCGCCGCGGGCGGCCCGGAGCACGTGAGCGAACCGACCGCGTACGACGCGATCCTCCTCGCCGGGTTCGGCGGACCGGAGGGACAAGAGGACGTCATCCCGTTCCTCCGGAACGTCACGCGCGGGCGCGGGATCCCGGACGAGCGGCTCGAGGAGGTCGCGCACCACTACCGGCACTTCGGCGGTGTGAGCCCGATCAACGCGCAGAACCGCGCGCTCAAGGCCGCGCTCGAGGCCGAGCTGGCCCGGCGGGGGATCGACCTGCCGGTGCTCTGGGGCAACCGGAACTGGGCGCCCTACCTCGAGGACGCCGTCCAGGAGGCCGCCGCCGAGGGCGCCACGAACCTCATCGCGATCGCCACGAGCGCCTACAGCTCCTACTCGAGCTGCCGGCAGTACCGCGAGGACTTCGCGCGCGTGCTCGATGCGACGGAGCTCATGGACACCGTGCGGATCGACAAGGTGCGCCAGTTCTTCGACCACCCCGGGTTCGTCCGGCCGTTCGTCGACGGCGTCCGCGACGGCATCGCACGGGCGATCGCCGAGAACGAGGGCCTCGACGTCGGGACGGAACTCCGGGTGCTCTTCTCGACGCACTCGATCCCGTCGAGCGACGCGGCACGCTCCGGCCCCGACTTCCGGGGCTTCGGGGAGCACGGCGCGTACGAGGCGCAGCACGAGGCCGTGGCCGAGGTCGTCCTCGACGCCGCATGGGCCGAGCTCCTCGCGTCGCCCGAGGGCGCCGCGCTCCAGGGCTCGTCGAAGCCCGCCTGGAAACTCGTCTACCAGTCACGGTCGGGGCCGCCGAGCATGCCGTGGCTCGAGCCGGACATCAACGACTACATGAACGAGGAGCTCGCGGGCGGTCCCACCCGTGCCGTGCTCATCGTCCCGCTCGGCTTCGTCAGCGACCACATGGAGGTCATGTGGGACCTCGACGAGGAGGCCACGGAGACGGCGCAGGAGCTCGGCTTCTGGTCGATCCGGACGCCCACGCCGGGGGTCGACCCCGCGTACGTCGCCGGTCTCGTCGACCTCGTGCTCGAGCGCGTGCAGGGCACCCCCGTCGCCGACCGCCCGCACCTCACCGACATCGGCCCCTGGTACGACGTCTGCCGCCCGGGGTGCTGTGAGAACGTGCGGGCCGGGTTCAAGCCGGCGGTCGCCGGGCTCGCGCCGTGAGCCCCGAGGCCGAGGCGGGACCCACCCCGATCCGCGTCGGGACCCGCGGCAGCGCGCTCGCGCTCGCGCAGTCGCAGGCCGCGGCCGCCGCGCTCGGCAAGGCGGCGGGTCGGCCCGTCGAGCTCGTCACCGTGCACAGCGAGGGCGACCGGACGAGTGAGTCCCTGGCGACCCTCGGTGGCACGGGCGTGTTCGCGTCCGCGCTCCGCGAGGCCCTGGTCGCCGGCGAGGTCGACGTCCTCGTCCACTCGCTCAAGGACCTGCCGGCAGCGCCGTACCCCGGGCTGCGGATCGGCGCGGTGCCCCGCCGTGCGGACGCCCGTGACGCCCTCTGCGCCCGCGACGGTCTGACGCTCGAGACCCTCCCCGAGGGCGCGCGGGTCGGCACGGGATCGCCGCGCCGGGCCGCGCAGCTCCGCCGTCGTCGCCCGGACGTCGAGATCGTCGACATCCGCGGGAACGTCGACACGCGCCTCGGCCGGGTCGGGGTCGACCTCGACGCGGTCATGCTGTCCGCCGCCGGCCTGGGGCGCCTCGGTCGTCTCGCCGACGCCACCGAGCTCATCGGCCTCGGCTTCTGGCCGACCGCGCCCGGGCAGGGCGCGCTGGCGATCGAGGTCCGTGGGGACCAGGGCGACCGCGCGCTCGAGCGGGGCCTCCGCGGCATCGAGCACGCGGAGTCCCGGCTCACGGTCACCGCCGAGCGCGAGGTCCTCGCCCGCCTCGAGGCCGGCTGCACCGCTCCGATCGGGGCGCACGCGGTCGTCGACGCGGAGCTCCTGCTCGTGAGCGCGACCGTGTACCGGCCCGACGGCACCGAGTACCGCACCGCCTCGCACGGCGCACACCTCGAGCCCGGCCCCGCGCACGAGCGCCTCGACGAGGCCCGCGACGTCGCCCGCCGGGTCGCCGAGGAACTCCTGGCGAACGGCGCCGCCGATCTCGCCGACTTCCACCTGAGCAGCGAGTAGGCACCGACCACGGCCAGCACGAGCGACACCGGCGCCGGAACTCCCGCGACGAGCACGGGCGTGCGCGCCGGCGGCGGTCCGGCGGCCCGGGACGCCCGGCGTCCCACCGTGCTCGTCCCGCGCGGCGGCACCTGGGGCGAGCGGGTCGCCCGGGAGGCCCGGCACCGGGCCCTGGAACCGCTCGTCGTCCCGCTCATCACCGACACCGACCCCGCCGACCCCGCCGCGTTCGCGGCCGCCGTCGACGCCCTCGCCGCCGGGACGTACGCCTGGATCGTCGTGACGAGTGCGACGGCGGTGCGGCGCGTGGCGGAGCGGTTGTCGGGCCTCCCGGCCGGAACGCGGGTGGCGGCCGTGGGCCACGCGACCGCGGCGGCGTGTACCGATGCCGGGTGGCGGGTCGACCTGGTGCCGGCCGCGGCGTCAGCGGCCGACCTGGCCGCCGTGGTGCCGAGCACGGCGGGCCGGGTGCTGTTCCCGCGGAGCGCGATCGCGGCCCCGACGCTCGTCGCGGGGTTGCGTGCCCGCGGCCTCGACGTGGACGACGTCGAGGCGTACCGTACCGTGGGGACCGGCACCGGACCGGTCGTGGTGCCCCGCCCACCGGACGCCGTGCTCGTCACGAGCGGCAGTGTCGCGGGCGAGGTCGCGGCCCGGCTCGTCCCGCTCGACGACCGGACCCGGCTCGTGTGCATCGGGCCCGGGACCGCCGCCGACGCCCGCGCGCTCGGCCTCCCCGTCCACGGCGTCGCCGCCGCCCGGACCACCGCATCGTTGCTCGACGCCGTCGTCGAGGTCCTCGCCCCGCTCCTCGACACACAACCAGGAAGGTGACCGTGTCCGCACCTCACTCCCCCGTCGGCCAGTTCCCCCAGGTGCGCCCGCGCCGTCTCCGCGCGACGCCCGCGATGCGTCGGCTCGTGGCCGAGACCCGTCTGCACCCCGCCGAGCTGATCCTGCCGATGTTCATCCGCGAGGGCGCCGACGCCGCGGTGCCGATCACGAGCATGCCCGGGGTGGAGCAGCACTCGCTCGACTCGTTCCGGCGCGCGCTCGTCGAGGCCGCCGAGGTCGGCATCGGCGGCGTGAACCTCTTCGGCGTCCCGCAGCACAAGGACGCCACCGGGTCCGGCGCGACCGACCCGGACGGCATCCTCAACGTGGCGATCCGTGTGGCGAAGGAGGAGGTGGGCGACGCGCTCGTGGTCCAGTCCGACCTGTGCCTCGACGAGTTCACCGACCACGGTCACTGCGGGGTGCTCGCTGCGGACGGCTCGGTCGACAACGACGCGACGCTCGAGCGCTACCGCGACATGGCGGTGGCCCAGGCCGAGGCCGGCGCCGAGCTCGTGTGCATGAGCGGGATGATGGACGGCCAGATCGCCGCCGCCCGCGACGCGTTGGACGGCGCCGGTCACCCGGGCACGGCCCTCCTGGCGTACGCGGCGAAGTACGCGAGCGCGTTCTACGGGCCGTTCCGCCAGGCCGTCGCGTCGACGCTCGTCGGCGACCGCCGCACTTACCAGATCGACTCCGGCAACGGGCGTGAGGGCCTGCGCGAGGTCGAGCTCGACATCGAGGAGGGCGCGGACGTCGTCATGGTGAAGCCCGCGATGAGCTACCTCGACGTGCTCGCCGCCGCCACGGCGATCTCGCCGGTGCCGGTGTGGGCCTACCAGATCAGCGGCGAGTACGCGATGATCACGGCGGCCGCGCAGAACGGCTGGATCGACCGCGACGCCGCCGCGATGGAGAGCGTCCTCGGCATCAAGCGTGCCGGTGCGGACGCGATCCTGACCTACTTCGCCGTCGACCTGGCGAAGCGGCTGCGCCAGGAGTCCGGTGCGAGCGGCCGGGTCAGCGGCGCCACCCCGGCGGCCGGTGCCGAGACCGTGGAACTCTCGAGCGTGGGGAAGTCGACCCGATGACGACGAACGAGGAGCTGTTCGGTCGCGCGAAGCACGCGATCCCCGGCGGCGTGAACTCCCCGGTGCGGGCCTACGGCTCGGTCGGCGGGACGCCCCGCTTCCTCGTGGCCGCGCAGGGGCCGTACGTGACCGACGCCGAGGGGCGCGAGTACGTCGACCTCGTGGCGTCGTGGGGTCCGGCGATCCTCGGGCACGCCCATCCCGGCACGGTCGCCGCTGTGCAGGAGGCCGCTGCCCGTGGGCTCTCGTTCGGTGCCTCCACGCCGGGCGAGACCGAGCTCGCGGAACTCGTCGAGCAGCGCGTCCGGGTCGGCGGCGCCGGTCCGATCGAGAAGCTCCGGCTCGTCTCGACCGGGACCGAGGCGACGATGACCGCGATCCGCCTGGCCCGTGGCTACACCGGCCGGGACCTGCTCGTGAAGTTCGCCGGGCACTACCACGGCCACTCGGACTCCCTGCTCGCCGAGGCCGGGTCGGGTGTCGCCACGCTCGCACTGCCCGGATCCGCGGGCATCACCGCCGAGACCGCCGCGCAGACCCTCGTGCTGCCGTACAACGACCTCGACGCCGTCCGGGCCGCGTTCGACGAGCACCACGAGCGGATCGCCGCGGTGATCGTCGAGGCCGCCGCCGCGAACATGGGCGTGCTCGCACCCGAGCCGGGGTTCAACCGGGCGCTCGCGCAGATCGTCCAGGAGCAGGGCGCGCTGCTCATCCTCGACGAGGTCCTCACCGGGTTCCGCGTCGGCCCGGCCGGATGGTGGGGGCTCGAGGCCGCCGGTGTCGTCCCCGACGGCACCGGATGGCAGCCGGACCTCATCACGTTCGGCAAGGTCGTCGGCGGCGGGATGCCCCTGGCGGCCCTGGGCGGTCGGGCCGAGGTCATGGACTTCCTGGCGCCGCTCGGTCCCGTGTACCAGGCGGGGACCCTGTCCGGGAACCCGCTCGCCGTCGCGGCCGGGCTCGCCACGCTCCGCGCCGCCGACGACGCCGTGTACGCGCACCTCGACCGCACCGCCGACCTGCTGTCCGGCGCGGTCTCCGCGGCGCTGACCGCCGAGGGCGTCGCCCACACCGTGCAGCGCGCCGGGAACCTGTTCTCGTTCGCGTTCACCGCCGAGCCGCCGCGGACCTACGACGACGTCCGTGCGCAGGAGGCCTGGCGGTACCCGCCGTTCTTCCACGCCATGCTCGATGCGGGCGTCACGCTGCCGCCGAGCGTGTTCGAGGCGTGGTTCCTGACGGCCGCGCACGACGACCGCGCCATCGGTCGCGTCCTGGAGGCCCTGCCCGCCGCCGCCAGGGCTGCTGCCGCCGCCTCGGCGTAGGCAGGGCCGGGAGCGGGCCGCTGGTCGGCCGGTCCCCGTCGCGGGTCGGCCGGCCCTGTCGCGAACGCCTCCGCTGTGTCAGTCTGGGGATCCCATGGACGCCGCCGCCGAGGACCTGACCGCCGTGCTCTCGCCGTCGGCAGCCGTGCTCGCCTCGCGGGCGATGCTCGGGATCGTCGCCGCCTCGCTCGAGTCCGCGCTCGAGCAGGTGACCGTCCCGCAGCTCCGGATCCTCGTGGTGCTCGTGGCGCGTGGGCCGGTCCGCGCGGGGGTCCTCGCCGAGGAGACCGGTGCGAGTCCGTCGACGCTCACGCGGACGGTCGACCGCCTGGAGCGGGACGGCTGGGTCCGGCGGAACAGCGCGCCGAGTTCCCGCCGCGAGACCCTGGTGGTGCCGACGCGACGGGCGATCGCGCTCGTCGAGGACGTGACGCGCCGGCGGACCGAGGGGATCGAGCGGGTCCTGGCCCGGCTGTCCGACCAGGATCGGGCGGCCGTCGTGCGCGGATTCGACCTGTTCAGCGGAGCCGCCGGCGAGTTCGACCGGCGGCGGCTGCTCGGGCTCGGCATCGGCGACGAGCGCGGCTGACGGATGCCGGAGCGCTGACCGATGTCCTCCCCCCAGCACACCCTCGACGACGACGCGTTCCTCGACCACGTCGCCGATCGCCTGGCAGCGCTCCCCGGCGTGGAGGCCGTCGCACTCGGCGGTTCCCGAGCGCAGGGGACGAACCGCCCGGACAGTGACTGGGACGTGGCGGTCTACCACCGCGACGCGTTCGATCCGCAGGTCGTCCGGGACCTCGGGTGGCCCGGGCACCTGACCGGACTCGGTGGCTGGGGCAGGATCTTCAACGGTGGCGGCGCGGTCACCGTGGACGGACGGTCCGTCGACATCCACTACCGCGACCTCGACCTCATCGACGCGGTCCACGACGACGCCGTCCGCGGACGGTTCACCATCGAGCCCCTGCTGTTCCACCAGGCGGGCCTGCCGAGCACCATCCTCCTGGCGGAACTGGCCTCGAACCGCACCCTCCGTGGGCAGGTGCCCCGGTGGGAGTACCCGGAGGCGCTCCGCACGGCCGCCCCCGGCGTGTGGTGGACGAACGCCGACCTGACCCTGCACTACGCGAAGGAAGGCCACGCCCGCCACGGACGGGTCGCGCAGTGCGCGGGTCTCATCAGCGAGGCCGCGTGCCACGCCGGGCACGCCGTCCTGGCACGTCGCGGCGAGTGGGTGACGAACGAGAAGCGACTCCTCGCCCGGGCGGGGCTGTCGGGCATCGACGACGTGGTGGCGGGTCTGGGGACCGAGGTGCCGGACCTCCTCCGCGGCGCGGACCGGGCGCGGGCGTTCCTCGAGGCGGCGGTCCGGCGCGAGGGGATCGGGGGCGAGCCGCCCCGCGCCGGGTGAACCGACGGGTCGGCCCCGTCCGCCCACACGCCGGATCCGGCTCGGTCAGTGCGTCAGGACGGCCGCCACCTCGGGGATCCGCGCGACGTACCCGTCGAGCAACGAGCGCGCGACCGTGACGCTGTCGACGAGCGGATGGAGCGCGAACGCCTGCAGGGCCTCCGATCGCGACCCGGTGAGCCCGGCGGCGATCGTGTGCCGCTCGACGTCCTTGACCTGCGCCATGAGCCCGATCTGGTGGAGGTCCGGCTGCTCCGTCGTCAGCGGGTGCACGCCGTTCGCGTCGACCATCGTGGGCACCTCGACCACGGCGTCGTCGGGCAGGCCCTGGATCGTGCCGCGGTTCCGGACGTTGAGGATCATCGTCTGCCGCTCGTTCCGGCTGATCGCGGCCATCACGCCGAGGGCGACCCCCGCGTAGCCCTGGTGCGCGGGGTCGGTCTCGCGCTCCTTCGGGTCGACGGGCTCGTCCTGCGTGCCGCCCTTCGCCTCGGCCATGTACGAGGCACTGCGCCGGGCGACGGTCTCGCGCCAGAGATCGGCGACCCCGTTCCCCGCGGCCGTGGCCCGGTCGTAGAAGGCGCCCTGGGACTCGGCGAGGAAGTCACCGCGGGTCTTGCCGGAGTCGATGATCGTCCGCACGGCGTCGCGGTTGAAGTAGTAGTAGAAGAGGTACTCGTTCGGGATCGCGCCGAGGGAGCGGATCCAGTCGAGTCCGAAGACGTGGCCCTCCTCCATGGCAGCGAGGCGGGCGTCGTCGGCCAGCAGCTCGGGCAGGACGTCGCGGCCGTCGTACAGGACGCGGCGCATCCAGCCGAGGTGGTTGAGCCCGACGTAGTCCATCTGCACCCGCGTGTGGTCGAGCCCGAGGGTGCCCGCGACGCGACGCCCGAGACCGGACGGGGTGTCGCAGATGCCGAGCACGCGGTCGCCGAGCACGGTCTGCATCGCCTCGGTGATGATGCCCGCGGGGTTCGTGAAGTTCATGACGTAGGCGTCGGGTGCGAGGTCCGCGATGACCCGGGCCGCCTCGACCATGACCGGGACGGTGCGGATCGCGTACGCGAGGCCGCCGGGTCCCGTGGTCTCCTGGCCGAGCACGTCGAGGTCGAGGGCGACGTGCTCGTCGCAACGCCGTCCCTCCAGGCCGCCGACGCGGAGCGCGGCGAACACGTACTGGCTCCCCGCCACGGCGTCCTGGAGGACCGTGGTCGGCACGAGTCGCGGCGCATCCTCGAACCCGGCCGCGAGCTCGGTGAGGATCGCGACCATGGCGGCGAGGCGGCGTTCGTCGACGTCGTACAGCGCGACCTCGTCCACGCGGGGCGTGCCGGTGTCGCGGAGCAGCGCCTGGTACACGTACGGCGTGCGGAACCCGCCGCCTCCGAGGATGCAGAGCTTCATGCGATGGTGACCTCTCCGCCGGCGTTCCGGCACAGTGCGAGCGTGTCGTCGGGGGCGCCCGTGGTGGTGACCAGGGCGTCGACGTCGGTGAGGGAGCAGAGCCGGAGGGCTCCGGTCCCGGGGAACTTGGCCTCGGACGCGAGCAGGACGACCTTGTCCGACGCCGCGATCATCGACTGCTTGATGGGGGCCTCCACGGCCATGTTGTCGACGACGTGCCCGTTCGCGCGCACCCCGGTGCACGACAGGAACAGGACATCGGCGCTGATCTGGCTCAGCGCGAGCTCGGCGAGGGACCCGACGAGCGTGCGGTAGTTGCGGCGGACCACGCCGCCGAGCAGGACGAGCCGCACGGCGCGGTCGTCGCGGAGCTCGTCGAAGACGGCGAGGTTCGAGGTGACGACGGTGACGTCACGGCCGTGCAGGCGGCGCGCGAGCAGCGGCGTCGTGGTGCCGATGTCGAGCAGCACGACGTTCCCGTCGGCGACCATCGCGGCCGCGGCCTCGGCCATCCGTTCCTTGAGATCGAGGTCGCGCCCGTCGTCGAACGGCCCCTCGGCGCGGACGCGGCCGTGGTCCTCGACGGTCGTACCGGGCTTCAGGACCGCACCGCCGTACGTGCGGGTCAGCTCGCCGTTGCGGTCGAGCACCTCGAGGTCGCGGCGGATCGTCGCCTCGCTCACGTCGAGCGCGGCGGCGAGTTCCCGCACGGAGGCGGCACCCTCGGCGCGCAGGGCGCTGATGATGCGGTTCTGCCGTTCGCGCAGGATCATGCCGTCACTCTAACCACGCCGTGCTCGACTTCGGGCAAACCCGAGCAGAACCGCACCGGAGATGAACAGGATTAACAGAACCGCGTCACTTCGGTAATGTGCCGGAAACACCGAGTGCACAGGCTTGCAGGACATCGGGCGGAACCGCGACGTCGTGCAGCACGCACCCGGACGCGGAACCGCGATGACGAGGAGCCTCCGTGACCGACAGCCAGCGCGCCGACCCCGGCGGGACGGACCTGCCCGCCACCGGCCTGCCCCGCGCCGCCGGCCTGCCCGGTGCGGCGGGCCTGCCCGCTGCGGCCGACCTGCCCGGTGCGATCGACCTGCTGTTCGCGGGCGACGTCTTCTGCGACGTCGTGTTCTCGGGCGTCTCCGTGCCCGAACCCGGCACCGAGGTGTACGCCGACGGGTTCACCGTGACGCCCGGCGGTGTCGCGAACCGCGCGGTCGCCGCGGCCCGGGCCGGTGCGAGCACGCGGATCCTCGCCCGCCTCGGCGACGACCCGCTGGGCACCCACGTCCGCGCCGTGCTCGACGCCGAGCCGGACCTCGACACGAGCCTGCTCGAGCTGGTGCCCGGACACCAGAGCCCCGTCACGGTGGCCCTCACCGGTGCGCACGACCGGAGCTTCATCACCTACCAGGAGGCCCTCGGGCACCTCGAGCTCCCGGACGACCTCGGGCCCGTCGGCGCGACGCACGTCGGCATCGCGCACGAGCTGCCGCCATGGGTCGCCCGGCTGCGCGCGGCGGGCACGACCGTCGTCGGCGGTGTCGGCTGGGACCACACCGGCGAGTGGGGGTCGCACGTGCTCGACCGCCTCGCCGAGGTCGACGTGTTCGTGCCGAACGACGTCGAGGCGATGCGCTACACCCGCACCGACGACGCCGTCGCCGCCGCACGCGTGCTCGCCGAGCGGGTCCCGCTCGCCGTCGTCACGCGTGGCGCGGCGGGCGTCGTCGCCGTCGACGGCGGCACCGGTACGGTGGTCGAGGTCCCGACCGTGACCGTCCCGGTCGTCGACCCCACCGGCGCCGGCGACGTCTTCGTCGCCACGTTCATGGCGTCGTCATCGCGCGGCTGGGACCTCCGCACGCGCCTCCGGTTCGCGGGGCTGTGCGCGTCGATGTCCGTCACCGGACTCGGCGGTGCCGCGAGCGCACCACGACCCGCCGACCTCGTCGCGTTCGTCGACCGGCACCGTCCGGACGGCGACTGGGCGTTCCTCCGGGAGGCCCTGCTCCCGGCCGCCTGACCGGCCCGCTCCGTCACCACCACCACACCCGCCCACCACCTCCACCGCCGCCGCGCTCCCCGCGACCCGGAGATCGGAACGAACCATGAAGACCACCAGGAAGGCACCGCTCCTCGTCGGTGTGGCGACCGCGCTCGCGCTCGGCCTCGCAGCGTGCACCCCCGGCGGCACGTCCGCCTCGAGCGACCAGAGCCTCGGCCCCGTGTCGAAGAGCGTCGGATTGGGCCGGACGACCCTGACGGTGTGGGACCAGAACACCGACGGCGGCATCGACGAGGCGCAGCAGCAGCTCAACGCGGCGTTCGAGAAGGCGCACCCGAACATCACCGTCAAGCGGGTCTCGCGGTCGTTCGCGGACCTCAAGACGACGCTGAAGCTCGCGCTCTCCGGGGACAACCCGCCCGACGTCGTGCAGGCGAACCAGGGGTACCCGGACATGGGCGCGTTCGTCAAGGCCGGACTGCTCCGTCCCGTCGACGACTACGCGAAGCTGTACGGCTGGAACGACTACTACCCGTCGAGCCTGCTCAAGCTCAACTCGTTCTCGTCGAACGGCACGACCTGGCAGGGCGACCACCTGTACGGCGTCTCGCAGACGGGTGAGCTCGTCGGGCTGTACTACGACAAGGCGGTGCTCGCGAAGGCCGGGATCACGAACCTCCCGACGACCGTGTCCGAGCTCACCGACGACATGGCGAAGGTCAAGGCCGCCGGATCGCTGCCGCTCAGCTACGGCGACGTCGAGAAGAGCCCGGGCATCCACCTGTACGGCTTCGTGCTCTCGGCGCTCGCCGGACACGACGCGGTGAACGACCTCGTCACGTCGGAACGCGGCTCGTGGACCGGCTCCGACGAGGTCACCGCGGCGAAGACGATCCAGGGCTGGCAGGAGAAGGGCTACATCACGCCGGGCGCCAACGGGGTCTCGCGTGACGACGCCGTCGCGGCCTTCGGCAAGGGGCAGTCCGCGTTCCTCGTGACCGGGACCTGGTACGAGGCGACGCTCGAGGCCGCCGCCGCCGCGAAGGACATCGGCTTCACGGCGCTCACCCCGAAGGGCTCGGACACGCCGGTCACCATGGGCGGCGAGGGGCTCGCGTGGGCGCTGACCTCGAAGACGAAGCACCCGGACGCCGCGGCCGCGTACGTCGACTTCATCACGAACGCGAAGGCGTCCGAGACCCTCGTGAAGACGGGCAACCTGCCCACCGTCGTCCCGAGCAGCGACACCCCGGCCTCGGGCACGATCTCGGGCGACATCACGAGCGAGTACAAGGAGATCTCGCAGGCGAACGGCATCACGCCCTACCTCGACTACGCGACCCCGACGTTCTACGACACCCTCACCGCCGCGGCGCAGGACCTCGTCGCGGGCAAGGCGACGCCGCAGGAGTTCACGCAGACCCTGCAGACGGACTACGCGGCGTTCGGCAAGAGCCGCGGCTGAGCATGGTCGACGCCCTGCCCCGGGTCACCGCACCCGCACCCGCGGTCCGCGTTCGGACGCAGCCGCGGCGGCGACGCAGGCGCAGCCTCGTCCCGTACCTGTACGTGCTGCCCGCGTTCGTCGTGTTCGCGGTGTTCCTCGGGTGGCCGTTCCTGCAGACGGTGCAGTACTCGTTCTTCGACTGGGACGGCCTGTCGACCGCGACCTGGGCTGGGTTCGCGAACTACGTCGACGTCGTGCAGGACGCCGAGCTCCGCGGGGCGTTCCTCCACGCCCTCGTGCTCATGGTGTTCTACTGCGCGGTGCCGGTCGCGCTCGCGTTGTTCCTGACGGCGCTCATCTCGCGGGCGAACGCGCTGCCGGGGATGAGCGTGTTCCGGACCGTGCTGTTCCTGCCGCAGGTCATCGCGTCGGTCGTCGTCGCGACGATCTGGGTGTCGATCTACTCCACCGACGGCCTGCTCAACCAGGTCCTCCGGCTCGTCGGACTCGGCGGCCTGGCGCGGGTGTGGCTCGGCGACTACGGCACGGCGCTGCCCGCGATCGGGTTCGTGGGCACGTGGCTCAACGTCGGGCTGTGCCTCGTGCTGTTCCTCTCGGGCGTCGGCAACATCGCGCCCGCGCTGTTCGAGGCGGCGCGGCTCGACGGTGCCGGGCCGGCGCGCGAGTTCTTCTCCATCACGTTGCCGTCGCTCCGCGGGCAGATCGCGGTGGCGCTGACCCTGACGATCGTGTCGGCGCTCAAGACCTTCGACCTCGTGTACATCACCACGCGCGGCGGTCCGGGCAACTCGACGACCGTACCGGCGTTCGAGGCGTACAACCGCGCGTTCAACACGGGCCAGGTCGGCGCAGCTGCCGCCGTCGCGGTCACCCTGACCGTCGTGATCATGATCGTCACGGCACTCGTGAACCGGATCCAGCCGAAGGACACCGAATGAGGATCACCACGCGCGAGAAGGTCGTCGACTACGTCGTCCTGAGCCTCTTCGCCCTGTTCGCGATCGTCCCGCTCGTCGGTGTGCTGTTCTCGGCCGTCACCCCGGCGACCGAGAACACCGGCTCGTTCACGCTGCCGACCCGGATCGACCTCGGGAACTTCGGGGACGCGTGGAGCCAGGGGCACTTCGGGTCGTACATGCTGTCGAGCGTCGTCGTGACGGTGTCCGTCGTGCTGCTGACGACGGTGCTCGCGGTGTTCGCCGGGTTCGCGTTCGCGCGCCTCGACTTCGCCGGGTCCGGGATCGTGTTCTTCGTGATGCTCGCCGGGCTCATGCTGCCGGCCGAGGCGTTCATCATCCCGCTGTACTTCGACCTGCGGGGTGTGGGCCTGACGGACACGTACGAGAGCCTCATCCTGCCCCAGACCGCGCAGTCGCTCGCGTTCGGGATCTTCTGGATGCGGAACCAGTTCCGGACGTTCCCGACCGAGGTGATCGAGGCCGCGCGGCTCGACGGTGCGCGCGACGTCCGGCTGCTGTGGCGGGTCGTCGTCCCCGCGTCCATCGCGCCGATCATGACGATGGGCGTGCTCCTGGCGATGTGGACCTGGAACGAGTTCCTGCTCCCGCTCGTCCTCATCACGAGCGAGGACCACCGGACCGCGCCGCTCGGTCTCGCGTTCTTCCAGGGCCAGCACCTGACCGACTACTCGCTGCTGTCGGCCGCGGGCGTGATCGTCGCCCTCCCGATCGTCGTGCTCTACTTCTTCCTGCAGCGACGGTTCATCTCGGGCATGCTCGGCGGCGTGACCGCGAAGTAGCGCGGACCGCCGGGCCGGTGCCGCGCCTCCCGGCTCAGTCGGCGCGGCGCGCCTGCCAGCGTCCGTCGGTCCGCGTGATCGCGAGCGGGAACGCGAAGCAGGCGGACACGGCCTCGGACGTGATGACGTCGTCCGCGCGGCCCGCGGCGACCACCCCGCCGTCGCGGAGGAGCATCGCGTGCGACGTCGACGCCGGCAGGTCCTCGAGGTGGTGCGTCACCATGACGCTCGCGAGCTCGGGGTGCCGGTGGCGGAGGGCGTCGACCGTCTCGAGCAGGTGCTCGCGGGCCGCGACGTCGAGGCCGGTGGCGGGCTCGTCGAGCAGGAGCAGGCGCGGTTCGGACATGAGCGCCCGGGCGATGAGCGTGCGACCGCGCTCGCCCTGCGACAGGACGGCCCAGGACGCGTCCCACCGGTCACGCAACCCGACGTCGGCGATGTGCTCGAGGGCGAGTGCGCGCTGCTCGGGGGTCGGTTCCCACCGCATCATGAGGTCGGTCGTGCCCGTGAGCCCGGTCAGCACGGTGTCGAGGACCGAGAGCGGCGTGAGCATCCGGTGGCGCGGGTCGACGTGGCCGATGTGCTCGCGGAGCTCTCGCACGTCGGTGCGGCCGAGTCGCCGTCCGAGCAGGTCGACGCTGCCGGCGCTGGGGTGGCTCGTCGCGCCGAGCACGGCGAGCAGTGTCGACTTGCCGGCGCCGTTCGGTCCGAGGAGCGCCCAGTGCTCCCCGGCGCGCACGACGAGGTCGACCTCGTGCACGAGGTCGCGGCCGCCGCGGGTGACGCGGAGGCCCCGTGCGTCGACCAGGGGGCTGTCGGAGGTGGTGCTGGTGCTCACCCGGGTCAGATCCCGGGACCGGAGGTGATGACGAGCGCGGCTTCCTCGGGCTCGGCGGTCGCGAGGTCGGCGGCCCGGACGGCGTCGAGGTGGTCGGCCATGCCGTCGGCGAGGGCGCGGACGGCGGCGGCACCGGCCTCGCCGTCCCGGTGGGTGGCCGCGTCACGGAGGCTGGCGACCGCGTCCGCCGCGGCGGCGAACACGGGTTCGGCGCTGCCGACGGTCACGAAGCGCGCCCGGGCGAGGACCGAGGCGCTCAGCTTCGTGAGCAGCGCGTTGTCCGCGTGGTCGACGAGGAACCCGATGAGGGCGTGCACGTCGTCGTCCACGGCCCGGTCCCTCGCCGCGGCGTGGGTGCGGACGTCCGCGAGCAGGGCGTCGAGCGCGTCGGTGTCCTCGTCGGTGAACCGGGGGAACGCCCAGCGGGCGGCGAGTTCGGCGAACCCGAACAGCACCGAGAACGCCTCGTGGTACTGCCGACCGGTCGGGGTGGCGATGCGCGTGTAGCGGTTCGCCTCCATCTCGACCAGGCCGTAGTCGACGAGCTTGGCGATGGCCTCGCGGATGGGCGTGCGGGAGACGCCGAGCCAGCGCACGAGCTCGTCGTCGTTGAGCCGTTCGCCGGGCTGCAGCGTTCCGTCGTGGATCGCCGCGAGCATCTTGTCGAACACCACGTCGCGGAGCAGGCGGCGCGGTGCGGCGTCGGCGGAGGGCTGGGGGACCGGCATGGGGGCGACCTTTCGGGCACGAGGGTCGGGACGCGTACCCGAATCCTAGGAGGTGATTTCACAATCACTTGACATGCAATGCGGGGGAACCCGCGGGCGAGGTGACGGTGTCAGGCGCGCACGTCGACGACCGTGCGCCCGTGCACCCGCCCGGCCAGGACCTCCCGGCCGACGGCGACCACGTCGGCGAGTCCCACGGTCGTCGTCACCCCGTCGAGCAGCGCCGGATCGAGGTCCGCGGCGAGGAGCGCCCACGCCCGTTCGCGCAGGTCGCGCGGTGCCGCGACCGAGTCGACGCCGAGCAGCGCGACCGAGCGCAGGATGAACGGGAGGACCGACCCGGCCATCCGCGCGTCCTGCGCGAGCCCGCACGCCGTCACGGCGCCGCCCCATGCGGTCTGCGCCAGCACGTTCACGAGCGTCGCACCCCCGACGCTGTCGACCGCACCGGCCCACCGTGGGCGCTGCACCGGGCGGCCCGGGGTGTCGAAGTCGTGGCGGTCCACCACCTCGGCCGCTCCGAGCCGGCGCAGGGCCTCGGTGTGCTGCGGCCGACCCGTCGACGCGGCGACCCGGTGTCCCCGCGCCGCCAGCAGCGCGACCGCGATCGACCCGACCCCGCCCGACGCTCCCGTGACGAGCACGGTGCCGGCACCCGGCGCGACGAACCGCTCGAGCGCGAGCACGCTGAGCGCGGCCGTGTACTCGGCCGTACCGATCGCGGCGGCCCGTTGCGCCGTGATGCCCGCGGGGACCGGCAGGAGCACCGCGGCGGGGACGACCGCGAGTCCGGCGTACCCGCCGTCGCGGGTCTCGCCGAGCCCGGCGCCGTTGAGCGTCACGAGGGTGCCCGGGGGCGGGGCGGAGGCGGTGCCGTCGCCGACCGCGCGGACGGTCCCGACGACGTCGATGCCCGGTACGAGTGGGTCGGCGCGCTGCACGCCCGGGTCACCCGCCAGCGCCATGCCGTCCTTGTAGTTGACGCTCGAGTGCGTCACGTCGACCAGGACCTCGTCCGGATCCGGGGCGCCCACCTCGTGGTCCTCGACGACCGGTCCGGCACCGGTCCGGACGACGACCGCGCGCGTGCGCTCGCTCACCGGGAGGCCCGACCCGCGGTCACGGGAGCGTCACCACCGGTCGTGCACGGACGCCCGGAACCAACGGTCGTACACCTCGTGGACCCGACGGTCGAGGTCCGCCCCGAGCGCCGGCAGCGACCCCGCCGCCGCGTTCGACCGGGCCTGCTCGACGTTCCGGGCGCCCGGGATCGCCGCCGTGACGCCGTCCTGTTCGACGATCCAGGCGAGCGCGGCCTGCGGGACGGAGACGCCTTCGGGCACGGCCGCGGCGAACTCCTGCGCCGCGTGCACGCCGTCCTCGAAGTCGACACCGCTGAACGTCTCGCCCTGGTCGAACGCCTCACCGTGGCGGTTGTACGTCCGGTGGTCCTGCGAGGCGAAGGTCGTCTCGGTCGTGTACTTGCCCGAGAGCAGCCCCGAGGCGAGCGGGACGCGGGCGAGGATGCCGACCCCGGCCTCCCGGGCGGCGGGCAGGACCGCGTCGAGCGGCTTGAGGCGGAACGCGTTGAGGATGATCTGCACGCTCGCGACACCCGGCCGGGCGATCGCGGTGAGGGCCTGATCGGTCTCCTCGACGCTCACGCCGTACGCGGCGATGGAGCCGTCGGCGACCAGGGCGTCGAGCGCGTCGTACACCGCGTCGTCCTCGAACACGGCGGTCGGCGGGCAGTGGAGCTGCACGAGGTCGAGCGTGTCCTGGCCGAGGTTCCGGCGCGAGCGGTCCACCCACGTGCGGAAGTTGGCGGCGACGTAGTTCGCGGGGACCTGGTCGGCGCGGCGACCCATCTTCGTGGCGACGGTCAGTGGCACGTCCGGGTTGGCGGCGCGCCACCGACCGATGAGCTGCTCGCTCCGGCCGTCCCCGTACACGTCCGCGGTGTCGAACAGCGTGACGCCGGCCTCGGCCGAGGCGTCGAGGAGTGCCATCGCGTCGGACTCCGGCACGTCACCCCAGTCACCCCCGAGCTGCCACGTCCCGAGTCCGATGACGGACACGTCCCGACCAGTCCTGCCCAAGGTGCGACTCTGCATGGGGACGACGGTAGTCCGCGGCGCGCGGTCCGGCGTCGTCACTCGTCGTGGTGGTACCGGCACTGCGCGATGAGGACGCTGTCGTCCGTGACGCGGTACACGAGACGGTGCTCGTCCGTGATGCGCCGGGACCAGTACCCACGGAACCCGTGCTTGAGCGGCTCCGGTTTGCCGATGCCCTCGTTGCCGTTGCGCGCGATGTCACGGAGCAACCCGTTGATCCGCTTGACGATCTTCCGGTCCTGCTGTTGCCACCACTCGGAGTCGGCCCAGGCAGCGTCGTCCCAGACGTACCTCACTCGTCCAGGTCCCGCTCCGTGCCCTCCCCGCGCTCCAGGCGCTCGATCGAGGCGAGCAGCCGCCGGGCGTTCGCGGGGTTCCTCAGCAGGTAGGCGGTCTCCTTCAGGGACTCGTAGTCGTCGAGGGACACGAGCACGACCGATTCGTGGCCCGCGCGCGTGACCACGACCTCCTCGCGGTCGTCCGTGACGGCGTTGAGGGTCTCGGCGAAGTGGGAACGCGTCTCCGAGTAGCTGAGGATGCGCATTGTGACCTCCTGACGTACGCAGAATTGTACGGCAGCTGCGACGCCAGCGCCACGCGGTCAGCCGAACAGGATCGCCGCCTCGTCGTAGCGCTCCTGCGGCACCGTCTTGAGCTCGCCGATCGCGTCGGCGAACGACACGTGCACGATGTCCGTCCCGCGCAGCGCGACCATGCGGCCCCAGCGTCCCTCGACCACGGAGTCGATCGCCGCCATCCCGAGCCGCGTGGACAGCACCCGGTCGTACGACGTCGGGGTCCCGCCGCGCTGGATGTGGCCGAGCGTCGTGGCGCGGGTCTCGATGCCCGTCATGCCCTCGATGAGCGGTGCGAGGCGCTCGCCGATGCCGCCCAGGCGCGGGCGACCGAACGCGTCGAGGCCACGCTCCGAGTGCGGGTCGTCCTCCTGGTCCGGCACGAACCCCTCGGCGACGACGACGAGCGGCGCCCGACCGCGGTCGTGGGCCGAGCGCACCCAGTCCGCGATCTGCGCCATGCTCGTCTTCTGCTCGGGGATGAGGATCGCGTGCGCCCCGGCCGCCATGCCGCTGTGCAGGGCGATCCACCCGACGTGGCGTCCCATCACCTCGGCGACCATGCAGCGGCTGTGCGACTCGCCCGTCGTCCGGAGCCGGTCCATGGCGTCGGTCGCGATCTGCACCGCGGTGTCGAAGCCGAACGTGTAGTCCGTCGCGCTCAGGTCGTTGTCGACGGTCTTCGGCACCCCGACGATCTTGAGGCCCGCGTCCGTGAGGCGGCGCGCGGCGGCGAGCGTGCCCTCGCCGCCGATCGCGATGATCGCGTCGATGCCGAGCCGGTCGAGGTTCGCCGCGATCGACGCGGCGCCCCCGTTCTCACCCTCGAACGGGTTCGTCCGGCTCGTGCCGAGGATCGTCCCGCCCTGCTTGGCGATCCCCTGGATCTCCTTGCGACCGAGCGGCACGACGTCCGCCTGCACCACGCCGCGCCAGCCGTCACGGAACCCCACGAACTCGTGCCCGTGGATCGCGATGCCCTTGACGACGGCGCCGCGGATGACCGCGTTGAGCCCCGGGCAGTCGCCGCCGCTGGTGAGGATGCCGATGCGCATGAGGGAGCACTCCGTGGTGTCGGGCCCGGCCCGTCCGGCCGCGCGGTGGTCCCCATCATCGCGGACCGGGTCGACGACGGCATCCCCTCCGCTTCCCGGGAGGCCCACCCCGGCCGGTTCGGCGATGTCACCGCCGCCACGTACGATCCTCCGCGTGATCGTCGAACCTGCCGCACCCCCGGCGCAGCGACACGACACCGTCTACCGGCCCGGGCACCACGTCGACGTCCGGGCCACGCTGCGCCCGCTCATGCGCGGCACGGGGGACCCTGCCTTCCGACAGGTCGACGCCACGACCTGGCTCGCGCTCCGCACGCCCGCCGGTCCCGTGACCGTCGCCATCCGCGCCGTCGGCGACGAGGTCCGGGTGTCCACCTGGGGCGACGGCGCCGAGTGGGCGATCGAGCACGCGCCGGAACTCCTCGGTCGGGGTGACGACTGGACGGGGTTCGACGTCAGCGGCAACGCCTTCCTCGCCGCGGCGCGACACCGCCAGCCGGGGTTACGCCTCTGCCGCACGAACACCGTCGTCGCGATGCTCGTGCCCGCGATCCTCGAGCAGAAGGTCACGAGCCGCCAGGCCTGGCGCGCCTGGCGGTCCCTCGTCCGGCGGTACGGCACCCCGGCGCCGGGCCCCGCCCCCGAGGGCATGGCGGTCCCGCCCGACGCCGACACCTGGGCGCGGGTGCCGAGCTGGGAGTGGCACCGGGCGGGGATCGAGCCCGGCCGCTCGGCGACGGTGATGCGCGCCGTGCGGGTCGCCGCGTCGCTCGAGCGGACCCTGTCCCTCGGTCGTGGCGGCAGTGTCGTGGCGGAACGCCTCATGTCGATCCCGGGCATCGGCGTGTGGACCGCCGCCGAGACCACGCAGCGCTCCCACGGCGACCCGGACTCACCGAGTGTCGGCGACTACCACCTGCCGGCCGTCGTGGGATGGGCGCTCGCCGGCGCTCCGGTCGACGACGACGGCATGCTCGAGCTCCTCGAGCCGTGGCGAGGACACCGGGAACGGGTCATGCGGCTCATCACGGGCAGCGGCTTCCGGAAGCCGTCGTTCGGTCCGCGCATGACGATCCAGGACCACCGCTTCCACTGACCGGCCGCACCCGTGGTCGCCGCGGCCCTGGGCCTCCCGGTGGGGGACGGGCGACACTCGGCCCGTGTCCACCGCGCGCCGGGCGCGCCCCCAGGTCCCGTCGGACCGCCCGAATACCATCGGAGGATGCCGGACCCGCGCCTCCAGGACTGCACCGACGACGCGGTCGCCCTCGTCCGCCGTTGGACCGCGGCGGCCGCGATGCTCCGGCCGGACGCCGGGGCCGTCCGGCTCGCGGGGGTGCTCCGCGACGAGCGCGGCCTCGACGTCACGCTCGGGTTCATCGACCGCGTCGGCCGACCGCAGGACCCGAAGGTCGCCGCGCAGCACCTCGAACGACTCGCGCGTGAGGTCCCGGACCCCGTCGCCTGGCACCTCCGCGGCGCGGCCACCGTCGGCGGTGGGTTCGCGCAGATGATGCCGTGGGCCGTCGTCCCCCCGGCACGCCGTGTGCTGCGCCGCATGGCCGGACACCTCGTGGTCGACGCCGCACCGGCGCGCCTCGGCGCCGCCCTCGCCAAGCTGGCGGTCCCGGGCACGGTGCTCGACGTCCTGCCGCTCGGACGCCCGGTGTCCGGTGACGACGAGTCCGACCGGCAGCTCCGGCGCACCATCGACCTGCTCGACCGCGACGACGTGGACCGCGTCACCACCTCGGTCGCCGTGGCGCTCCCGCAGCCCGTGCTCTGGGCGTTCGACGACACCGTCGTCCGCGGAGTCGAGCGCCTGCTGCCGCTGTACCGGGCGGCCGTGGCGGGTGGCAGCCGCGTCACGCTCCGGGTGGACACCCACGACGACCTCGACCTGACGCTCGCGGTGTTCCGGACCCTGCTCGACCGGCCCGAGTTCCTCGAGCTCCCGGCGGGCCTCACCCTGCCCGCCGCGGTGCCGGACACCCGGCGTGCCCTCGACGACCTCACCGCCTGGTCGCAGGCCCGCCGCGCCCGGGGCGGATCACCGATCACCGTCCGGATCGACGCCGGCGCCGCCGACCCCGTCGAACGGGTGGAGGCCGCGCTCCACGACCGCCCGCTGGCCACGTTCGGCACCACACAGGAGATCCAGGCGGCGACCCTCCGCCTGCTCGACGCCGCGCTGACGCCCGCGCGGACGGACGCCGTCCGGATCGAGGTCCTCGGGCACGACCTGTACGACCTCGCCACCGCCCGCGTGCTCGCCGAGCGCCGTGGTGTCGTCGACGCCCTCCAACTCGGCATGCTCCTCGGCGTGGACGGCACCCACCTGCAGGCCGTCCGGGCCGACGTCGGGACGGTGTTCCTCGTCACGCCGGTCGTCGACCCCGACGAGTACGACGCCGCCGTCGGGTACCTCGCCCGGCGGTTGTACGAGCTGGCGGACCCCGAGCAGGCCGCGGGTTCCTCGACGACGACCGACACCGCGAGCGCCGGGTCCGAGCAGCGGCGCGAGCGGTACCTGGCCGCGGTCGAGGCGCTGGACGACCCCGTCCCGTCGACGTTCCGCACCCAGGACCGCACGGCCCCGCTCGGACCCCCGCCGCACGTCGCCGACTTCCACAACGCGCAGGGCACCGACCCGACCATCCGCGCCAACCGCGCCTGGGCCGGCGAGGTGCTGCGTCGCGTGCCGGGATCGTCGCTCGGTCGGCAGACGATCCGGAACGCGGGCGTCGCCGACCGGAACCGGCTCGAGCGCATCGTCGCAGCCACCGCGCAGGCGGGCGTGAACTGGGGACGGCAGGACCCGCAGGACCGCGCCGAGTTGCTCGACCTCATCGCCCACGAGCTCGAGGTCCGGCGGGGCGACCTCGTCGAGGTCGCCGTCGCCGAGACGGGCTCGACGCTCGCCGAGGCAGACGCCGAGGTGGGCCGAGCCGTCGACGCCGCACACCACGCCGCCGACCGCGCCCGGCACCTCGCGGACATCACGGGCGCGACCCCGGTGCCGCCGCGCCTCACCGTCGTCGTGCCGACCTGGACCTCCCCGATCGCCGTCGTCGCAGGGGACGTCCTGGCGGCGATCGCGGCCGGCAGCGGTGTCGTGCTCAAGCCGGCACCGGCCGCTCGGCGGACCGGTGCGCTCGTGGCCGACGTCCTGTGGGACGCCGGGGTGCCGCACTCGCTGCTCGTCCTCGTCGACCTCGACGTCGACCGGCTCGGCCGCGACCTCGTCGCCCACCCCGCGGTCGACCGCGTGCTCCTCACGGGCACGGCGGACACCGCGCGGTCCTTCGCCTGGTGGAGGGCAGGCCTCCCGCTCACCGCCGCGACGACCGGCACGAACGCGATCGTCGTCACGCCGTCCGCCGACGTCGACCTCGCCGTCCGCGACGTCGTGCGGAGCGCCTTCGCCCACGCCGGGCAGGACCGCGCCGCGGCGTCGCTCGTCGTCCTCGTCGGTGCCGTGCGTGAGGACGACCGGTTCCGCCGGCTGCTCGTCGACGCGACCTGGAGCCTCCGCGTCGCCTGGCCGGACGACCCCGCCGCCCAGATGGGACCGCTCGTCGACGAGCCCCGGGGGAGCGTGCGGCAGGCACTCACCGAGCTCGGACCGGGGGAGTCGTGGCTCCTGCAGCCGCGGCCCCTGGACGACTCCGGGCGGCTCTGGTCCCCGGGCATCCGCGACGGCGTCCGACCGGGCAGCACGTTCCACCAGACGCCCGTGCCCGCACCCGTGCTCGGGATCGTCGAGGCCGAGACCCTCGACGACGCGATCGCGATCCAGAACGGCACGGACTACGGTCTCGCCGCGGGCATCCACTCCCTCGACACCGACGAGGTCGCCCGCTGGCTCGACCGCGTGCAGGCGGGTGACCTGTTCGTGAACCGTGCGACGACCGGCACCCTGGTCCGCCGACAGCCCACCGGCGGCTGGAAGCGCTCCGCGATCGGCACCGGCACCAAGTCGGGCGCCCCGCTGTCCGTCGCGACACTCGGCCGCTGGGAGCCCACGCCGCACACCCCGCACGGCAGCATCCGACTGCACGGCGTCCCCGCCCGGATCGCGGCCGTGATCGAGGCCGCGCGGAGCGGCCTGACGTTCGAGGAGTTCGACCGGGTGCGGTCCGGGGCGCGGAGCGACGTCGCCGCGCGCTCCGCGGAGTTCGCCCGCTCGGCGGACACCGCCGGTCTCGGGGTGGAACGCAACGTGCTCCGCTACCGGCCCCAGTCGGTCATCATCCGCGCGTCCGAGGGCACGTCGGCCGGTGACCTCGTCCGCGTGCTCGTCGCCGCGGCCGCCGCCCGCGCCCACGTGCTCGTCAGCACCGCGGTGCCGTTGCCCGGCAGCCTCGTGCAGCTGTTCGCCGGTCCGCGGTCCCCGCTCCACGTCGTCGACCACGTCGTCGAGTCCGACGACGAGTGGCTCGGGCGCGCTGCGGCCGGCGCGGTGTTCCGCGAGCAGTGGTCGTCGGACGAGCCCACGCCCGAGGACGAGCTCGCCGCGGTCCTGTCGCCGACGTACGAGCCGGTGCCGCACACCGCGTTCGGCGGTCCCGGCGCCCGGATCCGCCTGCTCGGCGGCGACCCGTTGGCGCTCGAGGAGGCCCTCGGTGCCTCGATCGACGTCGCGGTGCACGCGGGCCCCGTGGTCGAGGCCGGACTCGTCGAGATGCTGCCGTTCCTCCGCGAGCAGACCGTGACGATCACGGCGCACCGGTTCGGGGTGCCGGACCGGGCGTTCGTGGAGCTGCGGGTCTGACGCGGTCGCGCCGGTCGCGCTGGTCGCGCTGGTCGCGCTGGTCGCGACCGGCGGACGTCGGCTCAGGCCGTCCCGCGGGCGAACGACGTCGTCACACCGGGCGACCACAGCACGGAGTCCGGCGGGACGTCGGCGAGCGAGCGCGGCAGCCCGACCTCGCCCATCAGGTCGTCGTGCACCGACTCGGCCGTCGCGTGGTGCAGGGGCCAAGCCGGGTGCTCGTTCGGCCAGAACCGGGTCGCCCCGAAGCGGTGGACGTGCATGCCCCACCGGGCGGTCAGGAACTGCTCGAGCGGTGACGGTTCGGCGATGGGCGCACCGACGTGCACGGCGAACCGCGAGCGCGCCGAGGACCCGTGGCGCCGCATCGCGTACGCCACGCGACCGCCCTCGCCGTGTCGGCCAGCGGCGGCACCCCGGCCGCGCGTCCCGTCCACGCCCCACCGCGTCGCCGCGTGCGCCCAGTGGTACGGCAGCCCGAGCATCGCCCGTGCCGCGACCGCCGGGAGGAACCGGCCCGCGTCCAGCGACAGGAACACGACGCCGTGCCGCCCCCGGTCGTCGACCGTGTAGACCCGCACGTTGACCTCCACGAACGTCCCGAGCCGCCGCATCGGCGCGAGCGGCGGGAACGCGGTGTCCGTGAACCGGAACCCGATGAGGCCGACCCAGGTGGTCACCCCGTCGTCGACGCCGTCCGCGCCCATGGTGTCCGGTCGGACGCCGGCCGGGAGGAGCGGGGCCACGGCCGACACGTCGACCCGCCAGTGCAGGAACACGACGTCGTGCCACCCCTGCCGGATGAACGCGCGGCCGGGCAGTGCCGGGGCGGTCGTCAGGACGGGAGCGACCCCCGTCACGACGCGTCCCTCCCCGAGGTCGTCGCGTCGGCCGCCGGGTCGTCCTCGATCGGCGTCACGAGCGGTGCGTCGTCCCAGCCCGTCTGCGGCGTGCGACACGTCCCGCGGAACACGTACTGCGACGGCCGCTTCCGCTCGTTCGACACCCAGTCGATCGCGGGGCGGCGGCGCTCGGGCGGCAGGTACCCGAGCCGGTACACGGCCATGAGCTCGAGGTCGTCCGGCACCCCGAGGACGTCCTCGACCTCGGCCCAGGCGCTCGGGATCTCCATCGGGAACGACACGAACTGGATGCCCATGCCGAGCTGGGTCGTGGCGAGCCAGATGTTCTCCATCGCCGCGCCCATGCTGAACACGGAGTAGAACGCGTTCGTCTCCTCGTGCCGGTACTCGTGCCGGTCGAGCATCACCCCCATGAGCAGCGGTGATCCCGCGACGAGCTTCCGGTTCTCCTCGCCGAGGGTCTGCGGCACCCGCAGCGTGTTCATGAGCTTCTGGCCGCGGGGCGTGAACACCTGCTTCGTGAACGGCCGGAGCGGCGCGGGCAGCTTGTCGAACAGCATGCCGTCGCGCCGGGTCTCCATCTCGGCCTTCGAGAACCGGAAGTACGGCTTGTACCGCTCGAAGAACGTGCCCTCGGCCATCGTCCGCGTCATCGACGAGCCGCTGATCGCGGCGATGCGCTCGATCGTGGGTCGCTCCTCGACGAGCACGAACCGCCACGGCTGGCTGTTGAGCTGCGAGGGCGCGCGCCCGGCGAGCTCGATCAGCAGGCGCTGGTGTTCCTCGGAGACGGGATCGGGCAGGAACGCCCCGTTCGTCGTCCGCCGCCGTCTGATCGCCTCGATGAGCTCCACTGCCGCTGTCCTTCCCGGCGGTCGGACGGGAGGCCCGGTGCGCGCGGGTGGGCCGGCTCCCGGGTCAGGAGCGCTCGGGCCGTCCCGCGCGGAGTCCGAGCACGGCGCCGAGGTAGGACGGTGCCGCCGCGACCGCGACTCTCCAGTGTGCACGCGATCGGGCGGGGATGCGCGGTGCGGCGGCGAGGGGCACGAGTGCGGGCAGGAGGAACGCCGCGGCCCGCGAGCGGGTCCACACGGGCGTCGTCACGGCGGCGCCGGTCAGGGTCGCCGTCACGACGAACAGCGCGTGGTGCACGACCCGGAGCCGCTTCGTCCGGATGACGCCGGTCGCGACCGCGGTGCCCCACGCGCAGTTCGCGAGGTAGGCGACGGTGGCGGCGGTGACCAGGAGGCGGGCCGGAGCGGTGCCCGCGCGACGGGTGCCGGGCCTCCCGGGCGAGCGCGGGGCGGAGCGGCGGACCGGCGTCCGGGTCGTGGGCGGTGCCACGCTCACAGCGACTCGCGCGAGACGAGTCGCGACAGCACGATCGCACTGCGGGTGTGGTCGACGTGCGGGGCGGAGCGGACGCGGTCGAGGGCCTCCTCGAGCGACGCGATGTCCCGACTCCGCATGTGCACGACGGCATCGGCGCTCCCGGTGACCGTTCCGGCGTCGACGACCTCGGGCACGTTCTCGAGCACGGCGCGGAGTTCGTCGGGCGAGACGGTGCCGCGGCAGTACAGCTCGACCCAGGCCTCGGTGCCGCGTTCCTCGACCGCGGGGTCGACCTTGATCGTGAACCCCTGGATGACGTCATCGGCCACCAGGCGGTCCACGCGGCGCTTCACCGCGGACGCCGAGAGCCCGACCACCGCGCCGATGTCGCCGTAGCCGGCGCGGGCGTTCTCGCGGAGTTGGTCGAGGATGCGGTGGTCGAGCGAATCCATCGCCGTCATGCTACGCGCGGTCGTTGCGTCCGCCCCGGAGCGGGCGCACGGATCCTGCGCGGACGCACATGCGATCGGCGCCGCCGCGACACCCCCACGGCGGGGTCTGTCCGCGGGGAGCGCCGCGTGGCACACTGTGCCGGGGCGTCGACCTGGTCCGCCTCGTCCACGGGTGAGTGAGCCTGCACCTCACCCCAGCGCTCCTCGAACGGTGTCCCCTGGCAGGCTCGGGTCCGCCGCCCAGGAGACCCCCTTGTCGAACCCGGCCCCCGCCACCACCACAGCGCCCGCCCGCACGGCGACCAAGCGCACCGTCCTCATGTGCAAGCCGACGCACTACACGGTGAGCTACCGCATCAACCCCTGGATGCACCCCGAGGAGCCGACCGACACCGCGAAGGCGGTCGCCCAGTGGCAGACCCTCGTCGACACGTACGAGCGGCTCGGGTTCGACATCCACTTCATCGACCCGATCGAGGGGCTGCCCGACATGGTCTACGCGGCCAACGGCGGGTTCGTGCTCGACGGCGTCGCCTACGGCGCGAAGTTCCAGTACCCGGAGCGCCAGCCCGAGGGTCCCGCGTACATGGACTGGTTCCGCGAGCACGGCCTCCGCGTCGCCGAGCCGGTCGAGACGAACGAGGGCGAGGGCGACTTCCTGCTCGTCGGGGACGTCATCCTGGCCGGCACCGGGTTCCGCAGCGACAGCACCTCGCACGAGGAGATCGCCCGCGTGTACGGCCGCGAGGTCGTCACCCTGAAGCTCGTCAACCCGGCGTTCTACCACCTCGACACCGCGATCGCGGTCCTCGACCCCGAGCCGGTGGACGGCGTCGCGAACATCGCCTACCTGGAGTCCGCGTTCGACGAGGCCTCGCTCGCCGAGCTCCGCCGCCGGTTCCCCGACGCGATCATCGCCACCGAGGAGGACGCCGCGATCCTCGGGCTCAACTCCTACAGCGACGGCCACAACGTCGTCATCGCGGCCCGCGCGACGACCTTCGCCGAGCAGCTCCGCCAGCGCGGGTACAACCCGATCGGGGTCGACCTGTCCGAGCTGCTGCTCGGCGGCGGTGGCGTCAAGTGCTGCACGCTCGACCTGCACCCCGTCGAGACCGCCTGACCGGTCCCTGCTCCCGAGCCCGTCGTGACTACGCGGCGGCGGGCTCGGCCGGGAGCTCCCGCATGCCGAGCAGGGGCGAGAGCAGGACGGGCAGCGCCGCGAGCAGGGCACCGACGCCGGCGACCCAGATGGTCGCCTCGACACCGAGCCACGTGCCGAGCAGTCCCGCCGCGATGCCCCCGATGGGCACCACGCCCCACACCACGAACCGGATCGACGCGTTCATCCGGCCGAGGAGGCGCGGCGGACAGATCCGCTGCCGGTAGGTGACCTGCGTGATGTTGTAGACGAGGACCCCGGCGCTCGTGAGGAACTCGGCCAGCACGAGCAGCGGGACCGCGAGCGTCGGCACCAGCCCCGGCGTCGCGAGCAGCAGCGCCCCGACCCCGACTGCGACGGCCGCGACGGGGATCGCCGTGCCCTCGCCGACGCGACGGGCCACCCTGCTGGCGGCCAGCGCGCCGAGGAGTCCCCCGACCGCGCCGACGCTCGTCGCGACGCCCCACACGAGCGTGCCGAGGTGCAGGTCGCGGAGGACGAGGAGCGGCAGCACCGTCCCCCCGATCCCCGAGAACAGGTTCAAGCCGGCCGTGCACAGGACGACCCGGACCAGGAGCGGCTGGTGGAACACGAACGCCAGGCCCTCGCGGATCTCGGTCACGAGTGGCAGGCGTTCGTGCTCGGGCCGCGGCTGCTCGTCGTCCCGGATCCCGAGGAGTGCGACGAACGACGCGAGGTAGCTCAGCGCGTCGATCCCGACGACGAACGCCGGCCGCAGCGCCGCGAGCAGGGCACCCGAGGCCGCGGGACCCCCGACGCGCGCGACCTGCTGTGACGCCTCGAGCTTGCCGTTCGCGTCGCCGAGGAGCGCCGACGGCAGGATCATCGGCGGGTAGCTCTGGTACGCCACGTCGAAGAACACCGTCGCCGCGCCGACCAGGGCCGCCACGACCATGAGCTGCCAGATCGTCAGCGCGCCGAGCAGCCACGCGACGGGGATGGTCGCCAGGAGCAACGCGCGGGTCAGGTCCGCCGCGAGCATCACCCGGCGCTTCCGCATCCGGTCCACCCAGGCACCCGCGGGCAACCCGATGACGAGGAACGCCACCGTCTCGAGCGCGGTGAGGACGCCGATCTCGAACGTCGAGGCGGCGAGCACCGTGACCGCCAGGGTCGGGATCGCCAGCACGGCGAGCTCACTGCCGACCGCGCTCGCCGACTCGCCGCTCCACAGCCGGAGGAACGGTGCGTTGCGCCACACCGTGGCGGGTTCCGCCGCCCCCGTCGTCCGACCCGGCTCCGTCATCCGCTCAGTATGCCGGGAGGCCCCGTCCCGGCCGGGAGGACCGTCCCGCCCCGCCACCCGTCGCGTCCGGCTTCGCACACGCGCCGTCCGGCTTCGCACACCCGCCGCCCGGCTTCGCACACCCGCCGTTCGGCTTCGCACACCCGCCGTCCTGTTGCACCCCGCGATGCCGTTGTTCAACGGGACACGACGTGTTCAACGCTCGGCGGGAGTCCGATCGGCGGCAGTCGGGAACGACGAAGGCCCCCGCTCCCGCGAGGGCCTTGCGATGGTGGCTGGACACGGCATCGATCCGTGGACCTTTCGATTTTCAGTCGAACGCTCTACCAACTGAGCTATCCAGCCGTGGGCGACTCGATGGATCGAGTGGTGCCCGGGACGACTCGGTCCGAGGACCGGACGCCATGGCGACCCTGACGGGACTTGAACCCGCGACCTCCGCCGTGACAGGGCGGCACGCTAACCAACTGCGCTACAGGGCCATGCTTGTTGAGTTGTGGGCGGCGCCGGACACCCCGCCTGCAGTGACCCCAACGGGATTCGAACCCGTGCTGCCGCCGTGAAAGGGCGGTGTCCTAGGCCACTAAACGATGGGGCCGTCAAGCGATGCTTCACAGCTACCGGAGAACCAGCATACGGAAGCTCGCCGCGAATGCCAAACCGAGCGGATACCGCCTCGCCGGTCGGCGTGTCGCGGGCGTCGTGACCGGGGCAGCCGGGTTCACTCGCCGCAGAGAGAACCCCGTGCCGTCGTTCCCCGTGGGTCCGACGTCGGTGCCCCATGCCCCTCGCCAGGGGGGTGGAGTGTCCGACACCCCTGTTGTTACTGTTGCGACTGTTGACAGTGTGACTCGGGTGCGCCTCGCCGTGCTGTTACGAAATCGAGACCGATGACTTCTTCCTCCTCCATCAGCCGCCGATCCGCGCCCCGACGCGCCGCTCGGGCCCTCGCCGTCCCCGCGAGCCGACCCCGTGCCCTCGTCCTCGCCGTCGTCGTCGCGCTCACGGGGGGTGTCCTCGCCGCGACCGGGACGCCCTCGTCGGCGTCCGCCACGTCCTACCCGAGCTGGTCCGACGTCCAGGCGGCCAAGGCGTCCCAGGCCGCCCAGCAGGCGAAGGTGACCGAGATCAAGGGCCTCATCGCGTCCCTCCAGTCCCAGGTGTCGGCCAAGCAGGCCGCCGCGGAGAAGGCCGGCGAGGCCTACCAGACGGCGCAGACCGAGTACGACGAGGCCGCGCTCAAGGAGCAGAAGCTCCGGACGCAGGCGGACGAGGCCCGCAAGACCGCGGCCGCGTCGGAGCGCCAGGCCGGGCAGCTCGCCGCGCAGCTCGGACGCTCGTCGAACAACGACGTCACCTCGAACCTCCTGGCGCACCCGTCCGGAGCGAAGGACCTGCTCTACCAGCTCGGCGCGATGTCGAAGCTGTCCGAGCAGGCCGACGGCATCTACGAGCAGGCGAGCCAGGACCGCGGCACGGCGCAGGCGCTGACCGACCAGGCCGGGGTGGCGAAGAAGGCGCTCGGAACACTCCGTGACGCCGCGCAGCAGAAACTGGCCGACGCGAACGACGCCGCGACGGCCGCGCAGAGCGCTCTCGACGACCAGAACGACAACCAGGCGCGGTTGCAGGCGCAGCTCGTCCTCCTGACGACGAACGCCAAGAACGTGCAGGCGAACTACGACAAGGGCGTCGCCGTCGCCAAGGCCGCGGCTGCCGCGCGAGCCGCCGCTGCCGCGCGAGCCGCTGCTGCTGCCCGGGCGGCTGCCGCTCGCGCCGCCGCTGCCGCCCGGACCGGGGGCGCCGGCGCGCAGACGAGCACGGGCGCCACCACCACGACGCCGAACGGGTCGGGCTGGGTCCGCCCGTCCGCCGGGTACCAGACGAGCCCCTACGGCTACCGCGTCGACCCCTACACCGGTGCGTACGCCCTGCACGCCGGGGTCGACCTCGCGCCGGGCTGTGGTGCGCCGATCTACGCCGCCCACAGCGGGACCGTCACCTTCGCCGCGAACGGCGGGGGTTACGGCAACGAGGTCATCATCGACAACGGTGGCGGCATCTCGACGGCGTACGGCCACATCGTCAACGGCGGGTTCCTGGTCCACGCGGGCCAGACCGTGGTCGCGGGACAGCAGATCGCGCTCGTCGGCTCGACCGGCTGGTCGACCGGCTGCCACCTCCACTTCGAGACCCGGGTGAGCGGCGCTGCCGTCGACCCGGTCCCCTTCATGGCTGCGCGGGGGATCTCGGTATGACCACGAGCGCGCCCAGGAGGCACTGACCCGCATGAAGCCAGCACGCGTCCTCATCGGAGGCGCCGCGACCCTCGCGGTGCTCGGACTGACGTTCACCGTCGCCGCACCGGCGTCGGCCAGTCCGTCCGCTCCCTCGTGGGCCGACGTGCAGGCGGCGAAGCAGTCCCAGGCGGCGACGCAGCACCAGGTCGACACGTTGACCTCGTCGCTCGACGCGCTCCAGACCCAGGCGGAGCGGGCCTCGGTCGCCGAGCAGCAGGCCGGTGAGGCGTACCAGCGGGCGGCATCGCGACAGCAGGCGGCGCAGACCCGGGTCGACACCCTGACGCGCCAGTCGAAGCAGGCCGAGGCGAAGGCGGAGGTCTCCGCCCAGCAGGTCGCCGGCCTCGTGGTCGAGCTCTCGCGGACGGGCGGCGGCGACCTCTCGACGGCGATGCTCGTCGACGGCGCCGACGCGAAGGACCTGCTGTACCAGGTCGGCACGATGTCGCACCTGTCGGCTCGCTCGGCGGGCATCCTCGCCGACGCCGAGGCCGACCAGCGGCAGGTCGACGCCCTGCAGCACCAGGCCTCCGCGGCCGAGACCGCGCTCGGCAAGGCCACCACGGCCGCCAAGACGTCGCTGTCCGACGCGAACGACCAGGCCGCGAGCGCCGCCGGACGGCTCAAGAGCGTGCAGGACCAGCAGTCGACGCTCTTCGACCAGCTGGCGTACCTCAAGGGAACGACGGCGACCACCGAGGCCGCGTACTTCGCCGACCAGCAGGCGAAGCAAGCCGAGCGGGCGATCGCGACCTCGACGACCAGTGGGGGCGCCGGCACGACGAAGGCCGCCGCCACCGGGAGCACCGGGACGACCGCGTCGAAGCCCGCGGCGTCGAAGCCGACCGGTTCGAAGCCGACCGGTTCGAAGCCGACCGGGACGGGCACGGCCCCGAAGCCCGCCACCGCGCCCGCGCCGAAGCCGGTCACGCCGGCCCCGAAGCCCGTCGCAGCGCCCAAACCGGCCGCGCCTGCCCCGAAGCCGGCCGCGCCTGCCCCGAAGCCCGTCACCGCGCCTGCGCCGAAGCCGGCCGCGCCCGCGCCGAAGCCGCCGACGTCGAGCACCGGCTCGTCCTCACCGTCCAAGGGCTCCGCAGCGCTGGCGTTCGCGTCCGCCCAGATCGGCAAGCCGTACCTGTTCGGTGCCGCCGGTCCGAACTCCTACGACTGCTCGGGGCTCGTGATGGCCGCGTACAGCAGCGTCGGCGTGGCCGTCGGTGGGCACCGGGTCGACTGGCAGTACGAGCACTTCGCCGCGCTCGGCCGACTCGTGCCGCTGTCGCAGGCGCAGCCGGGCGACATCATCTTCTACTCGACGACGGGCACGAACCCGGCGGGGATGTACCACGACACGATCTACGCCGGCGGCGGTCGGATGGTCGAGGCCCCCAAGCCGGGACTCAGCGTGCGGAACTACGCTGTGTACACGTACCAGATCGTCCCCTACGTGGCGCGCCCCACCGGCTCGCTCTGATGACCCGGCCGGGACCCCTTCGGGTGGGGTTCCGAGCCGATGACGGTGCCGACCCCTTCGGGTGGGGTCGTCACCGGACGAAGGCGGCGGGGGCCCCATGGGCACCCGCCGCCTTCACTTCTCCCAGCCGGCCGCCTGGCCAGCGCCGCGCCTCGGGGCGCGACGGACTCAGTGGCCCGGCTGGTACGCGGCGAAGCCCGCCGCGACGATCTCCTCGGCCTCGGCGGCGTCACCCCAGCCCTCGGCGTTGACGAACTTGCCCGGCTCGAGGTCCTTGTAGCGCTCGAAGAAGTGGGCGATCTCGGCCTTCGTCTGCTCGTCGACGTCGGCGATGTCCTGGATGTGCTGCCAGCGCGGGTCCTTCGCCGGGACGCAGAGCACCTTGGCGTCGGAGCCGGCCTCGTCGCTCATCTTGAACACGCCGACCGGGCGGACCTTGACGCCGACGCCGGGGAACGCGGGGTACTCGAGCAGGACGAGGGCGTCGACGGGGTCGCCGTCGAGCCCGAGGGTGTTCTCGAAGAAGCCGTAGTCGGTGGGGTAGACGAACGACGTGAACAGGACGCGGTCCAGGTACACCCGACCGGTCTCGTGGTCGACCTCGTACTTGTTGCGGCTGCCCTTGGGGATCTCGATGACGACGTCGTACGCGGCCATGTGGCACTCCTCGATGTGGATGGTTCTGCGGTCCTACAGCGCCGATAACGTTACAGGGTGGACATGCACCGGCCCCGGCTCGGACCCGCCGTCGCCGCCGTGCGCCGCGCGGTGCGCACGTCCCTCGCGGACGCCCGTTCGGCGGGCGTCCTCGCCTCCGGTGACCTCGTCCTCGTGGCGCTGAGCGGCGGCCCCGATTCGCTCGCACTCGCGGCCGCGACCGCGTTCGAGGCACCCAGGCAGGGCCTCCGCGCGGGCGCCGTCGTCGTCGACCACGGCCTCCAGGCGGGCAGCGGGGCGGTCGCGAGCGCGGCCTCCCGGCAGGCGGAGGCGCTCGGGCTCACGCCCGTCGTCGTCGACCACGTCCGCGTCGGTGACGCGGGTGGGCCGGAGGCCGCCGCCCGGGAGGCCCGGTACCGGGCGATCGCGGCCGTCGCCGCGGCGGAGCGGTCGCCGCTGGTCCTGGTCGGGCACACGATGGACGACCAGGCCGAGACGGTCCTGCTCGGCCTCCTGCGCGGCAGCGGTCCGGACAGCCTGTCGGGCATGCCGGCGCGGTCACCGGCGCCGGTGACGCCCGGGCCGCTGCTCGCCCGCCCGCTGCTCGGCGTCCGGCGGGCGACCACCGTCGCGGCCTGTGCCGAGAGCGGCCTGGAGCCGTGGACGGACCCGCAGAACAACGACCCCGCGTTCGCCCGGGTCCGGGTGCGCGCGCGCGTGCTGCCGGTGCTCGCCGAGGAGCTCGGCGACGGCGTGGTCGAGGCCCTGGCCCGCACCGCCGACCAGATCCGCGAAGACGCGAGCGCGCTCGACCACTTCGCCGAGGAGCTCGCCGAGGAACTCGCGGAGCACGCCGAGGCGGGCATCGCGGTGTCCGTGTCGGGACTCGCGGCCAACCCGCCGGCCCTGCGGCAGCGACTCGTGCGCCTCGCGGTCGAGGGGGAGTTCGGCGTCGTGCTCTCGCGGCTCCAGACGCTCGAGGTGTGCCGGCTCGTGACGGACTGGTCGGGACAGGGGCCGATCGACCTGCCCGGCGTCCGCGTGCGGCGCGAGGGCGACCGCCTGCTGTTCGCGAGCACGACGTCCGGGCCGGTGTCCGGGTCCGGGCGGCCGGTGTCCGAGTCCGGGCCGGGGTCGCCCGGCCGTATCCTGGGAGACCCGGGCGGCACCGGCCCGGCGCACCACTGACCCGGCGCACCACTGACCCGGCGCACCACTGAGCAGAGAGGGCACGCCCCCGTGGAACTCACCGACGTCCAGGCCGACCTGAGCGAGGTCCTGTTCACCGCCGAGCAGATCGACGCCCGGATCGCCGAGCTCGCCCGCGCGGTCGAGGCCGACTACACGGGGCGCGACCCGCTGCTCGTCGGCGTGCTCAAGGGCGCGGTCATGGTGATGGCGGACTTCTCGCGTGAGCTCAAGCTCCCGATCACCATGGACTGGATGGCGGTGTCGTCCTACGGGTCCGGCACCAAGTCGTCCGGCGTCGTGCGGATCCTCAAGGACCTCGACACCGACCTGCACGGCCGCGACGTCCTCATCGTCGAGGACATCATCGACTCCGGGCTCACCCTGTCCTGGCTCCGGCAGAACCTCGTGAGCCGCGGGGCCGCGAGCGTCGAGATCGTCGCGTTGCTCCGCAAGCCCGAGGCGGCCAAGGTGCAGGTGGACGTCAAGTACGTCGGCTTCGACATCCCGGACGCGTTCGTGATCGGGTACGGCCTCGACTACGACGAGCGTTACCGCAACCTGCGCGGTGTCGGGGTCCTGGCGCCGCACGTCTACTCCTGACGAACGGCCCTCCGGAGGTCGAGTTCGCCCTCGGAGGACACCCACTCGCCCCACAGAGTCCCGGCCGTATGCTGACTCCCACGCAACATCGGCAGAGAAAGGTGTCGGGCGTGTCGCCCGGATCACATGGACTTCAAGCGCATCTTCCGTGGGCCGTACCTGTACGTGATCATCGCGGTCATCGGGATCTGGATCGGCTGGGCCGTGATCAGTCAGTCCGGGACGTCGCAGATCACGACGCAGAAGGGCCTCGAGCAGCTCGGTGACGGCAAGGTCGCCTCTGCCACCATCAACTCCACCGAGCAGCGCGTCGACCTCGTGCTCAAGGACGGCAACCAGACGGAGCAGTTCTACTACTCCACCCCGCGTGGGCCGGACGTCGTCTCGGCGGTCGACAAGGCGAACCTGTCGAAGGGCTACAACGACACCGTCCAGCAGTCGAACGTGTTCGTCTCGCTCCTGCTGACGTTCCTGCCGTTCCTCGTCATCGGTCTGGTGTTCTGGTTCCTCCTGTCGAGCGCCCAGGGCGGCGGCTCGCGCGTCATGCAGTTCGGCAAGTCCCGCGCGAAGATGAACAACAAGGAGAACCCGCAGGTCACCTTCGCCGACGTCGCCGGCGCGGACGAGGCCATCGAGGAGCTCCAGGAGATCAAGGAGTTCCTCAAGGAGCCGGCCAAGTTCCAGGCGGTCGGCGCGCGGATCCCGAAGGGCGTGCTGCTGTACGGCCCTCCCGGGACCGGCAAGACCCTGCTCGCCCGCGCCGTCGCCGGCGAGGCCGGGGTGCCGTTCTTCTCGATCTCCGGTTCGGACTTCGTCGAGATGTTCGTCGGTGTCGGTGCGAGCCGCGTCCGTGACCTGTTCGACCAGGCCAAGCAGAACGCTCCCGCGATCATCTTCGTCGACGAGATCGACGCCGTCGGTCGCCACCGCGGTGCCGGCATCGGCGGTGGCAACGACGAGCGCGAGCAGACGCTGAACCAGCTCCTCGTCGAGATGGACGGCTTCGACGTCAAGACGAACGTCATCCTCATCGCCGCGACGAACCGTCCCGACGTGCTCGACCCCGCGCTCCTCCGGCCGGGCCGCTTCGACCGCCAGATCGGCGTCGACGCCCCGAGCCTCATCGGCCGCAAGCAGATCCTGCAGGTGCACGGCAAGGGCAAGCCCCTCGCCGCGAGCGTCGACCTCGACGTCCTCGCCCGCAAGACCCCCGGGTTCACGGGTGCCGACCTGGCGAACGTCCTCAACGAGGCCGCGCTGCTCACCGCGCGCTCGAACGCGCAGCTCATCGACAACCGCGCGCTGGACGAGGCCGTCGACCGCGTCATGGCCGGTCCGCAGCGCCGGACCCGCGTCATGAGCGACCAGGAGCGCCTCATCACCGCGTACCACGAGGGCGGTCACGCGCTCGCGGCCTCGGCCATGCGGCACACCGACCCCGTCACGAAGATCACGATCCTCCCGCGCGGTCGTGCCCTCGGGTACACGATGGTGCTCCCGCTCGAGGACAAGTACTCCGTCACGCGCAACGAGCTGCTCGACCAGCTCGCCTACGCCATGGGCGGTCGTGTCGCCGAGGAGATCGTGTTCCACGACCCCACCACGGGTGCGTCGAACGACATCGAGAAGGCCACGGCGACCGCACGCAAGATGGTCACCGAGTACGGCATGAGCACGGCGGTCGGTTCGGTCAAGCTCGGCCAGGGGTCGGGCGAGCCGTTCCTCGGCCGCGACATGGGCGCCCAGCGCGACTACTCGGAGAACATCGCCGAGACCGTCGACGCCGAGGTCCGTGCCCTGCTCGAGTCCGCGCACGACGAGGCCTACCAGGTCATCAACGCGAACCGCGACATCCTCGACCACCTGGCGGGCGCCCTCCTCGAGAAGGAGACGCTCGACCAGAACGAGCTCGCCGAGATCTTCAAGGACGTCCGGAAGCTGCCCGAGCGCCCGCAGTGGCTCTCGAGCGACAGCCGCCCCGTGAGCGACCTGCCCGCGATCTCGCTGCCGGTCAAGGCGCCGGTGGACGAGGGCGCCGTCGACGGCGGCATCGACTCCGAGCCCCCGGCGAAGCCGCGTCGGGCACGGGCCCCGCGCGGGAACCCCGGTATCGCGCCGGCGTAGGCCAGCGGGATGACCGACCTCCCCAGCCGGCGCGAGCGCCGGATCTCCGAGGCGAGCCGCGCCCGCGCCGCCGCAGCCGAACCGGCGACCGTCGCCATCGACCTCCCTGCCCTGCAGCAGGAGGCGGCGACGCGTCGCCGGTCGGCGCGTGCGGCGGGCGCGGCCCCATCGACGCCGGGCCGGGCGCGGATCATGGGCATCCTCAACGTGACGCCCGACTCGTTCAGCGACGGTGGCGAACACCACCGACGCGACGCCGCCGTGACGCACGCGCGCCGGCTCGTGGCCGACGGCGCCGACCTCGTCGACGTCGGCGGCGAATCCACCCGGCCGGGTGCGCCGCGGGTGCCGGTCGACGAGGAACAGCGTCGCGTGCTGCCGGTCGTGCAGGACCTGGTCGCCGAGGGCATCACGGTGAGCGTCGACACGATGAACGCGGCGACGGCCGAGCGGTCGCTCGAGCTCGGGGCGTCGATCGTCAACGACGTCTCCGGCGGGTTGGCCGACCCCGACATGGCCCGCGTCGTCGCCGCGAGTGGTGCGGGCTTCGTCGTCATGCACTGGCGCGGCCACAGCGACGTGATGCACCGGAACGCCGTGTACGAGGACGCCGTCGAGGACGTCCGCCGCGAGCTCGAACTCCGGGTCGCGGAGCTCATCGTGCTCGGTGTGCACCCGGACCAGGTCGTCGTGGACCCGGGGCTCGGGTTCGCGAAGCACGGTCGGCAGAACTGGGAGATCCTGGCCGGGTACGAGCGCTTCGCGTCGCTCGGGCTCCCGGTGCTCGTCGCGGCGTCACGCAAGCGCTTCCTCGCCGGCGTCGGGAGCGATCCGGACGCCGCACCCCGGGACCGGGACCTGGCGACCGCGGCGATCACGCTGCTCGCCGCCGAGCGTGGGGCCTGGGGCGTCCGGGTCCACGACCCCGCCCCGAACCGCGCGGTGCTCGACGTCTGGGACGCCTGGAGGGCCGCGCGATCGTGAACGACGTCATCCGCCTCACGGGGGTCCGGGCCCGCGGTCACCACGGGGTCTTCGACCACGAGCGCGCCGACGGGCAGGACTTCGTCGTCGACGTCGCCGTCGAGGTCGACGCCCGTGCCGCCGCGGGCCCCGACGACCTCGACCACACGGTGCACTACGGCGTGCTCGCCGAGCAGGTCGTCGCGGCCGTCGAGTCCGACCCCGTCGACCTCATCGAGACCCTGGCGGAGCGCATCGCCGCCGTCGTCCTGGGGCACCCGGCGGCACTCGCCACCGAGGTCACCGTGCACAAGCCCCAGGCGCCGATCACGGTGCCGTTCGCGGACGTGTCGATCACCATCCGCCGGGACCGCTCCGCGCGGGTCGACCCGTGAGGCGCGCCGTCATCGCCCTCGGTGCCAACCTCGGCGACCGGGGGTCGACCCTGCGCGAGGCCGCTGCGGCGATCCTCGCGGTGCCGGGGGTGCGCCCGGTGGCCGCATCGCACGAGGTCGAGTCCGTCGCGATGACCCTCTCCGGGCCCGACGAGACGAAGCCCCGGTACCGCAACGGGGTGGTCGTGGTCGACACCGATCTCGAGCCGGACGCACTCCTCGCCGCGCTGCACGACATCGAGGACGCCCACGGCCGGGTCCGCGTCGAGCGGTGGGGGGACCGGACGCTCGACCTCGACATCGTGGCCGTCGACGACGTCGTGCTCGACGCCGCCGACCTGACGCTCCCGCATCCCCGGGCCGCCGAGCGGGCATTCGTGCTCGCGCCCTGGCTCGACGCCGACCCCGACGCGGTCCTCCCCGGCGCCGGTCCGGTCGCCGCGCTGCTCGCCGCGGTCGGCGACGACACCGTCCGCGTCGAGGAACCCCGACTGTTCGCGTCCCGTCCGTCCGAGCTCCCGGGAGCACCCCAGTGAGACACACCCGCGCCTCCACCCTGATCAGCGTCGCGATCGTCGCCGGTGTCGCCGGGTTCGCCCTCGACGCTGCCCTGGCGTCCCGGCAGCGGCCCGTCATCGTGCTCTCGTCGGCGCTCGGGCTGACCCTGGGCTTCATCGGCATCGCGCTCGTGCTCATGGCGATCCCGGTCCGTCGGCACGCCCGTGGCACCGCGACCCGCCCCGTCGACGCCTTCTACGCGACGCGGGTGGTGGTCCTCGCCAAGGCCTCGAGCATCTGCGGCGTGCTGTTCGGCGCGTTCACGGGCGGCGGGCTCGCGTTCGTCCTCACGCGGGCCGTCGTCCCCGCGCTAGGCTCCATCCTGCCCAGCGTCGTCGCGGTGTTCGGTGGTCTGGTGCTCATGGTGTGTGCGCTCGTCGCGGAGCACATGTGCACGGTGCCGCCCCGGGACGACGACGACTCCGACCCGGGTGGGACGACCGCGATCTGACCGACCCGGCAGCAGCGACGCCGACGACAGGGGGACCGATGCCGAGGGAACGTCTCGACCTGCCGGGGATCCCCTGGAGCCGGGTGTCGCCGCGCCTGGTCTGGACCGAACTCGTCACCGTCCTCGTCGTCGGGGTGGTCATCACCGCCGGGTGCTTCCTCATCGGCGTGGCGTTCCGGGGGTCCTCGCCGACCACCGCGCTCGTGTGGACGCTCATCGGGCTCGCCGCCGCGGTGGTCACCGCCCTCGTCGCTGCCTTCACGCCCCGGCGGATCCGGTCGATCGGGTACGCCCTCCGCGACGACGACCTCGTGGTGCGGCGCGGACTCATGTTCCAGCGGTTCATCGCCGTCCCGTACGGCCGCATGCAGCTCGTCGACATCAGCCGCGGTCCGCTCGGTCGTGCCCTCGGTCTGAGCGACCTCCGGTTCGTGACGGCGGCGGCGAGCACGAACGTCCGGCTGCCCGGGCTCCCCGAGGCCGACGCGGACCGCCTGCGCGACGAACTCGTCGCGATGGCCGAGAGCCGACGGGTCGGGCTGTGACCTCCCGGCCGTCCGGCCCGCCGCTGCCGCCGCTGCCGCCGCTCCCGCAGCCCCACCGGCAGGGCGACGCCGCCGCGGCCGCCGACCTGACCGACGGGACGTGGCACCGCCTGCACCCGCTGACGCCGCTGCTCCGCGGAGGGATCGCGTTGCTCGTGATCCTCGGGTGGGTGGTCAACACCCTCCGCGAGCGGCTGCTCGACCTCGTGATCCCGGGTGGTGCCCGGGGCGGCGAGCAGGGCGACCCGATCGACTACGTCGTCCGCCACGACTACGTGGGCGTCGCGCTCCTCGGGGTGCTCGTGTTCATCCTCGTGCTCATCGGCCTGTTCACGCTGTCCTGGCGCATGCACACCTTCCGCGTGACCGGCGAGGTCGTCGAGGTCCGCTCGGGCGTGCTGTTCCGGAACCACCGCAAGGCCCGCCTCGACCGCATCCAGGCCGTCAACGTCGTCCGCCCGTTCGTGGCCCGGCTCGTCGGCACGGCCCGGCTCGAGATCTCGCAGGCGGGCAACGACGCGAACGTGCAGCTGGCGTACCTCGGCTCGCGGCCGGCCGACGACCTGCGGCAGCGCATCCTGCTGCTGGCGAGCGGTGCCCGCGCCGACGTGCCGGGCGGGTCCCGGGCCTCCCGGCCGGCGGGACGGTTCGTCGACGAGCGGATGACGGAGTTCCTGGCCCCGGAACTCGACCCCGCCGCGGTGCGCGCCACGCGCGTCGTGCGCGTGCACACCGGGCGGCTCATCGGCTCCGTGCTCCTGTCGAACACGACCGTCGTGCTCGCCCTCGCCGCGGTCGGCATCATCGTGAGCGTCGCCGTGACGGGCCAGTACTTCCTGCTCGTGACGTTGTTCCCGGCGATGATCGGCGCCGTCGGGGTCACGGTCCGCCGCTTCACGAAGTCGCTGCAGTACTCGATCGCGGCGACCCCGGACGGGATCCGCATCGGCTACGGCCTCGTGTCGACCTCGAACGAGACCCTGCCGCCCGGGCGCATCCACGCCGTCGCGGTCACGCAGCCGCTGCTGTGGCGTCCGTTCGGCTGGTGGGACGTCCGCGTCAACCGCGCCTCGCACGCCGGCGGCTCCCGTCAGAACCAGCAGACGTCCTCGGTCGTGCTGCCCGTCGGTGACACCGCGGACGTCCGTGCGGTGCTCGAGATCATCCTGCCGGAGCTCGTCGGCACCGCGGTCGCCGGGCCCGCCGCCTCCTTCGCCAGCCTGCAGGAGGGCTCGGCCGCCGCGGTCGACGTCGTGCAGGGCAGCCTGACGGGGTCGGGTGACGCCGGTGGGTTCACGCGGTCACCCGGTCGCGGCGCCTGGCTCCGACCGCTGTCCTGGCGTCGCAACGGCTACCGGAGCGTCCCCGGGGCGGTGCTGCTCCGCCTCGGCGCGGTCTGGCGGTCGCTCGTCGTCGTGCCCCTGCCGCGCGTGCAGAGCATCCGGGTGGCACAGGGCCCCCTCGAGCGCGCGCTCGGGCTCGCCGAGGTCCACGTGCACACCGTGCACGGACCGGTCGTCGCGCGCATCGGCGCGCTCGCCGTGCCCGACGCGATGCGGCTGTTCTCCGGCACCGAGGCCGAGGCCGTCCGCGCGGCCGCCGCCGACACCTCGCACCGGTGGCGTGACGACCGGGAGGCCCGGGGCGCCGACCCCGCGTCGGTCACCGCACCCGTTGGGTGGGAGCACGTGCCACGACCGGACGGAGGACCACGATGAGCGAGCGGGCCGGACGACTCGGGGTCGGCGTCGTCGGTGCGGGCCGGGTGGGCCCGGTGCTCGGCGCCGCGCTCGCGAACGCGGGGCACGCGGTCGTCGGCATCACCGCGGTCTCCGACGCGGGACTCGACCGGGCCGAGGCGCTCCTGCCCGGCGCGCCCGTGCTCGGGACCCCGGAACTCGTCGAGCGGAGCGAACTCGTCCTGCTCGCCGTGCCGGACGACCAGCTGCCGGGGCTCGTGCAGGGTCTGGCCGACGCCGGCATCTGGCAGGCGGGACAGCTCGTCGTGCACACGAGCCCGGACCACGGGGTCGGGGTCCTCGCGCCCGCGACCGCCCAGGGCGTCATCCCGCTGGCGATCCACCCCGCGATGGCGTTCACGGGCACGAGCGTCGACCTCGCCCGCCTCCGGGACGCCTACTGCGCGGTGACCTCGCCCGCGCCGGTGTTGCCGATCGCGCAGGCGCTCGTGGTCGAGATGGGTGCCGAGCCGGTCGTCGTCCGTGAGGCCGACCGCGCCGCCTACGCCGACGCTGTCCGGGCCGCGGTGGACTTCTCGAGCGCGATCGTCGACCAGGCCGCCGGGACGCTGGCGGCGATCGGCGTCGACCACCCGGGACGCGTGCTCGGTGCACTCGTCCGGTCCGCCGTCGAGAACGCGCTCGCGCAGGCGGACGGGCAGCAGGCGCTGTAGCGGTGCGCGGTCCCCGGCAAGCGCCTCCCGGCCGGCGTCTCCCGGCCGGCTGCGCCGTGGTGGGCCGGTAGCATCGACGCATCCCCCACGACCCCCGGAGCTGCGCGCGCGATGACCGACGAACCCGCTGACACCACCGACCCCGAGGCCGTCGCCCTCGAGACCGCCCGCGTCGACGCCGAGGCAGCCGCCGCGGCCGAGACGAGCGAGCAGCGTCAGGTGCGCCTCGACAAGCGGGAGCGGTTGCTGGCGGCGGGCATCGAGGCCTACCCGGTCGAGCTCGGGATCACGACGACGATCCCCGCGGTCCGCGCCGAGCACGCCGACCTGCCGAGCGGCGAGGAGACCGACGACGTCGTCGGGCTCGCCGGCCGCGTGGTGCACGCGCGGAACACGGGCAAGCTGTGCTTCGCGACCCTCCAGTCCGGCGACGGCTCCCGCATCCAGGCGATGGTGTCGCTCGCCGAGGTCGGGGACGAGTCGCTCGCGCGCTGGAAGGAGTTCGTCGACCTCGGTGACCACGTGTTCGTGCACGGCCGCGTGATCTCGTCCCGCCGCGGCGAGCTGAGCGTCATGGTCGACGACTGGGCGATCGCGGCGAAGGCGATCCTGCCGCTGCCGAACCTGCACACCGAGTTGAGCGAGGAGACCCGGGTCCGCGCCCGCTACCTCGACCTCATCGTCCGCGAGCAGGCCCGCACCACCGTGCGCGCACGTGCCGGCGTGATGCAGTCGCTCCGCGCGACGTTCGCGGCCCACGACTACCTCGAGGTCGAGACGCCGATGCTGCAGACCCAGCACGGTGGCGCGTCGGCCCGCCCGTTCGTGACGCACTCGAACGCGTTCGACACCGAGCTGTACCTCCGGATCGCGCCCGAGCTGTTCCTCAAGCGCGCGGTCGTCGGCGGCATCGAGCGTGTGTTCGAGATCAACCGGAACTTCCGGAACGAGGGCGCCGACTCCACGCACTCGCCCGAGTTCGCGATGCTCGAGGCGTACCAGGCCTACGGCAACTACGAGCAGATGGCCGACCTGACGCAGGAGCTCGTGCAGAACGCCGCGCTCGCCGTCACGGGCGGGCTCGTCGTGACGCTCACCGACGGCAGCGAGTACGACCTCGGCGGCGAGTGGGACCGCATCGACATGTACGGCTCGCTCTCCGCCGCGGCCGGTCGCGAGATCACGCCCGACACCCCGCTCGCCGAGCTGCAGGCGCTCGCCGAGGCCGAGGGCGTCGAGGTCGCGCACGCCACCCACGGCAAGTACGTCGAGGAGCTCTGGGAGCACTTCGTCATCGACTCGCTCGAGCGCCCGACGTTCGTCATGAACTTCCCGGTGGACACGTCCCCGCTGACGCGGGAGCACCGGTCGCGCCCGGGCGTCGTCGAGAAGTGGGACCTCTACGTCCGCGGGTTCGAGCTCGCCACGGCGTACTCCGAGCTCGTCGACCCGGTCGTGCAACGCGAGCGGTTCGTCGAGCAGGCGAAGCTCGCCGCGGGCGGCGACGTCGAGGCCATGCGCGTCGACGAGGAGTTCCTGCGCGCCCTCGAGCACGGCATGCCGCCGTCGGGCGGCATGGGGATGGGCATCGACCGCCTGCTCATGGCGATCACGGGCCTCGGGATCCGCGAGACGATCCTGTTCCCGCTCGTCAAGGGCGCTGGGGCTTAGGGCAACGCGTCAGCGTTGCGCGACGCCGGCCCCGGGTGAGCCTGCGAGCACGGCAGTCGACGCACTCCTGCGCACACGGACGACAACGCAACGTGCGGGCGCATGCGCACTCGTCGTCGGCGTGCGCACACGGCGGACGCGCTCCGCTCGCTGGCCGTGCGCTCAGGTCCCCCGCACGGCACCCCGAGCACCGGGACGTACCATGGTCGCGTGCCTCATGGAGTCGTGACCGGGATCATCTTCTCGCTGACGCCGACCGTCGTCGTCGGCCTGGTGTTCTGGTTCGTCATGCGGGCGATCATCCGGGCCGACCGCACCGAGCGCGCGACCTACGCCAAGCTCGAACGGGAGGAACGCGCCCGTTTCACCGCGGAGCGTGCCGCCGGTGGACCCGGCGCGGGTACCGCGGGGCCGCGTGACGTGCAGGCGCCGAGCCGCCCCGCAGCCGTCCCCGCCTCGCCGCAGTCCGCGGAGTAGTCGCTCCCGGACGTCCGGCGGTCAGCGCCGCGACACGAGCCGTTCACCCCGCCGTCGTCGGGGCTGGTCAGCATCGCCGGCATGACCGATCTGCTGCATGCCGTCGCCCGCTCGTTCGTCGGGGACATCGAGAGCGAGTACGACGAGTTCGACCTCGACGCCGAAGCGGAGGGGGCCCAGCGACGCACGGACTGGCTCGAACCGAGCTGGTGACCGCCGATCGACCCCCGGGTGACGAGCGTGTTACGGGATCGTTGCCGAAAAGGGGTACGGACGTGCCGCGGGGGCCCCATCCGCACGCGTACCCCGGAACGTGTCCGCCGCCGGGTGACAGGGCGGGGTACAGGCCCGGAATCGGTTCGGACGCGGACGACGATCGGCGGATTTCCGGGCTCGTCCCCCAGCATCTCCGGGATCGGAGGACCGGTCGGCGGAGTGGTCCCGTACCCCCACCCGGGGGTCCGCGATGACGAAGCACGGAGATCCCTGGGAAAAGCAGGAAACGATTTGTGGGGTACACCTCCGGGCCGCTTTACTCGTTGCACGCCCCGATGGAGGGGCAGCAGGACCAGCGCCGAACGACACCGTCCGACGTGATCCGGCCCGGCCCAGCCGGTTCGGCCCCCGTCAACCGTCACCGCGAAGGAGAGTCAGCCATGACCATCGCAACCGAAGCTCCGAGCACCACCCGGCGTTCCAAGACCACCACGAAGGTCGAGGCGGCACCGCGCGAGCTCGACAGCGTCGACACGGCGATCGAGGCCGACGAGCGTCTCGCCGGTGTCCGCGGCGCCTCGGTCGACCAGGTCGGCGACTACCTCCGCCACATCGGCCGCCTGCCGCTGCTCTCCGCCGAGGAGGAAGCGGACATCGCCCGCCGCATCGAGGTCGGCCTGTTCGCCGAGGAGAAGCTCGCGAACACGCCCGACGTGCCGAAGCAGCTGCAGCGTGAACTCCGCTGGCTCGTCCGTGACGGCCAGCGTGCCAAGGAGCGGATGATCACCTCGAACCTCCGCCTCGTCGTGAGCATCGCCAAGCGCTACTCGCAGCGCGGTCTGCCGTTCATGGACGTGATCCAGGAGGGCAACCTCGGCCTGGTCCGTGCGGTGGAGAAGTTCGACTTCACGCAGGGCTACAAGTTCTCGACCTACGCGACCTGGTGGATCCGCCAGGCGATCTCGCGCGGTCTCGCCGACAAGGCCCGCACCATCCGCATCCCGGTGCACACCGTGGAGCTCATCAACAAGATCTCGCGCACCGAGCGCGACCTCACCGTCGACCTCGGCCGGGCGCCGAGCCCCGAAGAGGTCGCCGAGGAGCTGAGCATGGACGTCGAGGAACTCCTCGACCTCAAGGGCCGCTCGCACGAGCCCGTGTCGATCCACACGGTGGTCGGCGACTCGGACGACTCCGAGCTCGGGGACTTCATCGAGGACGAGGACGCCGCGAGCCCGAACGAGATGACCGAGAGCACGCTGCTCCACCGGGACATCCGGTCGATCGTCGCCGAGCTGCCGACGGACGAGGCGCGCGTCATCCGCATGCGCTACGGCCTCGACGACGACCACCCGATGACCCTCGACGAGATCTCGAAGGTCGTCCACACCACGCGCCAGGCGGTCAGCCGCGTCGAGTCCCGCGCCAAGCTCCGCCTGTTCGCCAAGGCGGTCAGCCAGGACATGCAGCTCTACCTGACCGACTGAGGTCCAGGACCACGGCCGACCCGGACGGGGTCGGTGCGGGGAGTCGGGTCGTCCTGTGGGAAGGCGATCCGGCGGGGTGATGGGAACGGCCCGTCCGAGTCACACGACTCGGGCGGGCCGTCGTCGTCGGTCCCGACGGTCGCGCGGGCCGCTCCGGTGGTCCTGCACCGGGCCTCCCGGCCTGGAGGCGCGGCCTCAGCCCTCCTCGGGCTCCGGCCGGTCGTGCTGCCGCAGCCGCTGCCGCACCTCGGAGGGGATGAGCTCGATGAGCTGGTCCGGTCGCACCGGGAGGTCGAGCAGGCTCAGCTTGACCCGGCCGGTCCGCCCGTGGCGCTCGGCGTCGAGGCGGATCACCGTGCCGGCGTTCTTGCGCAGCCGGACCTCGAGTTGCGCACCGGTGGCGACCTCGCCGACGACGAGCCCGTCGACCTCGAGCGCGGCGCTCCGCGTGCCCTCGGCGATGTCGAACCGGTAGCGCTCCTTCGCCGCGAGGACCACCGAGCGGTCGATCCCGGCCATCGGGGCGACCGGCGTCACGACCGAGCCGGACAGGGCGGGGGACAGCACCGGGCCCCCGGCGGCGTAGTTGTAGGCGGTGGAGCCGGCGGGGGTCGAGGCGACGACGGCGTCGGCGCGGTAGTACCCGTACGTGAGGCCCCCGATCGTCAGGTCGGCTGAGACCTGCCCGGCGCCGGGGCGCCGGACGATCGTCAGGTCGTTGAACGCGAGGTAGTTCGTGCGGGCACCCGACCACGTCAGCACGGCCTCGAGCGCGTGGTGCGGCTCGAGCGAGTAGTCACCGGCGGACATCCGTTCGAGCGCCGCGGCGAGCTCCTCGGGTTCGATCTCGACGAGGAACCCGACGTTGCCGTAGTTCACCCCGAGGACCGGCACCGGACGTGCGGCCACGAGGCGCATCGACCCGAGCATCGTGCCGTCGCCCCCGAGGGACACGACGAGGTCGACCCGCTCGCAGAACTCGACGTCGTCGAGCACCTCGATCCCCGGGCCGAGCCGCGCGGCGTCGATCCGGCGCGCGACGAGCTGGCCCCGCCCCGACGCGTGCCAGCGCTGCAGGGTCTCGACCGACGCCCGGACGTCCTTCGAGGGGTGCATCACGATCCCGACGAGTGGTGCCTCCATGGTCCGGAGGGTAGCGGTGACCACCTGACCGCGGCCAGGGTCAGGCGAGGCGAGCACCGCCTCCCGGGCGGTCCGGACCGACTGCGCACGTGGGTCACGCCCACGGCGAACAGGGGCAGCCCCGCGGAGGCGCGCTGGTTAGTCTCGATGTACGTCGCCGGGCCCACCAGGGACCGGCACATCTGTCGGCTCCACCCCCTCGGAGCCAAGGGAGAGCACATGTTCGAGAGATTCACCGACCGAGCCCGTCGTGTTGTCGTCCTCGCCCAGGAAGAGGCGAAGATGCTCAACCACAACTACATCGGCACCGAGCACATCCTCCTCGGTCTCATCCACGAGGGTGAGGGCGTCGCCGCCAAGGCACTCGAGTCGCTCGGGATCTCCCTCGACGCGGTCCGCGAGCAGGTCCAGGACATCATCGGCCAGGGCCAGCAGCAGCCGACGGGGCACATCCCGTTCACCCCGCGCGCCAAGAAGGTGCTCGAGCTGTCCCTGCGCGAGGCGCTGCAGCTCGGCCACAACTACATCGGCACGGAGCACATCCTGCTCGGGCTCATCCGCGAGGGCGAGGGCGTCGCCGCCCAGGTCCTCGTGAAGCTCGGCGCCGACCTCAACCGGGTCCGCCAGCAGGTCATCCAGCTCCTGTCCGGGTACCAGGGCAAGGAGGCCGTCGCCGTGGGCGGCGAGAACCAGCAGGGTGCACAGCAGGGTTCGCAGGTGCTCGACCAGTTCGGTCGCAACCTCACCCAGGCCGCGCGTGACGCCAAGCTCGACCCGGTGATCGGGCGCGAGAAGGAGATGGAGCGGGTCATGCAGATCCTCTCCCGCCGTTCCAAGAACAACCCCGTCCTCATCGGTGAGCCGGGCGTCGGCAAGACCGCCGTCGTCGAGGGCCTCGCCCAGGCGATCGTCAAGGGCGAGGTGCCCGAGACGCTCAAGGACAAGCAGCTCTACTCGCTCGACCTCGGGTCGCTCATCGCCGGGTCCCGCTACCGCGGTGACTTCGAGGAGCGCCTCAAGAAGGTCACGAAGGAGATCCGCACCCGCGGCGACATCATCGTCTTCATCGACGAGATCCACACGCTCGTCGGGGCCGGTGCGGCCGAGGGCGCGATCGACGCCGCGTCGATCCTCAAGCCGCTCCTGGCTCGCGGTGAGCTCCAGACCATCGGTGCCACCACGCTCGACGAGTACCGCAAGCACTTCGAGAAGGACGCCGCGCTCGAGCGCCGGTTCCAGCCGGTCCAGGTGAACGAGCCGTCCCTCCCGCACGCGATCAACATCCTCAAGGGCCTCCGCGACAAGTACGAGGCGTTCCACAAGGTGTCGATCACCGACGGCGCGATCGTCGCCGCGGCGAACCTGGCCGACCGCTACGTGCAGGACCGGTTCCTGCCGGACAAGGCCATCGACCTGATCGACGAGGCCGGCGCACGCCTCCGCCTGTCGATCCTGTCGGCGCCGCCGGAGCTCCGCGACTTCGACGAGAAGATCTCGACGGTCCGCGGGCAGAAGGAAGCCGCCATCGAGGAGCAGGACTTCGAGAAGGCCGCATCGCTCCGCGACGAGGAGAAGAAGCTGCTCGGCGAGCGGCTCCGCCTCGAGAAGCAGTGGCGTGCGGGTGACGTCGCCGCGTCCGGCACCGTCGACGAGGGCATCATCGCCGAGGTCCTGGCGCAGGCCACGGGCATCCCGGTGTTCAAGCTCACGGAAGAGGAGACCTCGCGCCTCGTCTTCATGGAGAAGGCCCTGCACGAGCGCGTGATCGGGCAGGAGGAGGCGATCTCCGCCCTGTCGAAGACGATCCGCCGGACCCGCGCCGGCCTCAAGGACCCGAACCGGCCCTCCGGCTCGTTCATCTTCGCCGGCCCCACGGGCGTCGGGAAGACCGAGCTCGCCAAGGCGCTCGCCGAGTTCCTGTTCGACGACGAGGGCGCGCTGATCTCCCTCGACATGTCGGAGTTCGGTGAGAAGCACACGGTCTCGCGGCTGTTCGGTGCCCCTCCCGGGTTCGTCGGGTTCGAGGAGGGCGGCCAGCTCACCGAGAAGGTGCGCCGCAAGCCGTTCTCCGTGGTCCTGTTCGACGAGATCGAGAAGGCCCACCCGGACATCTTCAACTCGCTCCTGCAGGTGCTCGAGGAAGGCCGCCTGACCGATGGTCAGGGTCGCGTGGTCGACTTCAAGAACACCGTCATCATCATGACGACGAACCTCGGTTCGCAGGGCATCGCGGGTGGTCCCGTCGGGTTCCAGGTCGAGGGCAACTCCTCCGTCGGCTACGACCGGATGCGCGCCAAGGTGAACGAGGAGCTGAAGAAGCACTTCAAGCCCGAGTTCCTGAACCGCGTCGACGACACGATCGTGTTCCCGCAGCTGTCGCAGGACGAGCTGCTGCAGATCGTCGACCTGTTCGTCAAGCGCCTGTCCGACCGCCTGCTCGACCGCGACATGACCGTCGAGCTGTCGCTCGCCGCCAAGGAGCAGCTCATCAAGGTCGGGTTCGACCCCGCCCTCGGTGCCCGGCCCCTGCGTCGCGCGATGCAGCACGAGGTCGAGGACCAGCTGTCCGAGCACATCCTGCAGGGTGAGCTCACGGCGGGCGACCACGTCAAGGTCGACTTCGCCGACGGTGCCTTCCAGTTCGAGACCGGGCGTCAGCCGGGTCGCGAGGAAGTGCTCGCCGGGGCTGCCGAGCCGGCCGGGGAGCTCGAGGCGTAAGGGCCTCCTCCCCACACACGACGCGATCCCCTCCGCACCACTGGAAACGGTGGTGGGGAGGGGATCGCGTCGTGCTGGGCGCGCGTCTCGCGCGAGGGGGCGGCCGCCCCGGGTCGTCCGCCCCGGGGGCGTTGGCGCTAGGGGTGGGTGACCTCGCCGTCACGGGCGTCGCCGGCCGTGTAGCCGCCGCCGTCCGTCACGTTGCCGCCGCCCTCGGTGTCGTCGAACGTGAGGCGCCCGTCGCCGGTGCTGCTCTCGCTGCCCTGCAGGTCCTCGTTCTCCTCGCTGTCCCCCGAGAGGCCGTCCGCCAGGCCGTTCGTCTGGTCGAAGATGTGCCCCACCGAGTCGTCGCCCAGGGCACCGATGTTCGTGTGCCCGCCCGAGTCGTGCGTGTGGTCGTGGTCGATTGCTGCGGCGTCGCCCGAGGGCTCCGCTGCGTGGCGCCCCTCGCTGCCGAGGGGGACCGCCGGGTGCTGTGCTGCGTCGTTGGAGTCAGTCATGGCGCGCACGCTACGCCGGGTGCCTGGTGCGCCGTCAGGTCGGATCCAGCTTCCGCCCACCGGCCGGGAGGGACGGGGCGGGCCGGTCCCGCGCCTCCCGGCCGTCGTGTGCGCGGCACCCCGGCTAGGGTGGAGCGGATGGACGACCAGGAGCCGGCGGCACTCGCGCGCGACGAGCACGGGATCCTCGTCCGTCCGGCGCTCGCCTCGGACGTGCCACACATCCAGCGGCTCATCGAGCCCTACGTGGCGCGGCGGATCCTGCTCGGCAAGGACAACGTCACCCTGTACGGCTCGATCCAGCAGTTCCGGATCGCCGAGGGACCCGATGGGGTGCCGATCGGCTGTGGCGCGCTCGCGGTGTTCTGGGACGACATCGCCGAGGTGCGCACGCTCGCGCTCGACCCCGCCTGGCTGCACAAGCGCGTCGGGCACCGGCTCCTCGACGGGCTCGAACACGACGCCCGCCAGCTCGGCATCGGCCGGATCTTCTGCCTGACGTTCGAGGTCGAGTTCTTCACGAAGCACGGCTACCTGGAGATCGGGGAGTCCGTCGTGTCGCCCGAGGTCTACGCGGAGCTCGTGCGGTCGTCGGACGAGGGCGTCGCGGAGTTCCTCGACCTCGCCCGGGTCAAGCCGAACACGCTCGGCAACACCCGGATGCTCAAGATCCTCTGAGCCGCTCGCGCCGGTCCGGCGTCGCTCCGCGGGAACCTCGCCGAGCGGACCTACCCTGTCCGCATGTCGTCGTTCCGCAACCCCGTCGGCGGTCAGCCCGCCGCTGTGTACTGGCGGCGGCGCGCCATCGTCGGCGGTGCGCTGCTCCTCGTCATCGTCGTCGTGCTCCTCATCGTCTTCGGCCACGGCGGCGGATCGGAGGCCGCTCCCGCTCCCTCGGCCAGCGCCTCCCGGACCGCGTCCGCGCACCGGTCGTCGAGCGCGGCCGAGCGTGCCGCTGCGCGCGCCGCCGCTGCAGACGCCGCGGCCAACGCATCGGCACGAGCGAGCGCCGCAGCCACCGCGGCCGCGACCGCGATCGCCACCCCCGAGGCCGGGGCCAGCGCCGGCGCGACGTCCGCACCCGCAGCCGGGTCGACGAAGAACGGCGCCACCTGCCGCAAGTCGCAGATCACGCTCAAGGCCCTGACCGACAAGACGCAGTACGGCCCCACGGAGGAACCGAAGATCTCGATGTCCATCACGAACACCGCGTCGACGAGCTGCCACATGGACCTCGGCTCGAGCCAGCAGGTCCTCACGATCACGAGCGGCACCGAGACGTACTGGTCCAGCAAGGACTGCCAGACCGGCGGCACCGACCAGGACATCACCATCAAGGGCGGCCAGACCCTGACGACGCCGGCGATCACGTGGGACCGCACCCGGTCCTCCACGTCGACCTGCGACTCGAGCCGGCCGTCGGTGACCGCGGGCGGCGCCAGCTACCACCTCAGTGTCGCGGTGGGGAACATCACGAGCGCCACATCGACCCAGTTCGTGCTCCAGTGATGGCCGAGCAACGGTTCCGGAGCGAGCCGCTCGAGGCCGCGCTCGCCGCGCAGGACGTCGCCGCCGTCGCGTTCGCCCTGCGACACGACATCGTCATCGTGCCGAAGCTCGTCACCGGGCGTCCGAAGGACCAGCAGGTCCGGGTGTTCGGCCGCGAGGGCACCGACAAGCGCATCCTGCTGCTGTTCTCGTCCGTCGACGCCTACACCGCGATGGTGCCGGACGAGAAGGTGCGGCAGGTCATGGTGTACGACGCCGCCCGGCTCGAGGAGTTCATCGCCGCGCACCTGGACGTGCTCGAGCAGGTGTTCTTCGACATCGCGGGGCCGAACACGATGCAGGCCGAGCCCGCCGACCTGTTGGCGGCGCTGCGCGCGTAGGCCGGGAGGCGCGGCTCGCGTCCGCCTCAGAACGCCGCGTCGAGCTCGCGCTCGCGCACCGACTTGGTCATCGCGAAGGCGACGCGTAACGCCTCACGCAGGTGCTCGGAGTCAGCGCCCAGCACCGTCGTGAACCCGAGCCGCCGGGCCTCGGACACCCGTTGCTTCTCGCCGGTGGTCGGGCGGATCTCGCCCGCCAAGCTGATCTCGCCCGCGGCGGCGAGCGTGTGCGGGTACGGGCGGTCCCGAGCCGCGCTCGCCAGGGCCAGGGCGATCGCCAGGTCTGCGCCCGGCTCGGTCAGCCGCATGCCGCCGACGGTCGACACGTAGACGTCGCTGTCCGACAGCTTGATGCCGGCCCGGCGCTCGAGGACCGCCAGGAGCATCGCGACGCGGGAGGAGTCGACGCCGTTGACCACCCGCCGGGGCTGCGGCGCGGAACTCGGCACGACGAGCGCCTGGACCTCGACCGGAAGCGCGCGCCGGCCCTCCATGGCGATCGTGATGCAGGTGCCGCTGACCGGGGCGCCAGCCCGGGACATGAACAGGCCGCTCGGGTCCGGGACCTCGTGGATGCCGTCGCCGGTCATGTCGAAGCAGCCGACCTCGTCCGTCGGGCCGAAGCGGTTCTTGAGCGCGCGGATGAAGCGGAGTGCGGTCTGGCGGTCGCCCTCGAAGTGGCAGACGACGTCGACCAGGTGCTCGAGCAGCCGGGGACCGGCGATCGTGCCGTCCTTGGTGACGTGTCCGACGATGAGGATGGGGAGCGCGCGGTCCTTCGCGACGCGGATGAGGGTCGATGCGACCTCGCGCACCTGGGACACCCCGCCCGCGATGCCGTCGACCGCACTCGACGAGATCGTCTGCACGGAGTCGGCGATCACCAGGTCGGGCTGCACCTGGTCGATCTGCCCCAGGATCACGGCGAGGTCGACCTCGCTCGCCAGGTAGAGCTCGTCGTGCATCGCCCCCGTGCGTTCGGCGCGCATCCGGACCTGGTCCACGGATTCCTCGGCCGAGACGTAGAGCACGCGCTTGCCGGCGGCGGCAGCACGGGAGGCGACCTCGAGCAGGAGTGTCGACTTGCCGACCCCGGGCTCGCCGCTCAGCAGGATCGCGGCGCCGGGCACGATGCCGCCGCCGAGCACGCGGTCGAACTCGCCGATGCCCGTGCGCCAGTGGGTGACGCGTTCGCCGACGGCCTGGGTGATCGGCTTGGCGACCCGGCCACCGGTGACCGCGATCGCCGCGGTGCCACGGGTGCTCGCCTGGACGGCGGAGGTGTCCTCGACCGTGCCCCACGACTGGCACTCACCGCAGCGGCCGACCCACTTGATGCTGGTCCACCCGCACTCGGTGCAGCGGTACGCGGTCTGGGCCCTGGCCATGCGTCGAGGCTAGGCGGCGCCGCTGACATCGCCGCGGTGGCTCGCGGCGTCGTGGCGCTCGGTCGGCGCGTCCGGGTTCCCCGCGACGTGGCTGCCGTGTGACCGGTGCTGCCGCAGGTGCTGGAGGTCCGGGCTGTGCTCGTCGGCGGTCTCGGCGTCCTGGTCCGCCCGGGCCGCAGCGACCGCCGCCGCACGCGGGCCGAGCTCCTCGACCTCGCGCGCGGAGAGGTAGCGGCGGATCGCCATGAGGGTGTCGACACGGGCGTCGACCGCCGGCTCGAGCGCGCTCGCCCAGATGCGGTAGCCGTTGTCGTTTGGATGGAAAAGGTCGCCGTACGTGTTGCGGAAGGTCCGGCGGAGGCCGACGCGCTTCGTGATCTCGTGCAGGGGAGCCACGGTGAGGCCGAACTCGGCGGCCACGCGGTGCACGATCTCGTTCGCGACCTGGACCTTGCGCTCGCGCTCGCGGAAGAACATGCACGGCAGGTCGGCGACGATCGCGTGCGAGGGCACCGCGGCGTAGATGCGGCGGAGGTTCCGCTCGAACTTGTCGGGGTGGAAGTCCAGGATGTCGTTCGCCCCGATCACGACCGTGCAGATGTCCGGCGTGTACGTGCCGAGGACCGGGAGCTGCTCGTGCCGGGCGCCCCAGGTCGTGGCGCCGGAGACGCTGAGGTTGACGACGCGCAAGGTCGACCGCGACCGCCGCCGGACCCGCCGCGCGAGCAGCCCCACGTAGCCACGGCTCGGGACCGTCGCGCCGACGCCCTGGGCCGCGGAGTCCCCGATCGCCACGTAGGTGAGCTGCCCCTCGTGGTGGATGCGTTCCCGCCACCAGTCCGCGTGCACCGGCAGCATGTCGACCACCCGCTGTGCCGCGGCGCGCTGCCCCCGCACGCCCGCCCGGGCCCCAAGCGCTGCGGCACCGGCGACCGCGAGGCCACCGCCGACGGAGGACACGAGTGCCACGAGAGAGCGCGTCTTCATACCCGGGACGATACGCAGTCGGGCTCAGCGCCAGGTCACCGCGTCCGGGGACGGTGGACAGCCGTGCATCGGGTGCCGCTGGGGACGGCGAGCCGACGGTCCTGCGTTCCTCGGGCCTCCCGGCATGCGGTAGGATCGTCGGCGGTACCGTGTCCGAGCGGCCTAAGGAGCATGTCTCGAAAACATGTGTGGGGGCAACTCCACCGTGGGTTCAAATCCCACCGGTACCGCCAGTGGGCTGTTTGCGAAAACTGGCTCGCCCAGTTTGCGAAACTCCCGAACACAGAAGAGCCCCCGACCGCTCGGTCGGGGGCTCTTCTGGTTCAGCCTTCGGACGTGACGTCGGGCTTGACTTCGACGCTGTGGAACTTCTTCCGGTTCCGTCCGTAGTCGGACCAGCCGTGCCGGTCTCGGCTGCGGACCTTCCTTTCGGCCGGCTTGATGTCGGTGGCGGGCAGCTTGACCCCGGCTCGGATGGGGGTGGGGTTGTAACGTCGCGTTTCTTTCTCAGCCTTGCGGAGCTGTGCTCGGGCGTAGTCGGCGATGCGCTTGTAGTTGAGGGCGGCTGCTTTGAAGGTGACGACGTACTGGCTTGCGGCGAGCCCACGCATGCGGCGTTCGCTATTCAGGTCGACACGGAAGTCCGACTTGAGGGTGTTGTTGACGGATTCGACGACGTTCCGGTCGGTTTTGTACACCGCGAGCCAGGTGTCGCTGCCGTATCGGTACTTCTGCTGTTCGGTGAGGAACTCGTCGGGGTGCACTGTGATGGAGTCCTGACAGCAGACAGCTGTCTCAGCCCAGCGCTTTGGGAGGTCCTTTTTGAGGACCTGCCCTGGCTCTCGCTTGCCGCGGAAGGCTCGGGGGTGGATGTCTCGGATGGGGCATGACACGGTTGCGGATGGGCCGAGAGCGGGGCAGCTGAGTCGGACTTTGCCGTTCGCTTTCACGTCCTTGAGGTGCAGTGCGAACTTCCATCGTTCGGCGAGGTTGTCGCGCCACTGTCGTTCGCTGATGGCGCCCTTGGCCTTGTCGTAGTCGACTGTGGCGTCGAGGTGCTTGGTGGCGGTGCCGGGGCAGTAGTAGTCGCCTTCGACGAACTTCGCTCCGCCGACGCCGTTGGTGATGCCCTTCTGCTCTTCGCGGTACTCCTGCACGTTGGGGATGCCTCGTTCGCGGAGCCCTTTGTGGAAGTCGCCGGACATGGCGTGGTTGTAGCCCATGTCGAAGGTGAGACGGGTGATGTCGTAGCCGCGGGATTGGATAGAGTCCAGCAACGCGAGGGTGTCGTCTCCGACGCGCTTGTTCGGTGTGGCGACGCTGAGTGCTCGGATGAGCAGTGAATCGCCCCGGGTCTGGTGGAGGGTCTGAATCCCCGAGAGGATCGGACCATGCCAGCACCGAGGAAGTATCCGCAAGAACTGCGGGAGCGTGCGATGCGGCTCGTGCAAGAGGTGCAGAAGGAAGACTCTTCGCTGTCGTTGAACGCGGCCGTGATCCGGATCGGGTCGCGCACGGGGGTGAACCCGGACACGTTGCGCGGCTGGTGCAAGCAGGCCGCGATCGATGCCGGTGAGCGTCCCGGGACCACGAGCACCGACGCGGCGCGGATCAAAGCGCTCGAGGCGGAGAACCGGGAACTCAAGCGCGCGAACGAGATCTTGTTGGCGGCGTCCTCGTTCTTCGCGCGGGAGCTCGACCCGCGACTGCCGTGGTGACCCAGTTCATCGACGAACACCGGAACCGGTTTGGGGTCGAGCCGATCTGTCGCGTGCTCACCGAGCACGGCGTCATGATCGCCCCGTCCGGCTACTACGCGTTCAAGACCCGGGCCCGCTCTGCCCGGTCTATCGCGGACGAGGCGCTGCTGGCGGAGATCGAGCGGGTGTTCTGGGACCGGGACCTTGGCCGTGGCATCAGTGGCGCGCGGAAGATCTGGCGGCTGCTGCGCCGCGAGGGCATCACCGTCGCCCGCTGCACCGTGGAGCGCCTGATGCGCAAGCAAGGACTGCGTGGTGTTCGGCGGGGCAAGCAGTTCGTCACCACTCGAGCGGACGAGCGCGCGGTGCGGCCGCCGGATCACGTGCAGCGTTGTTTCCGCGCGGATCGGCCGAACGAACTCTGGGTGGTCGACTTCACCTACGTGCCGACCTGGTCGGGGATGGCGTTCACCGCATTCGTCACGGACGTGTTCTCCCGCCGGATCGTGGGGTGGCGGACGATGAACCGGATGCCGACCGACCTGCCGCTCGACGCGCTCGAGATGGCGCTGTGGGTCCGCGATCGCGCCGGCGAGGACATCACGGGCGTCGTGCAACATTCGGATGCCGGGTCGCAGTACACGGCGCTGCGCTACTCCGACCGTCTCGCCGAGGTTGGCGCGGTCGCATCGATCGGGACCGTGGGCGATTCGTATGACAACGCCCTCGCCGAGACCGTCGTCGGGCTCTACAAGAACGAGTGCGTGAAGATCGACGGCCCGTTCCGCGGCGCCGACGACCTCGAGTTGGCGACACTGTCCTGGGTGCACTGGTTCAACGAGAACCGACTGCACTCCTCGATCGGATACATCACCCCCATCGAGAAAGAGAACCAGTACTACCGTGAAATCAACAGCCGACGACAGTCGTCGCCGGGACAACTCGCCCTCCACTGAACCCGGGGCGATTCACGATCTCCATCGCTTGCACCCGGTTCTCCCGACGCAACCGAACCAGCTCGGCCCGTTCGTCCCGGGTCATCCCTTCGGCGCGGCCCTCTTCGACGGCCGCTTCGCTCATCCAGCGGCGCAGGCCCGACTCGCTGATCCCGAGGTCCTTCGCGATCTCACGGACCGGTTTCTCACCCTGCCGGGCAAGCGCCACAGCGCGGCGACGGAACTCCTCAGGCTTCACAGCAGGCATCACGGACTCCTTCTCCGGGACGATCATCGCCCCAACCCAGGTGTCCGGGAAACCCGGGACAGGTCAAGTCGCCGACAGCCGCGCCGTTACTGGGCAGGAGGGGTGATCGGCCCCTCTTTACCTACTTACTTATCTATCTGATAGATATACGTAGGTAAGTAAGGATGTGTCTAGCGATGGTATATATACGTCTCTACTGCTATAGCCGTACTTCGCGCAGAAAGGGACGAGCGGGCAAGCAGGACGACTGAGTTGCCGATGACACGGGTTAGGGCTCGAGTTCGACCGGGTGACTCGGTGCCGATTGATTCCGCGTCGATATGAAACGAACGGGCTGCCGTCCGAAGGCGGCAGCCCGTCCAGGAGCTCGTGTGTGGCGAGCTGCTTTGGGAGCGTCGCGGACCTGCGGTTCAGTTCGCTGCGTCGAACGCGTCCCGCACCTGCTGGCTGATACGGCCGCGAGCGGCAACCTCGTAACCGTTTGCCGCCGCCCACTCGCGAATCTTCGCCAACTCGTCGGCGCTGCTGCGGTTCTTCGAGGAGGAGGTCGCCGCCTGCCGGGAGCCACGTCCGCCGCTGACCTTCCGAGCAGCGGCGACGTAGTCGGAGAATGCTTCGCGGAGCTTCTCAGCGTTTTCCCCAGTCAGGTCGATCTCATAGCTGCTGCCGTCGAAAGCGAACTGCACGGTGCGGCCATCGCCCGCTTCGATGACGTCGCCTGTCAAATCGTCGACAAGCTGCGTCGTGACTTTCTGCGCCAAGGGATGCTCCAATCGTTGTGGGAACCAGCCTGGCAGAGATCGCGCGCAGCCGCGAACGCACGGAAATGTCACCACGCCGGAGATGAACGACGTGTGACACGGACGAGCGCACGAAAAGACTGGCCCCGTCGAGACGGTGTGATTCCGTGCGCGGCGCAGATGTCAGGCGCGCGGCGGACGGTAACGTCAGCGGCACATGGCGGGCAGATGCCAACCTTTCATACGACCGCGGGGGCCCGATGACATTCGATCTGCTGAACTTCGGGGGCACCCTGGTCGCGACTGTCATCGGAGCAGGTATCGGTGTTACCGGTGCGCGGATGGGGGAGCGTCGCCGGGCCCGCCAGGACTACGAAGCGTCGATGAACGCGGATGTGGCAAGCATCATCGGTGCGTGCGCGACGGTGAGTGAGGATGTGGCCCGTCACGACCGTGCGATGACATTGATGCAGCAGGAGACGGCGCAGCGGCTCAGCGGGTTCGAGACTGTCGCAGTATCTGGAAGACGTGCTCACCCCTGTGCGGATGCACGCGCTGCTCACCGTTGCCCGGATAGCGAAGCTGTCATCGACGGCAGGTGACCGTCGCGTCTTCGCGCAGGTCATTGACGTGGTCGAGAAGCTGGACGCCGAAGCGTCGACAGCGGAGTATGCGACCGTGTTGGAAAAGATGGCGGACCTCCTGACACGGTGGCGGATGACCGAGGCTGACGAGACTGAAGCGGTCTCTGCGCTGCGGCAGCTCGCCGTCGCCGGCCCGCCCGCTGCGGGGCCGCAGCCGGCGCAGTGACCCGCTACGGTGTGGACGTGCCGAGCGAGTCAAAGGACCAACAGATCAGGTGGATCGTCGAGGCGCTCGCGGCGGCAACGTTGGCGCAGGGCGTGAGCGCTGTGACCAGCGGGAAGCAGGCGTTGGAGTCGTCGCTCGGTTCGGCGTGGCGGAACTGGGACCGGGCGGCAGCGTTCCCGAGCATCGCTGGGTTCCACGCGTCGAACATGCTGTGGGGAGGCTTGCAGCGGTCGGACCGTCGCCGCGGTGCCGTCGCTGCATGGGACATGCAGCAGTGGGCGGCCCCGTACCTGGTGAACGCGCACTGGGAGGTTGCTGATGTGTTGGAGATGCGGACAGACGGTCGTGCTTCCGCTCGCGACTGGCTCGCGTTGGGCGCAGCATTCGTCGCGGCGTTCAACGACTCCGAGGTGCAGCGGCCGTAGCCGACAGCCGTCGGCCGGTCCGCTCATCGCCCGCCTTGACCGCTTCTCAGTACCGGTCCGAACTCTCTGGTGAGGCGCACATCGGCACTCAGCCGCTGTGGTTACGCACACCGTGCCACCTCTGACGGAGCCCGGACGAACGTCGCCGCAGCTGTCGCTGAGGTCCGCGCATAGGGGCAGCATGATCTCACTGATGTTCCGACTGCCGACCTCCGCAGCATCGCCGTTGCTGCCCTCGACTTCGCGCTGGCGACGCCGCTACCCCGTGCTCGGGAGCACCTCTCCGCAACGGCACCCGACGATCGGGATCAGCTGTTCCGGTACCTCCACGCCGCTGAAGCATCGCTGCGTCGCGTGTCGCACGCTACGGCGACGTTGAGCGTCCGTGAACTGGTGCAGGAGCGTCACCCCAATGCGCGGTACCTGCAGTTGCGTCAGCATTCTGCTGACCCGTATGACGGCTTCCACCCGGTCGCGCTACTCGACCAGGACGGCGCCGAACTGTGGACGGCGGAGACGCACCCCGACGACGGCGACGAGTGGGGTGCATACCTGGACACAGCGTGCGCGAATCTCACCGACGCGGACCGTGTCCTCGACGACCCAGCTGGAAGTCCGGCTCTGGTCTTCTGAACGTCACCCGATGCGCAGCGGCGACTCAATGTCGTGCTCGTGGCGCCAGAACACCACGACGACTTCGTCGCCTGCAAACCGCAACCGATCACCTGGTTCATTGAACCGCATCTGCAAACCCACCTCTGCGGCATACGCTGCAATCGCAGTCCGGGTGGCGGTGTCGTCGGTGGCGTACGGGTGGGTGACCGCCACGACCGCTTCTTTCTTCGTGGACCCGCGTGGTTTGAAGGTCACGCAATGCTCGGTGAGGCCGGGAACAGGTGACGGAACCGCCGACAGGCGGGCACGGTCCCGTGTGGGGAAGATCCGGTCGAACGTGTTATGCCCGTCGTAGATCAGCCCCTGCTGCTTCGCGAACTCCGGAACATTCTTAAAATGCGGCATGCCCTTGTACTCAGCCACAGGTGATCCCCTTGAGTCGTGAACAACCCTCCACCTTATCGGGCGAGCGTCGACCTGCTGCGTCACCGGCGTCACCCGCGTTCGGGGGAGGGGCAATCCGCCGTCCTGCAGCAGTCGTGGTCGCGCCGGTACAGTCACGGTATGGCCGTTGTTTCCCGTTTCCCGAACCGTTCAGCCAGCTTCGACGGCCTCGACGCCGTCTTCGCCCAGCTGCCGGACCTCGGCGATGCGGCCGCGTTGCGGCGAGCGTTGCGGGACGCGTCAATCCTCGCCGTCGACGCGGTCTTCACCGATTTGGAGACGTTGGAGCAGACTCGACCGGTCACCGTTGCAGGGCTTGACCTCAACGCGCTCGGACTGCTTCCCGACCGGTACGCGGACCGCTACGACGTCCTCTTCGCTCGCCGGTTCGTCCTCATCGTCGCGGAGGTCAGCAGGCGTTTCGTGACGGGGTCCACGCAGCCGAACTCAGTTGCTGAGGAATTCGCCCTCAGCGTGGTGCTTTCCTTCACGGAAGCGGTCATCGACACGGACCAGATGCAGATCAGGGAGGGGTGGCGGACCGACCTCGAACAGGTGCTGTTCGAAGACCTAGACTTTGAATTCCTCTACGGCTCAGACGACGTCCTGCGCGCCGCGGTGACAGAACTCGGCGCTGTGAACCTGGACTTCGACGCGTGGTTCACGTCATTCCGCCAGCCCTACGTCGCGCCGTATGTCACCGACGGGCGGTAACGGCGTGAGCTTGCTGCAGTCCCGGATCCACCGGCACCTGAAGCTTCCCGCACGGGAGCTCACGTTCGACGACGTTGAGCGTGCCGTCGCTGACGGCTTGACCGAGGAACGTGACCTTGACTGGAAGACGACTCCGCCAAAGGACCTCCGCGGCGAAGGCGGGGATGAGTTCGCGAAGGACGTCACCGCGATGGCGAACACCACCGGCGGGCTGCTGGTCTACGGCGTCAGCGAGCAGCAGCAGAGAGTCGGATTTGCAAACGACGTCGATGACACGATGCTGCGCACGTTCGAGCAGCTTCTCCTGTACCGGACAGCCCCGCATGTCCGCGACGTCGCATTTCGCCGGCTGGTGAACGCCGACGACTCCGATCGTTCCGTGCTCCTCGTCAGCGTCCCCAAAAGCGTGGACGCACCACACGTCGTCGTCGGCGTCGGCGGACAGCCAAAACTGAAAGGCGTGATGCGTGGTTGGGAGCGACGAGGAAGCGACAGCGTTGCAATGGACGAACCGGCAATGGCGTTGGCGTACCGGCGGCGGTTCGACGCCTACTCCAGCATTGACACGCGAGCTGCTGGGTTGCGGGATTTTGCGTTCGAGCACTGTGCGGGGCCGTCCGCGACGGCCTGGTTGCTGGTTGCAGCAGTTCCGGCCCGTCCGGTAGCCGCTCCGCCCCGAACTGAACGGTCCGCCGTCGCAGGCCGTCTGAGCAAGGCCGTCGCCGGTGGGCGCAAGGGCGCCCCGAATGAACCGGAAACGCTAGGGACGTTGCACACAATCTGGGACAACCCTCGAGCGGGGTACGGCCGGTGGGTGGTGAGCAACTTCGTCGCCCCGCAGGACGCCGGCTCTGGCCGGCCCGCCTACGTCGAACTGCATCACGACGGCGCAGTGGTTGTTGCTGTCGACGTCAGCTGGGGATTGACGGCCCCTTCCGAGCCGGTGGCGCTGGTGGACATTGGAGCTGTTGAACGGCTGACGTCGGAAGTTGTGTTCCTGGCGCACATTCATGGCACCGAAGCGGGCTTCGACTCTGCGATCGGGTTCTCCGCGCAGCTGTGCCGAGCGGACGAGAAGCCTGGACCGTTCGAAGCGGTCCGCTCCACCCTGCTCCGTACTGAGCACCGAGATGGGTGGACGAGACGGGTCCGGCGCGCGCAAGTCGTCCGGTCAGAAGCAGCCGCCGTGCGCACGGAGGCCGAGTTGGCGGCAACCGTGCACGACCTCGGCGACGGCGTCCTCAGCCAGTTCGGTGTGATGACGGAGCTGGCACGACCCGTCAGATGACGCTCCGCCGCTGCAGCACAACGGGGCGGACACTGAGACAGCAACAGCGCAACGAAACGGAAGAGTCATGGCGCAACGCATCATCACCGAGATGATCGACGACATTGATGGCAGCACGATCATCGACGGGAACGGCCGCGCGATCGCGTTCAGTGTCGACGGCCGTGCCTACGAAATCGACCTCAACGGGGCTAACGCCGACAAGTTTGAGGCAGCGCTATCGCCATACATCGCGGCTGCCAGGCTTGTCACGACCCCACGCGGCGCCACGTCATCCAGCAAGGACGCGGAGCAGGGCGACGAGCTGACAAGAATCCGCCGGTGGGCTCACCGGAACGGGTTCACCATCCCGGCAGATGGCAGCATCAACCTTGAAGCGCGCATCGCCTACACCGCCGCGCACTAGGACGGGCACCCGCCGAGCAGACTCGGCGGAGTCAGCAGGACGGTATGGGTGTCCGCGGCTGATGGGACCTCTCCTCGGAGAGGGGTTGAATCGACGAACGCCCGGCAAATTCCGGCTCATAGGTGCAGTAGTGCGAGAGAATCATCGTCGACCCTCCGCCGAGACCGGGAGCCCAGCAGGCAAGGGCCGCCCCTGCACCGTCGACGCTCCGTAAGAGGCCCCGTAACCATGTCGCCCATCCCGAACCAGTTCCGCCCCATCGCGGAGCTCGACCGCACTCTGAACTCCGTTGTCACTCTCGTGGCAACGTCGGACGGCGCTGAAGTGGTCTTGAAGCAGCCCTCACCGTCGAAGACGAGGCAGCGGCGGTTCAAACGAGAAGTGACCGCCATGCGGCAGTTCGCCGGCTCGCACACGATGCCGGTCATCGACCACGACGATCATTTCGCCTGGTACACCATGCCTGTTGCCGAAGCGACCCTCGCGAAGCGGCCTAACCATGGGAATCTCCAGTTCGCGCTCACAGTTCTCGATGCGATCCGCGAGTCGCTTCGACCCGCTCATGAACTTGGTCAGGTGCATCGCGACTTGAAACCGCACAACATCCTGTGGCTCATCGTCGACGATGAGCCCGGACGGTGGGTGATTGCCGACTTCGGCGAGGTTCGCAACGAACCTGGTCAAACGACGACCCCACTCACCCGGAACAGCGACCGTGTGGGAACGGACGGATGGGCGGCGCCGGAACAGACGCTCACCGCTCACACCGTCACGCCCGCCGCTGACGTATTCGCTGCCGCGGCCATCGTGTCGTGGCTGCTCACCGAAGCAGCACCCGGTGGCGGTTTGGTCCCTGTCCCGGCAGCCCCGCACCTTGCCGGCATCATTGTGAAAGCAACGCGGCGAAACCCCACCGACCGATACCCGGACCTGGATGCATTCGCTGCGGCTCTCCGCCAAGCGCAAGCCGAGGACGAAGCCCAGGTCACCATCGAGTCCGTCATCGATGACGAGGATTACGAACGAATCAGCGTGGTCATCGGCGACGATGACACGCATCCGTCCGAAATCGCGAAGCACCTGCCAACCGTGACGCTGCATCAACTCCACCGCTGGTATGACATCGACCCCGGTGGATTCGTCGCCGGAACGCTCACCGCTGTTGAACGTGTCGCAGCGTCGAATCTTGCCTCGAAGACCACCGGCCCTCTGCTGACCCGAGCTGTCGACGCGATCCGTGTGCTCATCAAACATCGACGGTTCGATGACGTCCAGGAGCTGACCACTTCTGTCAGCGAGGCCATCGTACAGTTCGACCAATGGAAATCAGCGACGGAGTTGATTCACCTCGTGAAGGTCGTGCGTGGGCCAGCCGCGAACGCCGTCGACGTCGGACTCCGCGCCGCAGGTGCGCGCAACTACCTTCGCTCCTTCGCTCAGAACGAGTGGGACCGCGACGACGACAGTGACCTACTTCGCGGTCTCCGAAAGTGACCTCCGCGGACCGTCCTCGGAACCGGTCTCGTTGACCTGGAGCGTCTCGACGGACGCGTTTCCAACGAACCGCACCAGCACCCGCATCGCTGCAGGCGTCTGCGTCTGCGTCTGCGTCTGCGCCTTCGCGCATGCGCTTTGCCGGTGATTTCGCTCATCGCTGCCGAAGCGTGGCCGCAAATCGACGTCAAAGTGGACATGCAGACGTCGGAGACCGGTTCACAGCTGCTGAAGGACCTGCGTCGCGGTCAGCGTTGATCGGAGCCCCGGGTTAGCGCACGGCAGCGAACCCGCAGCTTCGGGCGCCGTCCGCGCATAGGGAGAGTCCAGACCGAAGGGCTTTACCTCATGCCAACCGCTTCCCGCGCCGACCGTCGCGCCACGTTCATCACTGCGGCGACCGAGAAACACGACGGCAAGTACGACTACTCCCAGGTGCCAGCACAGTTCGTGAACGCGCACACGCCGGTCAGCATCGGCTGCCCCGACCACGGCGAGTTCCCGCAGACACCGAACGAACACCGGCGTGGGCAGCGCTGCCCGGATTGCTCCGGCCGGAGAGGCTCATCAGCAACCGCGCGACGGCAGCAGTTCATCGCGCAAGCTCAAGCGGTGCACGGCCACCGCTTCGGCTACAGCAACGTCGTATACGTCGACCAGCACACGGCTGCCACCATCACCTGCCGCATCCACGGGCCGTTCCAGCAGCGACCAGACCATCACATCAGCGGCGTCACGCCGAGCATCTGCCCCGACTGCGCAAGCGCGCAACGGCCGAAGAAGCTCAAGGCAGCATGGAAACACCGCCCGCAGACGAGCCGAGGTGACGAGGGACGCTTCGTACCGGCCTCGTAAATCCGGTGACATGCGGAAGCCCCTTGCCTCGGGTCCGGCAAGGTGACACCTCGACGTTGAACCCTTCGGCGGCGGGGTCGGCTGACAAGCGCGGAAGTGCGACGGATGCAGCGGATGCCCGACACAGGCAGGTAGAAATCCCGAAAGCTCACTGAGCGGCGGACTGGACTAAGGACACCGCTGAGGGACATGGAACGTCGCAGCCACCGATACCGTGCTTGTCGTGCATCACCACGGAACGAAGCGAAGCCGGCCGCTCGCGCGCCGCCTCAGTACTGGATCAAGCGGACCGTTCGCGACGGCGACGATCACGGTCGTCGTTTTCTACCTCACCCTGGCGCCGATCGTGTTCACCTTCGGTCCGGAATGGGCAGCGATCGGCTCAGCGATGGTCGAGTTCGGCCGCCAGTTGGAACCCGGCGTGCTCGCATTTCAGGGCATCGCCATAGGTTTGCTCGGTGCGATCCTCATCGGTCGCGTAATCGCCCCGGTACCTGATGTCCGAAACCAAGCCAGCGTCGACGTGTTCGCCGCGGTGGCGGGGCATTCACTCTCCGCGGTCATCATCGCTGCGGCTGGCTTCACCGTCATCGGCACCATTCACGACAGCAAGCGTGCCGGAGGGGTTTGGTTTGTTATCGTCCTCGCTGTTGTTTCATTTGGCTTCACACAAGTCGTCGACGCACGGATCACCTTCGGCAGGAAACGTCAGCGGTGACGCACCCGCAATGACCTCATCGTCACGTCGTGGGGGATCCACCGACGAGCAGCACTGCTGCTCACCCGCACCGACCCGCGTCGCGCGCCCGCACGCCGTCTGACCGCAATCCTGGCCGTAACTATCGTCGCGGACGCCGGGGTCGGCACCGGCATCGTAGCGACGGCCTACCCGGACGGCGTTGGAGTCATGTTGCTCATCATCTTCGTCTGGGCTCTCGCCGTCGCAACGTGGAGCACGTTCTGGGTCTGCTTCCTCATCGCAAGCGCATTCAGCCCGACGGCCGGACGTTTCCTTCCCGCTGCCACCTGGGCGATCGTGCTCCTCACGACTGCTGCGCAGGCCGCCGTCATCGCAACCGTGCCGACCGCCGCCGCCGCAGTCCCCTTGAAGATCGCCGTAGCGTTCACCGCGCTCGCACCGTTTGGCCATCTCCTCGTCCGCGTGCGGCACGCGTTCTCTCTCCACGCCGCCTTGGTGGCTGTTGAGCTCTGGCGATACCGCCGTCGCCGGCTCACTCTCGTCCGGGACTACTACGCGTTGAGGAAGCGCCGCCCGAATACGGAAGGGGCGAAGGATGGTTCAACGTGGGAGGAACGCGCACTGGCAGCCTTGACTCGCGCGCCGCATCGGTCCGGGCGTCGGATGCTCGGACCGGCCTCCCTGCAACGCCAGCGTCCCGACAACGGCATCGGCTCCCAGGAGTGGTGGGTTGGCGAAGGACAGCCGCCCATGTATAAGCGCCGAAGCTGATCCCTGCAGCAGCGTCACCGTCGACCACCAAGCACCGATATGACGGTATGCGGCGAGGACCCGCAGGCAGACGCCGCGCTCGTCGCGTTCGGACCGAAAGGCGCGGGAGTGCTCCGGAAAGCGGAAGTCGGCGTCTGCGTCGACGTCCGCACCTGACACTCTTCCCCGGAATTGAGCAGCTCCCACCCGGCTGACCCCGCAGGTAGAAGAGCGCTTCGACTTAACGCTAAGGTACTGGAATCGATTGCTGGCGCGGCAGCCTAACCTACTGGGCTACGCGAATTGCGGGACTCCTAGCCTTGCTGCACCGATGAACCCGAACATGCTCGAAGAGGAGCAAGCATGACCGAGAACAATTTAGTCGTCCACCGCACGCCGGTGGTGTCCATCTATCAGAACCCGGACCATGTCGCGGGGCTCGTGCAGCAGATTTTCAACGCGCCGCTCGTGACCAGCCTCACAGTCGACACGGACAACACCGACGCGAAGTCCAAATCGACCGAGGTCGGGGGGTCAGCCGAAGCGTCGGTGAAGATACCCGTGCCGCTACCCGTGCCGATCGGCGCCAATGGGAAGCTCGACGGCAACGTGTCCCACACTGGAGCGACCGCGATCACGACGAATTCTCACCAGTCGCAGTCGTTCGTGTACTCCCAGGCGTACTACCTCGACCTCGTCCGCACGCAACTCCGTGAACGGAAACTGCTCACCGACGTCACTTCGATCGCATCGGTCGACGCCCTCGCCATCGGCGACTTCGTCGAGTTTCAGGCATCCTTTACCGCTCCGTCCATCCCGTCGATCATGGACGTCCTCACCCCCGACCTCGTTGGCGCGATCACCGAGTTCACTATCCGCAGGACCGGCCGCGACGAGATCGACTTCGCTGACTATGACAGCATCAAGGGCGCAGCCGCAGAGCTGGAAATGAAGGCCACCTCCGCCCGCGACCTTGCCGCGAACGTCACTCTCGCCCTTCAGGCGGACTTCCGTCAGGAACATACCCGCGAGTACTACGGTCGCATCCCCGGTGCGGACGGCATCACCGCCGTCACGATCTGCGATACCGACCGCTTCCTCGTCAACGACACCGACCGGGTTCTCGACGGCTCGTACACCGTGCTCGGCAAGATCACCTCGCTGCCCCGGGAGGACATGCCCGTGTTCGAACGTAACAAGCTCCTCAGCAACATCGCCCCTGAGGCCGTGGACAAGATGCTTGGCCAAATGAAGGGCACTCTCGAGGAGTCGACGAAAGGGCTGCCGTTCGGAAAGGACCAGATTGACGACCTCATGAACGTGCACCTCGACTCACGCGTCGCCGGGCGAGCGTTCCGGGTCCTCCCGGTCGCGATCTTCATCTGATTCCCAACTCCGGACGCGCAGCAGCCTCTCGCTACGCGGTGCGAGGCGGCTGGTTTCAACTGACTCCGGTAACGGCGCAGCGGTGACAGCGTCGCTCTTTCTATGCGGCCCATCAACCCACACGGTCATACGACTCCGACCTACCGCTAGAAGAGACGACCGCTGCCGTCGCCCCTGCTGTTCGCGGGACTCCAGGATGAAACGGCGCTGCGCAGCCGTGCCAGCCGCGGCGGGGAACTCGATCGAGGACGAGGTGCCCTAACGCCGTGGAGGGGCTGGCCGATAGTCCTGAGAAATGGGGGATAGGAGCGCCATGCGCGACGCAATCAAGACCGGTGATTTCTTCGCCGGCCGAGAACTCAATACATCTCATCCCGGCTTTTACGACAGTGCGGACGACATCTGGGATATTTTCGTTGCCGAGCAGGACCGACTGGATGACTTGGATCATGGCGGTGACGCGGCGTCGCCGAGCTTGGTGCGGCAGCACACGACAGAGGGGACGCTGTACTTCCGAGGTCAGAGCAACCACTCGTATGGGCTTTCGACGAGCTTGCACCGCTTCATGCGCAATGAAAATGCCGACGAGATTACGGAACGAGGCCTTGCCGAGCTTGAAACCGCCGTCCTCGACGAAATGACCGGGCGCGGCATTGGTCGAGGGATGACGCGCGGTGAACTGCTGATGGTCCTGCAGCACCATGGCGGGCCCACGCGTCTAATGGACGTCTCTGACCGCCCACTTGAGGCGCTCTACTTCGCGGTCGAAGGAGGCGACGCTGTCGACGGGCGGCTCTTCCTGCTCAGCGTCATCGAACGTGAAGACGGTGCGCACCGCATGCGGCTCAGCGGCCAGGAGGACCTTCCCTGGGCTGCGTATGTGCGCGGACAAAAGCAGGCCTCGTCCGAATGGACTACGGCGGTGAGAGTGATTGACGAGCGTCCGCTGGACCCACGGATGGTAGCTCAACGCGGCCGTTTCCTCGTCGGAGGAGTGCAGAGGGCGTACGCCGGGCTCACCCTGCAACATGGCGGAGTATCGTTGACGGCCGCGGAGCTGCAGGCGGTGAGCATGCTCACCATCGGCTTTCTGCAACGGGTACCTCGGCGAACGAAGTGGCCCGCGCTCGGATGGACCATCCGCATACCCGCCTCGGAGAAGCCTCGGCTGCGCGAGCTCCTCAGCTCACGCGGAATCTCGCACACGACAATGTATCCGGACCTTGCATCAGCCGCCTGGCAGAGTTACGAAGCCGCGAGGACTGAGAACTACACACACCACTGGCGTCAAAAAATGCAAAACGGAGGCTGAAGCCCCTCACCGACCTCGCGGGGGAGCGGTGTATGGCCTAACAGCGGGAGAGTCGGCTGCGGCTCGATGCTTCGGACGCGACGCGGCTTGACCTCCGCCGGTCAGGCGCTGCGGTCCTTCGGGCACGCGACGCGGCAGGCCATCGTTGACGTTCGGATTCCTGCCGCCCGTACCGAGGAACTCCTCGCGCACCGTCAGCGGTACGGCGTAACGGTTGCGCTACTGCGTGAGTTGCAGTGTCGACTCGGGCGAGGCGGTGCTTCCTCGCTTCCGGCGGCGATCTCAGCGTCCGGTGCGCATTCGTACTGCACTGCACGGACGACCCGGCGCGATCCGTCATCGCCGCCGTCACCGGGCGGAGGGCTAGGGTGCGGTCGTTAAAACGGGACTTCATCGTCGTAGCGGCCCGGCGGCGCCCATGTTTGAGCAGCGGTTCGCGCTTTGGCTTCGTGTCGTTGACGGGCCGTCTCCGCTTCCTCTTCTGCCGCACGCTGCTTCCTCGCCCGCTCCCGTTCCTCGCGCATGCGTTCGATGTTGCGAGGTTCCTCGTTCGCCAGTCGCACGATGAGGGCGGCGGCAACGTGAATGGCTAGCCACGCATCAGCTTTCGACGCGTCGTCATCTCGGAACTGGTGCGCATTGCCGCGAGAAGATCGGTCTGCGTTCACCCAATCGACGATCGGCTTGAGTAGCTTCCGGTCCTCTTGCGAGATGACCCCGGCTGTCGCCGCGCCGTTGAGCTGATCCGAGATGCTCCCACCTTCGACGCCGAGCGCACGGAAGAATTCCTGCACCGCGGTCGCAGTGTCGGTGATGGCGACCGCAGGCTGGTTTTCCGATAAGCGGGTCAGCGCTGCTTCAAAGCCGGCTGAGGCTCGAGCGAACTGCGGTTTCAAATCGAGAAATGTCGAAGCTGGCTTCACAACTTCGGCATGCAAGACGTGGTTGCCGCGCTGCTGAAACTTACTGGCGTCCCAGGACCAATCAACGCGGGCGCCTAGAAGAATGTCGTTCACGGTTGCTACGAAACCGTCAACGTCGTAAGTCGGGGGAACCCATTCCTCGTTCCAGCCGACTTGCACCTGCACCGGCTCTTCGTCATCCCGCAGTGCGTCTATCGCGTAGAGAGCGGCAGCGACAACATCGAGCCGCTCGTCATCGGTCCCGTCGCCGTCAAGAACGCCTGCCGCATCCACTTCAAAGCTGCCGTGAGCGGTGCCGATGCGACGATGACGATCAGCCCGAGCAAGGACCCGCTCTGCTGCGTTCGTAGTCTCTCGTAGAATAGCGGCAACCTTACGTCCCACGTCCACGGGGCAATCGTCGCGCCACTGCGGACCAGCAGCGCTCTCTTGCGTCGAGAGTTCGCTGCGGCGCCGAAGCTCCGACGGCAAGGGCGAAAAACGCATCGCTTCGGTCACTAAGACAGGGTACCGAGGGGCACCGACGCAGCAACGACGGGGACGTCCACGGTTGCGGTCCCGTCGTGCTCGCGCGGGTGAGTCGGTTCGCCGCCTTGGATCGTCGACCCCGGCGTGCCGATGACGATCAGGTCAGGGTGCAGATCCCGTGAGAACGTTCCGCCGTGACGCCCCATGTATGCCCTCGTCCAGCCCGGCTCGCAGGAACCGCCCAGGAAGAGGACCCAAACCTTCGGCAGGAGTCGCAGAAGCAATGCGGCGGACAAACATCGCGATTCACTCCAGCTCGGAACAGCGGGCAGACGCGGGCTTGGCCCGACTCTGCACACCATCAGACGTCGGTCCGCGTCGACGGCGTCGAGCGAACGCAGGGCGGGCGGATGCCCACGGTGGACTGTTCGCCCGGGACGGTCGTCCTCGCGTGTGACCCGGGGTGGTACTGGACTGCTCAGGAATGTCGGCGCGAACCGACAACATGAATTCATGCCCACCCCGATCGCTGCCGCCCCGATGGCATGGCTACCGGACCACCAGCTCCACCTGCTCGACTCGCTGGGACACATCGACGACCAGCTGCAGGATGTCGCCGAATTCATCCAAGTGCACTCGCGTGCTGGCACCTTCGAACTCCGCAATGACGTCGTCGACGACCGGATGCGGACCATCATCGCCGGCGTGAACCCTATCCCGGCAGCAGTCAGCAGAGGCGTCGGTGACGTCGTCACCGCTGCGGGGCGTCCTCGAACACACGGTGTTCGCGGAAGTTGAGCACCGCGCGAACCGTGGTCTCACGGAGGCTGAGGAACGAGCCATCGAAGTACCCGCGTTGGGAACGAGGGAGCAGTTCGAGACGTGGGTGCGGGACAAGCGCCGCCGGAACCTACCGGGGCTCGGGGAAGACGGCGAGCTCACGGAACGTCTCCGCCGACTGCAACCATTCGCGTGGGACGGCGACGACGCAGCGCCGCTGCGACTGCTGGTCGACCACTCCAACGTGTCGAAGCATCGTCGGCCGGCGATGGTCGCCGCCCGACTCGGCCGCGTCGTCGCCGACTTCGATGTCGCCGGTCTTGCTCTGGCGGAGCCAACCGGGCAACCGTCGCAAGAGGGTGATCTCATCGCTGATGCGCCACTGCACCCGCGCGTAGGACTTGACGTGTGGCCCATCATCTCGCTCCGCAGACCGGGCACCGACAGCTGGCCCGTCCTCATGACGGAACTCGCGATGCTCGAAACATGGGTTCGAGAGACCGCCTTACCGACGCTGCTGAAACTCAAACCGGGCCAGAACCTTCCAGCAGCGACCGACGTCCAGATTGGACACGTCGACAGTCGAGCAGCCGGAGCGGCAGCTGCAGGGCACGCCACAGCAGCCAGCCGTAACACGGACCGGCTCGTCGCGGAAGGCGTCGTGCGACCGTCCTTCAAGGACGAGCTTCGCCGCCGGTGCCGCACCACTTCGGAAGTCGCCGCGACGGCCGCATGGGTCGAGTCATTGACGGACGCGGAGGTGATACGGCGTTGGGACCGATTTGTCGCCACCGCGCCGGACGCCACGCTGTACGCCCAAGCGGCCGGGCAGCTGATCCGGGCAGCAGTTCGATGGGAAGCGCAGCAGGCAAGTGAGTAGCCGTGAAATACAGGTCGAAGTTGACCGACGGTTTCGGAGACGAACGTCGGCGACGTGAAGCGGCGCAGGTGCTCGCACCGTGAGCGGCGACGGTGACAACCGCTGCCACTGATGCGCGGACCTGCACACAAGCAATGCCCTAGCGGTGAGGCGTGCACCATGTCGAACCGCAACAGGCTGGACACGACCGACAACTGCCGCCAACGCAACAGCGGCAGCAGATAGGTTGACTTCGTCCCGGACGCACCCGGACGCACCCGGACGCGCCCTCGCACGCAGGCATCTTGGGCCGGGAAGCGGCACTCAACGCCGCACCACAACCCGATGGAGACAAAGGAGGGGATCTGATGCAGCAAGTGCTCATGCATCGTGCAGGCACCGCCACTCCTCGATTCGAACTGCGAGAGAACCCGCGCAACCAGGCCCCGCTGTCGTTCGAGGATGCCGAGGCCGGCGTTCGAGTCCCACGGCTCGGATCACAAGACCTTCTGGCGATAGCACGATATGCGGCGGACGTAGGGTTCCACATTGACGGGTTCATCATTGAGGACCACACCCTCAGCCCCGTTCCTACCGAGGAGACGGATGAACTCTCCGAAACGCTCGTCAACATTTTGGCGCGGGACGGTGCATTCGCAGCGGCTCTGTTCCTCGATGACGAGTTCGGTTTCTACGTCACCGGCGTTCGGCTCACCTCCGCGGACCTCCGCTCCTTCACGTTGCTCCGTGAAGGGGTAACCCGTTCTCCCGCCGAGACGCACCTCGAGGACTTCCTTGCGCGGGCGTGGACGGTTGTGCATTTCTCGTGAGGGAGAAGGTTCTCAACCTCGTCGAAGCAGTCGCCGCGATCTACATCAGCTATCGCCTGCTGCCGCTTGTGGAAACGTGGTGGCCGGATCTTCCGGCTTGGGCGGTTGACATCGGTACGCTCCTCGCGGTCGCGCTCATCGTCGCGGTGGTATCGCTCCTGCTGTGGCAGCGCCCCAGAGTCGAAGTCAGCTGGAAGCAGCGTGCCGATCCGGCGCCGCTAGCTGACCTTCGGATGCGCCTGCGTCCGCCGCGATACGTCAGCCCGCAGTTCGAAGTGTCGTTCAAGGGCCGACCGAAGGGGGTGCTGACCATGCTCCTTATGACATACCTTCGCCGTCGGCTGCTCCGGCTGACGGTGGTCCCAGTCGGCGCTCCCGTCGTCATGACGGTTCCGGTGTCGAGCCCCATCGACGCGAACACTTCGGTTGGGGCAGCTGACGTCGCGAACGGCTTCTCCGTCCGCGTGCACTCCCCAGCGCAACCGGAAACGTGGATATGGGCGAAAGTGTTCTTCACCGCAACGACGGGCGCGAACGACACGTTCACCATGGCGTACGGTGCGACCGCATCGACGAAGCCCGCTCAGCTATTGTCGAAGCTAGTACAGGTGACCTCCAAAGTGGAGGTCCTCATCATCAACTAACGGGACGTCGTGCCAACCTTCACATCCAGCCGCTACACGGTATCGGCGGCGACCATCTCGGCCAACACCAGTTTGACGGCGTTGCGGAACGCGATGCTGCAGGTTCGGCCGGACCACGCACAGCTCACGGGCGGGTGGGCAAGTATTGAAGATGCCGGCTCTAACCTCCGAGTTTCGAACGCGGCACCCCCGGTGTCGGATCCAGAGCTGTGGGATGACGAGGGAGACTACCCTGAGCGGCTCGTTGCTCGGTTCTACTTCTTCCGGCGAGACGCGCAGCTTGTCCGAGCTCTGCCACAGGGGTCGGAGCAGGAGCACCACTACCTCGATGCGGTAGATGTCATCGTCAGCGCAGTCCCGGAACGCACGAAGACGTTCCAGGTGCTGTTCGCGTCCGGCAACGGGTCGATGCTGAACGGTTTCGTGCGAGCGCTGCGAGCGTTAGTCGCAGACATCGATGAGAAGGGGACCGTGCGTCACGACGGTGCCGCCATCGGTTTCAACCCGGACCTCTTCCTCTGGCTGCTCGTTCGCGCACGCGAGGACAAGCAGATCGATCCGAGTACCGAAATTCAAGACGTACTCGCGACGAGTGCCCGAGACAACACTCGACGGAGCACGATGCTGAGCGACGGCGTTGACTTCGACCGTCCGACGTTCCTGGTCGCTGTTGCCGAAATCGATCAGCTCGGCCCTGTGCGTGTGGTCCTGCGCGATGAGGAGCTGAAAGCAAAAATCACGACCGATGTGTTCGCCGGCGGAAAGTTCAGCGTCCGAAAGCGAGAAACGCATTACCAGGACGTCGTTGGTGATCCGGAAACGCGGCTCGCCTCCCTGCAGGACTTCGCCTATCTTCTGCTACCGAAAGTCATTGCTGCCTACAATGCGGACACGTCCTGGCCGACCGTCCGTCGCACTGCGGAGATCCGCGCAGCGGCGCAGTCGCTCATTGCCCGGTACGAGCAGAAGATCGCCGACTTCGACGCAGCGAATGCAGCAGCGGCTCTGGACGCAGACGGGTAACAGCGAGAGCAGCCGGTCGAGAGAAGTCGGCGCTGAGTCGTGCGCGTCACGGACCTGCTGACTGATCCGACCACGCGCTGCAAATCTCGTAGCTAGCCGACGTGCTCTCATCGGCCCAGAGGCTCCCACCCCCTCTGCTGTCCAGCGCATGGCATTGTGGCCACATGGAACTTGACTTGCTGCGGACGCTGCCATCCTCTGACCAGCGGGTGTTCCTGCTCGGACGGATCACAGCTGAGACAACGAGCCTCGACGCGGCACTTCGATTCGTTCACGCCGCTCTGCGCGGGCGTCACGAGATCGATGCGTTCCTCGACGCGCCGCGGTACATCACCACCATTGTCAAGGAGTGCAAAACCCTCCTCGGCCAGCGTGAGGGCATCGACGACGCCGGCCGGCGAGCAGTGAACGCGACCTTAACCTCCGCGAACAAGCTGTACACATCACGGAACCGGTTCATCCACGACATGCTCCGAGCCGACCTGCTCAGCGAGGGATGGGAGCTAGCAGGGCTCGAGCGTCAACCCGACGGCGAGCAAAACATCACCGCGACCACATTCGACGGCATGGTCCAACTAGTCGAGGACCTCGTCGGTGTCACCTGGAGGCTCCGAGGAGCCGCGTTCTACATCCTCAACGGCTCCTGGAGCGGACTTGCGACTGGAACTGTTGAAGGGCAATGGGACGGCAGTGCTGACTATGTCGGCTGAGGACTGGTGGCGCATTCACACGCTCGCCGAGAGGCCAACACCGAACCGTCATTGACCGCGGGGCCATCTCGCCACGACCCACTCGACCAAGCTTCCCCCTGCCCGGAGCGGCGTGGGCTGCCGTGGGTCAGCGTTTCTTACGTCGAAGGATCGAGGTGATCGTCGGCGGGAGAGCCGCGGTCAACGTGCCGCCTCCGAGACCAGCGAGAAGACCCGCAACGAACAACTCGGCTTGAGAGGCGTTATCCGCGTCGCTGAGCGTGGCTGCGAGCCGGTACTCCAGCGGTAAGGTGCTATTCCCGCTTGTGAGCAATGTCGACCAGGACGGCTGTCCTGTCTGCGGCAGCTGCGGCGACGCAGCGTCGATAAGGGCGTCGTGGGGGAGAGCTGACACCGTTGTGGTCGCAGCCGTTCCGTCGGGTACTGACCATAGCGCCTGACCGTTGATCCGGTCGGGCACGCCAAACTGTCGAGAACTAAGCAATGTCTGTGTTCCTGCAAACGCGTAGAGCGCTCGCCTGCCTGAGATGTCGTTGGACACATGAGCGGAAACGCCAGCAGCTGCACCCAAAGCGGCGCGGTCGCGGCGGCCGGGAGGAACGGCAACCGCACCAGCACCACCGACCAGCTCACCGACACGGCCGGGAACCCGGTCGCTTCGAGCCCGGCGACGTCCACGGCGTACTGCTACGACGCCGCGGACCGGCTGCTGAGCACGACCGTGACCAACCCTGTCCCCGCTGCAACGCCGGTGAACCAGACGCTGCCGGCGTCGGCGATCGCCTACGACGCGCACGGGAACACCACCCGCCTCGCAGACGAGACCCTGCAGTACGACGGCGAAGACCGGCACGTCGCAACCATGCTGGACGACGGGTCGAAGGTCACCTACGTCCGCGACGCCACCGACCGGATCGTGCAGTGCACCGAGACGGGGAAGGACGGCACGAAGAGGATCACCCGGTACGGGTTCACCGGTGACGGCGACACCCCGGACTTCACCTACGACGGCACCAACGTCACCACGGAGTGGGACGTCGCCCTCCCCGGCGACGTCACCGCTGAACTGCGCGGAACCACGAGCTCGTGGTCGTACCCGAACATCCACGGCGACATCATCATCACCGCCAACCAAACCGGGACCGCAGCCGCTGGTCTTGCCGTGTACGACCCGTTCGGGCAGGTCGAAGACCCCGCCACCGGGCTCCTCGGCACCACCGCCGCCAACCAAGCCGGCCCCGACACCCAGTCCGGGAACGCCGACTACGGATGGCTGGGACAACACCAGAAGCTCAGCGAACACCTCGGCGACATCGCCACCATCGAGATGGGCGCCCGACAGTACGTCGCCGCACTCGGACGATTCCTACAAGTCGACCCCGTGAAGGGCGGCACCGACAACGCGTACGTGTACGTCAACGACCCCATCGGCGACTTTGACCTGAATGGGCAGTCCGCCTGGCGTAGATTTCTTCACGGGCTCGGCGCTGTGACTAAGAATAAGTGGGCGAACGCCGCGGTGAGTGCCTGTGGATACATTCCGGGATGGATCGGGATGGGTTGCAGCGCACTGCAGACCGCCTCCTACCTGGCCCGGGGGCGCCGATACTATGGCGAAGCAGCGGCGTCTGCAGTCGGGATGCTTGGCGGCGGAGTGGTCGGAAAACTGGCGGAGCGAGGCGTCAAGTTCGCGGCAACTGGACGAGTAGTGCGGTGGGCAGCCAGGCGGGCGCGACCCAGGGCCTGGATGAAGCGCATTCGAGGAGCAGTGGGCTGGGGTGCCAGTAGCGCGTTCGGTTATGCTTGGGGGAAGGTGCCTGTTCCCTCGCGTTCCTGGAAGCGCCGCCCGCGTTATAATCGGTGGGTATGAGCAACCGCGGCTTATCTATCGTAGGAATTGTGCTGGGGACTCCGGCCTTGGTCTCGACGGCACTTGGGGTGATAGGTTTTCCGCTGCTCTACCTGCCGTCGAGAGCTGGCGCGGCGGAAAGCGAGCGAAACGCTCATACCTTCCATCAAGCTATGGAGGCTTGGGAACAGCACGACGGCTGGCGGTTGAGCGCTGCGAGTTGGATATACTTTGCCATTGCACTCGGTCTTCTTGGTCTTTACCGAAAGTTCCAGCAGGAAGAAAATGGCAAAATTGGGACCGTTTGGAAACAAAGCTTGCGGTTTGCTCTCCCCGCGGTGATGGTCTTCGCTGCGGGTGTAACGCTTCAAATCTCCCTTGGCCTAGGGCAGGATAACTACTCCAACGACGCCGCCTTGCCTACGCGGTTGCTAGCGTTGCCGGCTGCGGCTATCGCGATATGGTTGGCGATCACTGGGGTAGCCGCCGTTCGCGCACGTCAAAGTCGAAAGAGGGTTCGCCACGTCGGCCGCACAGGACGACACTCCTAAACTGCCTACGCCGCGTACGCGAATACAACTCGTCGCGCGGCCGAAGCCCCGCACTACGACGGCGCGCCAAAGCCGCCGCACGACCACGCGCGCGATTGCGCACTCCGCGCACGAGTCCTGGCGATGATCGACTAGCTGCGGCCCCGACTCATGGCTACGACCTGGATCTCCGTCGTCTTAGCGCACGGCGGTAAGCAGACGGAGCTCGCCGCGCCGGCAGGCCGCGGCTGAGGACTTCCTCGTCATGATCAGGGGCGACGACCCAACGACGTTGATGCCGCGGGTGCTCGGGGTGACGCAGCTGCTCTTGAACCAGCAGCGGGTTACCGCCGGGAGTCTTAATTGGCTCCGCGCAGGGCCTCGTCCCATCGTCGATTCGCGGCCGTCCTTGACCTCGGCCTCGTCGACGCTCAGCTGGACGGTATCAAGCCGAACCCCATCTGATCAGGAGATTCGCCTCCCGAGGGGAAAATCGACGACGGTACAGGGGGGCATAGCCACCAGTGAGGAGTCAACCCCTGTCGTTGCCCGGAGAAACGGGCTTGTCCGAGACCTGCAAACGGACCGCCACGGAAAACCCCCCGTTCACGCGGGGGTTTTCTTGATTCCGGAGAGTGGCTGTGGTTCAGACACCCTCGGCCTCGGCCGGGGGCTTTCTCTGTTTGGCGCCCACGGTCTCGATGATCCTCATCCTGCTGGCAGTGTTCGATCTTCTGGTTGCTCCTCATCGGAACGGCGCGTGGGTCCCACTGTTGGTGGTCATGCCCTGCATTCTTTGGCTTCGCCACCATCGAGCGACCGCCGCCGCCTGCTGGTGTTCCCGCTGCGGTTGTTGTTCACCTGAAGAAGTCGGCGTACTTCGGCCCCATGTCGCCGAAGGGCGGCACGTACTCGCTGCGGTCTTCGATCACCTCTGCGGCTTGCGGACTGACGGTGGTCGAGCTGTCCTCGCGGAGCCGAGCTTCGATCATCGCCGCGAGCTCGCTCGGAGGCGTCAGCCCTCGGCGTCGCCACTCCCGCGGTGACCGCCTCAAGGCATCGAGTTCCGAGTTCCCCAACTTCATCCGACACTTCCTCTTTGCGTGTGGTGATCGCGCCAGACGGAGCGGCAGCACACGATGCGCATGGACCGCAGTGCCATGCCGAACAGCATCTGTGTCTGGCCCCGGGGAGCTGCAGCCCGCGAGCGTTGCGGGCTCCGCGGAGCGTTGCCCCGCTCTGCCGTTGCGATGCGCGGCACGTCCTTCACAGACGGCTTCTCGGACCCGGTCCGGAGGACGCCGCCCTCGAAGCCTGCGTCGTCCAGTGGCGCGAAGGACTCGGAGGAGCCGAACAAGTCCGTGCGGATGGTGACCCACGCGGCGCGCTGCGTTTCGTCGTCGACGGCGACCTGGGCGACCGTTTCGAGGTTCACGCCGTCGGCCCCGCGAACGTCGGCGCCGATGAGCTCGTCGATCCCGCTGTTGTCGCTCACGTACTTCTCCTTCTCAGCGGCGTCGTCGTCCGAGCGCCGATGCGGCGTCTCGAGGTGCGGGCACCGGGTGTGCTCGTTCGGCTTACCCCGTAAGTCACGTCGGAACTTACGCCGTAAGCGCGGGTAGCGTCACCAGGACCGGTCGCTGCCTCCCGGTGACCGGGAGGCGCGGGATCGTGAACCAGCAGGGAGACGTGTCGGTGGCAGAGCATGCGAGGACGAACCGGTCAGGATCGGGAGCGCCGAAGCTAAGCCGCGACCTCGTGGTCGAGACCGCGCTCGCGCAGATCGACCGGTCGGGCACGCAGGGCCTGTCGATGCGATCGCTCGCGCAGGAACTCGGTGTCGAGGCGATGTCCCTCTACCGGTACGTCCACGGGAAAGAGGACCTCCTCGAGGGGGTCGTCGCGTCACTGATGAGCGAACTGACCTCGCAGCTCGAGGAAGCGCAGGGGGAGCACTGGCAGGTCTTCCTGCAGACGGTCGCGCACGAGGTGCGACGGATCGCCGACAGCCACCCGAAGGCGTTCCCGCTCGTGGCCACGCGCCACCCGGCAGCACCGTGGCTGCGTCCACCGCTCCGGAGCATCGAGGTCGTCAACACGTTCCTGACCGCGCTCACCAGGAACGGCTTCACCGATGCACAGGCCGTGAACGCCTACCGTGCCTTCAGCAGTTTCCTGCTCGGACAGCTGCTGCTGCAGTCCGTCGTCCGCGGAGCCGAAGCAGGGCCCGCTGAGGAACCCCTGGACGAAGGAGGCGCCACGGTCCCTGAGGGAGATGGATCGATGTCGTTGGACGCCGCGCCGGAGGTCCGTCGACTCCGGGCGTTGCTCAGCGAGGACCGGAGTGACGAGGAGTTCGAGGTCTCCCTCGAAAGTCTCCTCGATCGTCTCGATCGCGAGCTGTCGCAATGAGCACCGCCAGAGTCGCCTGCTGTCAGGAGGGGGCCCTGGCCACGCGACACGCTCCGGGCCCGCCGACTCGGTCGGGGCAGCCCCGCCCGTCGACGAGCGCGATGAACCTGCTGCCGATGCCGTAAACCTCGCTGCGCGTGGATCCCGGAGCGGGTGCCGGCGCTTCGTCGGGAAGGTGGTGGTCACAGACCAGGAGGTCCCAAGTCGCCACCTTTTCTTCGACCGTGCTGCTTCGGAGTACCCGCACACCGCACACTCGAGGTGCACCCAGACCTTTTTCGCACCGGTGCGGTTCGCCCGGGACTGCACGAGCCAAGCGGGCGGGTCCTGCTCGATCGCGGCGAGGTCGGCCTCGCTCAGGTGCGCCGTCAACGGCGGTGTCGTTGTTGACACGTATCCGGGAAACGTGGCAATAGCGGCGACGCTGTTGACGTGCATCGGGGGAAAGTGGCAACAGCGGTGCCGTTGTTGACACTAGGCCGCGACAAGTGTCAACAACAGGCGGGATGCCGCCACAATGGACGTGACGGCGACCTCCCGGGTCAGGCAGGCAGGAAGCGCTGGCCGATGGCTGCGGCGGTGGCGGCGACGTCGACCTGCCCGTCGAGCGAGGTGAGCCGCTTCGCGAGCTTCTTCGGCCAGCAGACCTCGACGCCGCGGGTGCTGAAGGAGCCTCCGATGAGTGGCCAGTCCGCGTCGACGAAGCAGAGTGCACCGGACACGGGGACCGGGTCGATGAGCTCATGCACGAGTTGCATCTGATGGAGCACGCTGTCGACGAGTCTGGTGCGGTCGCCACCGACCATGAGCTTCTCCACCCGCGGCCGGAACAGCCCGCCTTCGACACGTAGCGACGGGCGCTTGTCGCGGTAGCGCTTGGCGTCGATGACCCAAACGCCGGAGCGCGTGACTGCGATGTGGTCGATGTTCGCCCGGGAGCGGGGGATGCGGCGGTCGTGCAGCACGACGAGGTCGTCCGAGGCGATCGCATCAAGCGTGCGGCCGACAACAGCTTCCCCGACAGCGCCAGACTTCCACGCGACAGTGCTCTGGCGTTCGCTCGAGAGCGCGACCGCCATCGTGCCGAGGCGTCCCTCGCCCCAAGTCTCGCGGATCTTGGCCTCGTCGCGCGCCCGTCGCCGGTCGTATTCACGCTGCGCGGAAGCGCCGGCGCTGGTGGTGTCATTCGTCCCCATGGAGCAATCCAGTCAGATCAGGAGGTCCGGCGACAGCCCCAGAGCGCGGTGCATGAAGCAGCGCTCTGGAGACCACCTCAGTGCTGGATGGCAGGCACCAAGGGCAGGTCGCGTTCGGAGTCCAGCTGAGCCGCGAGGTCGTTGTGCAGGTCGATGAGCTCGGCGAACGGGACCGGCCATCTGCTACTGGACGCCACGTCCTTGCCCTCGACAGCGAACAGGAATTCGTACGCGTTGCGATCACGGCTGGGTCTGAGGAGTCACGATGTCGAGGACGATGAGCAGCACCAGCGAGGCCGGCAGGACCGCCGCCGCGATGACCAGGGCTGCGAACCGCCTTGTACGGAAGCCCTTCTGAGATGGTCAGAGCGACAGCGCTGACGACGTCGACCGCACGTCGGATTTGACGTTCATGGCACTGATGGGTGCAAAGGCTCGGACGCTTGCCGACGCGGTGATCGATGAGGGTCCTGACAGCAACTACGTCCTCGGCCGCGGAATCACTGGGGACCCCTCGGACAGGGGTGCTCAGCGCCGTCACGCTGCTCGCTAGCATCGCGCCTGAGTGAGAGTCGCTCGTACTTCTCACCGATCGCACTCTGGGGGAAGCATGGCCGGCATCGTGGCGCGGACGCATCCGGCATCGGCGTCGGCCGCATGAACCACCGCGGACGTGGCCTGCGCCCGAGAGGGTTCTTGGGCCGGGCTGCCGTCGTCACGATCGGAGTCATGGCCGTCGTCGCAGCCGCGCTGACCGCGACACCGGCGACGGCCGCGTCGCTCAGCGTGGCCCCGGTGACGTCGGTCACCGGCCACGTCGCGAGCCCGGCCCTCGTCGCCGCCGCGTCGGCATCCTCCACGAGCGTCAGCACGCCCGCGGTCAGCCGGCTCTCCGGGACGTACACGGTGGCCCTGAACGCGACGCGCTGGACCGCGGTCGGCGGGACCGGCATCCAGGTCAAGTCGCAGGGCAGCTCGTCCAGTGCGGTCCGGAGCGTCTCGATCAGTGTCGTGAGCCCGACCGCCGCCCAGGCGCGGCACCTCGACGGCCTGGCTCTCGACATCAAGCGGACCGATCGCACCACGCGGTCCGGGGCGGTCCAGCTCCAGGTGCCGAGGAGCCTGCTGACGAACGCCGGCGGCGCTGACGTCGCGGACCGGACGACCTGGGTGACCCTGCCCGCCGGAGCGGCGCTCTCGGCGACGAACGCGACGGCGGTGACGACGACGGCGAGCTCGGGCTCCGTCGTGCTCACCCCGAAGGTCACCACGACGGCGACCACGGTCGCGGCGACGAGCGGACCGGTGTCGGCCAGCGGCACTGGATCGTTCGCCGCGGCCCCGACCGTGCCGTCCGCGGCCCCGACCGTGCCGTCCTCCGCTCCGACCGTGCCGTCCTCCGCCGCGACCGTCCCGTCGTCCGCTCCGTCCGTCGCGTCCTCCGCCCCGGACGTCGCGTCCTCCGCCCCGGACGTCGCGTCCGCCGCCCCGGACGTCGCCGCGCAGACGGGGTCCCTCTCGTGGACCTACCCGATGACGGTCCCGCCTGCGCCCGCGGGCCCGACCCCGCACCTCGCGCTCGCCTACGACTCGCAGTCGGTCGACCGCGAGACGGGTTCCACGAACAACCAGCCCTCGGCGATCGGCGACGGGTGGAGCCTCACCGGCGGCGGCTCCATCCAGCGACAGTACGTCTCGTGCTCGCGGGACGACAGCGCCGCCGTCGCGACCTCCGGCGACCTCTGCTGGAGGACCGACAACGCGACCCTCGAGCTCGACGGTCACAGCACACCCCTGGTCCGCGACAGCGCAACGGGTGCGTGGCACCTGCAGACGGACGACGGGTCCCGCCTCGAGCACCTGGTCGGGACGGCGCACGGCTGCGCCGCGAACGGGACGTCGGACACCGACTGCTGGCGCCTCACGACCACCGACGGCACCCAGTACTGGTTCGGGCTGAACGAGCTGCCCGGCTGGGCCAAGGGCAAGGCCACCACGAACTCCGCCTGGACGGTCCCCGTCTTCGGGAACGGTGCCGGTGAGCCCTGCCACGCGTCGACCTTCGCGTCATCCTCGTGCATGCAGGCGTGGCGGTGGAACCTCGACTACGTCGTCGACACGCACGGCAACGCCGAGGCGTACTACTACGACGCCGAGACGAACAGCTACGGCAAGGACGGCAGCAGCACCACCTCGTACATCCGCGGCGGACAGCTCGACCACGTCGACTACGGCCTGACCAGGAGCACGGTGTACTCGTCGAACGCGGCCACGGCCCGGGCCTCGTTCGGTTACGACGTTTACGGCCGGTGCAGCGACACCACGCACAAGACGTGCACCAAGGAGAGCATCACCGCGGCGGCGACCAAGCCGGCCACCGCCTCCGCCTACCCCGATGTGCCCTGGGACCAGTCGTGCAGCGCCAGCTGCTCCGCGCACCGCGTTCCCACGTTCTGGACCGACGCGATGCTCGACACCGTCACCACGAGCGTCCGTTCGGGTTCGGGCTCCGCGACCGTCGACAAGTGGACCCTGTCGCACTCGTTCCCCTCGCCCGGCGACGGCACGAGCGCGGCCCTCTGGCTGACCCAGGTGCAACACACCGGGTACGCCGGGAGCACGAGCATCAGTGAGCCCGCGACCAGGTTCGCGGGTGTCCGGATGCAGAACCGGGTGTCCGCGACGGGCGGGCTGGCGCCGCTCGACAAGTGGCGGATCTCGTCGATCACCGCCGCGACGGGCGCGGTGACCTCGGTGAACTACTCCGCACAGCAGTGCACCGCAGCGCGGGCGACGGCGATCGAGGCGGCAGCGGCGAGCAACGACGAGCGGTGCTTCCCGCAGCCGTGGGCATCGTCCGTGGTGCCGGCGGCCGCAGCGCGCCAGGACCTGTTCCACGAGTACGTGGTCACGAGCGTGGTCCGCGACCCGAAGACCGGCGGCGGGAACGACCCCGCGCAGGAAACCGACTACGTGTACACCGGCGCGCCGGCCTGGAGGTACGACACGAGTCCGTCGACGCCGGCCGCGCAGCGCACGTGGTCGGTCCCGGCGGGCTTCGACCGGGTCGAGGTGCGCGAGGGCGCGCCCACGACACCGGCGGCCCAGAAGACCACGGACTACACGTTCTTCCGGGGCCTCGACGGCGATCGCGCTGCCGCCGGCGGTGGGACGAAGACCGTCGCCGTCACCGGGACGACGACCCCTGACGCGCGGTGGTTCGCGGGCCGGGTGTACGAGGAGAAGGACCTCGACGGGGTCGGCGGCTCGCTGTTGTCCGACACCGTGCACACACCGTGGGCCGGGAGCGTCGAAGCGAACGACGGCCTCGACACGGCCCGGGTCGTCGCCGACGGGAACAGCACCACCACGGAGCCGATCGCGTCCGGTGGGAGCCGCACCACGCAGACCACGGCGACCTACGACGCCCACGGGGACCCGACGTCCGTGACCACCGCGACGTCGGACGCCGGCACCACGTGTGTCACGACGTCCTACGCGCCGGCGAACACCGACGCTTGGATCGTCGACCTGCCGCAGGAGGTGACGGAGACGGGCGCTGCCTGCGGTGGCGACCCGGGCCTCCCGGCCGATGTGGTGTCGGACACCGAGACGAGCTACGACGGGCACGCGTTCGGCGCCGTGCCGACGGTCGGCGACGCGACGTCCACCCGGAAGGTCACGTCGTACAGCGGGTCCACACCCCTGTGGACGACGACCGACACGAGCACGTACGACGCACTCGGTCGGAGGACCGGATCCCGTGACGCGCTCGGCCGGACGACCACGACCGCGTACACGCCGACGGTCGGCGGGCCGGTCACGCGCGTGACCACGACCAACCCGATGGGCTGGACGAGCACCACCGGGTACGACGGCACGCGCGGCGAGGTCCTCACGCAGACCGCGGCGGACGGCGGCCTCACCACGACCGCGTACGACGCCCTCGGGCGCCGTACCGACGTGTGGCTGCCCGGTCGGCCACGCGCGACGTACCCGACGTCGCCGTCCTCGGCCTACGCATACACCGAGTCGCAGACCGCGCCGTCCGCGGTCGCCACCACGACCCTGAACGCCACGACGAGCGTGACGACCGACACCCTGTTCGACGGCCTCGGGCAGCAGGTCCAGACGCAGGCGCCGTCGCCCTCCGGCGGCTCGATCGTCAGGGACGACCAGTACGACGCCCAGGGGCGCGTGGTCGTCGTCGACCACGACTACTGGGCGAGTGCGGTGGCGCCGTCGGCCAGGCTGTTCGTGCCCGCGAACCAGCAGCAGATCCAGTCGTCGACCCAGACGCAGTACGACGCGGCCGGCCGCACGCTGGCGACGGCCACGCGGTCCTTCGGCAAGGAGCTGTACCGGACGACGGACACCTACCCGGGGAGCGACGAGGTCGTCACCACGCCGCCGAGCGGTGGGATCCCGACGGCGACCTCCACGGATTCCCTCGGGCGGCGGACGAAGCTCGTGCAGTACCTGGGCAGCACCCCGTCGAGCAGCGCGGGGGCCGACACGACCACGTACGGGTACGACGCCGCCGGACGGATGACCTCGATGACCGATCCGGCCGGCAACGAGTCGCGGTGGACCTACGACCTCCAGGGCGACCAGGTGTCCGCCGTCGACCCCGACTCCGGGACGACGACCGCCACCTACGACCTGGACGGCGAGCAGCTCACCCGGACGGACGCGCGGGGACGGACGGTGGCGTACACGTACGACGACGACGGCCGGAGGACCGCCGAGTACGACGGCAGCACCAGCGGCGCGCTGCTCGACTCGTGGACCTACGACAGCCGCAAGGTCGGTCAGCTGACGTCATCGTCGAGCTACACGGGCTCGGTGCCCGGTGTCCCCGGCGCCGCGTACACGACGTCCTACTCCGGGTACAACACCTACGACGAGCCCACGGGCGAGACGATCTCGATCCCGTCGGCAGCACCCGCGTTCGGTGGCACGACCTACACGCTCGCCTACGGGTACGCGGTGGACGGTTCGCTCCTCACGACCACCTACGGAGCGATGGGGGGCCTCGTGGCCGAGAAGGTCGTCACGAACTACAGCGCGCTGGGTGACCCGGTCGGGATCGGTGGCGCGGCTGATTACGGTGACGTCCTCGTGAACGCGCTCGGCCAGGTCGCGCAGATCGACCGTGGCGGAACCGTGGCGAACTCCTCCGCCTACTCGTACGACGAAGCGACCGGGGCGCTCACCGGCATCGAGGACCGGACCGGCACCGGATCCGCCACCGTGGTCCAGGCCGACCGGACCTACCACCGGAACGACGCCGGCGTCATCACCTCGGCGGTCACGACCGGTGCGGCGGGGGCCGAGACTCAGTGCTTCGGACACGACTCGCTCCAGGAGCTCACCGACGCCTGGACCCCTGCCTCGGGTGCCTGCGCCAGCACTCCCACGGCCGCTGGCCTCGGCGGCGCTGCGCCCTACTGGCACAGCTACACCTACGACACCGGCACCGGGAACCGCCTGTCGGAGACCGATCACTCCGTGACCGGCGGTCCGGACACGACGAGCACGTACGCCTACCCGGCAGCGGGCTCCAGCCAGCCCCACGCCGCGCAGTCGGTCACCACGACCGACGGGACCACCACGACGACCGACCAGCTCACCTACGACGCGGACGGTGACACCACGAGTCTCGACGGGCGGACCGTGGCGTACGACGCCGGAGGCAGGGTGCAGTCGATCAGCACTGCGGACGGCACGCAGACCCAGGGCGACGTCTACGACGCCGAGGGCGACCTGCTGCTGCAGGATGACCCGGTCGACGGCGCCTCCCTCCTCATCGGCGACACCGAGCTCCATCAGGCGCCGGGGTCGACCACCCTGACCGCGTCGCGCACGTACTCCGTCCGGGGCATCCCCGTCGCCGAACGGGACACCGACGGCACCGGTGCCGCGACCGTCTGGTTGCTCGACGCCGACGTCGACGGGACCGTCGACCTCGAGAGCAACTCGAGGACCGGCGCGGTCGTGCGGCGGTGGTTCGACCCGTTCGGCGTCGCCGTCAGCAGCGGTGCCGGCTGGAGCTCCGACCACGGGTTCCTGGACCAGCGGACCTCGAGCTCCACGGGGCTGACCGAGGTCGGACCGCGGGTCCTCGACACCGCGCTCGGGCGGTACCTCGCCCCCCAGACCGTTGCCGGAGCCGGAGCCGGAGCCGACCCCGGACCGACGGGCGTGCAGCAGACGAACCGGTACACGTACGGCGCGAACGACCGGGTGACGCCGACTGGTCCGGGCGGCGCGTGGTCCTCTACGGTCACTGGCCCGCAGGCGTCGGCCGGCCTGGAAGACTGCCTCGACCATCACCTCTACGAGTGCGGATGACGGGATTCGGGTTGTGGTGAGTCGGGAGACGGGCCGAGTTGTGGCGATGAGACCTCAATGATCGACGACGGTACGCGTGCTCGAGGCAACATCGCTCACGCCCAGCGTCTCATCCTCCTATTGCAATCCGGAGCCACGTCGTTCCGGGTTTTCTGCTCGGAGATCGAGAATTCGCTGCGAGAACTCGACGGATACTTCGATGCTCATGGGTCGCTCATCGATAGTTGGGAGTACTTCGAGACCGTGAATGCCCTGATGCTGGAGAGTGAAGCTTTTCGCCCAGACGTACGGACGGTAGAACAGCACGTGAATAGACTGCGCGAAAACCTCATGCGCCTCTCCGAGACGTCATCAGGAGAATGACGGCATGGGAGTGCAGCGAGAGCGAACACGGAGTCGGCTCAATCCTTCTGCGCCTTTTCGCTGCTTGCTCCGGTCCGCGTGTTCGGGTCCCGACAGTCCCGTCTCGGTCCCGACCGTCAGTTCGCCGCCGAGCGCGCGAACCAGCTCGATGCGCTGACTGGGATTCGGGGATCCGTCGGAAGTGATGAACAAAAAGGAGATGGGATGGCTGGTCGAACGGCCCGCGATGCACTCGAGCAGTACGCTCCCGTTACCTGGTCGATAGGGCTACTGCAAGCACCGGCTGAGCAGGTGGCCGAGCAGCTGTGCAGTTGGCGTGAGGAGATCGGCCGAGCGGTCACGTCTGCAGCGCTGCCGTCAGGGCTGGGCGCAGCGATCGACGCGCTTGCTCCATACACCGCACCCTGGACTCGCGAGGTGGTGCTCGGAACGAACGGACAGTGGTCGGCGATCTTCGACAACAGCGCCATCGGCGGGGACCCGACGTCGAGTGTGAGTTACCTAGCGGGACGGCTGCGAGTGCCAGGACTGGTCGTATTGAGAACGCCTTATCGACCTGACGCGAAGGGTGCGCGACATTCGTACCAAGGGACCGCGTTTCGCCTGTACAGCCCAGATCCTGTTCCGGGCGCTCGAGATGGCAATGGCCTGCGTTCGGTAGACCTCATCCAGGATGACAACCGTTGGCATTTCGGCGCATGGGGTGAGCAACAAGAGTACGAAGACGTCGCTCGCTACGCGAGTCGGCGAGTACGGGACAGGTTCGACGAGGAACTCCTCAGGACGTACTGTTCCGCTCTCGGCGCGGACTACCTGGCGGACGACTTCTTCCGTGGCCCCTCGTACCTGATCCGTTCACACCCCGCGCGCGGCTTGCGGAATGCCGGGAGTACGTTCGCCGAGATCCGACAGAGTGCGGGACTGCCGCCCGATTGGCCCGAATCCCCGAGCGTTCCCGACTGATCGAGTCCGAGGAGGCGCGCTCGCATCTGCTGAGGATGGGTCCTGCTCAGGGTGCCCCAGAGTCAGAGACAGCATCACCGGGCTGCTTCGGTCAGGGCTGATCAGCTGACCCGCACAGACCCCGTCTCGATCCCGACGTTCCCGTGCCCGTCGAGCGCGTACACCGCGATCTTCCACACGCCCGCCGTGCTCGGCGCGCTGATCCGGAGGGTGCCGGCGCCGGTGCTCGTGGCCGAGACCTGCTGCATGGCGGCATTGCCGTCGATGTACTTGCTCGTCTCCCATACCTGGTAGGTGATCGGGTCGCCGTCGGGGTCGGTCGCGGGCGCAGAGACCGCGATGAACGAGCCCGGGGCAGCGCCGGTCGAGGGCGTCAGCGTCAAACTCTGGATCACCGGCGGGGTGTTCCCGGTGGCGGACCCGCGGTAGGCCCGCTCGACGGCGTAGTACCCGAGTCGCTTGAGCCCGTCGGTCCGCAGGTTGAGCCAGACGCCCGGCTCGTCGTTCTCGGTGCCGTAGTTGAACATCGTCGCGCCGAGCGCCACTCCCGGGTCACCGACGATGTCGCTCCAGGCGTTCGTGTAGGCCTGGGCGGCCGCGGTGTCCGTGGGCTGGCGAGGGATGCCGTTCGCGTCGTCCGCGACCTCCCACGAGCCGGCCGGCCCGGTCTCGGTGACGAGGTAGGGCTTGCTGTACCCGCCGCTCGCCCAGGCCTGCTTGACGCCGGAGATCCCGTTGTAGGTGTTCACGGCGTACAGGTCGAGGTCCGGCGCGTACTTGGCGTAGTACGCCCAGGCGCCGGTCCAGGCGTCCGTCGAGGTCACCGGGTGGTTCGGGTCGATGGCGTGGATGGCCTTCGCGACCTGCTCGACGTACTTGGCGTACGCGACGCGCTCGGTCTCGCTCTGGCCGATCATGACCTCGTTCCCGACGTCCCACATGAGCAGGCCCGGCTTGCTCCGGTAGGCCGTGACCGTCGCCTGGATGCTGGCGAGCGTCGACGACTCGTACGACGTGTTGGTCGCGTAGTCGGCGTTCTGGTCGAGCCACAGCCCCGCGACGACGTGCAGGCCGTTCGCCGCGGCGGCGTCGAACAGCTGCCCCGACGACGAGTCCGTGCCCCAGGTGCGGACGGTGTTCGCGCCCATCGCGGCGATGTCCGGCATGGAGGTGGCGGCCTGCGCATTCGCGGGCCCGAACGTCACGCCCTTGACGACGTACGGCTTGCCGTCGACCGCCAGCTGCCAGTGCCCCTGCGTGCCGGTGACGTGCACCCCGGTGGTCGGGGCGGCGCTCCGGGTCGGGGTGGGCGTCGGCGTCGCGGCGACCGGGGTGCCCGACACCTGGAACTCCCACAGCGAGTACCCGTACTGCGTCGCCCGCTTGACGCCGAGCATCCGCACGTAGCGACCGGTGGCGGCGACCTTGGTCGTGGTGACGCCACCCGTGCCGGCGGTCGTGCTCGCGACGGTCTTCCAGGTCGTGGCGTCGCTCGAGACCTGCAGTTTGTAGGCCTTGGCGTAGGCGGCCTCCCACCGGAGCGTGATGCTCGAGATCGCGGCCCGAGCGCCGAGGTCCACCCGCAGCCACTGTGCGTCGCTCCGAGCACTCGACCATCGCGTCGTCGTGCTGCCGTCGACCGCCATGGCTGCCGTGTGCGCCGAGCTCTCGACCGAGGACGCCGTGACGGGCTTGCCCTGTGACAGCAGGGTGGCGGCCGCGCTCGCCAAGGACGGCGTGCGGACGGCGGCCAGCAGGACGGCCAGGAGGACCGCGGCGACCACCATGACCCCGGTCCGGACAGCGGCGCTGGCGCCGGTGCTGGATCGCATCGAGTTCCTCTCGTCGGCCGGACCAGGGTAGGCAGCGCCGCGCGGATCACGCGACCCTCGGACGAGGGGATGTGGGCGAACCGAGCAATGAGCGCTCACCCCCGCTCGATCCCCGCGTAGACCGCCCGCCGCACGAGTAGGTGATCTCGCTCGGCCGCGTTCTCGACCAGGGCGAGTGCGCGATCGCACGCGACCACGGCCTCCTCGGGCCGCCCGCTGCGGTGGAGGAGCTCGGCGCGCGTCGCCGCGAGGTGGTGGTTCCGGGCGAGCTGGGGATCGTCTCGCAGCCGGTCGAGTTCGACGAGCGCGGCGTCGGGGCCGTCGACCTCGGCGGTGGCGACCGCCCGGGCGAGCAGGACCATGGGGGACGGCCACGCGCGGGCGAGCGCGTCGTACAGCGCCCGGATCTGCCTCCAGTCCGTTGCCGCGGTGGACGGCGCCTCGGCGTGCAGGACGGCGATCGCGGCCTGCAGCGCGAAGCGTCCGGGCCGGGGCCGGAGCGCTCGGAGTGCGCGGTTGCGGGCCTCCTCGATCATGGCGCGGTCCCACCGGCTCCGGTCCTGGTCGGCGAGCGGGACGAGCGCGCCGGCGGCGTCGACCCGCGTGCTGCGTCGGGCGTCGGTCGCGAGCATGAGCGCGAGCAGGCCCTGCACCTCGGGGTCGTCGGGCATGACCGCCACGAGCATCCGTCCGAGTTCGATGGCCCGGTCCAGGAGGTCCGGCTGCAGCAGTCCCGCACCGGACGGAGCCGTGTGGCCGGCCGTGAACACGAGGTGCACGGTGGCGAGGACCATCGGCAGCCGGTGCGGGAGCTCGGCGGTCGGCGGGGTGCGGAACGGGATCCGCGCGTCGTGGATCTTCCGCTTCGCCCGGGTGAGCCGGGCTGCCATGGTCGCCTCCGGCACCAGGAGCAGCCGCGCGGCGTCCGCGGTGGGGATCCCGCACACCAGGCGGAGCGTCAGCGCGAGCTGCGACTCGGGGGCGAGCGCGGGGTGACAGCACAGGAACACCAGGTCGAGGCGGTGATCGGGGGTGTCCCGCGGCTCCGACGGGGATGGTGACGGATCGGGCTCGACGAGCAACGGGAGCTTCCGTCGCAGCGTCATCGCCCGGCGGACGGCGTCGAGTGCGCGACGACGGGCCACGGTCGCGAGCCAGGCCACCGGGTCGTCGGGCACGCCGCCGGTCGACCAGGCCTCGATCGCCGTGGCCGACGCCTCCTGCACGCACTCCTCGGCCAGGTCGAGATCGCGCGTCACCCGCGCCGTGGCGGTGAGGAGGCCCGCCCACCCGCGGCGGTGGGCCTCCTCGAGCGCTGCGCGCACGACCGCCGGGGTCGTGCCCGTCATGCCCCGTCGGCGGCGGGGACGCCCGGAGCCTGCCCGGAGGCCGCTCCCACGTCGCCGCGGACCCATCCGCCGACCACCGGCCGGACCTCCACCGCGCCGCCCTGCCACGTGGCCGGGTTGCGGGCGGCGATCGCGAGTGCGGCGTCGAGGTCGGGCGCCTCGATGATGCCGAGGCCGGCGATGACCTCCTTCGTCTCGGCGAACGGGCCGTCGCTGACCACGCCGTCCCGGACCGTGGTGGCCACCTCGGGCGGTGTCAGCGCGAAGGCCGCCACGAGCGCGCCCGACGCGATGAGGTCGGCCGCGTGCTGGTCGTGTTCGGCGAGGTCCTCGGCGGTGGCCGGACCTGCACCGGGGTAGATGAGGATCGCGTACTGGGTCATGTCGTCTCCCGTCGTCGTCGCCGGTGGTTCCACCGGTACTCCCTTGTCGAACGGGGTGTGCGGGAATCGACAGGCGGCGCGGACGACGTTTCCACAGGGGCAGGGTCGGGACGCGTTCCGACTACCCGCGGCGCTCTGCCGTGATGGCGTTCCGGATGCGCAGGTCGAGGTCGTCGAGTTCGTCGAGGACGTCGCGCGCCGCGAACACACGGTCACGCTTCCGGTCCGTGACCTCGTGGATCACGCCGGAGTCCTCGAGTCGAGCGACAGCGCGGAACACCGTCTGCTCGTCGCGATGCGTCTCATGGGCCATCTGCTCGACGGTGAACACCGGGAGCGCGAGGAGATGGTCGATGACGTCCTCCGCGCCCGAACCCCGGCGTGGGCTGGCGGCGGCACGCCAATCGGAGGGCAGAGTGCGGAACAGCGCGGCCGTGTGCTCCGACTCACGGGCGGCGATCTGCGTGGAGAGCGCGATGTCCTCGACGATGCGGTCCGCGTCGCCATCCCGGTAGGCAGTGAGCGAGTCGAAGTAGTGCTCCGTGTCGGCCGAGAGCGCCGAGGCGACCGGGACGACCGTGCTCCGGGCGACGCCGCGACGGCGGAGCACGGCACCGAGGAGCGCTCGTCCGATCCGGCCGTTGCCATCGGTGAACGGGTGGATGGTCTCGAACTGCGCGTGCACGATCGCGGCCTGCGCCACGGGATGGACGTCGTCGGCGTTCGCGAACGTGATCAGGTCAGCCATGAGGTCGTCGACGGTCTCGGCCGGTGGCGGGACGTAGAGCGCGCCTCGCGGACTGTGGTCGCTGCCGCCGATCCAGTTCTGGACGTCACGGAGTCGCCCGGCGGAGACGCGCTCGGACGGATCTTCCGACATCAGGGCGTGGTGCGCGGCCAGGATCGCGTCGAGGGTGATCACCGGGTGCGCGGTGTCGATCAACTTCGTCATGGCGCGACCGGCGGACACCATCGAGACGGCTGATGAGTTCGACCGGACCCCGCCCAACGCACGCGCGAAGTCCTCGACGGACGCCGTGACGTGCTCGATCTTCGACGAGGCGACGGACTCAGTCCTGACGAGGAACCCGGCGAGCGGTCGGAGGACGTCGGCGTAGGTCTCCTCGAGCGTCCGCACCTCGCGCATCGCGCGCTCGAGTTCTCGCGAGGCCACGGCCGTGAAGGGGAGCCCGGCGATGTGCGGTGGCACCGAGACGTCGACCTCGGTCAGGCGCCGATCGGCAGAGGACCCACGCCGTGAGGACGGAGTCCACGGAACGGTCCGGAACGTCCGCGCGGGCCAGGACACCACGTCTCCCTCCTGCACACAACTGACATCAGCGAGGGTCAAACTATCAGTTGTGGCCCGTAAGTGACAGTAACGGCACCGCTATTCTCACTTACGAGCGACAAGTGACAGTAACGGGAGCGTTGCTGTCACTTCCGAGGCCAGCGGGCAGGCCCCTTCTCAGCGGCACCGCGGATCGCGACTCGGCACGAGCCCCTGCACCAGGTACGCGTCCACCGTGTCGTCGACGCACTCGTCGCCGTAGTTGTACGCCAGGTGCCCCTCGCCGACGTGGGTGACGAGGTGCCCGGACGGGAACAGCGCGGCCAGGGTCTTCGCCTGGTGGTACGGGGTCGCGGGGTCGCCGGTCGAGCCGATGACGAGCACGGGGTCCTGCCCGCCGTGCGTCGGGGGCGGCGGGGACGCGACCATGCCGTCCGGCCACTGCCCGCAGGTGACGTCGCCGTACGCCTGGTAGCGGCCGAGCGTGGGTGCCGCGTGCGCCAGCTGCTTCGCCTCGTGGCGCATGTCCGCGGTCACGTCGTCGGCGCCGCCGTCGAGGCAGCCGATCGCGGTGAACGCCTCGGTCGCGTTGTCCCAGTACTTCCCGTTCGACCGCCGGCCGTTGTAGGCGTCGGCCGCGTGGAACGCCTTGGCGGGGTCACCGGCCGCGACGCCGCGGAGCATCGTGGTCAGGGCGGGCCACTGGGTGGTGCTGTACAGGTCGTTGACGATCGCGGTCGAGAGCGTCGCCCCGTCGAGTCGCCGACCGTCGCTCGCCATCAGGGGGTCCGTGTCCGCCGCGTGCAGCAGGTGACGGATCCGGCTCATCGCGTGGTCGACGGTGCCGGTGAAGGGGCAGGTGGCGTCGCCGACGACGGCGCTCTCCGATCCGCGGACGCAGGCCCGGGCCCAGGCGCGGAGGTCGCCCTCGAAGCCCTTCGCCTGGGCGACGACGCCGTCGGTGGAGGTCGGGGTCCAGATGTCGACGGCGCCGTCGAGCACGAACCTGCCGACGTGGTGGGGGTAGAGGGACGCGTAGACGCTGCCGAGCTCGGTGCCGTACGAGTACCCGAGGTAGTCGAGGCGCGGCATGCCGAGGTCGGCGCGGAGGAGCTCCATGTCGCGGGCGGCGCTCACCGTGTCGACGTGCCCGAGCAGCGCTCCGGTGTGCTCGGCGCAGTCGTGGGCGAACGTCCGGGCACGCTCGCGGTCCGCGGCGAGCCACGTGCTCGATCCGATGGTGCCGGGGAGGACGCTGTAGAGGTACCGGTCGAGCTCGGCGGCGCCGCCGCAGTGCACCGCGCTGGAGTACCCGACGCCGCGGGGGTCGAACCCGACGACGTCGTAGTGCCGCGCGACCGTGGCCGTGACGGCGTTCCGGACGCTGCTCCCGACGAGGTCGACGCCGGACTCACCCGGCCCGCCGGGGTCGACGAGCAGCGTGCCGAGGCGCTTGCCGGTGGCGCGGTGCTCGATGAGCGCCAGGTGGATCGCGCGCGTGCCCGGGTCCTCCCAGTCGAGCGGGGCCTCCACGGCGGCGCAGCGGTCGTGACCGCACGCGGTCCAGTGGACGGCCTTCGTGAACTCGCCGAGGACCAACCGGTGCGCGATCACCGGCCCGGTCGTGAACGCGGCGATCGCCCCACCGATCAGCCCGGCGAGCACCGCCACCACGATGAGCAGCAGGACACCCCCGGTGCGGCGTTCGGTGGTCCCCGGATGCTCCCCGGTCGTCCAGTAGGTCACGTGCTCCCCCTCGTCGGCCCGGGAACGCTACCAGTCGTGCCATCCGCCGCGGTCCTCCCCAGAACGGGGATGTGGAGGGTCCCCGCAGCACACCCGGTGGGGAGGGCCGTCACGGCCTCACCCCGCGGGTCCCTCCGCGTGGACCCTCCGCGTGGGCCCTCTGGTCAGGGCAGGCGCGTGGCGCGCACCACGACGTCGTGGAGCACGACCGGGCCGCTGCGGCGCACGATCTCGCGCCGCGGCTCCTCCGCGCGGTCGACGCGCCAGTCGGGTCCGTCGAACAGGGCGGCGACGTCGGCGGCACCGACCATGGCCTCCTCGGGCGGTGCGGCGTCGTGCCGGTGGTGCGACCCGTGTCGGTGCCCGACGACGAGCAGCGTGCCGCCGGGCGCGACCCACCCGCCGATCCGCTCGTAGAGCGCGAGCTGCGGGATCGTGGCGTGCGCGTAGGCGGTCGTCACCAGGTCGAAGCGGCGCTCGGGCTCCCAGGTGGTCAGGTCCGCGGCCACCCAGGTCACCGCGTCGGGGACCTCCGCCACGGCTGCGCGCCGTGCGCCGCGTTCGAGCGCGGTCGGCGCGATGTCGACGCCGGTCACGTGCCAGCCGTGCTCGGCGAGCCACACCGCGTCCGTCCCGGTGCCGCACCCCGCGTCGAGCGCGGAGCCGGGAGGCCCGGCCTCCGCCGCCTGCACGAGGTACGGGGTGGGAGTGGTCGGCCCCTCGGCTTCGTCGCCGTCGGCGTCGCGCCAGTGGGCGTCCCAGGAGTCGCGGTCGAAGCCGATCGTCATGACGGCATCATGCACCCCGGGCCGCGCCCGGGCGAGCCGTGCGTGGGCGACTCGTGCTCGGCCGACCTCGCGCGGGGGCCCGGGCGCGAGAGCCCGGGCGCGCAGGGCGGAGCCGTCAGGGACGCCCGGTCGCGTACTGGTTCGCCGTGATGAGCCGGTACGTCACGTCGGGGCCCGAGTCGGCGACCTTCACCCACACCCGCTCGCGGTCACTGAACTTCATCGACACGCGGTCGTAGGCCTCGCCGCCGATGCGGTGCCCGGCGAAGTACGACGGCCGGCCCTCGGTGCTCGACAGCAGGACACCGACGAACTCCGCGTCGGTCGGGGGTTCGCTCAGCAGCTCCGCCGGGTCGAGCTGCAGGATGATCACCTCACCGCGGACCACGTTGCCGGGGGTGCCGTCGGAAGCGTTGCGTTCGGTCATCGTCGACTCCTGCTCTCCGGGCGATCTGAGGACAGCGTAGGCGCGGGCCGATGGAAGCGGTAGGGCCGCGGGAGCGGTCGGGCTGCAGAAGCGACCGTGCCGCAAAAGCGACCGTGCCGTCGATCGCGCCGGACGGGTCAGGCGTCGAGCTCCGCGACGAGCGCCGTGACGCGCCGCCGGATCTCGTCACGGACGGGCCGCACCTGCTCCAGCGGCAAGCCCGCGGGATCGGTGAGCTCCCAGTCCTCGGAGCGCTTGCCGGGGAACACCGGGCACGCGTCGCCGCACCCCATGGTGATGACGACGTCGGACGCGCGGACGGTGTCCGTCTCGAGCACGGTCGGCCGACCGGCGGTGATGTCGATGCCGTCCTCGGCCATGGCCGCCACCGCCACGGGGTTGATGTGGTCCGCCGGTTCGCTGCCCGCCGACAGCACGGTCAGGCGGTCGCCCGCGAGGTGCTGCAGGTAGCCCGCGGCCATCTGCGATCGCCCGGCGTTGTGGACGCACACGAACAGGACGGTGGGGCGGTGGTCGGTCATCGTGCTCCGGGGCCTCGTGGGGCGGTGCGTGCCGCGGGACGTGCGGCACGGTGAGCAGGTTGCCCTCCCCGTCGCTCCGGTGCAACCCGACCGGCGGCCGATCTCGGGAACGTGCCCCCGGCCCTCCCGGCTGGCGCTACGTTGGGGGCGTGACCAGCGCTGGAGCCGCCGAGGACGCCCCACGGCGCGGGTACCGCAAGGGGGCGGAGCGGCGCGCGCAGATCCTCGACGAGATGATCCGGATGGTCGCCGAGCAGGGGGTCGACGCGTCGTCGATCCGTTCTGTGGCGGACGCGCTCGGCATCTCGCACGCGGCGCTGCGGCACTACTTCTCGTCCCGGGACGAACTCCTCGTCGCCGTGTACCGGGAGCACGAGGTCCGCACCGTCTCGGCGGCCGAACCCCCGACCTCGGCGATCGGGGACATGCGCGAGAGCACCGACCGCAACCGGTCGGTGCCCGGGCTGGTGCAGCTCTACACGACGCTCGCGGCCGACGCGGTGCAGGAGGGCCACCCGGGGACGCGGGAGTTCATGCGCGAGCGTTTTCGATCGCTGCGCCACGACCTCGCCGAGCTCATCCGACGCGACCAGGAGGCCGGGCGGATCCGCGCGGACCTCGACGCGCAGGACCTCGCCTCGCTGAGCATCGCGGCGTCCGACGGGCTGCAGGTGCAGTGGCTGCTCGACCCCGAAGCCGTCGACGGCGCGCGGGTCCTCCGGCTCCTCGAGTCGATCGTGCCGCCGGGGCCGGCCGCCTGATCGGGACGGCGCTGCCGATGGGAACGGGGCGGGGCCGCGCCGGATCACCCGGTGCGGCCCCGCTGCCGAGCTCAGCTCAGTGGTCGTTCTCGCGCAGCCAGGCCAGGGACTCGGCGATGCCCTCGAACACGTCGCCCTTGTAGGCGTCGAACTCGACGACACGCAGGGCCTGCGGGGCCGCGGCGAGGATCGCGGCGACGTCGACGTCGCCCTGACCGGCGGGGGTCTGGTTCTCGAACGCCGCCTTGAGCGCGTCCGGCACGACGAGCGCGCTCTCGCTCGACGGGAGGGCCGTGGCGATGTCCCCGGTCACCTTGCCGTCCTTGACGTGGATCGCGACGACGCGGTCGCCGAGCCCGCGGAGCACGGCCGGCGCGTCCGCGCCGCCGACGGTGGCCCAGAACGTGTCGACCTCGAGGACGACCTCGGGGGCGAGCTGCTCGACGAACAGCTCGTAGATCGGACGACCGTCGACCTTGTTCGTGAACTCCCACTGGTGGTTGTGGTACCCGAAGCGGAGGCCGGAGCCCGCCGCCTGCTCGGTGAGCGCGTTGACGCGCTCGGCGAGGCGCTTCGCGTCGTCAGCGGTCTGCCACCGGTCCGTCGGGATGAACGGGTCGATGACGGTCGTGATGCCGAGGCGCACGGCGGCCTCGAACACGGCCTCGGGGGCCTCCGAGTCGATCACGGCGGCGTGACCGGACGGCGCGGTGAGGCCGGTCGCGGCGAACACGCGCTCGTAGTCGTCGACGCGCTCCTGGAACGCGTACGGCTCGACGTGCTCGTAGCCGATCTCGCGGACCCGCGCGACGGCGGCGTCCAGGTCGGCCGCGACGGCGTCCCGCAGCGAGTACAGCTGCACGGAGGTGATGGGCATTCGGAACTCCTTCGGTCCTGGCAGGGGTGTCCACCCGTCACGGCCGTGGGATGCTCCGGCGTCGTCGACAGGATCGGGACGACGCTACACGCAATACCTTCCGGTGTGTAGTTTCCCCGGCGCGTCCCGCGGCGCCGTTACGATCCGGAGCGTGACCGACTCCCGTTCCGGTGCCGACGCCGTCGTCGACCGCCGTGTCCTCGTCCGATGGCGGACCGCGATCATCGTCGCGTTCGGCATCGGTGGCATCACCCTCGCCGCGTGGGGACCGCGCCTGCCGGAGCTCCGCGCGGAGCTCCACGTGACGACCGGCACCATCGGCGTCGTGCTCGCCGCCGTCACCGTCGGGTCCGTCGCCGGGCTGCTGCTCGCCACCCCGCTGCTGCGGACGCTCGGGAGCCGACGTGCGATCGCGAGCACGATCCTCCTGGTCGCCGTCGCGCTCGCCGTCATCGGTCTCGCCGCCGCCCTCGGGTCCGTTCCCCTGGTCGCCGTCGCGTTCGTCGCGGCCGGGCTCGGGATCGGGTCCCTCGACGTCATGATCAACGTCGAGGGCACGGCTGTCGAGGCCGCGATGGGCCGCACCTTCCTGCCGCTCATGCACGCGGCATGGTCGGGAGGCGCGGCACTCGGGTCCGGGATCGGTGCGGCTTGCGCGGCGCTCGGCATCGCACCGTCGGTCCAGTTCGTCGGCGAGGCCGTCGCGATCGCCGTGGCGGGCCTCGTCCTGACTCGCTCGATCCCGGCCGGCGCCCGGACCGAGGAGCCGGGGGAGCCCCAGACCACCGGCCGCAAGGTGCTCGAGTGGCTGCGCGGATGGGCCGACTGGCGGCTCCTGCTCATCGGGGTCGTCATGCTCGGCGTCGAACTCGGCGAGGGGTCCGCGAACAACTGGCTCACCCTCGCCACCCGGGACGACCACGGCGAACCCGCAGCGGTCGCCGCGCTGTTCTTCACCGTGTTCGCGCTCACCGAGGCCGCCACCCGGGCACTCGGCGGCCCGTTCGTCGACCGGTTCGGCCGCGTGTGGACCGTCCGCGTGACGGCGGCGCTCGGCGTGCTCGGCGCGGTCGCGTTCATCCTCGGCGGGACCTGGTGGATCGCGCTCGTCGGGGTGCTGCTCTGGGCGGTCGGGGTGTCGATGGGGTTCCCGCTCGGCATGTCCGCCGCGGCCGAGTCCGGCCCGGACCCCGCCGCGCGGGTCAGCGTCGTCGCGTCGATCGGGTACTTCGCGAACTTCGCCGGTCCGCCGGCCATCGGGCTCCTCGCCGAGCGGTCGAGCGTCCTCACCGCGCTGTGGCTCGTGGCGGCAGCGTTCGTCGCCGCGTTCGTGGCCTCCGGGGCGCTGCGGCCGCGGACGGCGGGGCCGACGGGAGCGGCGGCGGCCCGGGCCTGAGTGTGGTCGGACGCTGCTGCGTGGTCGTGCTGTGCGCGGTCGGCTGCGGCGCCGGCGTCGTCCGCGGCGTCCTGGGACCGGTGGACCCAGGACACCGCCGCGCCGGTCGCGGAGACTGGACGGGTGCAGACCTGGGAGTTCGGACGGACGGTGCGGCGCTGGCGAGACCGCGTCGCGCCCGAGACCGTCGGCGTGCCCGTGGGCGGCCGCCGACGTGCGGTGGGCCTCCGGCGCGAGGAACTCGCAGCGCTCGCCGGGATCTCCGCCGACTACCTGACCCGGCTCGAACAGGGGCGGGCGACCTCGCCCTCGGCGCAGGTCGTCGAGGCGATCGCCCGAGCCCTGCGGCTCTCCGACGCCGACCGCGACCTCCTGTACGACCTCGCGGGACACGCCGCACCCGGCCCCGACCTCGTGCCGTCCCGGATCTCGGCGAGCGTGCAGCGTCTCCTCGACCGGCTCGCGACCACCCCGGTCGCCGTGTACGACGCCACGTGGACGCTCATCGTCGCCAACGCACCGTACGACGCGCTCATTGGACCCACCTCGACCTGGCGCGGGATCGAGCGCAACGCAGTCTGGCGCAACCTGATCGGCCCCGGCACCCGCGTGGTGCACAGCCCCGAGGAGCTCGCCGCGCTGCAGGCCGGTCAGGTCGCCGAACTCCGCCGTACCGCGAGCCGCTACCCGGCCGACCGGTCCGTGCAGGCCCTCGTGTCCGAACTCGCCGCCGGGAGTCCACGGTTCGTCGAGCTCTGGGAGGCCGAGACGGTCGCCGCGGACCGTGACACCGTCAAGCGCAAGGTCGTGCAGCACCCGACCGTCGGGCCCATCGCGCTCGACTGCGACGTGCTGGTCGTGGCCACCGACGACGTCCGCATCATGCTCTACACGGCCGAGCCCGGCACCGAGGACGCCGAGCGGCTCGCCCTCGCGATCGTGCTCGGGACGCAGACGCTCGTCGACTGAGCCCACGTCGGACGGGAGGTCCGCTGCTGCGGTGGGCGCGCCTCCCGGATGACTCGCGAGTCCGGCTGCCGCTCGAAGGTGGGTCGCGGGTTCCGGCTGCCGCCTCGGGTGGCTGGGGGCTCGTGGGGCTCGGGTGGCTCGGGGAGGGGCTCCCGGGTGGCTCCCGGGCGCGCTCGGCCAGGATGAGCCGATGGACACGCGACCCCGGACCGCCTCGAGCCGGGCACGCGTCGCCACCGCGGGTGCCGTGCTCGTCGCGCTCGTCCTCGTCGGCGTCGTCATCACGCACGACGCCGACTGGCACGCCGCCGAGCTCGCCGTGGACCAGGCCGCGATCGACGGCGCGCCGCCGTGGGCGCACGCGATCGCGCTGGTGATCGGGAACACCCTCGCCCCGGGTGGGGCCACCGTCATCGTCCTCGTCATCGCCGCGATCACGTGGGCGGTCCGGCGCCGGTCGGAGGCGGTGCTGACCTCCCTGGCGCTCACCGTCGTGCCGTGGTGGGCGACCGAGGCGCTCAAGCTCATCGTCGAGCGGCCGCGTCCAGCCGTGCGGGGCGTCGCGGCGATCTCGACCCCGTCGACGTGGTCCTACCCCTCCGGTCATGCCGCCGTGGCGACCGCGCTCGTGATCGGCGTGCTGGTCTTGCTCGCGCCGACGCTCCGGGAGCGGCCCGTGGCGCGGCGGGTCGCCATCGGCCTGGGCGTCGTGGTGGTGGGGGTGGTCGCGGTGTCGCGTGTGGTCCTGGCGGTGCACTACCCGACCGACGTCGTGGCGGGACCGCTCTGCGCGGCCGCGTTCGCCGTCATCGTGGGGGAGATCCGGCGGGCGATCATGCGGCGGAGCCGGCGCGCGTCATCGGGTCGATGACGAAGCGGGAGCGGAGGCCCGACCGGACGACCGGCTCGAACAGCCCGGCAGCTCCGGTCAGGCGTCTCGGCGTTCGGCGGCGAGCACGCCGAGACCGACGAACACCCCGGCCCAGAGCCCGAGTACGAGCGCGGCTTGCCAGGGGTCGAGCGACGACGTGAGGCCGTGCGGGTCGTACGACGACATCGTCGAGGCCGCCTGGCTCGGCAGGTAGGCGATCAGGTCGGTCACCCAATGCGCCTGAGTGACGCCGCTGAGGATGCTCATGATGATCGGGAGCACGAACAGGATGCCGACCGAGAGCGTGATCGCGAAGGCCGAGTTCCGGACGAGCATCCCGATCCCGACGGCGAGCAGACCCACGAGTGCCAGCGCTCCCGCTCCGCCCAGCAGTGCCCCCCACAGACCCGGCTCGCCGAGGTCCGGGTGGAGGCCCGCGCCGGTGACCACGGCGATCGCGATCCCGGTGCTGATCGCGACCGCGACGATCCCGACCCCGAACGCGACGAGGACGAACACGAGCGCCTTGGCGCCGAGGGCGTCGAAGCGGCGCGGCGCGGCGAGGAACGTCGTACGGATCATGCCGGTGCCGTATTCGCCGGTCACGATCAGGGCGCCGAGCACCGCGACCACGAGCTCCGCGATGCTGGTGCCACCCGTCGCTGCCTGCGCGAGCGCCGAGGTCGCTCCCGGGCGGCTGCCGGTGTCGCCGAGCCCGGTACTCGAGATCGCGACGGCGACGAGGAAACCGAACCCGACCGTCAGCGCGACCGCGATGAGGAAGCACCAGTACGTCGACCGGAGCGTCCAGAGCTTGATCCACTCGGCATGGAGCAGACCGCCGAAGGTCAACCGGGCGGCGACGCCGGACCGGGGAGCGGTCGACGCTGCCCGCTCGGTGGACGTCCCGATCTCCACGCCGCTCATCGCGCGCCTCCTGACACGTACTCGGTCTCGTCTCGGGTCATCGCGAGGTAGGCCTCCTCGAGCGAGGCGGAGCGTGGCGTGAGTTCGTGCAGCACGAGTCGGTACTCGGCAGCGAACTCGCCGATCCACGCCGCGTCGGGCCCGGTGATCTCGAAACGATCCGGGGCGACCTGCTGGACGCGTCCGCCGCCCCGCGCGACCGCCTCGGTGAGCGGATCGAGCGCCGGGCCGGCGACGACGACGGACGACCCGGACCGCGCGAGCAGGGCCGCCATGGGTTCGTCGACGAGGAGCCGACCCTTGCCGACGATGACGATGCGATCCGCCGTCTGCGCCATCTCGCTCATGAGGTGGGACGACAGGAACACGGTCCGGCCCTCGGACGCCAGGTGCTTGGCGAGGCCGCGGACCCAGAGCACGCCGTCGGGGTCCAGGCCGTTGACCGGCTCGTCCAGGATCACGACGGCCGGGTCACCGAGCAGCGCAGCCGCGATCCCGAGGCGCTGACCCATGCCGAGCGAGAACCCGCCGACGCGCTTGCCCGCCACGCTGTCGAGCCCGGTCAGGCCGATCACCGTGTCGACGCGGGCCTGGGAGATGCCGTGCGTCGCGGCGAGGGCTCGGAGGTGTGCTCGCGCGCTCCGCCCCGGGTGCACGGCCTTGGCGTCGAGCAGCGCGCCGACCTCGTGCAGGGGCGCGCGGTGGTCGGCGTAGCGACGGCCGTTGATGGTGGCGGAGCCCGCGGTGGGACGGTCGAGGCCGAGCATGAGCCGCATGGTCGTCGACTTGCCCGCGCCGTTCGGCCCCAGGAACCCGGTCACGAGCCCCGGTTGCACCGTGAACGTCAGGTCCTGCACGGCCGTCGTCGCGCCGAAGTGTTTCGTCAGTCCTGCAACGTCGATCACGTCGTCGCCCTCCCCCTGGCTCCCGCGCCTGTGCGGCGGTGGCACTCACCATAGGGGAGGAACGGGTCACTCCGGCAGGGTCAATCGGCGCGGATGTGGATCGACTCGGCACTCGACGCGCGTGTGGAGGACCTGGCACGCTGTGGCTGACGAGGGGAGCGACCGATGGCCGAGGACGAGCGAGATCGCGCATCCGCGCCCGAGGGGGTCGGACGCTTCGCGCATCTGCCGCCGGAGGTGGATCCCGCCGAGGTCGTCATCGAGATCCCGGCGTTCGAGGACGACCGCCTTGCTCCGCCGCCCGTTCCGCCCGCCGCGGCATCCGAGCTCGTCGCCGCGACCCAGGTCGCCGAGGCGTCCGGCGGTCGGAGGACGATCCACCGGACGCAGGTCCGCGCCGGACTGGTCATCGCGGGCGTGCCGATCGCGGGCGTCGTGGTGGTCGCCCTGCTGGAGATCCTGTTCGGGGAGTGAACCCGAGGGCGGTCAGCGCACCCGGAGTTCGGCCACGAGCGGGCAGGCGAACGGGTCGCGCGCGGCGAGGCCGACCTCGTTGAGGTACCGGACGACGATGCCGTAGGACCGCACGAGCGTGGTCTCGGTGTAGGGCACGTCGAGCGTCGCACAGTGGTCGCGGACGAGCAGACGGGCCTGCTTGAGCGCCGGCCGCGGCATGCTCGGGAACAGGTGGTGCTCGACCTGGTAGTTGAGGCCGCCCATGAGGAACGACACCCACCAGCCGCCGCGGATGTTCCGGGAGGTCCGCACCTGTCGCGAGAAGAAGTCGACCTGGGCGTCGTGCGCCAGCACGGGCATGCCCTTGTGGTTCGGGGCGAACGAGGCGCCCATCATCACGCCGAACACCGCGAGCTGCACCCCGAGGAACGCGAACGCCATGCCGAGCGGCAGGAACCAGAACACCACGGTCAGGTAGATGCCGAAGCGGGCCGTCAGGAGACCGCCCTCGATCCAGCGGTGTCGGGCGTCCGCCTTGGTCGCGGCGCCGGTCACGACCGAGCGGACCGCGAGCCAGTGGAGGTTGATGCCCTCGAGGGTGAGGAGCGGGAAGAATGCATACCCCTGGACCCGCACGAGCAGGCGGAGCGGACCGCGCGCCGCGGCGGCGTCCTCCGGACGGAACCGGATGGTGTCCGGCGCGATGTCCGGGTCCTTGCCGACCGTGTTCGGGTTCCCGTGGTGCCGGGTGTGCTTGTTCATCCACCAGGAGTAGCTCAGCCCGACGAGGAAGGTCCCGAGCAACCGGCCCGCCTGGTCGTTCCACTTGTGCGATGCGAACACCTGCCGGTGCGCGGCTTCGTGCGACAGGAACGCGAACTGGGTGAACAGGACGCCGAGCGCGGCCGCGACGATGAGCTGGAACCAGGAGTGGCCGAGGAGCGCGAACGCGGCCCACACGACCCCGAGCGACCCGATGAGGGCGCCGAACAGCGCCCAGTAGAAACCGATGCGGCGGCCGAGGAGGCCTTGCTCCTTGACCTGGGCGAGGATCGAGGAGTACGTGGACGTGCCGCTCGTGGTGCCGGAGCGGGGACGCGTGCGGACGATGCGCGGCACGGTCGGATCGGTGGTCGTCAGGGCGACTGCTTCCGTGGGGGGAGCGGCCCTTCGGCCGGCTCCTGTCGGGTTCCCCCGCGGGTGCGAGGTTGGCGTCAACGTAGGGGGACGAGATGCGCGTTCGCTGTCCATGCGCCCTGAGTCGGCCTGGCTCGCCCGTACCCCGTTCGGTCCTCGCTGCCATCCCCGAAAGCCCGGGTGCCCGCTGTGTCGCGGGCCGGTGCCGCCGATCAGCCCAAGGACGACACGAATCGGCCGAGGCGCGCCAGACCCTCGTGCAGTGCATCCATCGACGCCGCGTACGACAACCGGACGTGCGACTCCGCCGTGTGGACTCCGAAGTCGCGGCCCGGCGTCAGGGCGACGTGCGCCTCGTGCAACGCCCGCTCGCAGAACTGCCACGAGCTGAGTCCGGTCCCGGTCACGTCGAAGTACACGTAGAACGCACCGTCCGGTGGGACCGGCACGGGGAGGCCGATCCGCACGAGGCCGTCGAGCACGACCGCCCGCCGCGCGGCGAACTCCGCTCGCCGCGCCTCCGCCACGGCGAGCGATTCCGGGGTGAAGCACGCGAGTGCCGCCGCCTGCGCCGGGGCGGACGCGCACAGGAAGTAGTTCTGCGCCAGGCGTTCGGTCACGGGCACGAGTTCCTCGGGCACCACGCACCAACCCAGGCGCCACCCGGTCATGCCGAAGTACTTCGAGAAGCTGTTGACGACGATGGCGTCGGGATCGATCGACAGCACACTGCGAGGACGCCGACCCTGCTCGTCCGGGTCGCTGAGGTCGAGGTAGATCTCGTCCACGATCCGCCACGCGCCGCGCTCCCGCGCCGTCGCACAGATCGCCGCGAGGTCCTCGGGACGGATCGAGGTGCCCGTCGGGTTCGAGGGCGTCGCGATCATCACGCCTGTGGTCCGCTCCGTCCAGTTCGCCCGGACGGCGTCGTCGTCGAGCTGGAACCGCGTCTCGGCGGTCGTCGGGACGAGGGTCACCCGTCCCCCGAACGTCTCGACCAGTTCGCGGTTGCAGGGGTACGACGGATCCGCCATGAGCACCTCGTCACCGGCGTCGACGAGCGCGGCCGTCGCGAGGAGCAACGCCGCCGACGCGCCCGCCGTCACGACGATCCGCGCGGGGTCGATCTCGACGTCGTGCTGCGTCCCGTAGAACGCGGCGATCGCCGCGCGCAGCGCCGGGAGGCCCAACGCGGCCGTGTAGGGGAGTGGCCGTCCGTCGGCCACCTGGCGCAGGGCCTCCAGGACGGCGGGTGGTGCGCCGGAGTCGGGCTCGCCGAGGCTGAGCTTGACGACGTCGTGGCCCTCGGCCTCGAGGGCTGCCGCCTGCTTGCCGAACTCCATCGCGTAGAAGGGTGCGACGGCGCGGGCGCGGTGCGAGAGCTGCATGGGGACCTCCGGATGCTGCAGGCTCTCGATTCTCCCTCAGCCGCCGGCAGCTTCCGGCCCCCCGAGCCCTTCCGCCGCTCGCCGCCCGAGCCCGAGCCCGAGCCCTTCCGCCTGTCTCGGCGACCGGCTCCGCGGGAACCAGCGGTTCCTGGGGAGGTCAGCGCGGCGGGCGGACCAGCACCACCGCGACGAGGAGCAGCACGATGCCGACCACACCCGCGACCGTGAGCGGCTCGTGGAGCACCACGACCGACAGCACGGTCGCCACCAGCGGCTCCACGAGTGACAGCACCGCCGCGGTCGTCGCCGCGACCCCGCGCTGGAGTCCGCCGTAGAACGCCAGGTACCCGAGCACGGTCTGCACGAGCGCCAGGAACGCGACCCCGCCCCACGCCGAGGGCCCCGCGCTCGCGAGGTGGAACCCGGTGCACAGCGCGAACACGGCGGACAGCACCCCGGCGAGGGTGAACGACACGGCGATGAGCGTCGACGGCCCGAGACCCGGGATCACACGCCGGTTCACGATCGAGGTCCCCGCGAACGCCAGCCCGGCCACGAGCGCGAGCAGCACGCCGACCGTGTTCGAGGACCCGACGGCAACGCCGGCGCCGGAGACACTCGCGCTGCCGGCCCCGGGCTCGGAGCCCGAGACGTCGCTGACGAGCAGGAGCCCGGCGACCGCGGTGGCGAGTGCGAGGACCACCGTGGCGCGGGGCGGCCGGCGCTCGTGCAGTGCCGTGGCGACCGCGACCGCCACGGGCGCGACCCCGAGTGAGATGACGGTCGACACCGCGACGCCGACGAGCGAGACCGACTCGAAGTACGCGGTGCCGTACACGCCGGTCAGGACGGCCGTCAGGAGGACGTGCCCCAGGGCCTCCCGGCTGCGCGGCACGCGCCGGAGGCCGCCCATCGCCGCGGTGACCGCGAGCATGACGATTCCGCCGCCGAGCAGACGGAGCGCCGAGATCGCCGGCCAGGACATCGCGCTGTCCGCGGCCACGATCGTGCCCGCGACCCCACCGGTGCCCCAGAGTGCGGCGCCGAGTGCGACCAGGACGCTGCCGGACCGGGCCGAGTGGGGAACGGCTCGGCCGGTGTCGCGAGGATCGGGCACGACTCAGTCCTCGATCAGGCGCTTCCCCATGCTGACGGCCTCGTACTGGGCGTAGCCGAGGTGCTCGTAGAAGTCGACGACCCCGGTGTTGTCGGGCCGGACCTGGAGCTGCACCTTGGGGCACCCGAGCGCCAGGAGCGCCCCCTCCGCCCGTTCGACGAGCGCGCGACCGAGTCCCGTGCCGCGCTGGTCGTCTCCGACCGCCAGGTAGTTGATCCAGCCGCGGTGCCCGTCGTACCCCGCCATCACCGCGCCGACGATCCGCCCGGAGTCCTCGGCGACGAAGAACATCTCGGGCTGCACGGTCTGCTTGCGGCGGACGTCCTCGTGCGGGTCGTTCCACGGGCGGGTCAGCCCGGCCGCACTCCAGAGCGCCACCACGGCCTCGGTGTCGGTGTCCTCGAACGAACGGATCTCCATCGCACACACTCCTTTTCTGCGGCCATCCTCTCGTGCACGGCTTCTCAGCTCGGGGGCGCGGAGCCAGCGACGGTGTGTCAGATGAGCCCGTCCGACAGGTGGTTCGGCGTCCCGAACCGGTGGGCCGTGATCGCGATGGACTGCTCTCGCAGGAACGGCAGCAGCTCGATGCGGCCCGCCTCGGTGACCGGTCCGGCGTACACGGCGAGGTCGGGCCTCCCGTTCGTCGCGACGGCGAGGGCACGCACGGCCTCGACGTCCCCGTCGATGAGCCGGATCCGCCCGCCGCCGAGTCGACCAGCACGGGCGTGGAACGCCTCGGCGGACTCGACGGCCACCGATCCCACGTGGGGCTCGGCGCGGAGTGCGGTCCGCACGGCCTCGGGGAGGGCGCACTCCGGGTCGACCGAGACGGCGACCGCCGCCTCCGCGGCCGCCGCCGCACCGACCACGCGGACGAGCGACGCGACGCTGCCACCCGCGGTGAGCCGGACGAGCACGGGTTCCGGCCACGGCAGGTACCGGGCCACGTTCCGCTCGGCGCTGAGCCCGGAGACGTCCGCGGCGGTGCCGAACAGCGTCGACCACGCGTGCGCGTCGGACCGGAAAGCGCGCGCGAGCAGCGCACGGTCCGGCTCGGACAGCCCGGCACCGGCATCGGCCTGGAGGCGCGCAACGGCTGCGGACGTCACCGCATCACCGGCGCTCGCCGCGGTCGGCTCCCACGAACCGAGGCCGATGAGGTAGTTGACACCCCCGGCCTTGGTGCCGGGCCCGACGGCGGATCGCTTCCACCCGCCGAAGGGCTGCCGCCGGACGATCGCGCCCGTGATCCCCCGGTTGACGTAGAGGTTCCCGGCCTCGACCCGCGACAGCCATGCGCCGATCTCGGCGGGGTCGAGCGCGTGCAGCCCCGAGGTCAGTCCGTAGTCGACCTCGTTCACGATGTCGATGGCCTCGTCGAGGGTGTCCGCGGTCATGACGCCGAGGATCGGCCCGAAGTACTCCGTGCGGTGGTAGTCCGATCCGCGCCGGACCCCACCGCGCACCCCGGGGCTCCAGAGCAGACCGCGATCGTCGAGCTGCTCGGGCCGGAGCTGCCACGTCTCGCCAGGGCCGAGCTCGGTCAGACCCGTGAGCAACTTGCCGCTGGCTGGCTCGATGATCGGGCCCATCTGCGTCGTCGGGTCCCAGGGGTACCCGACGGTCAAGGACGACACCGCGTCGAGCAGCTGGTGCTTGAACCGCTTCGACCGGGCGACCGAGCCGACCAGTACGACGAGCGACGCTGCGGAGCACTTCTGCCCGGCGTGCCCGAAGGCGGACTGCACGACGTCCTTGACGGCGAGGTCGAGGTCCGCGGACGGCGTCACGATGATCGCGTTCTTGCCGCTCGTCTCGGCGAGGAGCGGCAGATCGGGCCGGAAGGACCGGAAGCGCTCCGCTGTCTCGTACGCGCCCGTGAGGATCACCCGATCGACGAGTGGGGAGGCGACGAGGTCTCGGCCGAGGTCCTCCTCCGACACCTGCACGAGCGCGAGCACGTCGGCGGGCGCGCCCGCGGCGGCCAGTGCATCGCCGATGACACCGGCCAGCACCGCGCCGCAGCGCTCGGCCGGACCGGCGGGCTTGAGCACGACTCCCGATCCGGCAGCCAGCGCCGCGAGCGTCGACCCGGCCGGGATCGCGACGGGGAAGTTCCACGGCGGCGTCACGAGCGTCAGGGCAGCGGGGACGAACCGGGCACCGTCGACCTCGTCGAGCGACCGCGCGAGTTCGGCGTACCAGTGGGCGAAGTCGACGGCCTCGGAGACCTCGACGTCGGCCTGGTCGATCGTCTTGCCGGCTTCGGCCCCCATGACCTCGACCAGCTCGGTGCGGTGCGCCTCGAGCGCCGCACCGATGGCGTGCAGGACCCTCGCTCGGTCCTCGCCGGACCACGATCCCCACGTCGAGCCTGCCTCGCGCACGCGCTGCAGGGCGGCGGCGAGGGTGTCCGGCTCGGTGATCCGGGCCTCCTGCACGGCGTCGATGCCGAGCGTGCTCGTGGACATCCGCTCGATGACGCCGCGCGCCCACGCGCGGTGCTCGGCGACCGACGGATCCGTGTCCGGCGTGTTCTCGAAGTGCCCGAGGGTCGGCCGCGGAACTGCCGCGAACCGGTCGGCGACCCGATGCGGAGCAGGAGCCTCGAGGCCGCCGGACTCGGCGAGCGGAGCGAGTGACGCGCGGAACCGGTCGGCCTCGCGCTCGAACAGCGCCTCGGACGTCGACAGCTCGAACACGGCGGACATGAAGTTGTCCGGCGAGGCGCCTTCTTCGAGGCGACGGATCAGGTAGGCGATCGCGACGTCGAACTCGCCGGGGTGCACCACCGGCGTGTAGAGCAGGAGACCCCCGACGGTCCGCTTGACGGCCTCGGCCTGCCCCTGGGCCATGCCGAGGAGCATCTCGAACTCGATGCCGCTCTGCACCCCGCGCTCCCCGGCCAGGAGCCAGGCGTGCGCGATGTCGAACAGGTTGTGCCCGGCGACCCCGACCCGGACGTTGGCGATGCGCGACGGCGTGAGGGCCCAGTCGAGCACGCGCTTGTAGTTCGTGTCGGAGTCCTGCTTGGTGTGCCAGGTCGCCAGGGGCCAGCCGTGGATCGCGGCCTCGACCTGCTCCATGGGCAGGTTCGCGCCCTTGACGAGCCGGACCTTGATCCCGGCGCCACCGCGGGCGCGGCGTGCCGCGGACCACTCCTGGAGCCGCTGCATGGCGCCGAGCGCGTCCGGCAGGTACGCCTGGAGCACGATCCCGGCCTCGAGGTCGAGGAACGCCGGATCGTCGAGCAGCGTCGTGAAGACCGCGATCGTCAGGTCGAGGTCCTTGTACTCCTCCATGTCGAGGTTGATGAACTTGTGAGGGGAGGCGGCGGACGCTCGGGCGAACAGAGGGCGGAGCTTGGCGACGACGTCGGCGACGGCTTCGTCGAAGGCCCAGGGCGAGTGCGGGTGCACGGTCGACGACACCTTGATCGACACGTAGTCGACGTCGTCGCGGGCGAGGAGCCGCTCGGTGCCTTCGAGTCGACGCGCGGCCTCGCGCTCGCCGAGGACCGCCTCGCCGAGCAGGTTCATGTTGAGGCGCACGCCCTCGCGCTTGACCCGTTGGATCGCCGGCCCGAGCGCGGAGTCGGACGCGTCGATGATCAGGTGCCCGACCATCCGCCGAAGCACGCGGCGCGCGATCGGCACGACGACGTCCGGCAGGACCGGGGCGAGCCCGCCACCGGCGCGCACGAGCGCACGCATGGCGGCCGGGAGGAACGTGGGGACGTCCGGCGCGATCCGATGGAGCGTCCGGGCGGCGACGGTCCGGTCCTCCGGCCTGACCACGCCGTCGACGAAGCCGACGGTGAACGCGAGGCCCTTGGGGTCGCGGAGCACGCCCGCGAGTTGAGCAGCCGAACCGTCGACGGGGTGGCCGTCGGCCTCGGCGAGCCACCGACGGACGAGCACGATCGTGGCGTCGACGAGGGGATCCGCGGCGGCGCCGTCGATGTCGTGCCGTGGGGTGGCGAGGTCGGTCATGCGCCCAGTATCGGGCTCCGGTTGCGGTAGCACCAGTGACGGTTGGTTCACGGTTATCGGTAGCGTTCCTACCGGGTTATCCACAGGCGTGACAGGTGGCCCCACGCACTGGTCGCGATCCAGCCACAGTGACATCCCACGGTCCACACACCCACACGAGGAGTCCGCATGCTCGACGTCCGGCGCATGGTGATCCTGCGCGAACTCGCCATCCGGGGCACGATCGCCGCCGTCGCCGAGGCGATGTCCTTCACGCCGTCGGCGGTGTCCCAGCAGCTGAACGCCCTCGAGCGCGAAACGGGCCTGGAGCTCCTCCGACCCGCCGGGCGGCGTCTGCAGCTCACCCCGCAGGCCGAGGTGCTCGTCGCCGCGGCGAGCGAGGTGCTCGACGTGCTCGAACGGGCCCAGGGTGCGCTCGACCAGTCACTCCCGAGTGTGCAGGGGCGGGTCCGCGTGGCGGTGTTCCAGTCCGCGGCGCTCGCCCTCATGCCGCCGGCCCTCCGCGCCATGGCCCGCACCCACCCCGACGTCCGCGTGGAGATGGTCCAGCACGAACCGGAGAGCGCCCTGCGCGCCACGTGGGTCCGGGACTTCGACCTCGTCATCGCCGAGCAGTACCCGGCGCATGCCGCCGCGTGGCACGCCGGGTTGGACCGCCAGGACCTGACCCGCGACGCCGTGCGCCTGGCGCTCCCGCCGGTCGACGCACTCGACCAGTCTGTGGACGACCTGCTCGGCGCAGCCGCCATGCCGTGGGTCATGGAGCCGCGCGGGGCCGCATCACGACACTTCGCGGAGCAGGTGTGCCGATCAGCGGGGTTCGAACCCGACGTGCGGTACGAGACGCCGGACCTGCAGACCCAGATCCGCCTCATCGAGTCCGGCAACGCGGTCGCGCTCATGCCGGACCTCGTGTGGACCGGCCGGAGCACCACCTGCCGCCTCGTGCCGCTCCCCGGGCGTCCGCAGCGGACCGTCTTCACGGCACAGCGGGAAGCCGGGGCCGGCTCCCCGGCGCTCCGAGCGCTGCGGCGGACCCTGGAGGCGGCGGCACGGCAGCTCCGGGCATGACCGGACGACGCGGGCGACCCTCAGCCGTCCGACGACCGACGACTCCCGCCGAGCGCCGGGACGAGCACCGCGACCGCGACCGCGACGATCGCCACCGCCGCGAGGACGGCGATCCACGTGATGCCGTCATCGGCGCCGCCACGGACCCCGACCATGCGCACCACGGCCGCCACGAGCTGCGTCCCCGCCTGCACCGCGACGAACCGGAGTGCCGACGGCCGCAGTGCCCGCAGTTGCACGAGGGCTCGCCGGGGTGCGACCGACGCCACCATGCCGACCGCGACGATCAGGTGCGTGCTGAGGAGCACGACTGCGAGCGGACCCCATCCAGCCCCGGCACCCCCGGCGACGGCGGCCACTGCGAGCTGCACGACCAGTCCGGCGGTGAACGGCCCACGCGGGAACACCGCCGACGCGGCGACGAGCGCCACCGCGAGTGCGAACCACCACCCGCTCGGACCGACGGCCACCCACGCCCCACCGAGGCCCGCGACGACACCGAGCGCGGTCAACACCCACGCCGGCAGGGCACGTCCGACATGGGGGAACGACCGGGAGGCCCGGCTCGCCTCCGCACTCATGGCCGCCGCCTCGCTCTGCTCAGCAGCCGCACGGCGACCGCGGGCGGCGTCCCGTCGGCGGTCCGCCAGGTGATCGGTTCCACCCCGGCCGCTCGCATCCGATCGAACCGGACCCGGCGTTCGAGCTCGACGAGCCGCGACGCGACGCGCTCCTGCCGGTCCGCGTCGGAGCGATCGAGCGGCGGGAGCACGTCGACGGCGACCACGCGGCGGCCGGTCGCCGCCCAGGTGATCGCCATCGCTGCGGGATGGTCGTCGAGGAAGGTCGAGAGCACCACGACGAGCGAGGCCGCGGGCACGGTCGGCGCACGCACCGGCCCCGGGGTGTCGCTCGTCGGGACCGCTCGTGCCGTCGCAGAGCGGAGGCGGTCGAGCTGCCGCACCCCTCCGCGGGGTTCGATGCCCGTCACCGCACCGGCGAGGTCCCGGAAGCCCACTCGGTCGCCTGCGCCGATGTACGCCGAGGCCAGGGTGGTGGCGGCCTCGCGGGCGAGGTCGAGCGACGTCGCGCTCCGCTCGGTTCCCGCGGTACCGGACCAGCGGGTGACGTCCGGCCCGACGTCGTCACGGTCGTCGAGCACGATGACGACCACGGCGTCAGCGGTGGACGACGTACGCCGCACGTACAGCTCGCCGGGCTGCTGCGCTCGTCGTGCCGTTCGTCGCCAGTCGATCCGTCGGAGCCGGTCCCCGGGGGCGAAGAGCGCGAGGTCGCGGAACTCCCCGCCGTCGCCGCGGCTGCTCGACTCGTGGGTCCCCGTGGTGCCGACGAGCCGGTGCGGCATGGGCAGCTGTTCGATCCGCAGGCGCGGTGGCGGGACGACCGCGCGGAGCGTCGGGCCCTCCTCCGGCAGGGTGACCGCGGTGCCGCCCTGCGCAATGAGCGCGAGGTCGAGCCGGACCACGGCCTGCGGCCCGGAGTGGAGGACCGTAACCGGCCCGCGGAGTGCCGCCGCGGTGGACGGCGTGACCAGGACACGCCGGGTGGATCCATCGGCGAGGGTCGCCACGACGGCGACCGCCTCGGCGACCTGGGGTACCCGGAGTGCGACGTCGACCATGACGCCCCGCCCGTTGTCCTCGGGTCGCACCCCGGTTCGGGTCCGGATGACACCCGCGCGGCCGCGAGCGGGATCGTGCCCGAGCGCGGCGATCACGAGCAGCGGTGCGGCCACGAGGGCGAACTCGACGCGGGCCGTCACGAGCGCGAGCCCGGCGAGGAACACCGCGGCTGCGATCGCAGCGGTGATCGGCGGGTTCGGCACCCACCGCACGCGGTACGCCTGGTCCGTCGAGCGCACGCCGGGCGTGGCGTCCTCGGGCACGGCGGCGGACGAGGACCGGGGCGGCGCCCCTCCGGGCAGCAGCGCTCCGGGCGGCGCCCCTCCGGACGGGACAGCTCCGGACGGGACCCCGACGGGCAGGTGCCATCCGTCGTCGTCGCTCACCGGGCCTCCCGACCGGCAGTGGCGTCCGTCGCCCGACCCGTGCCGATGCCGCCACCCGTGCCGATGCCGCCACCCGTGCCGATGCCGCCACCCGTGCCGGCGCCCCGACCCGAGGCCACCGCGGGCGGCCCCGCCACCTGCCCGGCCACCGTCCGGACGACGGTCGCCGGATCGACGCCGTTGGCCCAGGCCTGCGGGGTGAGCGAGAGTCGGTGGGCGAGCACCGGGACGGCGGCGGTCTTGACGTCCTCGGGGGTGACGAAGTCGCGGCCGGCCATCACCGCACGGGCGCGTCCGACGAGCAGGAGTGCCTGTGCTCCGCGCGGCGAGGCACCGACCTGGACGTCGCGGTGCTCCCGTGTGCCGACGGCGAGGTCGACGCAGTACAGCGCGATGTCCTCGTCGACGTGCACCTGCTCCACCGTCGCCTGCATGCGCAGGAGATCTGCCCCGCCGATCACCGCCGGCACCGTCGCGACCTCGCGCTGACGGTCGACGCGGTTGAGGAGCACGCGCTGCTCTTCGGTCCTGCTCGGGTAGCCGGCGGCGAGACGCACCATGAAGCGGTCGAGCTGCGCCTCGGGCAGGGCGTAGGTGCCCTCGTACTCGATCGGGTTCGACGTCGCCACGACGTGGAACGGCCGCGGAAGGGGGAAGCGGTCACCCTCGACGGTGACCTGCCCCTCGGCCATCGCCTCGAGCAGTGCCGACTGGGTCTTCGGCGACGTCCGGTTGATCTCGTCGGCCAGGAACAGCCCCGTGAACACCGGGCCGGGCCGGAACACGAACTCCGCCGTGCTCGGGGCGTAGACGAACGAGCCGGTGATGTCCGCGGGCAACAGGTCCGGCGTGCACTGCAGGCGCCGGAAGTCGAGCCCGGACGCCTGCGCCAGGGACCGTGCCGCGAGGGTCTTGCCGAGCCCGGGCACGTCCTCGAACAGGACGTGCCCGCCGGCGAGGATGCTCGCGAACGCCAGCTCGAGGGGCTCCCGCATGCCCACCACGGCGGTCCCGACGGCGTCGAGGACGGCGGCGCTGAGCCGGGCGACCTCGGCCACGGACAGCGGGCTGGGGGTGGTGGTGTCGGCGGTCTGATCGGTCACGGGAGCCTTCCGGACGGTTCCCCGAGCGCCTCCACGGCGATCAGGAGGGACGAGAACGTGGCGAGGTCGAGTTCGGGGTGCCGCGGGCTCAGGAGCACGCGGACGACGTCGGGCGGGAGCAGGCGCTCGACCGCGGGTCGGGCCTCCGGGTCGTCGATGTCGACCCCGTGGTGCACGAGCAGCAGGTGGCCTGCGGCCGCGCGGAGGCGCACGACGGGTCGCTCGGGCACCCCGCCGCGTGAGCGCAGGGACCACGCCAGCGCCTGGACATCGCGGCGCGCTCCGAGGACCACCTCCGTGGGCGGCGCCGGCCACGTGAGCCGTTCGTCGTCGCGCACCGCCGACCAGGTCAACCCGACCGCGGTGATCACGGCCGCGACGACGACGGCCTGTGGCACCGGGAGTCCGAAGAACCACCCTGCGGCACCGACGACGACCGCGACGACGACCACCTCGACGACCCGGCGCCGAGCGGGCAGTCCCACCGCCGGGCCGCTCACCGGCGCTGCTCCGAGGCCGCGGTGGGTGTCCCGCCCGGCCACCGCTCCTGCAGCGTCCGCAGCGCCACGCGGGCCGCCTGCACCTCCGTCGGCCCGGCCGGCGTGGTGCCGAACCGCACCATCACGTAGAGGTCCCGGAGCGTCCCGACGGCGTTCCGGTCCAGCTCGAGCCGGAGCAGCACCCGCGCCGTGAACTCGGTCGGGGTCTCCGCGATCTGCCGCCGGTAGCCGGCGTCCTCGGCGGCCTCCTGCAGGCCGAGCCACGCGGCGGTGATGGCGTCCGACGCCGGTCGGTCCTGGTCGATGACGTCGAGCGCGCGCGCGAGGCCGCGGTGCACCGTGCGCATCGCGGCCGCCGTGGTCGGGACGTCGACGTCCGACACGTCGTCCGTCAGCAGGCCGGTGGGGAGGCCCGGCTCGGCCCCGCCACGTCGCCGCCGTCCCAGCAGGCGGACCAGGAGCACCACGACGAGTGCGAGCACGACCAGGCCGGCGATCAGCAGCGGCCAGGTCAGGTCGACGTGGAGGGTCGAGCGGTGTCCGGCGGCGCCGGGCTGCGCCGTCGGGGTGGTCGCCGCGGTCGGTCCCGGTGCGGTCGTGGCGGTCGGCAGCGCGATCGTCGGGGACCATCGTGGTCCGCCGAACCGCAGCGGCCCGGCGAACGCCGCTGCCGCGACGACGAGCAACGCGGACACGATCGTGACCACCAGGACCGCGGAGGACCGCCGTCCGGATCCACTCGCGCCCGCGCTGGCCCTCATGGCAGCACGGTAGCCCATGGGTCTGAGCCGCGAATCGGACTCCGAACCGGGAAGTTCCCCGGCTCGGAGTCCGAATCGCGGCTCGACTCGAGCGGATCGCCGCGGCTCAGCCGCGGCTCAGCGGCGGCTCAGCGGCGGCTGCGGATCACCGACTCGCGGTGCAGGAACAGCAGCGCGAGTCCCACGAGCAGGACCAGCAGTCCGATCCCGCCGAAGACCGCGATGCCCGTCGACCCCGTGTACGCGAGCGCTGCCGTGGAGGCGGTGGTCGCCACCGCGGCGATCGTGCCGGTGGTGGAGGCGGTGCCGGTCATCGCCGCGGCCGGAGCCGTCGAGACCATCGTGGCCGGGACGATGCCCGCGACACGGCCGGTCACCGTGCCCTCGTCCCCCGTCGTGGCGGTCGGGTCGTTCCCGGCCGGCGTGGTCGACACGGGGTCGGTGCCGTCAGCGGGGTCCGTGGTGCCCACCGGCGTGGTGGGCTCGGCCGGGCTGGTCGGGTCGGCCGGGCTGGTCGGGTCGGCCGGGCTGGTCGGATCCGTGCCGACCGGGTTCGTCGGCTCGGCGGGCGTGGTGGGGTCCGGCGTCGTGGTGCTGTTGCCGCCGACCGCCACGGTGGTACCGCCGATGGTGACCGGCAGGCTGATCACCGGGGCGATCTGGGTGCCGGACGCGGTGCCGTCCGAGCCGGAGGTGGTGGTGCCGCCGGTCGTGCCGGTGCCGGTGCTGGTGCCGGTGCCGGTCGTGCCGGAGGTGCCGCTGCCGGTGGTGCCGGTGGAGCTGGCGTCGCCGAGGAGCGCGATCCCGTTGCCGTCGATCGTGACGGGTGCGCTGACCACGGGTGCGACCTGCGTCCCCGAGGCCGTCCCGTCCGAGCCCGAGGTGGCCGGACCCGACCCCGACGCCGGGGTGGACCCGGCGTTCGTGGCCGGTGCCGAGCCTCCCGAGCTGGTGCCGGTGGCGTCCCCGAGGACCGCGATGCTGTCCCCGGTGGCCGTGATCGGTGCGGCGACGTCGGGGGCGACCTGGGTGCCGCCAAGGACGCTGTCGGAACCGGAGGTGGTGGCGGCGGGAGCCGCCGGAGCCGACGCCGCCGACGCGGAGGCGGCCGCCGGAGCCGGGGCAGCGGCCGGAGCGGGCGCGCTGGTCGCGTCACCGCCGATCGCGACCGCCGTCGAGCCGAGGTCCACCGGAACGCTCACGGTCGGCACGACCTGCGTGCCGGACGCGATGCCACCGGAGCCCGAGGTGGACGCCGACGAGGACGTGGGCGCAGCCGATGCGGGCGCAGCCGGTGCGGGCGCAGCCGGTGCGGACGCCGCCGGCGCGGTGGAGGTGCTGGTCGCGTCCCCGAGGACGCTCACGGCGTCACCGGTGGCGGAGACGGGGAGGCCGAAGCTCCCGGCGACCTGCGTGCCGGAGGCGATGCCGTCGGTCCCCGTGGTCTCGGCGGCGTGGGCAGCGAGCCCACCCCCGAGCGAGAGGCCGCTGACGAAGAGGGTGAACCACAGCCCTCTCGAGACGTACTTGTTCATGGACGTGCTCCTGATGTGATCGAGACTGGTGCGCCGCGTGTGCGGCGATGACGCGTCCTGCCAGCGGGGCAGGTGCGTCGGGCTCAATCAGGAGCGACGTCGTGGTCGGCGACGACGGATGCGGGGAGCACGTCGTCACCGGTGGGGAGGATCGGGCCGGCCGCCAGGACGACGGACGCGGGAGTCGAGATGGTCGCCACCGGGGTGGTGGGCGCACCACCGGCGGCGGCGCTGCTGCCACCGGTGGTCCCGGTGGGGGCCGCGGGGGCGGTCGGTGCGGCCGGCGCTGCCGGGAGGACCGGGGTCGCGTCGCCGGGGCGGGTCCCGCCAGCGGTGGAGACGGTCGGGACGGAGTCCGTCGTGCCGAGGCCCGATGCGCTGGAGGCCGAGGTTCCCGCGCCCGCACCCGAGCGGACGAGCGTGCTGTCGGCCACGGCGGAGTCGGTCGCGCTGTCGAGTGTCCCGGCGGGCTGACCCTGGGCGGGCTGGCCGTCACCGGGCTGACCCTGACCGGGTGCCACGGGGAGGACCGGACCCACGACCGGGGTCGTCGGGTCGAGGACGGTGGTCGCGGGCGGGAGGGTCGACGTCACGGGCGAGAGGATCGGGGCGATGCCGCCGAGCACGGGATCGACCACGGAGCCGACGCCCCCGAGGACGGGTGTGACGACGGGGGAGACCGCGCCGAGCACCGGGCCGACCACCGGGTCGAGGACCGGCGAGGTGACCGGGTCGACCGCACCGGGGAGTCCGCCGACGGCCGCGCCGGCGCCCCCGAGCGCGCCGTCGACGAGGCCCGTCACGGGAGCGGTCACGGACCCGAGGGCGCCGGCGCCGAGGACGGGTCCGACCACGGGCAGCGCACCGACCGGCCGCGACCCGAGGACACCCGCGACCGGCCGGAGGGCCCCGTCGAGGGTGCCGGCCGTCGCGCCGAGCGTGCCGCGCGTCCCACGGTCGGCCGTGGGCGTCGTGCTCGTACCGGTGCGCGTGCTCGCGCCGGCGGGTGCGGGCCGGTTGCTCGGGGTCGTCGCTGCGCCGGAAGTGGTCGACGGCGCGGTGCTGCCCGGAGCGGGCGTGCTGCCCGCGGACCTGCTCGGCGCGGAGCTGATCGGGACCGCCGTGCTCGGGGCCGGGGTGCTGGGGGCCGGGCTGTGCGCACTTGGGGCCGGAGCTGCCGGGCGGGGCGCAGGAGCTGCCGGGCGGGGCGCAGGAGCTGCGGGAGCGGGCGCCGCCGGGGCCGGAGCCGGTGCTGCGGGACGGGTCACGGGCTGGACCGCGGTGCCGACGCCGTCGACCACACCGCTGACGGTGTTCCCCACGGCGCCGAGCAGGGAGTGCGACGAGGTCGTGCCCGGGGTCGTCTCGGCCGCCGAGGCCGGCTTCGCCCCGAGGAGCAGTCCGAGCACGACCAATGCCGCTGCGACGACGGTGCCGAGCAGGGCGAGCCGGACGAGCGCGATCCTGGGTGCGCGCAACGGCTTGTCCATGCGCTCACCTCCTGATCTGGCTGCGCACGACTGAGTGGTTGTCAGGGAATGTACTCCGGCTCGTGAGCGGGTCGACGAATGCCAGGGATTTCTCAGGTTCTCCGAGCGGCGGGCGCGACGACGCCCGCCGCTCGCGGAGCGTGCCGCGGGGACGCAGGCGCGCGAGCGTGTGGACCCACGAGCGCGGGTGGCTCCCGGGCCGACGCCGGGCTCCCGCGGTGCCGGCAGCGGGCCGGTCAGTGCCGGAGGGTCTCCTTCGGGTACTCCCCGAACCGCGCCGCGTAGGCCGCCGAGAACCGGCCGAGGTGCAGGAAGCCCCAGCGGTTGGCGACCTCGGCGATCGTCGTCGTCGTGGCACTCCGCTCACGGAGCTCCGCGTGCACCCGGTCGAGGCGGACCTCCCGGATGTACGTGTTCGGGGTGACGTCGAACTGGCGCTGGAACGCCTGCTGCAGCGCCCGGAGGCTCAGGTTGGCCTCCTGCGCCAGGTCGGTGCTCGTGATCGGCAGGTGCGCGTTCTCGTGTACGTACTCGACGGCGCGGCGGATGTGCGCGTTCCGGGGGAGCAGCAGATCGCGCGGCAGCCCGTCCGTCTGCTGCGGGAACAGCTCGAGGAACGAGACCGCTCCGAGCCGACCCATCTCGGCCTGGAGGAGCGGGCTGGCCTCGCGGTCCAGGACCGTCTTCGAGATGAGCGACACCGTGTCCCGCCAGAGCTGCATCGCCCCGTCGCTCGGCTCCGCCGTGTGGTCGAACCGGACCGTCGGCGCGTCGAGCCCGCGCTCGGCCGCGACCTCCTCGACGGTGGTTCGTTTGATCTGCACGAGCTTCTGGTCGTAGTCCTCGAAGGCGAACCGGAAGGGGCGGTCCGACGGCCAGATGCGGGGCCGGTTCGGCAGGAGGTCGACCTCGTCGCGCCCCAGGTCGAGCCTGCCCGTACCGGACGTGATCCACTGGACCACGTAGTCGTCCCCGCGCGGCATCTCGCCCTCGAGGCGGCCGTGGAAGCGGACGTTCCGCAACGTCAGGTGGTCGTCGCCGACGACGCTGTACCGGAAGTCGAAGTCGTCCACGGTGCGTTCAGCGCGCCACGATGCTCCGGCGTACTCCGCAGCGAGTACGTCGCGTGCCTCGTCGAGGTCGGCTCCTCGGAGGTCTTTGCGCACGCGGGATGCGCGGTCGTCAGTCATCATCCACCGCGCGCAGTGTCGCACATGCATGCAAACAATTCGTCGGCGCTGTCCGAAGAGCGCGGACGGGCCGCACAGCCGGCCATCGCCCCGGGAGGACGCACGGCCCTTCCGACGGGCCCAGCGCCTCAGTGACCCTCGACGGTGTACACGGCGATGAGCATCGCGGCCGCTGACCGAGCGGACGACGCGGGACGGACCGACCCGTGGATGGCCGCCTCGACCTGCGCGCCCTCGGCGAGCAGGGACACGGCGTGCGCGAGGTGACCCGGCAGCCCCGCCCGGTCGCAGAGCTCGGCCAGGTACCGCTCGAACCAGGTCAGGTGCTCGTCCGCCAGTTGCGCGACGTCCGCATTCCGCCGGCCGAGTTCCCCGTAGCCGTTGATGAAGGCGCAACCGCGGTAGGAGCGCTGCCGGAAGGTCGCCTCGAGGTACGAGAACACGGCGAGGATCTGGTCACGCGGGTCGGTGAACACGGACACCGCGGCGGTCAGGTCGGCGACCCAGGAACGGTGCCGGGCCTCCATGACGGCGACGACCAGCTGGTGCTTCGTTGGGAACTCGCGCCGCAGCGTCTCGAGCGGCAGGCCGGCGTCACGAGCGATCCGCCCCACCGACACCGGCCCGAACCCGCTCCGGTCGAACAGTCGGTCCGCGCTCGACAGGAGCCTCGAGCGGAGCTGCCGTTCGAGGATGGTGGTGTTCAGAGGAGGAGGCGTCATGGTGTGGGGTGTGCGGTGCGCCCCCGATGGTAGGGACGAGCGCTGAGCGCGTACCCCGCCTGTCCGTGATGAGCGGAGACCGGCGGCGATCATCCAGGAAACGCTGTTCCTGGCCTCCGACCGTCACCGCGACCGCGCCGGCCGCGACGTTCCTCCACGTGTGGCGGTCAGGGTGGCGAGCGTCGGAGCGGCTGCACTACCGTGTGCACCACCGCGGGTGAGCGCTCACCCGCGACGCCCGACCCGCGGAGGAGCGGCATGAGCACCATCGAGACCACCGGCGCGGACCTCCGCACGAACTGGGCCGGGAACGTCACCTACCGGGCTCGCGAGGTGGTCAGGCCGACCACCCTCGACGAGCTCCGCACCGCCGTCACGAGCAACCCCCGGGTGACGGCGCTCGGCTCGCGGCACTCCTTCAACCTCGTCGCCGACACCGACGGCGTGCAGATCGCCCTCGGCGCGATGCCCGAGGTCATCGAGATCGACAGCGAGCGGCGGGTCGCCCGTGTCGCCGCCGGACTGACCCACGCGCGGGCTGCCGCCGCCCTCGACGAGGCCGGGTTCGCCCTCGCCAACCTCGCATCGCTGCCACACATCTCCGTCGCGGGCGCCGTGGCGACCGGCACCCACGGATCCGGCGTCCGGAACGCGTCGCTCGCGTCGAGCGTCGTCGGTGTCGAGATCGTGCGTGCGTCCGGCGACGTCGAGGTGCTCGATGCCGACCACCCCGACCTCGACGCCCACCGGGTGGGCATCGGCGCACTCGGCGTCGTCACCGCCGTCCACCTGGCGATCGAGCCCCGGTTCGACGTGGCCCAGCGCATCCACACCGGCCTGCCGTGGGAGGTCGTCGACGCCCGCTTCGAGGACATCATGTCCGCCGGGTACAGCGTCAGCATGTTCACCGGGTACATCCACGACGGCATCCGGCAGGTGTGGACGAAGCGCCGTGTCGAGCGCGACGACCCCGTCGTGGACCTCGAGGACCTCGGCGCCATGCCCTCGACCTCGCCGCTGCACCCCGTCCCCGGGTCCGACAACGCCGGCGTGACCGAGCAGGCCGGCGTGCCCGGCCCGTGGCACGAGCGGCTGCCGCACTTCCGATCCTCCTTCACCCCGAGTGCCGGTGCCGAGATCCAGTGCGAGTACCTGCTGCCCGCGTCGGACGCGGTCCCCGCGATCCAGGCCCTGCGCGGCATCGGCGAGGCCATGGCGCCCGTGCTCTACGTCTCCGAGATCCGTCGCGTCGCCGCCGACACCGCGTGGCTCGCCCCGAGCAGCGAGCGGGACTCGGTCGCGTTCCACTTCACGTTCCACCGCGACCCCGAGGGCGTCGCGGCCGTGTTGCCCCTGATCGACGCGGCGCTCGCCCCGTTCGACGCCCGGCCGCACTGGGGCAAGGTCACCGCGATGCCGGCCGACCAGCTCCACGCGGTCTACCCGCGCCTCGGGGAGTTCGCGGCGCTCGCCGACCGGGTCGACCCCGAGCGGCGGTTCCGGAACCCGTTCCTGACCGAGGTGCTCGGCTGAGCGAGGGCACCCGTCGTCCGGCTGCCCGGCTTCCGTGACATCCGACGGTGCCACTGTCGTACGACCGCGGGACCGTCGACGCATGCGTCGGATGCAGCCGCGTCAGGCGACTCGACCGATGTCGAACGACAGCGGGAGCGTCGGGAACAGGCGGCGTTCTCGAGAACCGGGACGCAGGGCGGCTAGCGGTTCGGCGGCGCTGCGCTCGCCCGCTCCACGAGTGACACGGGGACGAGCCCCCCGTGGTCGGGCGCCGACCGCCCCTCGATCTCGGCGATCAGGGTGGACACCGCGCGCCGCCCGACCTCGTCGAACGACTGGTGCACCGTCGTGAGGGGCGGCCAGAACGAGTCGGCCTCGGGCATGTCGTCGAACCCGACCACGCTCAGGGTCCCGGGAACGGCACGCCCGGCCTCGTGTGACGCGCGGAGGATGCCGAGCGCGGTCTGGTCGTTCGCGGCGAAGACGGCGGTGATCTCCGGCCGGGCGGCGATCCGCTGCCCGGCGGTGTAGCCGGCGTCGGTCGTCCAGTCGCCCCGGATGACGTCGGGTACGGGACGCCCGGCCCGTTCGAGGGTGGCGCGCCACGAGGCCTCCCGGCGCATGGCGGAGTACGACGCGCGGGGTCCGCTGACGTGCCAGACGGTGTCGTGGCCCAGGTCGAGCAGGTACTGCGTGGCGATCCGGGCGCCCTCGGCCTGGTCGGTGTCGATCGTGGGGTGCTCGGCGGTGGCGGAGGAGTCGACCACGACGACCGGCACGCCGTCGGGCAGCGCGACCTCGGCGGCGTCGAGCACGTGCGACTCGATGATGATCACGACACCGTCCACGGCCTGTTCGGACAGCCGGGTGAACGCGGACCGGACCCCTGCCTCGGTGCGCCGGGCCATCGGGAGCAGGGTGATCGTGAAGTCGGCTGCGCCCGCGGCCTCGGCGATGGCCTCGAGCGTCCGCATGTTGCCGAACGACGCCAGGGTGAACAGGATCACCCCGATGGTGCGGAACCGCCCCGAGCGGAGGGCCCGGGCGGCACGGTTCGGCCGGTACCCGAGCTCGGCCATCGCACGACGCACGCGCTCCCGGGTGTCGTCGCTGACGTTGTCGAACCCGCGGGCGACGCGGGACACGGTCTGCATCGAGACCCCGGCGGCCTGCGCGACCGCGGCCAGTGACGGGGCCTTGCGGATCTCGGACGGGGTCTCCGTGCTCATCGGGGTCCCCTCCTGGCCCGCCGCGATCGGCCGGGTCCACCTCGTTCGGCCGCATCATCGCACGAACCGGGCCTCTGGTCACGATTCTGCGTCGGCGCTTGCATGTTGACGTTGCCATGCTACGGTGAACCGCGCGATGTTGACGTCAACATACGCGGAGCACCGTCTGGACGAAGGAGTCGTATGACCGCGATCACCGCGCGCCGGGGAACGTCACCCGGCGGCCGGAACGGCACCCGTGGCGGCGCCCGGGGCAAGGGCCGAGCCCGCCAACGCTGGACCGGCTGGCTGTTCGTCGCGCCGTTCATGATCGTGCTCGTCGCGATGCTCATCGTGCCGATCGGCTACGCCCTCTGGCTCAGCCTGTTCCGCGACCAGCTCATCGGCGGCAACCAGTTCGTCTGGTTCGCCAACTACCTGCAGCTGTTCCAGGACGCCAAGTTCTGGGCCGGGTTCCTGCGCGTCGTCCTGTTCCTCGTGGTCCAGGTGCCGGTCATGCTCGTCCTCGCACTCGTCGCCGCACTCGCACTCGACAGCGGTCGCCTCTACGGCTCGGCGTTCTTCCGCATCGGGGTGTTCCTGCCCTACGCGGTGCCGGGTGTCGTCGCCGCGCTCATCTGGGGCTTCATCTACGGCAACCAGTTCGGCCTGACCGGCGCCGCGAACAAGGCCCTGGGCATCGACCTGTTCGAACCCTTCAGCCCGCACTGGGTCCTCGCATCCATCGGCAACGTCGTCACGTGGGAGTTCCTCGGCTACAACATGCTGATCTTCTACTCCGCGCTCCGGGTGGTGCCGACCGAGCTGTACGAGGCGGCCGAGATCGACGGCGCCGGGCCGCTCCGCACGATCATGTCGATCAAGATCCCGGCGCTGCGCGGCTCGATCGTCATCGCCACGATCTTCTCGATCATCGGCAGCTTCCAGCTCTTCAACGAGCCGAACCTGCTCAAGACGCTCGCCCCGAACGTCATCGGCAGCGCATTCACCCCGAACATGTACGCCTACTCGCTGTCCTTCAGCGGTCAGCAGTTCAACTACTCCGCCACCGTCGCGATCGTCATGGGTGTCATCACCGCCGTGATCGCCTACGTCGTCCAGGTGCGCGGCACGCGAGCGGAGAACCGATGAGCGCCGTCCAGACCCCACCGCCCGTCACCATCGCGACCGAGGGCACACGCGGCCGCGACCCGCGTGCCCGCGCTCCCCGGGCCTCCCGTCCGGGTCGCCGGATCGGCGCCGGCTCGCCCAGGCCGCGCCGGAGCGGGCTGCTCACCGCCGTCATGGTGGTGTTCACCGTCTACTCGTTCGCGCCGCTCGCCTACCTGGTGATCAACAGCACGAAGACGCAGTCGTCGCTCCTGTCGACGTTCGGCCTCTGGTTCGGCGGACACTTCAACCTGATCCAGAACCTGCACGACACGCTGACCTACAACGGCGGGATCTTCCTGCAGTGGTTCGGCAACACCCTGCTCTACGTCGTCGTCGGTGCCGGCGGGGCGACGCTCCTCGCCACGGTCGCGGGCTACGGCATGGCGAAGTACGCGTTCCCCGGCCGCCGGGCCGTGTTCGCCATCGTGCTCGGCGCGGTCGCGATCCCGGGCACGGCGCTGGCCGTCCCGACGTTCCTGCTGTTCTCGCAGGTCGGCCTGACGAACACGCCGTGGGCGATCATCCTGCCGTCGCTCATCAGTCCGTTCGGGCTCTACCTGATCTGGACGTACGCGATCGACGCCATCCCGATGGAGCTCATCGAGGCCGCCCGCATGGACGGTGCCGGCGAGTTCCGGATCTTCTTCACGATCGGGCTCCGACTGCTCATGCCCGGCGTCGTCACGGTGCTGCTGTTCGCGGTCGTGGCCACGTGGAACAACTACTTCCTCCCGCTGATCATGCTGAGCGACCCCCGCTGGTACCCGCTCACGGTCGGCCTGAACCAGTGGAACGCGCAGGCCACCGGCGCCGCCGCCCAGCCGATCTACAACCTCGTCGTCACGGGTTCGCTGCTCACGATCATCCCGATCGTCGCCGCGTTCCTCTTCCTCCAGCGCTTCTGGCAGTCCGGCCTCGCGGCCGGGTCCGTCAAGGCGTGACTCCCCGCCCCGTCGCCCGGGAGGCCCGGGGCAGCACCCAGCACCACCGCACCCCTGCGATCCACAACGAAGTGAAAGGCATCACCATGCACAAGCGTCTCCGGCGCGGCCTCGCCGCCGTCGCCATCGGCGTCTCCGCCGCGGTCGCCCTCGTCGGCTGCGCGAGCGGCAGCTCGTCGGCCTCGGGCGGCAGCGCGAGCGACGTCTCCGCCGCGCTGAAGAAGGGCGGCACGATCACGTACTGGTCGTGGACCCCGTCCGCCAAGGCCCAGGTCGCCGCGTTCGAGAAGGCGTACCCGAAGGTGCACGTCAAGCTCGTCAACGCCGGCACCGGCACCGACGAGTACACGAAGCTCCAGAACACGATCAAGGCCGGCTCGGGCGCGCCCGACGTCGCGCAGGTCGAGTACTTCGCCGTCCCGCAGTTCGCGCTGTCGAACTCCCTGGCCGACCTCACCTCGTACGGGTTTGGCTCGCTCAAGGGCAAGTACTCCGCGAGCACGTGGGACTCGGTCGCCATGAACGGCAAGATCTACGGTCTGCCGCAGGACTCCGGCCCGATGGCGCTGTTCTACAACAAGCGCATCTTCGACCAGTACGGCCTCGCCGTCCCGAAGACGTGGAGCGAGTACGTCGCGGACGCCAAGAAGCTGCACGCGGCGAACCCCAGCGAGTACATCACCGCGGACAACGGCGACCCCGGATTCGCGACCAGCATGATCTGGCAGGCCGGCGGCACCCCGTTCACGACGAACGGCACGAAGGTCTCGATCGACCTGCAGGACGCGGGGAGCAAGAAGTGGACGTCGACCTGGAACCCGCTCGTCCAGGGCAAACTCCTCTCGACCACGCCGGCCTGGAGCGACGACTGGTTCAAGCAGCTCGGCAACGGCCAGATCGCCTCGCTCATCACCGGCGCCTGGATGCCCGGCAACCTCGAGGCGAGCGCCCCGGCCGGCAGCGGTGACTGGCGCGTCGCCCCGATGCCCACCTACGACGGCAGCAAGGCCGTCACCGCGAACAACGGGGGCAGCTCGCAGGTCGTCATGAAGCAGTCGAAGAATCCCGCGCTCGCGGCGGGCTTCCTCAAGTGGCTCAACTCGTCGAGCGCGAGCACGAAGATCTTCGCCAAGTCCGGCGGGTTCCCGTCGACCACCGCCGACCTCGAGTCGTCGTCGTTCCTCAACGACAACCCGTCGTACTTCGGTGGCCAGAAGATCAACGAGGTCCTCGTCGACGCGTCGAAGAACGTCAAGTCCGGCTTCACCTACCTGCCCTACGAGGTCTACGCGAACAGCGTCTTCGCGGACACGGTCGGCCAGTCCTACCAGAACAACACGTCGCTCGACAGCGGCCTGCAGTCCTGGCAGAGCCAGCTCGTCAAGTACGGCAAGCAGCAGGGCTTCACGGTCTCGTCCAAGTGACCGAACGGTGCCCGGGCGCGCGTCGCCCGGGCACCGTCCCCTCCCATCCGAAGAAAGGCACGCTCATGCGTTTCGCCATCGGCCCCGACGACTTCCTGCTCGACGGCGAACCCCACCGCGTGCTCTCCGGAGCGCTCCACTACTTCCGCGTCCACCCCGACCAGTGGGCGGACCGGATCCACAAGGCCCGGCTCATGGGCCTCAACACCATCGAGACGTACGTCGCCTGGAACGCCCACGCGCCGTCGCCCGACACCTTCGACCTGACCGGCGGGCTCGACCTCGGCCGGTTCCTCGACCTCGTCGCGGCCGAGGGCATGCACGCGATCGTCCGCCCGGGCCCGTACATCTGCGCCGAGTGGGCGAACGGCGGACTGCCGTCCTGGCTGTTCGCCGACGCGAACGTCGGCGTGCGCCGGAACGAGCCCCGGTTCCTCGCGGCCGTGCAGGCGTACCTCGAGCGGCTCGCCCCCGTGCTCGTGCCCCGGCAGATCGACGCCGGCGGCCCGATCGTGCTCGTGCAGGTCGAGAACGAGTACGGCGCCTACGGCTCGGACCCGGCTTACCTCCGCGCGCTGCTCGCCATGCACCGCGACATCGGGCTCACCGTTCCGTTCACGAGCGTCGACCAGCCGATGGGCACGATGCTCGAGGACGGCACGATCCCGGGTCTCCACGCCACCGGCTCGTTCGGGTCCCGCGCGTCCGAGCGACTCGCGACCCTCCGACGTGTGCAGCCGACCGGCCCGCTCATGTGCTCGGAGTTCTGGGACGGCTGGTTCGACAGCTGGGGTGAACACCACCACACGACCTCGGCGACCGACTCCGCCCGGGAACTCGACGCACTCCTCGCCGCCGGGGCGTCCGTCAACGTCTACATGTTCCACGGCGGCACGAACTACGGCCTGACGAACGGTGCGAACGACAAGGGCGTCTACCGACCGATCGCGACGAGCTACGACTACGACGCACCGCTCGACGAGGCCGGGCTGCCCACCCCGAAGTTCCACGCGTACCGATCGGTCATCGAGCGGTACGCGCCCGTGCCGGACCTGCCGCCGGGGTTCGCCCCGGACGCGCCCGCCCCGGCCCCGGTGCCCGACGTCGCGATCCGGTTCGACCGTGCCCTGTCGCTCTGGAGCACCGTCGACGACATCGCCACGTGGACGCACCACGACGACGTCCCGACCGTCGACGCACTCGGGAGCGGCGCCGGCTTCGTGCTCTACCGCACCGAGGTCGACCTGCCCGCGGGCGGCGTCCTCACCGTCGAGGAGGTCCGCGACCGCGCCCAGGTGTTCCTCGACGGGCGACCGGTGGGCGTCCTCGAGCGCGAGCACCACGACCACGCGCTCGTCCTGCCGCCGGTGGGCCGCGCCGTGCTCGATGTCCTGGTCGAGGACCAGGGACGCGTCGACTACGGCGTCCGCATCGGGGAGCCCAAGGGCCTGGTCGGCCCGGTCACCGTCGACGGCGTCCCGCTGGCCCGGTGGTCCGTCACGCCGCTCGACCTGGTCGCGGCCGTCGCCGGGCCCGCGGACGGCCGGGAGGCCCGGCACGCGTCCGTCCCGCAGCCCGCGTCCGCCGTCCCCGCCGCCGTCGCATCGCTCGGCCATCACCCGTCGGACGGTGCCGCGAAGCCTGCTGCCGTGTCCCCGGCTGCGGAGCCCGCCGCCGACGTGCCCCAGGTCGCGGACGGCCCGCTCGGCGAGCACATGACGGAAGGGGCCGTGCTGACGGCGCCGGCCCCGGCCCTCCCGGTCGTCGCCGCGCTCCGCGATGCCCGGCCCGACCCGGCCCCGACGCTCGCGGGGCCGACGTTCGCGCTCGCGACCGTCGAGCTCGACGCCGTGCGGGACCTGCACCTGGCGCTCGACGGGTTCGGCAAGGGCGTCGCCTGGGTGAACGGGTTCTGCCTCGGGCGGTACTGGTCGCGTGGCCCCCAGCGGACGCTGTACGTGCCGGCGCCCGTCGTCCGCGCGGGCCGCAACGAGGTCGTCGTGTTCGAGCTCGGTGCCGCCGCCCGCCGCGATGCGGTGTTCCGGGGCTCCGCGGACCTCGGGCACACGGAGGCCTGATCCCCGAACCGGCTGGTCTACTCCGTCACGGATGACCACATCGTCGTGTTGCAGGCGCGCGACCACTCCTGAGGTGACCGAGCCGGAGCGGTCGGTGTCGTGCTGATGGCACACGGCGTCCGGATCGCCGAGGCGCGACCGCTCCGATGTCGCCTGTGAGGGCAGGGTCGCTGCCACCGCACGAGTCACACTCCGATCATCTGGGGCCGACGCCGGGCTCCGACGATGCGGCCCCGCACGAAGAGCACGACCGTCCGCCCGAGCACCTCACCGACGGCCATCAGCAGGAGCGCGTCCACCCACGCCGATTCCTCGATCCGGTGCTCGACGCTGAAGGTGGTGAGGTGCATCTGCCCGGCAGCCGAGTTCGCCCAGAGTTGGAACGCCAGGCGGAACCCCATGCCGAGCACCCAGAGGGCGGCTGCCGCCGGTGTGGCCCGGGCGAACGGGTGACCGTCCTTCCGCCAGACGCGCGTCAGAGCCGCGGCGCCGATCCCGAGCGTCACACCCACCGCCGGTCCGAGGAGGACGAGGAGGACCCCGTTCGCGGTCGTCGGGAGTGCGTGCCCGTAGTGGAGCACGGCCACGGCGACGAGTGCGATCGGCAGGAGGAGCTGCACGATGCCGAGCCGTCGTCCGCGGAGTTGTAGCACCACGAGTCCGAGCAGGGTGCCGTCGATGAGCCAGTCAGTGATCGTCATGCGGCAAGCCTCGCGATCCCCGCGCGGCTGGGGCACCACCCCGGGGTGGTGCCGGGGGTGGTGATGCGGCACGCGATCAGGCGGGCCCGAACACCTCGGGTAGTGCCCCGACGAACCCGTCGAAGTGGCTGTACCACAGCGCGTGCGCTGCTCCCGGGACGCCGCGGACGGCGACACCGCTGGCGGTGAGCAGCTCCACGAGCTCGTCGTCGACGACGTCGCTCGGCTCCGCCCGCACGACGATCGACCCGCGCTCGGGCATCCAGGTGCCGCCGGCCGCAGCCGCGACGGATGCCGCCGTTGCCGGGTCGAACCGTTCCGCAGCGCGCGCCTCGACGACGCAGTCCTCGTCGCCGTAGTACGGCCGGGAGGCGCGGAGCCCCTGGACGGTCCGCTCACGTCGGTCACGTTCGTACTCCAGCTCGACCGTGGCGCGGTCCCAGCCGCCGCGGCTGCTGAACGGGGCCTCCACGTACACGGTCCAGTCGGGGCGGAGCTCCTGCACAGCGGCAGCCAGGACCAGACCGCCGAAGGAGTGGCCGATCGCGAGCGCCGGAGGACGCTGCGAGGTCGCGCGAACGGCGTGCACGACGGCCGCTGCGGCACGCTCGACGGTCAGGTGCGGGTCCCGCTCCGACAGCCCGTGGCCCGGCAGATCGATCGTGAGCACGCGGTACCCCCGATCGGTGAGCAACGGCACGACACGCCACCAGCTCTCAGAGGAGCCCATCATCCCGTGCAGCAACACGGCGGTGTCCGGTCCGCTGCCGCGCTCGTCGACGTGGAGGCGCATCCGGTCATACAACCACGGCCACGGGACGGACCGGCTCGTCCGTGGCTCCCGCCTCCTTCCGACTGCACGTGTGTCGTTCGACAGCGGGGGAGTCGTCGCCTGCTCGGACACCCGACGCGCGGCGCGAGAAGCGTCATCGCCGGTGTCGTTCGACAGCGGTGCCGTCGGAAGCAGGCGGAGGGGGCCGAGGGGGAGGGGGACGAAGAGGCGGTGGCAGGCGGAGGGGCGGTGGCCGGCGGCGGGGACGGTGCGGGAGCCTGACCGGTCAGAACCGCGTGGTGCCCCGCAGCCGCCGCGGCCGCCCGTCCGGGTCCACCGCCAGCCGCGCGACCGCTCCGGCCCAGAGCCGCTGGACCGCCGAGATCGGCTCGGGCGTGTGCTGCCGGACGTGTCCGACCGGCCGCGGTCCGGGCTCGCCGTCCTCGTGCCAGTGGTCGAGGGCACGAGCGGTGGCCTTCCACAGCGCGAGTCCGCCGGTCAGGTCCTGGAGCCGGGGGTCGTCGGGCGTCGTCCCCAGGTGCTCCGCCCACAGCTGGAGGCGCAGGTCACGCGGCAAGGAGGAGTCCGGGCCGTCGTCTGGCCGCGCCGCTCCGTCGACCACGGCGCAGGTGAGCTCGCTGTCACTGGTCCAGGATCGGCGGTTGAAGTTGTCCGACCCGCACGTCATCCAGGTGTCGTCGACGATGCAGATCTTGGCGTGGATGTAGATCGGGGTTCCGGCGGTGTTCTCGAGGTCGAACACCCCCACCCGGTCCGGGGCGGTGCGCTGCAGGGCCCGCACGGCTCGGAGCTGCCCGATGCGGCTCGGTGGTCCGGCGAGGGGACCGTCGGAGTCGGGGTAGCGCGGCACGACGACGATGACGTGCAGGTCCGGGTTCCGCTCGAGCGCGTCCGCGATGCCGGTGGCGACCTCGGTGGACCACAGGTACTGGTCCTCGATGTAGATGAGTCGCCGCGCCCGCTCGAACGCCTTCGTGTACGCCCGGGCGACGCTCCGCTCGCCGGCGGGGGCGAACGGGAACGCCGGGCGCTTCACTCCGTAGGTGCGGAGGAGCTGGACCGCGTGCGTGCCGGCGGGCGGCGGCGGGGGTGCGGTCTCCGGCAGCGGCTCGGGGTGCCGCGGCATCCGTGCGAGGCGCTGCAGGAGCATCCGGTAGGGGTCCCGGTGGTCGAGCGGGTGCGGATCGTCCCACCGCTCGGCGAACACGGCGAGGACGTCGGCCACGACCGGTCCGTGGAGTTCGAGGGCGGCGTCGTGCCACGGCGGTCGGTCGCCGTAGCGGGGGTCCATCGAGAGCGCCTGCGGGTCACCGGCGTGGTCGGCGTCGTCCCGCCGGCTGTGGCAGAGGTCGATCCCGCCGACGAACGCGACGTCGCGCGCCGGGTCGTCGCGGTGCCGGATGACGAAGAACTTCTGGTGGTGCGAGCCGAACACCCGCACGCGCTGGTCGAGGAGCACCTCGCCGCCGGCGTCGTTGACCTCGCGCCCCAGCAGCTCGTTCGACCTGCCGCTGATCGGCGAGGAGATCCGTTCGCCGTGCGATCGCCAGACCAGGCCGCGGACCTCGACACCGCCTCGGGCCAGGTCCGCGAGGAGTTCCCCGATCGTCGGCCCGTCGGGGAGCAGGCGCTCGTCCGCGTCGCCGCGCCAGTCCGTGAACCAGACCCGGTCGCCGGGCTCCAGCGCGGTGAGTTCCTCGTGCAGCCGGGCGAAGTACGGCGCGCCGTGCACGATCGGCACGACGAGGTTGCCCTCCGACCACGCCGGTTCGCCGTCGTGGTCGGCATGCACCGCGGTGGCCGTGTTGCCCCGCTCGCCGGCGCGCAGGAACCAGTGGCGGGCGTCCTCGTACACGGTGGGAACACTACGGGAGGCGCTCCCGGGCGTCCGGTGCGTGTGCACGAGGGCGTACCGCCGCGGGTCGTGTTGTGTGCACGAGGGCGTACCGCCGCGGGTCGTGTTGTGTGCGCACGGCCGGAGCCGGGATGCTGGCAGGGCGACGAGTCAGGAGTCCCGATGACGCACCTCCCGGTCCCCGATCAGGCCACCGCATCCTCCGTGCCGGACGCGGTGGTCCACCTGAGCAGCGGCGGGGTGAGCCTCGTGCTCGACGCGTCGTCCGGCCTCCTGCCCGCGGTCGTCCACTGGGGCGCGGCGCTCGGGTCGCTGACCGCGGACGACGTCGCGGCGCTGTCCGAGGCGGACGTCCCGCCGGTCGGCGGGAACGCCGTCGACGAGCCGGTGCGCGTCGCCGTGCTGCCCGAGGGGTGGACGGGATGGACCGGGAGGCCCGGGATCAGCGGCCACCGGAGCGGCCGGGACTGGTCGCCGCGGTTCCGCACGACGGCGGTCCGCCTGGAGGCCCGGGGGCACGAGGGCGCGCTGGCCGGCTACCGGGAGGTCGGGGCCGGCACCGTCACCGTGACCGCGGCGGACGAGGTGGCCGGGCTCGGGCTCGTGGTCGTCGTCGAACTGCTCGAGAGCGGCCTCGTGCGGCTGCGAGCCGAGGTCGAGAACACGGGTGCGGAGGAGTACACGCTCGACGACGTCACGCTCGCGCTGCCCGTGCCGTCGCGAGCGCGCGAGGTCCTCGACTTCGGCGGACGGTGGGGCGCGGAGCGGACACCGCAGCGGACCGAACTCGTGACGGGCATCCACGAGCGGCAGGGCCGCAAGGGCCGAACCGGTGCCGACGCGGCGACGGTGTTGAGCGTCGGGACGCCCGGGTTCGGGTTCGCCGGCGGTGAGGTCTGGGGCGTGCACACCGCGTGGAGCGGGAACCACCGGCACGCGGCGGAGCGCGTGTTCAGCGGCGAGCAGGTGCTCGGCGGTGGGGAGCTCCTGCTGCCGGGCGAGGTCCGGCTCGGCCCCGGCGCGTCCTACCGCACGCCGTGGGTGTTCGGCGCGTACGGGGTCGGTCTCGACGACCAGGCGCGGCGGTTCCACCGGTTCCTGCGCTCGCGCCCCCGACACCCCCGGCGGGACCGCCCGGTGACGATCAACGTGTGGGAGGCCGTGTACTTCGACCACGACCTGGGACGGCTGACGGACCTGGCGGAGCGTGCTGCCGGGCTCGGGGTGGAGCGGTACGTGCTCGACGACGGGTGGTTCCGGGGCCGCCGGGACGACACCCGCGGTCTGGGCGACTGGGTGGTCGACGAGGACGTCTGGCCGGACGGGCTGCATCCGCTCGTGGACCGCGTGCGGGAGCTCGGCATGGAGTTCGGCCTGTGGTTCGAGCCCGAGATGGTGAACGAGGACAGCGACGTGGCCCGCGCGCATCCGGAGTGGCTCATGCAGACGGGGGCGCGCCTCCCGGTCCGGTCACGGAACCAGCAGGTGCTCGACCTGGCGATCCCGGAGGCGTACGAGCACGTGCTGGGGCAGATGACGGCCGTGCTCGAGGAGTACGCGATCGCGTACGTCAAGTGGGACCACAACCGGGACCTCGTCGACGCGGGGCGGTGGCCGGGCGGTGAACCGGCGGTGCACGAGCAGACCCGGGCGGCGTACCGGCTCATGGCCACGCTGAAGGAGCGGTTCCCGGGACTCGAGATCGAGTCGTGCTCGTCCGGGGGCGGGCGGGTCGACCTCGGCGTCATCGAACACACGGACCGGGTCTGGGTCTCCGACTGCATCGACCCGCTCGAGCGCCAGCGGATGAACCGGTGGACGATGCAGCTCCTGCCGCCGGAACTGCTCGGGTCGCACGTGGCCTCGGGCGTGAACCACACGACGGGGCGGTGGCACGAGCTGTCGTTCCGTGCCGGGACCGCCCTGTTCGGCCACTTCGGGATCGAGTGGGACCTGGCGCGGGCGACGGAGCTCGAGCTCCGGGATCTCGGCGCGTGGATCGACCTGTACAAGCGGTACCGGGACCTCATGCACCGTGGGGAGCTCGTGCGGGTCGACCAGGTGGACCCGACGCTCAACGTGTACGGCGTGGTCGACCCCGCGCGGCGGGAGGCCCTGTTCTTCGTCGCCACGATCGGGCGGTCGGACGTGTCACCGCGGGGTCGCCTGACGTTGCCCGGCCTCGACCCGGCGACGCGCTACCGGGTCACCCCCGTGCTCGTCGGCGACCCCGAGGCGGGGGTGCAGCCCGCATCGTGGTGGGGGCCGGTCGTCACTGCTGCCGCTCCCGCCACGGCATCCGCATCGAACCGCGTCCTTCCTGACGAACCCCGCGATGCCGCGGTTCGAACGGACGGAGGCGGTGCAACGCCCACGGGTGCCACGGGTGCCACCGGTGCCACGGGTGCCACGGGGACCAGCGTCGGCGACGGGACGGTCCGTCGGTTCCGCGGGGCGGTCCTCCCGGGCAGCGCGCTCGCGTCGGCGGGGCTGCAAGCGCCCCTGATGTACCCGGAGCGCGTGGTGCTGCTGCACGTGACGGCCGAGGACTGACCGCCCCGAGTCACCGGACGCGGTGCTGCCCAGCAGACGCGACGGCATCCCGCGGCACGGCGCGGATCGCGTTGTGTCCCTCGGGCTTCCGCCGTACACTCGGTCCCACTACAACGTTGTAACCGCGAACGAAGGAACACCGCAATGCCGCGCGTCCACCTCTCCCTCGACCCTGCGTTCACCATCGGCCCGGTCCGGCGTCGCCTGTTCGGCGGGTTCGTCGAGCACCTCGGCCGCCACGTCTACGACGGCATCCACGAGCCGAACCACCCCACCGCCGACGAGCAGGGCTTCCGGCAGGACGTCATCGAGCTCGTCAAGGAGCTCGGGGTCACGACGATCCGGTACCCCGGCGGCAACTTCGTGTCGGGCTACAACTGGGAGGACGGCGTCGGCCCGGTCGACCAGCGTCCCCGCCGCCTCGACCTCGCGTGGCACGCCACCGAGACGAACCAGGTCGGGCTGCACGAGTTCTCGCACTGGCTCGACCAGGTCGGCAGCGACCTCATGCTCGCGGTGAACCTCGGCACGCGCGGCACGAAGGAGGCCATCGAGCTCCTCGAGTACACGAACGTCCCCGGTGGCACCACGCGCTCCGAGGAGCGCAAGGCGAACGGGCGGGAACGGCCCTTCGACGTCCGCATGTGGTGCCTCGGCAACGAGATGGACGGCCCGTGGCAGCTCGGCCACCGCAACGCCGTCGACTACGGCAAGCTCGCTTCGCGCACCGCCAAGGCGATGCGCCAGATCGACCCCGACATCGACCTCGTCGCGTGCGGGTCCTCGGGCCGTGGCATGCCCACGTTCGGCGCCTGGGAGCGCGAGGTCCTCGAGCAGACGTACGACGACGTCGACTACATCTCCTGCCACGCCTACTACGAGGAGAAGGACGGCGACCTCGTCAGCTTCCTCTCGTCCGGTATCGACATGGACCAGTTCATCCGCTCGGTCGTCGAGACCGCGGACCACGTCAAGGCCGCCCGGAAGTCGGACAAGACGATCGAGATCTCGTTCGACGAGTGGAACGTCTGGTACATCACCGACTGGGAGGCGCAGCAGAAGACGTACACGATCGACGAGTGGCCGATCGCCCCGCGGCAGCTCGAGGACATCTACTCGGTCGCCGACGCGGTCGCCTTCGGCGGGCTCATGATCACGCTGCTCAACCACGCCGACCGGGTCGCCTCGGCCAGCCTCGCGCAGCTCGTCAACGTCATCGCCCCGATCATGACCGAGCCGAACGGCCCGGCCTGGCGGCAGACGACGTTCTTCCCGTTCTCGCTCACGTCGCAGCTCGCCCAGGGCCAGGCGCTCAAGGTCGCGATCGACGGCGACACGATCGACACCCCGGTCTACGGTGCCGTCCCCGTGGTGGACGCCGCTGCGACGACCGACGGTGAGCGCACGTCGGTGTTCCTCATCAACCGGAGCACCGACGCGGCGACGACCGTCACGCTCGACCTCGGCCGGCTCGGCACGAGTGCGACCGGCTCGGTCAGCGCCCAGGGCATCTGGGACGACGACGTCTACGCCAAGAACACGCTCGAGGACACCGAGCGCGTCGGCCTCCGGACGAACGACACCGCGACGTTCGAGGACGGCACGCTCACGATCGAGCTGCCGGCGACGTCGTGGACGGCGGTGACCATCGGCTGAGCCGAGCTGGCGGGGTGCGGGTCCGTCCCGCACCCGGCCAGGGGCTCGGTCGCCGATGCCGGAACGGTACGGTGCAGACGTGACAGCAACCCCGGAGCGGAGCGTGACGCGCTCGCCGACGATCTTCGACGTCGCCGAGCGCGCCGGGGTCTCCCACCAGACGGTGTCCCGCGTCATCAACGGCGACGCGACGGTGCGGGCGCCGTTGCGCGAGCGCGTGACCGCGGCGATCGCCGAGCTCGGGTACCGACCCCGTGCCGCCGCCCGGGCCCTCGCGAGCCGGACGAGCCGCGCCCTCGGTGTCGTGTCCACGGGCGGGGCCCTGCACGGTCCCACGAGCACCGCGCTCGCGTTCAACCAGGCGGCCCGTCGTGCCGGGTACCACGTGCTCACCGCGACGCTCGACCGGGCGGAACCGGAGTCGATGCGCGACGCCGTCGAGACCCTCCTGGCGCAGGACGTCGCCGCGATCGTCCTCGTCGCCGCGGACTCCACCGCGACCGACGCCCTCGCCGCGCTCCCAGTGGCTCCGCCGGTCCCCGTCGTCATCGCGAACGGTCGCGCCGGCCAGGTCGCGGGGTGGACCGCGGTTGCGATCGACCAGGCTGCCGGCGCGGAACTCGCCGTGCGGCACCTGCTCGACCGGGGGCGGCGCCGGATCGCGCACCTCACCGGCCCGGAGGTCTCGCAGGAGGCCGTGGTCCGCCGCGACACGTACGAGCGACTCGTCCGCGAGGCCGGGTTCGAACCGCTCGTGCTGGCGGGTGACTGGACGCCCGAGAGCGGGTACGACGCCGGGCTCGCGCTCGACCGGGACACGGTCGACGCCGTGTTCTGCGGGAACGACCAGATGGCGCTCGGCGTGCTCCACGCGTTCGCCGACCGGGGTGTCCGCGTGCCCGAGGACGTCGCCCTCGTCGGCTTCGACGACATCCCCGAGGCGGCGCACTTCACCCCGCCGCTCACCACCGTGCGGCAGGACTTCGCATCGCTCGGCGAACGCGTGCTCGAGGCCGTCCTCGTCGTGCTCACCGGTGGTGCCGTGACCGACCGGACGGTCGAGCCGGAGCTCGTCGTGCGCACGTCGACGTAGCCCGCACCCCCGGTCCTGACCGGCCCACCCACCCGATCCGTGCCTCCCGGCCTTGCCGAAGTGAGCGCTCACATGGCACGATCACACCATGACGAAGGAGTCGCCCATGCCCGATGACGACCAGGCGCGCCAGCGCCACGCCGACGACGTCAGCGAGGGTCGCGCGACCCTCGGGATCGAGCTCGGCTCCACCCGCATCAAGGCGACCCTCGTCGGCGCCGACCTGCTGCCGATCGCATCGGGCAGCCACGAGTGGGAGAACGAGTTCGTCGACGGCCGGTGGACGTACCCGCTCGACGCCGTCTGGTCGGGCCTCCAGGCCTGCTACGCGGACCTCGTGTCCGACGTCCAGGACCGGTTCGGGGTGCGCCCCACGCGCTTCCGGGCCATCGGCGTGTCCGCGATGATGCACGGCTACCTGGCGTTCGACGCGGACGACGAACTGCTCGTCCCGTTCCGGACCTGGCGCAACACCTCGACCGGCGCGGCGTCCGCCGAGCTGACCGAGGCGCTCCAGTTCAACATCCCGCTCCGTTGGTCCGTCGCCCACCTGTACCAGGCGGTCCTCGACGACGAACCGCACGTCGCCGACATCGCGTCGCTGACGACGCTCGCCGGGTACGTGCACTGGAAGCTCACGGGGCGTCGGGTGCTCGGCGTGGGGGACGCGTCGGGCGTGTTCCCGATCGACCCCGCCACCGGCACCTACGACGCCGGCATGCTCGCCACGGTCCAGGAGCGCGTCGGACGGCGGGCCGCGCACCTCGACCTCGCGGCCGTGCTCCCCGAGGTGCTCCCCGCCGGACGGGAGGCGGGGCACCTGACCGCGGACGGCGCACGACTGCTGGACCCGACCGGCTCGCTGCAGGACGGCATCCCGCTCTGCCCGCCCGAGGGGGACGCGGGTACCGGCATGGTGGCCACGAACGCGGTCGCGCCGCGCACCGGGAACGTGAGCGTCGGCACGAGCATCTTCGCCATGGTCGTGCTCGAGGAACCCCTCACCGCCGCGCACCACGAGCTCGACGTCGTGACGACGCCGTCCGGTGACGCCGTCGCGATGGTGCACTGCAACAACGGCGCGAGCGAGCTCGCCGCCTGGGCGCGGGTGTTCGGCCGCTTCGCCGAGGTCACCGGGTCGCCGGTCGAGCCGGACCGGGTGTACGCGGCGCTGCTCGCGGAGGCCCTGGACGCGGACCCCGACGCCGGTGGCCTGCTGTCCTCGAACTACCTGTCCGGCGAGCCGGTGACGGGCGTCGAGGAGGGGCGACCGCTCCTCGTCCGCAGTCCCGCGGGTCGGTTCACGCTCGGCAACCTCATCCGGGCCGAGGTGGACGCGGCGTTCGCGACCCTGCGCATCGGCATGGACGTCCTGGCGGGCGAGGGAGTCGCGGTCGACCAGCTGCTCGCCCACGGGGGCCTGTTCCGGACGCGCGGGCCGGCCCAGCAGTTGCTGGCCGCCGCGTTGCGGGTGCCGATCGCCGTCGGGGCGACCGCGGGTGAGGGCGGCCCGTGGGGCATGGCGGTCCTCGCCGCGTACCTCGAGGCCGCCGACGAGCGGTCCCTGGCCGAGTACCTGGCCACCGAGGTCTTCGATGGCGACACGGTCGACGTCGTGCAGCCAGCGGCCGAGGACGTCGCGGGCTTCGCCACGTTCCTCGAGCGGTACCGGGCCGGCCTGGCCCTGCAGCCGGTCGCGGTCGCGGCCACACCGGCCGGCACGAGTGACGGCGACGCCGTCGCGAACGGCGACACCCCGAACGAAGGAGCAACCCCATGACCGAGGACACCCCCGTGTCCGGCGACGCCGTGTCCGACGACGTCCGTGCCGCCGTGCAGGCGACCCGCGAGAAGGTCGCCGCCCTGCACAGCGAGCTGACCCGGAACGGACTCGTCGTCTGGACGGGCGGCAACGTGTCGGAGCGCGTGCCCGGCGCCGACCTGTTCGTCATCAAGCCGTCCGGCCTGACGTACGACGAGCTCCGTCCCGAGAACCAGATCGTCTGCACCCTCGACGGCGTGCCCGCCGACGGTTGGGGCAACGAGCACGGTCCGTCGAGCGACACCGCCGCGCACGCCTACGTGTACCGCCAGATGCCGAGCGTCGGCGGCGTCGTGCACACCCACTCGACCTACGCCACCGCGTGGGCCGCACGGGGCGAGGAGATCCCGTGCGTCATCACCGCGATGGCGGACGAGTTCGGCGGGCCCATCCCGATCGGTCCGTTCGCGATCATCGGTGACGACTCGATCGGCCGCGGCATCGTCGCGACGCTCGAGGGGCACCGCTCGCGCGCCGTGCTCATGCAGAACCACGGGGTGTTCACCATCGGCAAGGACGGCCGCGACGCGGTCAAGGCGGCCGTCATGGCCGAGGACGTCGCCCGCACCGTGCACATCAGCCGGCAGCTCGGCGACCCGCTGCCGATCGACCCCGCCGACATCGACCGGTTGTTCGACCGGTACCAGAACGTCTACGGACAGGAACCCAAGGGAGCGATGCAATGACGCAGATCGACAGCGGACTCGACGGATACCAGATCTGGTTCCTGACGGGGAGCCAGGGGCTCTACGGCGAGGAGACCCTCCGCCAGGTCGCGGAGCAGTCGCAGGCGGTGCACGCGCAGCTCGCGGCGCAGGTGCCCGTCGAGCTCGTGTGGAAGCCGGTGCTCACCGACCCGGACTCGATCCGCCGCGCCCTCATCGAGGCGAGCGCGGACGACCGCGTCATCGGGGTCACGACGTGGATGCACACGTTCAGCCCGGCGAAGATGTGGATCGGCGGCCTCGGTGCGCTCACGAAGCCGTTGCTGCACCTGCACACACAGGCGAACGTCGAGCTGCCCTGGGGCGAGATCGACTTCGACTTCATGAACCTCAACCAGGCCGCGCACGGCGACCGCGAGTTCGGCTACGCGCTGGCCCGCATGGGGGTCGCGCACGCCACGACGATCGGCCACGTGTCGGATCCGCGTGTCGTGGCCGAGGTCTCGGCGTGGGCCCGTGCGGCCGCCGCCTGGGCCGCCGTCCGGTCGCTCAAGCTCGCGCGCTTCGGTGACAACATGCGGTACGTCGCCGTCACCGAGGGTGACAAGACCGAGGCCGAGATCGCGCTCGGCGTCCAGGTGAACACCTGGGCCGTCAACGAGCTCGCCGACGCGGTCGCCGACGTCGACGACACCGACGTCGACACCCTCGTGGCCTCGTACGAGGAGGAGTACGACGTCGTCGCCGAGCTCCGTCGCGGTGGCGAGCGCCACCAGTCCCTCCGTGACGGTGCCGCGATCGAGCTCGGGCTCCGCTCGTTCCTCGAGGCCGGTGGGTTCGGTGCGTTCACGACGAACTTCGAGGACCTCGGCGCGCTCAAGCAGCTGCCGGGCCTCGCGGTGCAGCGGCTCATGGCCGACGGCTACGGGTTCGGTGCCGAGGGCGACTGGAAGACCGCCGTGCTCGTCCGCGCGATGAACGTCGCCGGGGCCGGGCTCCCCGGCGGCGCCTCGCTCATGGAGGACTACACGTACGAGCTCACGCCGGGTCGCGAGAAGATCCTCGGCGCGCACATGCTCGAGGTCTCGCCGACGTTGACGGCCGCACGCCCCACGCTCGAGATCCACCCGCTCGGCATCGGCGGCAAGGACGACCCCGTGCGCCTCGTGTTCACGGCCGATCCGGGTGAGGCCGTCGTCGTCGCGATGTCCGACGTCCGCGACGGCTTCCGCCTGACGGCCAACGTCGTCGACGTCGTCGAGCCCGACGCGCCGCTGCCGCACCTGCCCGTCGGCCGCGCCGTCTGGGAGCCCCGGCCGTCGTTCCCCGTCGCCGCCGAGGCCTGGCTCGCCGCGGGGGCCGCCCACCACACCGTCATGACGAACGCGGTCGGGCTCGACGTCGTGGAGCGCTTCGCGACGATGGCCGGGACCGAGTTCGTGGTGATCGACGAGCACACCACGATCCGCGAGTTCCGGCAGGAGCTCAAGGTGCAGCAGGTGTGGCACCGCCTCGACCGGGGGTTCTGAGCCTCCCACTCAGAACGCACGACACGCCGTGTGCACCCGAGTGCACACGGCGTGTCGTGCACTCTGGGCAGGGTCGGCGTGACCCCCGGATGCGGGGTTCCCAGGTGATTCGGATGATCGCGGCGCCCAATGCCGCCGATCCGCGCGGTCATGGCGATCCCGGGGTGTCGTTCCGCTCAGGCTGCGCGCCCGACCGAGGGGTGGACCGATCGTTCCCGGTTGAGTCCGCGTCGAGCGGTACCTATCGTGGCCGAGGTCGTCCCGGGGGTGGGGAACGACGGTGGCCGCCCCAGGCGGTTGCACCAACGAGGCCGGACGCGCGCGAACAGCTGCCCCGCGACGGAACCCTCGACCTGACCGCAGATCGGCCGGGGTGGGCAGCGGTCGTCCGACGATCGTCGGCGTGCGCGGCCCCGTGAGGAAGCACCACACCATGAAGAAGTCCATCCGTACCCGCGCGCTCGTCAGCGGGCTCGCGTTCGCCGGCCTCGCCGTCACGGGCGTCGCCCTGGCGGCACCCGCCAACGCGGCCTCCGAGTCGACCTGGGACCAGATCGCCCAGTGTGAGAGCAGTGGCAACTGGGCCACCAACACCGGCAACGGCTACTCCGGCGGCCTCCAGTTCTCCCAGAGCACCTGGGCCGCCAACGGCGGGACCGGGACCCCGGCGTCCGCCAGCAAGTCGGAACAGATCGCGGTCGCGAACCGGGTGCTCGCGTCGCAGGGCTGGGGCGCCTGGCCGGCGTGCTCGTCCCGGCTCGGTCTGAGCGGCACCGAGGGCGCGTCCGCTCCCGCGGCGACCACCTCGACCGCTCCGTCGTCGACCACCTCCACCGCGCCGTCGGCCGCCTCGTCCACCGCGACGTCGAGCGCGGCGACCTCGAGCGCGCCCGTCGCGGCACCGTCCGCACCCGCGGCGCCGTCGATCCCGTCCGTGGCGACGAGCGGCAAGACGTACACGGTGCTCTCGGGCGACACGCTCAACACGATCGCCACGAAGCTCGGCGTGAGCGGCGGGTGGACGCGCCTCGCTGGTGCGAACACGCGCACCGTGACCGACGTCGACCTGATCTACCCGGGGCAGGTCCTGCAGCTCCCGGCCTGATCGCAGGCGCCGCTCGGTCCGCACCACGCGCGGACCGAGCGGGACACGACGGACGGGACCCGGGCGACCGGGTCCCGTCCGTCGTTCCGTTCGGCGTGGACACCGCCGTGTCGACGCCCTGTCCGGCTCGTCCTCCACATCGGCCGGTGCATGAACGCTGTCCACCATCTCGGCTCGGCACCTTGTCGGCGGGCGTGCTTCCCGGCCATCATCGGAGCACGCGCCGCGGGGTGCGCAGGAGCACGAGGAGGACGGGACATGGCGACCTTCACCAGGGGGTTCGGCGGGCGGCGACGTGACGTGGACCCGCGGCTGCCACCGGGACAGACCACGGTGGCCGACTGGCCGGTGCTCTCGGCGAGCGGCACACCGATCATCGAGCCCGAGGAGTGGCAGTTCTCCGTCCGTACCGAGACCGGCGCAGTGCACGAGTGGTCGTGGGACGCGGTCCGGGCGCTCGGGATCGAGGACATCCGGACCGACATCCACTGCGTGACCCACTGGTCCAAGCTCGACATGGGGTGGCGGGGCGTCCCGCTCGACGCCGTCTTCGCCGACGTCGAGACCTCGTTCGACCACCTCATGGTCCACAGTTACGGCGGCTACACGACGAACCTGCCCCTGGCCGAGGTCCTCGACGGCAAGGCGTGGATCGCGTTCGAGGCCGAGGGCGAGCCCCTGTCGCCCGAACACGGCGGTCCGGCGCGGTTGCTCGTGCCGCATCTCTACTTCTGGAAGAGCGCCAAGTGGGTCCGCGGGATCACGATGCAGGCGAACGACGAGCCGGGCTTCTGGGAGAACGCGGGCTACCACCTGCACGGGGACCCGTGGAAGGAAGAGCGCTACTGGTGAGCGTCGACGTCGGAGCGACCGCATCGGCGCAGACGGTGTCGGCCACGACGGGTGCGCCTGCGGACCCGGCCTCCCGTCCCGCGTCCGCACTCCCGCGCCCGGGGTGGCACGTGGCGCGTGTCGTCGCGGTCGCGTCCGAGACCCCGACGGCGCGGCGCATCGTGCTCGACGTCGCGGGCTGGCCCGGGAACGAGGCCGGTCAGCACCTCGACCTGCGCCTCACCGCCGAGGACGGCTACCAGGCGACGCGGTCCTACTCGATCGCCTCGCACGGGGCGAGCAGCCGGGTCGAGCTCGCGGTGGACCGGGTCGACGACGGCGAGGTCTCGCCCTTCCTGGTCGACGACGTCATGGTGGGCGACGAACTCGAGGTGCACGGACCGCTCGGCGGCTGGTTCGTCTGGCGGCCACCGACGGAACCGGAACCGCGCCCGGTCCAGCTCATCGCGGGCGGATCCGGCGTCGTCCCGCTCGTCGCGATGGTCCGTGCGCACGCGGAGGCCGGGGACCCCACGCCCTTCCGGTTGCTGTACGCGGTCCGCACGCCGGAGGACGTCTTCTTCCGCCCGGAACTGCGGGCGGCGCTCGACGCGGACGCTCCCTTCGCACTGACGACGGTGTACTCGCGACGGACGCCCCCGGGCGACGACGCCGCACCCGGCCGCCTGACGCGGGACCGCCTCGGTGCCGCGATCGTGCCGGCGGCGGCCCACCCGCGCATCTACGTCTGCGGCTCGACGCCGTTCGTCGAACAGGTCATCACGTGGCTCGGCGAGCTCGGGTACGACACCCGGGGCGTGCGAGCCGAGCGGTTCGGAGGCAGCGCATGACGACCCGACTCGACGGCAACGCGGCGGCCGGGGTCCTGGCCGACGTCTTCGGCACGGACACCACCACCGCACGGGTCCGATGCTCCGGCTGCGGGGCGGTCGGGGTCGTCGCCACGGTGGTCGTCCTGGCCGATGCGGCGGGCACGGTCCTCCGCTGCCCCGAGTGCGACGACGTCCTCGCCACGGTGGTCGACGACGGCACCACGGCCTGGCTGTCCATGCCCGGGGTGAGCGCGATCGGCATCCCACGACCGGTGCCCCTGGGCAGCCGCGCACGGGCCCGGCCCGGAGGCTGAGCGGACACGCCCTGGTCGGACTCCTACACTGGCCAGTCGCAGGAACCCCACCCCACCCCGCCACACCCCTCGGAAGGTCGATCGCCCGATGACCACCCCGTCCACACGCGTGCCCGGCAGCCTCGCCGAGCAGCGTGCGCTCCTCTTCGACCTCGACGGCGTCCTGACGCCCACCGCGGACGTCCACATGCGCGCATGGTCACGGCTGTTCACGCCGTACCTCGAGCAGCACGGGGTCGCCCCGTACACCGAGCAGGACTACTACGCGTACATCGACGGCAAGCCGCGCTACGACGGCGTCCGGTCCCTGCTCGTCGCGCGGGGGATCCAGGTCCCGGAGGGCGACCCGTCCGACGGCCCGGACGCCGACACGGTCTGTGGTCTCGGCAACCGGAAGAACGCCGCGTTCAACGCCGAGCTCGAGGAGAACGGCGTCCTGCCGTACCCCGGCTCCGCGCGGTTCCTCGACGCCGCCATCGCTGCCGGGTACCTCGTCGCGGTCGTCTCGAGTTCCGCGAACGCCCGGTCGGTCCTGCGCACCGCGGGGATCCTCGACCGCTTCCCCGTCGTGGTGGACGGCACCGTCGCGATCGCCGACCACCTGGCCGGCAAGCCGGCCCCCGACACCTTCGTCGACGCGGCGCACCGCCTCGGACTGACGCCGGCGTCGTGCGTCGTGTTCGAGGACGCCCTCGCCGGGGTCCAGGCCGGCCACGCCGGGGCCTTCGGACTCGTCGTCGGCGTCGATCGCGGTGCGGGCGCGGACGCCCTCCGCGCGCACGGCGCGGACGTCGTCGTGCCCGACCTCGCCGACCTCGTCGACGACCTGCCGGCTCCGGGCACCGTCACCCACCCCACGGACGCTCCCGGGAAGGACGCATGAACCCGATCACCGCGGATCCCCTCGACCGCACCCGCTACCCGATCGACGAGTGGGCGCTGGAAGAGGCCGAGTACGCCCCCGACGAGCAGGGCGTCGCCGAGACGCTGTTCGCGGTCGGCAACGGGTACCTCGGCCTCCGGGGGAACTTCGACGAGGGCCGGGGCGGGTTCTCGTACGGCACCTACGTGAACGGGTTCCACGAGACCTGGCCGATCCGTCACGCCGAAGAGGCCTTCGGGTTCGCGAAGGTGGGACAGACGATCGTCAACGCCCCGGACGCCAAGGTGATCCGGCTCTACGTCGACGACGAACCCCTGGTCCTCGCCGAGGCCGACATCCTCCGGTACACGCGACGGCTCGAGTTCCGTGACGGCTACCTGCTCCGTGAGACCGAGTGGAGCACGCCCTCGGGCAAGCGCGTGCTCATCCGCTCGCGCCGACTCGTGTCGTTCGCCGACCGGCACCTCGCGGTCGTCGACTACGAGGTCACGATGCTCGACCACGATGCCTCGGTGCTGCTGTCGAGCCAGATCCTCAACCGCCAGGACGTGCCCGACGAGTACCACGCGATGATGCAGACCGCGGCGCCGATGTTCGACCCGCGCAAGGCGGAGCAGTTCACGAACCGGGTCCTGCAACCGCGCTTCCGGCGGAACACGGGCGAGCGGTCGCTGCTCGGTTACCAGACGTCGAGCTCGGGCATGACCATCTGCGTGGGGGCCGAGCACCGGCTCGAGACCGACAACACCTGGGACCACACCGCGCAGATCGACGACGACCTCGCCAAGCACGTGTACCGGATCACGGCCAAGGCCGGACAGCCGATCCGCCTCGTCAAGACCATCACGTACCACACGTCGCGCGGGGTCCCCGCCCGGGAGCTCGCCGATCGCTGCGACCGGACGCTCGACCGTGCGGCCGAGACCTCTGTGGACGACATGTTCGCGCACCAGCGGGCGTGGATGGACGACTTCTGGGCACGGAGCGACGTCGAGATCCCGCACGAGCCCGGCCTGCAGCAGGCGGTCCGGTGGAACCTGTTCCAGCTCGCGCAGGCCACCGCCCGCACCGATGGCCACGGCATCGCGGCGAAGGGCGTGAGCGGCTCCGGGTACGGCGGCCACTACTTCTGGGACACCGAGGTCTACGTGCTGCCGTTCCTCAGCTACACGGCACCGATCGTCGCCCGGAACGCCATGCGGTTCCGCTACAACATGCTCGACGCCGCCCGTGACCGCGCTCGCGAGCTGAACCAGCGCGGTGCCCTGTTCCCGTGGCGCACGATCAACGGTCAGGAGTCGAGCGCGTACTACGCGGCCGGCACGGCGCAGTACCACATCGACGCCGACATCGCCCACGCGCTCATGCAGTACGTGCGGGCGAGCGGTGACCGCGAGTTCCTCAAGCGTGGGGCGATCGACATCCTCGTCGAGACCGCGCGCTTGTGGGAGGACCTCGGCTTCTGGCGGCGGAACGGCGACCGGAAGTTCCACATCGACGGCGTGACGGGCCCGGACGAGTACACCACCGTCGTCGACGACAACATGTACACGAACGTCATGGCCCGCGCGAACCTGTGGTTCGCCGTGAACGCGTGCCGTGAACTCCGTGCCGACGACCCGGTCGAGTTCTCGCGCATGGTCCGTCGTACGGGTCTGGACGAGTCGGAGATCGCGGGCTGGGCCGCGGCGGCCGAGGCCATGGAGATCCCGTTCGACCCGCACCGGGGCATCCACCCGCAGGACGCCCAGTTCCTCGACAAGGAGCTCTGGGACCTCGAGAAGACGCCGGAGTCGAAGCGCCCGCTCCTGCTCCACTACCACCCGCTCGTGATCTACCGGTTCCAGGTGCTCAAGCAGGCGGACGTCGTGCTCGCGCTGTTCCTGCAGGGCCACGAGTTCACGCCCGCCGAGAAGCGCCGCGACTTCGAGTACTACGACGCACTGACCACGGGTGACTCCACGCTGTCGGCGGTCGTCCAGTCGATCATCGCGGCCGAGGTCGGGTACCACGAGCTCGCGGAGCAGTACTTCCTCACCTCGTTGTTCGTCGACCTCGCCGACCTGCACGGCAACACGTCCGACGGCGTCCACGTCGCCTCGACGGGCGGCGTGTGGGGTGCCCTCGTCAACGGCTTCGGCGGCATGCGCGACCACGGCGGCCGACTGACGTTCAACCCGCGGCTGCCGAAGACATGGCCCGGCCTGACCTTCCGGCTCACCGTGCAGGGGAACCGGATGCGCGTCGAGCTCGAACCGGATCGCATGACCTTCACGATCGAGCACGGCACCGAGGTCACGGTGTGGGTGCACAACGAGGAGTTCCTCGTCTCGGCGGACCACCCGCTCGTCGTCGAGCTCGGGCACCAGGGGCCGCGGCTCGAGGCGCACGCGCCGACGACGAGCGACATCCAGGGCACGCTCCGTGCCGACGGATCCGTCATCACCGCGTCCATCCCGACGATCTCGCTCGAGCGTGACGAGGTGGAGGCGCAGCCGTCGTGACTGCACGCCGGGTCGCCGCCGACGCGGACGTCGGCACCCGCTGGGTGGCCCTGCTCCGCGGCGTGAACGTGGGCGGGGTCGCCGTCCGGAACCCCGAACTCACCGCGGTCGTCGAGGGGATCGGCGGCACCGACGTCCGACCGGTGCTCGCGAGCGGCAACGTGGTGTTCACGGCCCCGGCGCCCGACGCCGGACCGGAGCACGCGCTCGCGCAGGACGCTGCGGAGGCGACCCTCCGGCACCGGCTCGAGCGGGGCCTCCAGGACCGGTTCGGCCGCCCGGTGCGCGTGGTGCTCGTGCGACAGGACCGACTGGCGGCGCTCGTCGACGCGTTCCCGTTCCCGGTCGACGCCGCGACGCACGCGTACGTCGTGTTCTCGTCGGACCAGGACGCCCTCGAGGCCCTCGTCGCCGACCCGGTGGAGCCGCCGGACCGGGTGGCCGTCGGTGACGGCGTCGTCTACTGGGCGTGCCCGAAGGGGTCGAGCACCGACACCCCGTTCGCCAAGCGTGCGGCCACGTCGCGGTTCCGCGCGACGACGACGACGCGGAACGTGAACACGCTCCGTCGCATGGCGTGACCGCGGCACCATGCGCCAGGGAAACGCGCCGGGGGACACCGCCCCGGGGGCGACCGGCAGCCACCCGAGTACAACGATCACCATGACGAACGAACGTCCCGACACCGACGGGCCCGACGCAGCCCATCGGATCCCGGAGGGGGTCGACGACGCCACGGTGGACGCCCTCGGCAAGCTGTCCGAGGGGCTCGAGGCGCTCGAGCACGCTCGCGGCCTGCTGTACGGCTTCCACCGCCTCACGGGTACGGCGGACCTCGCGATCGGTGAAGCGGTGGACCTGTTCCGCCAGGCCGGGCACGACGACGTCGCCGACCGCATCGAGCGTGACGTCGTCGGCCGCAACGTCATCGCCGGCCGATGGACGTTCCAGATCGTCGAGGACTACGACGACGGCTACTGGTCGGTCGTCCGCGACGCCGAACGGGAGGCCCGCGAGCAGCTGGCCGGCGGCCGTCGCCACCTCTTCGAGGCCCGCATGAAGGAGCAGCGCCGCACCCACGGGGCGCCCCACCACGAGGCCCTGCCCGCCGATGTCGGCGAGCAGGTGTGATGATGGGGCGGTGAACGGACGCCAGGACCGGGCTCGCGTCGAGGCGGCCGTGCGCGAGCTCCTGGCCGGTGTCGGCGAGGACCCGACGCGTCCGGGCCTCCAGGCGACGCCCGCGCGGGTGGCGGACGCGTTCGCCGAGTTCTTCAGTGGCCTCGGGGTCGACGCGACCGACATCGTGCGACGCGGGGCGGTGCCGGCCGAGCCGGACGAGCTCGGTGAGGTCGTGATCGTGCGCGACGTCCGGTTCCGCTCGGTGTGTGAGCACCACCTGCTGCCGTTCCTCGGGGTCGCCCACCTGGCGTACGTGCCGGGCGAGCGGATCATCGGGCTCGGCACGCTCTCGCGGGTGGTCGACGCGATCGCCTCGCGGCCGCAGCTGCAGGAGCGGCTCGGGTCCGAGGTCGTGTCGGCCATCGCCGAGGGGCTCGACGCCCCGGGGGTGCTCGTCGTGCTCGACGCCGTGCACGCCTGCGTGACGACCCGTGGTGAGCGGCAGACGGCCAGTTCGACGGTGACCGTGGCGAGCAGCGGAGTCCTCGCGGATCCGGTCCGTCGGGCCGAGGTCATCGCGCTCATCGGCGCGGCCGGCAGCGGAGCGGTGGCATGACGGCGGACGCGGCCCTGGGCCTCCCGACCGGCGCCGTGCTCGTGACCGGCCCCGAGCGCACGGCCGGCCCCGAGCGCGCGGCCGGCCCCGAGCGCGCGGCCAGCCCCGAGCGCACGACCGGCCCCGAGCGCACGGCCGCCCCCGTGCTCGCGACCGGTCCCGTGCTCCCGCCGCTCCGCCACCCCGTCCGCAGGATCGGCCGCCGGACGTTCGACTTCGACCGGCGGATCGCCGTCATGGCGATCGTCAACCGCACCCCCGACTCGTTCCACGACCGAGGCGCCACGTTCGCGCTCGATCGAGCGGTCGCCGCAGCGGTGGCGGCGGTGGACGAGGGCGCGGACTGGGTGGACGTCGGCGGCGTCAAGTTCGCCCCCGGCCCCGAGGTGCCCGCGGACGAGGAGGCCGACCGCGTCGTGCCCGTGGTGCGCGCGCTCGTCCAGGCCTCGGACGTGGTCGTGTCCGTGGACACGTTCCGGCCCGAGGTCGCGGCGGCGGCGATCGCCGCGGGCGCCTCGGTCGTCAACGACACGACGGGGTTGTCGGATCCGCGGATGGCCGACGTCGTGGCCGACAGCGACGCGACGGTCGTCATCACCCACAGCCTGGCTGCCCCGCGGCAGGAGCACCCGATGCCGCGGTACGACGACGTCGTCGGCGACGTGGTCGCGTTCCTCCGGCGGCGGGTCGACCTCGCGCTCGAGCGTGGTGTGCCGGAGTCGCGGATCGTCGTCGACCCCGGACACGACCTCAACAAGACGACGGTGCACTCGCTCGAGTTGACCCGACGACTGGCCGAGGTCGCGGCGCTCGGGTTCCCGACCCTCGCGGCGGTGTCGAACAAGGACTTCGTCGGGGAGTCCCTGGGGCGGCCCCGGGGCGAACGGCTGGCGGGGTCGCTCGCGGCCGCGACGATGAGTGCGATGCTCGGCGCCCGGATCCTCCGCATGCACGACGTCCGTCCCGCGGTCGACGCGGCCCGCATGGTCGAGGCCGTGCTCGGCTGGCGCGCCCCCGTCGACCCGGTCCACAACCTGTTGCCCGAGGGCAACCGCCCGGTCGCATGAGCCCGGACGAGCACGCCGACGACGAGCCCGCAGCCGCAGCCGCCGCCGGGGCGACGGACGCCGCCGCCGTCGAGCAGCTGTTCCCCGCCGCCGGCCCGGGGCCGCTCGACGACGACGCGCTCCTCGCCCTGTACGGCCGGGAGGCCCGACACCCCTCCCCGACGACGGCCGACAGCTGGGTGCGGGTCAACTTCGTCAGCAGTCTCGACGGCTCCGCCACCGCCGAGGGCGTCTCCGGTGGCCTCGGCGGCCCGGCCGACCTCCGCGTGTTCGACCTCCTGCGTCGCCTCGCGGACGTCGTCCTCGTCGCAGCCGGGACCGTCCGGAACGAGGGGTACGGGCCGATGCGCCTGCACGACGCGGACGTGGCGTGGCGGCGTGCGCGGGACCTCCCGGACCACCCCGCGTTCGCGATCGTCAGCGGGTCCCTGGCGCTCGACGCGGCGTCGCGGGTCTTCACGGAGGCACCGGTGCGACCGGTCGTCCTGACGCACGCGGAGGCGCCCGCGGACCGACGCGCGGCGCTCGCCGCGGTCGCGGACGTCGTCGACTGCGGGGCGGACGCCGTGGACGTCGCGGTCGTCCGGCGGGCGCTGGTGGAGCGCGGCCTCGCCCAGATCCACTGCGAGGGCGGGCCCGGCCTCCTCGGGGCGCTCGTGGCGGCCGATGCGGTGGACGAGCTGTGCCTCACCGTCAGCCCGGTCCTCGAGGGCGGTGACGGACCCCGGATCGCGCGGGGCGGTGCTGGGCAGGGCCTCCGCTCGATGCGGCTCGCCCACGTCCTCCGCGCCGGCGACATGCTCCTGACGCGGTACCGTCGACCGTGATGCCGCAGCACCTCGACCACGTCACCGCCGGGTTCCTGTTCGACATGGACGGCACCCTCGTCGACTCCACCGCGATCGTCGAGGCCGCCTGGGGGCGCTTCGGGGCGGAGCACGGCATCGACCCGCGCGAGATCCTCGCGTTCTCGCACGGTCGCCAGACGATCGACACCGTGACCCGGTTCCTGCCCGACCGGTCGCACGACGAACGGGTCGCCCTGTCGGCGGCGCTCGTGGCCGACGAGGTCCGTCGCACCGACGGCATCACCGAGGTCCCCGGCGCCGGCGCGCTCGTGCGGACCCTCCTCGACCTCGGAGCGCCCGTCGCCCTCGTGACGAGCGCGCCGCGCGACCTCGCACTGAACCGGATGGCGGCGGCCGGCGTCCCCGTGCCCGAGGTGGTCGTCACCGCCGAGGACGTGCCGAACGGCAAGCCCGCTCCCGACTGCTACCGGCTCGGGGCCGAGATGCTCGGTCTCCCGCCCGGGGACTGCACCGCCTTCGAGGACGCTGAAGCGGGCCTCGTGTCCGCCGTGGCGTCGGGGGCCCACGTCGTCGTGGTCGGCGCGCACACGTCCCCGACGACCGAGGGGCTCGACCGCCTGACGGACCACACGGCCGTCACGGTGTCACGCGCGGGCGCGGGCTTCCGCATCCGGAGCTGAGCGCCCGCCGGGCCGGGAGCAGGTGCCGGGCCGAGCCGGTGTGCACCCGGGGGACGGGGCGCCTCCACGTCGGCTGCGACCTGCGGACGCTCGCGGGTGATCACGCCGACACTCGATGGAGCCGCCGGACACGACCCGACGGCGGCGCGGAGCCGATCCGGACCGCGCACCGACGGAAGGAGCACCATGGCCGACGAACTGAACGGCACGAAGATCCTCGTGATCGCCACGAACTACGGGGTCGAGCAGGACGAGATCGTCGTCCCGGTCGAGCAGCTCCGCGAGAAGGGCGCCGCGGTCACGATCGCCGCCAAGGAGCAGTCGCCCATCCAGACGCTCGTGGGCGACAAGGACCCGGGCCAACAGGTGGACGTCGACCTCGCGCTCGACGAGGCCGACGAGAGCGACCACGACGCGATCCTCATCCCCGGCGGCACCATCAACGCCGACACACTGCGCCGCGAGCCGGGAGCGATCGCCCTCGTCACGGCGTTCGCCGACGCGGGCAAGCCCATCGCCGCGATCTGCCACGGCCCCTGGCTCCTGGTCGAGGCGGGCATCCTCCCCGGACGCACGATCACCTCGTTCCACACGCTGCAGACCGACATCCGCAACGCCGGCGCCGAGTGGGTGGACCGCGAGGTCGAGGTCGACGTCTCGGGCGGGTACACGCTCATCACCTCCCGCAACCCCGGCGACCTGCAGGCGTTCGTCCCCGCGATCGAAGGGGCGGTCGTCCCCGTCGGCTGACCGCGGCACGTCGAACACCCTGGTGCCCGTCGAACCGCGTGATCCCGCGGTTCCACGGGCACCAGGCGGTTCGACGGCCACGCGAACCATGCTCAGCCCAGCGGCACCGCCGCCCGGAGCGTCCCCGGGCCGAGCGTCAGCACGCCGTCGGTCAGCGGCTCGCAGCGGATCCCGCCCCGACCCCGCATCCCCCGGAACGCGCCCGGCCCGATCGCCACGTCCATCCACGCGCAGGGGTTCGCCGCACGGTGTCCCTGCAGCACGACCGGCCCCGACCCCGTGTCGATCGAGAACAGGACGCCGCGGAGGGCCTCGACGTCGACGCCGCGGAGCACCACGTTCCGTCGGGTGAGCGCCGGGTCCAGCGGGATGCCGAGTTCCGCCGCGAGCGCCTCGAGCGGCTCGGCCCCGATCACCGTGACGGACGCCTGCCGGTGCGCGGGATGGCCGTGGAACCGGTCGCCGACGATCCCGAGCCCGGCCCGGACCGTGATCCGCTCGTGGAGCTCCGGTCCGTCCGCCGGGGCCGGACCGTCGGCGGGCCGGCCCTCGTAGCGGTGCCGCGGTGCGGCGAGCAGCAGTTCGACGGTCACCGGGTACGTGGTCGCCAGCAGTCCGGCCGGGAGGCCCGGAGTCGCGTCCGCCCCGCCGCGCGCGGTCGTCCCGTCGCAGGCGGGGTGCTCACCGCTCGCGTCCATGACACCCGACCGTACCTGTCGGCGTCCGCCGTGCCTCCCGGTCGAGGTGCGGAGGCGGACCGAGCGCGCCACCGCGCGCCCGCCGGGCCGATCCCGTCGACCCTGCCGCCGTGTCCGATTCCCGCTGGTCCGGGTCGGTGGCGCGTGTCAGGCTGGGAGCATGGACACGGGCGGGGGGACGGGCGCGACCTCCGACCCGCTCCACGCGGAGCGCTACCGCATCGCCGCGTCGCGCGACGCCCGCTTCGACGGCCAGTTCGTCACCGCCGTCCACTCGACGCGCATCTACTGCCGACCGAGCTGTCCCGCTCGCACGCCGCGGAGCTCGGGCGTCACGTTCTACCCCACGAGTGCGGCCGCGCACCTCGCCGGGTACCGCGCGTGCAAGCGGTGCCTGCCGGAGGCGAGCCCCGGCAGCCCCGCGTGGAACGTGCGCGAGGACGTCGCCGCGCGCGCCATGCGCCTCGTGACGGACGGCGCGGTCGAGCGCGACGGAGTGCCGGCGCTCGCCGCACGCCTCGGGTACTCCCCGCGACACCTCACGCGGATCCTCGTGCAGGAGCTCGGCGCTGGGCCGAAGGCGCTGAGCCGCGCGCAGCGCGCCCAGCACGCCCGGACGCTGCTCACGACGTCGTCGCTGCCGGTCGCCGACGTCGCGTTCGCCGCCGGGTTCGGCAGCGTGCGGCAGTTCAACGACACCGTGCGCGAGGTCTTCGGGCTCACCCCGACCGCGCTACGGGCGCGGAGTGGACGCGCGGCACCGACGCCGGACGGGGCGCTCCGCGTCCACCTGCCCGCGCGACCGCCGTTCGACGCCCACGGCCTCTTCGCCTGGTTCGCCGCCCGCGCGCTGCCCGGCGTCGAGGTCGCGGCCACCGCCGCGGATCCCGGCGGTGCCCGCTACGAGCGGGTCGTGCGACTGCCGGGAGGCCCGGCCTGGTTCGCCGCGACCCCCGCCGACCCGGGGCCCTCCGGCCGCGGTACCGGCATCGACCTCGAGGTCCGGATGACGACGCTGTCCGACCTCCCGACCCTCGTCGCGCGCGTCCGGTCCCTGTTCGACCTGGACGCGGACCCGGTCGCGGTGGACGCCCTGCTCGGAGTGGTCCCGGAGCTGGCGTCGTCGGTGTCCGCCGTGCCGGGCATCCGGGTGCCGGGGGCGCTCGACGCCGACGAGCTCGTCGTCCGGGCGGTCCTCGGGCAGCAGGTGCGCGTCGCCGCGGCGCGGACGGCGCTCGGTCGTGTGGTGGACGCCCTCGGAGAGCCGGTGCCCGACACCGTCGCGCCCGGGATGCGGATGTTCCCGACGGCCGCCGTGCTCGCGGATGCCGTGGGGCGACAGCTCGTCGCCGAGGCGGGAGCGGGCTCGGCGCCGCCGGGCGACGCGGAGCGGGTCATCCGCGGTCCCCGGGCCCGTGTCGCGACGCTGCACCGGGTCGCGGCGGGGCTCGCCGACGGATCGCTCGTCGTGGACCGGGCCGCGACGCTGGACGACCTCCGCGCGCGACTGCTCGCCGTGCCCGGGGTCGGGCCCTGGACCGCCGCGTACGTCGCGCTCCGGGTCCGGCACCACCCCGATCTCCTCCTCCCCAGGGACACCGCCGTGCGGAACGGTGCACAGGCCCTCGGGATCCCCGACGACCCGCGCGGACTCTCCGTATGGTCGTCGGCACTCGCTCCCTGGCGGAGCTACCTGACCATGCACCTCTGGCGCGCTGCCGCACGCACCCCGCCGCACCAGGGGCATCGACCGAACGGAAGGCACATCCCATGAGCACCATCGACCTGCGGCCCGAACCGGCCGCGTCGGAGTCGGCGTCCTTCGTACCGGACGCGGCGTCCCCGCTCCGGTCGTCCGACGCCGTCGTGGTCCCGCCCGAGCCTCGCGCGGCGACGACGGTCGCGCGCGTCGCCACCCTCGCGACGCCCGACGGTCCGTTCACCGTGCTCGAGGACGGCGACGGCACGGTCCTCGCGTCCGGATGGACGGCGGAGGCCACCGAGGTCCTCGCCCGGCTGGCGGAGCGCCACCGCCCGGTGGTCGTCGTGCCGGGTGCGGTGGCGTCGGCCACGGCGGTCCAGGCCTACTACGACGGCGACGTCGAACCGGCCATGCAGGTGCGCGTCCGGCAGTTCGGCACGGAACTGTTCACCGAGGGCTGGCGGCAGCTCCGGCTCGTGCCGGCGGGCACCGTGCTCACGTACACGCAGCTCGCCGCGGCCATGGGTCGTCCGGAGGCCGTGCGCGCCGCGGCGAGCGTCTGCGCCCGGAACGCACCGGCACTGTTCGTGCCCTGCCACCGGGTGCTCCGGAGCAACGGCGGCCTCGGGGGCTTCGCCTGGGGCGAGCACGTCAAACGGTCCCTGCTCGAGCGCGAGGCCGACCTCGCCGCGCGGACGGTCTGACGACCGAGCACGGATCGCGGCGGCCGAGAGGACGGACGGCCCGACCCCAGGAGGGGCCGGGACGACGGACGGCCCGACCCCCAGGAGGGGCCGGGCCGTCCGGTCAGCGCGATGTGTGACGGCTCAGAACAGCTTCGCCGAGGCCCGTCGCGCGCCCTCGCCGAGCGACTCGAGCTTGGCGGCGGCGATCGAGGGGTGGACGCGGCCGCCCAGACCACAGTCGGTCCCGGCGATGACCCGCTCGCGGCCGACGAACTCGGCGAACCGCTCGATCCGCTGCGCGACCAGGTCCGGGTGCTCGACGACGTTCGTGGCGTGGCCGACCACACCCGGGATGATCACCTTGCCGTCCGGCAGCTCGGTGTCCTCCCAGACGGTCCACTCGTGCTCGTGGCGGGCGTTCGCGGCCTCGAACGAGTAGGCGCTCGCGTCGATGTCGAGCATGAGGTCCACGATGTGACGGAGTTCGATGTCCGTCGTGTGGGGTCCGTGCCACGAGCCCCAGCACAGGTGGAACCGCACGCGCGAGGTGTCCAGGCCGCGGAGTGCGTGGTTGAGGGCCTCGACCCGGATCCGGGTGAACGCGCGGTAGTCCTCGACGCTCGGCTCGGGGTTGATCTGGTCCCAGTTCTCGGCGATCGAGGGGTCGTCGATCTGCAGCGAGAGCCCCGCGTCGAGGATGATCCGGTACTCCTCACGGAGAGCGTCGGCCCAGGCCCAGATGTGCTCTTCCTCGGTCGCGTAGTACTCGTTCGCGACGCGGGCACCGGAACCGGGCGAGAGCGCGGTGATGAACCCGTTGTCGACGCCGTTCGCCTCGAGCGCGTGCTTGAGGTTCGCGGCGTCGGTGCGGGCGGCCTCGTGGCCCGTGTAGACGATCGGCCCCGTCGTCGTGGGGAACGCGGTCGCGTTCTTGCCGACCCCGATCCCGCTCTCCGGGTCCTGGTAGGCGTCCCGGAAGGCGATCCAGTCCCGTCGGTCGGGGAACGAGGTCAGGCGGACGTGCCCCGGCTCCGAGCGGACGGGCTCCTGCGTGAAGATGTTCTCCTCGGTCAGGGACAGGCCGCTGACGCGCTGGAACGAGTAGCCCCACCACGCGCCGTAGTCGACCGAACTCGACATCGCCTTGCCGTACTCGCCGTCGCCGGGCTGGGTGATCCCGAGCCGGACCTGCCGGGCGACCACGTCGTCGACGGCGGCACTCGTCAGGGCGCGGACCTCGTCGGTGGTCTGCAGGGTGAACCCGTCCTCGGCGAGCGGTCGCGCGGCGTTCGCGGCGATGAGCTCGGGGGTACGGGGAAGGGAACCGGCCGTGGTGGCCTGGATGTGTGTGGTGTTCTCGAATGACATGCGTGCGCTCCTCGGGGACGGAGTCGTCGTGCGACTCCCTCGGGCAGTGGGACGTCGCAGGCGTGCGCGGCGGCCGTCCACGACGGGAGCGGTCGACGCCGCGCGCGAGGCTTCGCGTGGTGCGCTGCGTGGAGGCAAGCGTGCCACGGGTCCGGCGCCGCACGGCATCTGTTACGCCACGCGACGGACGCGATCGCCGACGCCACCCGAACTGGGGTCAAGCGCGATCCCATCGGTCCGCGGACCCCGCATCGAAGGCATGGCGAGAAGTGCCCGGCGCTCGGCGTCGGGGAGCCCCCAGGGCCGAGGGCGCACCCGTTCGGGTCGGGTCGCCGTCGCCTCGGGGCCGGTCCGTTCGGGTGACCGGCCCCGGGGGCTTCGTCCGGACGACGGCTCCGCTCCGTGCCGGAGGCGCGACGACCACCCCTGGTTGCGGGTGATGACGCGTCGGGAGCGCGCTGACAGAATCGGGAGCGCCTTCCCCGGAAGCGCCCCGACCACGCGCCATCCCGTCCAGAGGACCTCCATGCACGTCGAACCCGCTGAGCGCACCGTCGTCTCCGCGGACGGCACCGCGATCGCGACGTCCACCACGGGCAGCGGGCCGGCGCTCGTGCTCGTCGCCGGGCCGTTCGACCACCGCGCCTTCGGTGCCCTCACCGAGACCGCCACGGCCCTCGCCGAGCACTTCACCGTCACCTGGTACGACCGCCGTGGCAGGGGCGAGAGCGGTGGCGGGCTGGCCGAGGCGCAGCGCGAGGTCGAGGACCTCGAGGCCGTCATCGCCGCTGCGGGCGGGCGACCGTCCGTCGTGGGCCTCTGTGCCGGCGCCGGGTTGGTCCTCCTGGCCGCTGCGGGCGGAGCGCCGATCGAGCGAGCGGTCGCCTGGGAGCCGCCGTACCGCGCGTCGGTCGATCCGCGGTTCCCGGACCCCGAGCGCATCACGGCCCTCGTCCGTGGCGGTCGTGCCGCGGCAGCGGTGCGGTTCTTCCTGCGTCGGGTGCTCGGCACGCCCTGGCTCGCGCCCGTCGTCCTGCGGATGCAGCGCCCGGCGTGGGCCGGTCTGCTCGCCGGTGCTGCGACCCTCCCGAACGACGTCCACGTCATGACCGGGTTCGCCCTGCCGACCGAGGCCCTCGCCCGCATCACGACACCCGTGCTCGTCATGACCGGCGGATCGAGCCCCGACTGGCTCAAGCTCGCGGCCCACGCGGCGGTCGAGGCCGTGCCGGGGTCGGAGCACACCGTGCTGCAGGACCAGGCGCACGTCGTCAACGGTGCCGCGCTGGCCGAGGGCGTCGTCCCGTTCCTCCTGCGACAGCGGGTGGAGGAGCCCTTCCCGCTCGGCTGACCTCGGTCGGCGCGTCACCACGGAGCGCGTCGGTCCGCGTCCGTCCCTCGGCGTTCGCCTGGGAGGATGGACGGATGACGACCCCTCCGCGCCTCGGTCTGCTCCTCGACGTCGACGGTCCGATCGCCAGTCCGGTGTCGCGGACGATCGCCATCCCGTCCATCGTCGAGGACCTCGTGGCACTGGCGGCCCAGGGGATCCCGGTCGTGTTCAACACCGGCCGCAGCGACGCGTTCATCCGCGAGCAGGTCGTCGGGCCGTTGCTCGCCGGTGGTCTCGCGTCCGGTGGTCGGGTGCACGCCGTGTGCGAGAAGGGCGCGGTCTGGTGCTCGATCGACCCGCGGTTCGACGGCGGGATGAGCGCGATCGAGGTCGCCGAGGACCTCGCGCTCCCGGTGGACTTCGCCGACGAGATGCGCGCCCTCGTCGCCGACACCTTCGCCGACGTCGTGTTCTACGACGAGACGAAGCGGGCGATGGTCTCGATCGAGCAGCGGGTCGACGTCCCGAGTGCGACGTTCCTGGCCCGGCAGCCCGACCTCGACGCCCGCGCGATGGACGCCCTCGTCCGCCGCGGGTACGGGGTGCGGCGCCTCGACGACGTCCGCGCGGCCGACGACGGCAGCGTCACCTGGCGCATCGACCCGACGATCATCTCCACCGACATCGAGTCCGCCCGCACCGGCAAGGACATGGGAGCGGAGCGTGCGCTCGAGCTCCTGGCCGAGGACGGCGCCCTGCCCGCGACCTGGCGCACGGTCGGTGACTCCCGGAGCGACTACGCCATGGCGGACTGGCTGCACGAGCACGGGTACGACGTCGCGCACGTGGACGTCCGCCCGGCTGACGGTGTGCCCGAGACCCCGTACCCGGTCCTCACCGCGCCCGACGGCGTCATCCACGACGAGGCGGGAGCCCGGTTCCTGCGCACCTGGGTCACGGCCCCCTGAGGGGGCCGCCCGGTCACCGGCCGCGGGGCACGACCCGCTCCGGCGCCCGTCCCACGCGCACCAGCGCGAGGCCGACGGCCGTCAGGACGAGCAGCACGGCGCACACCCGCACGGCCAGGATCGCCGCCCAGCCGAGCACGCCCTCCGCGCTCGATCCGACCAGGAGGAGCGGGGCAGCTCCGACGATCGTCACCAGCCCCGCGACCGCCAGCAGTGCGACGCGCAGCCCCCGTGCGATCCCCGCGGGCAGTCGTCGTGTTCGCGGTACCGGGGGCGTCCGGCGCAGCCAGAGCACGAACGCGACGGCGAGCACGAGCATCCCACCGACCGAGCACGCGTTCTGCACGAGGTCGTACACGGGGTGGCCGTGGATCGACGCACGGAAGACCGCGATCCGCGCGACCGACCACCCGTGCCGGTGCGTGAACGAGTCCCACGCGACGTGGCTGTAGACGCCGGCGATCACGGTGGCGAGCACCAGCGCCAGCCGACCCACCCGCGCGGCGGGCGTCCGGGACCGGAAGGCGGACCACGCACTCGTCGGGTCGTGCCAGGACGCGGGCAGTCGGTCGTGCACCGACCGGGGTTGGATCGCGGTGAACGCCCATCGGAGCCCGAAGGTCCACGCGGCCAGGGCGATGAGTGCGACCGGCGTGGACACCGTCAGCGCGCCGAGTGCCGAGTGCGTCACCCCGTACGCGGGCAGCTCCGGGACGAAGAGCACGGCGTCCGGTGCCATGGCACCGACGGCGAGGGCTGCTGCGGGAACCCGGGTCCCGCGGAACGGCAGCGCCACGATCGTGTGGCTGACGGTGAACGGCATGCGCGGATGATGGCACACCGGCACCAGGAGGAACCGGGCCGAGGTTGCGCGACACCCGTGGATCAGCCGCGACGTCGAACCGTCGGGGGACAGACACGCTGAGCGGACTCCCGGAAATGGGAGCCCGGGCAGGAGCGCGCGGGTACGGTCCGGGCCATGAGGACCACGAAGATCACGAGCGCGGCCATCGTGGCCGTCGCGTCTGCACTCCTGCTCACCGGCTGTCACACCGCGGGCACCGGGGGCGCGCAGAACCAGGATCCCGTCGGCAAGGTCCCCGGCTCCCAGCAGCAGCAGACGAACCCCGCGCAGCGCAACGGGTCGAAGTGCCCCGTCGCGAACGTCGACGTCGTCGAGCAGATCAACCACGCGCTCGGCACCCACGACGACATCGACTTCGCCGACACGTGGAAGACCACGGGCGGCTGGTACATCGGGGCCTCGGTGGCGCCGACGAACGGCCAGGACGACCCGAACGAGGACGAGGTCGCCGTCTGGGTGACGACGAAGAACCCGACCATGGCGAAGGGGCAGACCTTCGACGGCACGATCTACGCCGTGAACGCCGCAGCGCGCAACGGCTCGTCGTCGCCGAACGCACCCGCGGGCTTCACCGCGTCGTCGTCGGACGCGAAGACCGTGATCAGCTGCATCGTCGAGGACATCGACCACTGATCCACGCGGGTCCGCCCGCGCATCGACTCTGAGCGCCGCGGCCGGCCACGAGCCCCGCGGCGCTCAGTGCTGACACCGCGGACACCAGTAGGTGTCCCGCAGCGACAGCGCGTCCTCGCCGAGCGTGCCGTACCGGATCCGCGTGCCGCAGCGGAGGCACGGCTTGCCGTCGCGCCCGTAGACCCAGAATCGCTGCCCCGGCCGGGTGTTCCCCGTCGTGACGCGGTTGGGGCGGTCGCGGTTGGCCACGATGAGCCGTTCCGCGAGCGCCACCATGCGCGTCGGGTCCTGCACCTCGCCGACGGGCCGCGTCGGCAGCACCCCGCGGAGGAAGCACAACTCGTTCCGGTAGACGTTGCCGAGCCCGGCCATGACCCGCTGGTCGAGCAGCGCGAGGCCGATCGGCCGTGCGGGGTCCGCGACGAGGTTCGCCTCGGCGCGCGCCGGGTCCCAGTCCGGCCCGAGCAGGTCAGGACCGAGGTGCCCGACGACCGTGTCCTCGTGCTCGCGAGGGACGATCTCGAGCACGCCGAGTGTGAATCCCACGGTGGAGACGCCCTCGGCGTCGAGGACGGCGCGTGCCTGGTGTGCTGGGCGCCGCCAACGGTCACCCGGCGCGTAGACGTCCCACCGGCCCTCCATCTTGAGGTGCGAGTGGACGGTGACGTCGCCGATTCGGTGCAGGATGTGCTTGCCGCGCGGGACGACCTCGTCGACCACGCGCCCGGTCAGGTCGACGGTCGCGAACGCCGGTACCCGGAAGTCGGTGCGCGTCAGGACCTTGCCGGCCAGGGCCGCGTGCAGCTTGTGGGCCGCGCGGTAGACGGTGTCGCCCTCAGGCACGGAGTCGCAGTCCCTGTGGCGTGGCGGTGAACCCGGCGTCGCGCAGCAGGTCTCCGAGCGGCGTCTCGAGCACGAAGGTCCCGTCGACGCGCTCGACGGCGAGGCGCCCGAGCCCACTGCGCACCGTCGCGGCGATGGACTGCGCGGCGGCGGCGAGCACGGGTTCGTCCGGGGTGAACGTCAGCACGCTCTTGCCGCCCCGCTCGACGTACACGGCGAGGCGGCCGTCGACGATCGTGACGAGTGCACCGGCCTTGCGTCCCGGCCGGTGTCCGCGCGAGCCGTCCTCGTCCGTGTCGCCCGCCGGCCAGGGCAGCGCCGCACCGAACGGGTTGGCGGGATCGGTCGCGGCGAGGGTGATCGCCACGCGACGGCGCTTCGGGTCGGCCTCGGCGGCGTCGATGTCCTGGCTGTACGTGCGGAGTCGGTCGACGGTGGGCCCGGTCGCGAACTGCGCCGCGCCGAGGCCCTCGACGAAGTAGCCGCGACGGGCACGCCCGGTCTCCTCGAACCGGGCGAGCACGCGGTACACGCCGGCGAACCCGCCTCGGACGCCCTCGACCTGCACGGCACCGCGGGTGACGACGCCGTGCCGCTCGAGCAGCTGTTCGGCGAGTGCGGCCGCGCGGACGGTCTGGTCGGGCTCGGCGAGGGGGAGGAGCGACCACCGGCCGCCGACAGTCGGCGGCCCGGACTGTGCGGGCAGGGTCGGTCGTCGTCGGCCACGGTAGGCGCGCGTCCGGGGCGCGGCGGCCCGGGTGCGACCGCCGATCACGGACCGGAGCGGCGCGAAGGTGTCATTCGTGATCTGCCCGGCCCACACGAGGTCCCACAGCGCCGTCGCGAGCGCCTGGTCGTCCGTGCTGCCGACGGACTGTGCCAGCTGCCGGAAGAAGTACGCGCCGCCACCCGCGAGCGCCCCGAGCACGTCGCGCTGCAGCTCGGTGGTGTCCGCGCCGGACGGTTCGGCGAGCGTCGTCGAGGCCGTGTCCGCCAGGTGCAGGCGCACCCAGCCGTCGTTCCCCGGCAGCGACCCGCCGCCGGACCACAGGACCTCCCCGGTCGCGGTCAGCTCGTCGAGCATCGCCGGTGTGTAGTCGACCACGCGGCTCGGCAGCACCAGGGACTCCCACGCGGACGCCGGGACCGCGACGCCGGACAGCTGGTCGACGACCTGCAGCACGCCGTCGACGCCGCGGAGGCCCCCACGGGTCTCGGGTGTGTGCACGTGCTGCCATGCGGGCAGGAACCGGGCGAGCGCGTCGGCGGACACCGGTTCGACCTCGTGCCGGAGCGCGGCGAGCGACCGCGTCCGGATGCGCCGGAGGACCTCGGCGTCGCACCACTCGGCACCCTGACGGTCCGGGCGGAACTCGCCCTCGACGACGCGCCGGTCCGCGACGAGGCGCCGCAGGACGTCCGTGACCACCGCGACCCCGAGGCCGAGGTGGGTGGCGGCCTCGCCAGCCGCGAACGGCCCGTGGCTCCGTGCGTACCGGCCGACGAGGTCGCCGAGGGGGTCGGCGACCGGCTCGACGAACGCCGTCGGCACGCCGATCGGCAGGGCCACCCCGAGGGCATCGCGGAGGCGCGAGGCGTCCTCGATCACGGACCACCGCTGCTCGCCCCGGAACGTGAAGCCGAGGAGTCGGCGGTCCCGCTCCAGGTCCGTGAGGGTCGTGGTCATCGTCGCCCGGGCCTCCGCGGCGGCGGACTCGGACGTGGCGGCACCGTCGGCGAGCCAGCTCCGGGTCACGCACTCGTCGAGGTCGAGCGGTCCCACGAGGCGGAGCACGTCGACGAGCCCCTCGGCGTCGCGCGCGCGGCGGTCGGGTGACAGCCGCTGCAGGTCCGCCTCGACGCTCGCGAGCACGCCCGGGTCGAGGAGCTCCCGCAGCTCTGCGCGACCGAGCAGTTCGCCGAGCAGGGTGGCGTCGAGCGACAGCGCCGCGGCCCGACGCTCGGCGAGGGGCGAGTCGCCCTCGTACATGAACGCCGCGACGTACCCGAACAGCAGGGAGCGCGCGAACGGCGACGGCTGCTCGGTCTGGGTCTCGACGATGCGGATGGACCGACGCGCGATGTCGTCGGCGATGCCGAGGAGGGCGGGCACGTCGTAGACGTCCTGCAGGACCTCGCGCACGGTCTCGAGGATGATCGGGAACGTCGGGAACTTGCGCGCGACGTCGAGCAGTTGCGACGCCCGCTGGCGCTGCTGCCAGAGCGGCGACCGCCGGCCCGGGTCACGGCGCGGCAACAGGAGCGCGCGAGCGGCGCACTCGCGGAACCGCGCGGCGAACAGCGCGGAGCCCCCGACCTCGTCCGTCACCAGCGCGTCGAGGTCGTCGCGCTCGAACACGAACAGCTCGGAGCCGGGAGGCTCGGCGTCGGTCTCCGGGATCCGCACGACCACGCCGTCGTCGCTGGCCATCGCGCCGCCGTCGATCCCGTACCGCTCGCGCAGGCGCGCCCCGACCGCGAGTGCCCACGGTGCGTGGACCTGCATGCCGAACGGCGAGTGCAGGATCATCCGCCAGTCGCCGAGTTCGTCCCGGAAGCGCTCGACCACGAGCGTCGTGTCGGTCGGCACGTGCCCGGTCGCCTCGCGCTGCTCCCGGATGAACGTCAGGAGGTTCGTCACGGCGCGGTCGTCCAGCCCGCTGCCCGACACCCGGGCCCGGGCGTCGTCCGGCGCGGCCGTGTCGAGCTCGCGCACGTACGCGCCCATCGCCCGGCCGAGCTCCGCGGGGCGGCCGATGCCGTCGCCCTTCCAGAACGGGACGCGTCCGGGCTGGCCGAACGCGGGGCTGACGAGCACGCGGTCGTGCGTGATGTCCTCGATCCGCCAACTCGTCGCCCCGAGGGCGAAGACGTCCCCGACGCGGGACTCGTAGACCATCTCCTCGTCGAGCTCGCCGACGCGCGATGCCTTCTCGCCGACCATGAACACGCCGAACAGACCGCGGTCCGGGATCGTGCCACCGCTCGTCACGGCGAGGCGTTGGGCACCCGGACGCCCGGTCATCGTGCCGTGCACGCGGTCCCAGACGAGCCGGGGGCGCAGCTCGGCGAACTCGTCGCTCGGATAGCGCCCGCTCACGAGGTCGAGGGTCGCCTCGAACGCGGAGCGCGGCAGGCCGCTGAACGGAGCGCTTCGCCGCACGAGCTCGAACCAGTGCTCGACGTCGACCTCGTCGAGCGCGACGGCGGCCACGGTCTGTTGGGCGAGGACGTCGAGGGGGTTCGCCGGTACCGCGATGGACTCGATGGCGCCCTCGACCATGCGCTCGACGGTGACCGCACTGTGCACGAGGTCGGCGCGGTGCTTCGGGAACAGGACGCCCCGCGAGACCTCGCCGACCTGGTGTCCCGCCCGGCCGACACGCTGCAGGCCGCTCGCGACCGAGGGTGGTGCCTCGACCTGGACGACGAGGTCGACCTCGCCCATGTCGATCCCGAGCTCGAGGGAACTCGTCGCCACGACGCACCGCAGGCGCCCCGACTTCAGGTCGTCCTCGATGATCGCGCGCTGGTCCTTCGACACGGAGCCGTGGTGGGCGCGGGCCAGGACGGGGACGGCGTCGTCCGTCGTCGCGCCGCCGCCACCGGCCGTCTGTCCGGAGCCGCCGATGAGCTGTGCGGGCGGTCGTCGCGGTGTCGCGCGTCCATCGTCCGAGCCGGGTCCGTGCTCGGCGGCCTCCCCGGCGTCCGCGGCGACGGCGACCAGGGCCTCCTCGGGGGCGCCGACCAGCCCGAGCCGTTCCTCGTGGATCTCGTTGAGCCGTGCCGTGAGCCGCTCCGCCAGGCGCCGCGAGTTCGCGAACACGATGGTCGACCGGTGGGCCTCGACGAGGTCGACCACGGCCTCCTCGACGTGGGGCCAGATCGAGCCGTTCGTCGGCGTGGCCGTCGGGTCGTCACCCGCGGCGGGCTGCCCGAGTTCGGCCATGTCCTCGACCGGGACGACCACGCGCAGGTCGAACGTCTTCTGGGCGGACGGCGCGATGATCTCGACGGGAGCCCGACCACCGAGGAACCGTGCGACCTCTTCTGCCGGGCGGACCGTGGCCGACAGGCCGATCCGCTGCACCGGACGCTCGAGCAGGTCGTCGAGGCGCTCGAGGCTCAGGGCGAGGTGCGCGCCCCGCTTCGACGCCGCGACGGCGTGGACCTCGTCGATGATGACGGTGTCCACGTTCCGCAGGGTGTCCCGGGCCGAGGACGTGAGCATGAGGTAGAGCGACTCGGGCGTCGTGATGAGGACGTCGGGCGGCGTCCGCTGCAGCAGACGACGATCGGCGGCGGGGGTGTCACCGCTCCGCACGCCGACGGTGACGTCCGGTGGCTCGAGTCCCAGACGCTTCGCCGTCTGCGTGATGCCGACGAGCGGGCTGCGGAGGTTGCGCTCGACGTCGACGCCGAGCGCCTTGAGCGGGGACACGTACAGCACGCGGGTCCGCGCCCGCGGGTCGGGCTGCTCGGGCGCCGTGATGAGCCGGTCGATCGACCACAGGAACGCCGCGAGGGTCTTGCCGGACCCGGTCGGCGCGACGACGAGGGCGTGCCGGCCGGTCGAGACGGCGTCCCACGCACCGGTCTGCGCGGCGGTGGGCGCGGTGAACGCTCCGCGGAACCATGCGGCGGTGGGCGGCGAGAAGCGGTCGAGCACGTCGGTCATGTGCGCCCCATCATGCCCGCGACGCCCGACATCCGGCCGGGAGGCCCGAGCACGGCCGGGAGGTCCGAGCACGGCCGGGCCCGGCACGGAGCACCCCTGAACCTGGCTCCCCGTGCCGGCACCCCCAACCGGCTCCTCGTCGGCCATCAGCGCGGCGACGGCGGCGCTGCATGAGACCTCGTCAGCACCGTGCACGTTACGGCAAGGGCATCCGGGCCCGCGTCCCCTTGACCGGTCGTCGCCCCGTCGCTACACCGGCTGGCTCAGCGTGCCGCAGCCCTCACCCCTCGTCGCCGCCGGCCCCGTCCCCGTCGTTGGGCTCGGGCACGAGGTGCAACCCCTGGGCCGAGTTCGCGGTGGCCGTGAGCGCCGCGACCCACGCCCGGTTCAACGAGGGAGGTCGCGACCCGAAGTACTTGAAGTAGAGCGGGATGGACGGGTCGATCCACACGCTGCTCCGGCCGTCCCCGACCGAGGAGTCGTCGCGCCACGAGAACAGGAAGCTCTCGCGTCGCCGCAGCTTGGCGATGATCACGACGCTGAGGTGCGCGAGCGTGCGGTCGTCGAACCCGATCTCGACCACGTTCACGCCGTACACGAGCTTGCCCATGGCGTCTCCCTCCGGTGACCGACCGTCGGGATCGGTGGCGGTCCTGTTCCGCTCAGGATGCTCGCTCGGCCGGAACTCCGCCCCAGGGTTGACGGCCCGCCCGTGAGCGACATATCGTTGACGCATCGCGATACGGCGATGAAGGCGACATGAACAGGAGGTCGACCATGCGATCCATGCATGACGACGAACACGGCCACGACGGCCACCAGGGCCACAGAGGCCCCTGGGCCGCGCGCTTCGGCGGCGCCCGGGAACACCACCAGCACGGCGGCGGCCGCGGCCGAGGCGGCGCGGGAGCGCCGTTCGGACCCGGCGGCTTCGGTCCCGGCTTCGCGCCCGGCTTCGGCTTCGGGCGAGAGGGCCGGCGCGCACGCCGTGGCGACGTCCGCCTGGCCGTCCTCGGACTGCTCGCGGACGGCGCCGAGAACGGCGAGCCGTACAACGGCTACGGCCTGATCCGCGCGATCGCCGAGCGGACGGGAGGGAACTGGCGTCCGAGCCCGGGGTCGGTCTACCCGACCCTCCAACAGCTCGTCGACGAGGGTCTGGTGCGCGCCGTGGGCACCGACGGGCGGAGCACCTACGAGCTGACCGACGCCGGCCGCGCCGAGGTCGAGGCGCGCTCCGCCGACATCGCTCGCGCCTGGGAGACGAGCCCGAGCGGTGTCTCGGACACCCAGCGCGCGTTCGCCGAGGGGCTGCAGAAGCTCTTCGGGGTCGTGCACCTCTACCGCTCCGGAGCGTCGGAGGCGCAGCTGGCCGCGGCGCGGGACAAGATCGACCAGCTCCGCCGCGAGCTGCTCCAGATCCTCGCGGAGTGAGCCGGCGCCACGGGTCCGATCCGCGGACCCGACCCGGACCGGCGGCGGTGACCGACCGCGTGCACACCGTGCCACGCGTGCCGGTCGCCGCCGTCGCTCGTCCTGCCTGGTAAGAACGGACCATGGCCTCGTTGCGCACTCCCGACCCCGACTCCGGCTGGCTGTCCGACGAGGAGCTCGCGTCGATCCGGCGCCGACTCCCCATCTGCTACGTCGAGGCGCTGCCCGTCCGCACCGACGGACTCGGTGTCGTGACGGAGGTCGGCGTCCTCCTCCGGGTCAGCCCGAGCGGATCGATCGCGCGCACGCTCGTGTCGGGCCGCGTGATGTACGGGGAGTCGCTGCGGAGCGCGCTGTTCCGTCACCTCGAGAAGGACCTCGGTGCCATGGCGTTCCCGCAGCTGCCGGCGAGCCCGACGCCGTTCACGGTCGCCGAGTACTTCCCGCTACCCGGCGCGTCGGTGTACACGGACGACCGGCAGCACGCGATCTCGCTCGCCTACGTGGTGCCCGTGACCGGCACGTGCGAACCCCGCCAGGACGCCCTCGAGCTCACGTGGATGACCCCGATCGAGGCGGCGAGTGACGCGGTGGCGGCCGAGATGGAGGGTGGCCGCGGCTCCCTGCTCCGCGCCGGGCTGGCGTCGGTCGGCGCCCTCATGTGACCAGGGGTCAGCACCCCCACACCACCGACACCCGCGACCGCTGCCGGCGCCCCAGCTCGGGGACGACGAACGGCTCGGGAACGACGAACGGCTCGGGAACGACGGACGGCCCCGACGATCATCGATCGTCGGGGCCGTCCGCAGCCGCTCTCCGGCTTGGTCCTACTTGTCCTTGAAGCTGTCCGCGACACCGTGCGCGGCGTCCTTGACGTCCGTCACACCCTGCTTCGCAGAGCCCTTGGCCTGGTCGGTCTGGCCCTCGGTCTTCAACCGGTCGTCGCCGGTCGCGTCGCCGAACGCCTCCTTGGCCTTGCCGAGGAGCTTCTCGCCGTTGTTCTTCATGTCTTCCGTGCCTGCCATGGGCTCTCCTTCCGTCGGGGACGGTTGCCGTCCGGGCCACGTCGTGACCAGGACGCCGCTCACCGTACGCGGATGGGAGGACGTGCTCCCAGCGGGTTGCCAGCGATCAGTCGCGCGCAGATCCGGCCGGACGGGAGGCCCGGCGCGAGCCCGTCCGGCGGGCCGGCTTCTCGTCGTGCCACGGCTGGGCGGGCCGCCCCGTCTCGGACGAGTACACCGCGGCCGAGCCGCCACGCGTCACGGAGGACTGTGCGCGGCGACCGCCGCCGGACGTGTGGCCGGTCGACCGCGAGCCGGCCTGGCCGCCACGCCGGGGCTCGCCGCGACGCGCGTCCGAACGATGCCCGGCCTCGTCACCGGAACGGGTCCCGGCGGACCGCTGCGGACCTCCCGATCGACCCTGCGTCGGTTCGCCGGTGGCGGTGCCCTGCCCGGTCCCGCGACCGCCGCGGCGACGGCGACGCCCGGCGCCCTCGGTGGCCGAGGCGGCCACCGCGTCGCCGACGGAGCGCGTGGCGCGCTGCGGCTGGCGCTGCGTGGGCGCGGCCTCCGCGACGTGGCGGATCGGTGCGACGTCCCCGACGAGCTCGGTGACCGCGGCGGACCGTGCGGTCACCTGCTGCGGGCGCGCGCCGATCGACGCCTTCTTGAGCATCTGCGCGACGTCGCGGCGCTGCTCGGGGAGCACGACCGTCACGACGTCACCGGCGGACCCGGCACGGGCGGTGCGGCCCGAGCGGTGCAGGTACGCCTTGTGCTCGGTCGGCGGGTCGACGTGCACGACGAGCTCGACACCGTCGACGTGGACACCGCGTGCGGCGACGTCGGTGGCGACGAGGACGAGCGCGTCACCCGATGCGAAGCGCGCGAGGTTGCGGTCCCGCTGCGGCTGCGACAGGTTGCCCTGCAGGTCGACGGCGGGGATCCCGGCCGCGGTCAGCGACTTCGCGAGGCGCTTGGCGTGGTGCTTCGTGCGCATGAACATGATGCGACGGCCCGAGCCCGAGGCGAGCACCTGGACGAGGTCCTTCTTGTCGTCGGCCCCGGACACCTCGAAGATGTGGTGCGTCATCTGGTCGACGTGCGACGAGGCGTCGTCGACCGAGTGCATGACGGGGGAGTGCAGGAACTGCTTGACGAGCTTGTCCACACCGTTGTCGAGCGTGGCGCTGAAGAGCAGTCGCTGACCATCGGCCGGGGTGGCCTTCATGATCCGCGTGACGACGGGCAGGAACCCGAGGTCGGCCATGTGGTCGGCCTCGTCGAGGACGGTCGCCTCGATGCCGTCGAGCTTGACGTGCCCCTGCTTCATGAGGTCGTCGAGTCGGCCCGGGCAGGCCACGACGATGTCGACCCCACGCGAGACGGCATCGACCTGACGGCCCTGGGAGACACCGCCGAAGATCACGGTGGTGTTGAGGCCCATCGCCTGGGCGAGCGGGGCGAGCACGGCGTCGATCTGGGTCGCGAGCTCTCGGGTCGGCGCGAGGACGAGCGCGCGGGGGTGGCCGCTCCGGCGACGGCGCTGGTCGCCTGCGAGCCGGGCCACGAGCGGGATCGAGAACGCGAGGGTCTTGCCGGAGCCCGTGCGGCCGCGGCCGAGGACGTCCTTGCCGGCGAGGGTGTCGGGCAGCGTGTCGACCTGGATCGGGAACGCGCCGGTCTTGCCCTGCGCGGTCAGGACGTCGACCATGGCGGTCGGGACGCCGAGTTCGGCGAACGAGGTGGTGGGGGCGTCCGTGTCGGTGGACGCGGGAACGGTGGAGTCGGAGGTCACGAGGGCCTTTCGGATGCGCACGGCCGACGGCCGTGCGGAGCGGGACGCCGGCGCGGACGCGCGGGCGGGTTCGCCGCAGTGAGCCAGGCACGGCCCTCCGTTCTGGAGGCCCGGTGCACGATACGCATCGGTCCGGCCGACCATGTGGCCGGGGACCGGGAGAGTCTCGGGGGCGTCGTACGACGCACGAGGCAGTGGAACGCCTCGAGTGCCCCCATCATATCGCCGTCGGCACCGGAGGGCCAGGGCGACGGGTGTCGGACCGCGTCGGACGGGTGCGCGCTCGGCGCGTCAGTCCTGCCAGCGGTCCCGCAGCGCCGCCACCGTCTGGTCGAACGACAGGCCGTCGTGGCGGGCCTGCTCGGCGAGGACCCGAGCGGCGGCGTCGACCGCCTCGGGCACGGCGGCAGGCCGGACCACGCGGGTCCCACCGCCGCGCGCCGTCGTGACGAGACCGGCCTCCTCGAGCAGCCCGTAGGCCTTGGCGACGGTGCCGGGCGCGAGCCGGAGTTCGCCGGCCAGGCCGCGCACGCTCGGCAGGCGCTCGCCGTCGACCAGGTAGCCCGCGGCGATCTGCGCGGCGATCTGCGAGCGGACCTGCTCGTACGGCGGGACCCGTCCGCCGGCGTCGATCGCGACGAGGTGCCCGGTGCCGCTCACCGCACGTCCTCCGCCGCCACCACGCCGGAGCGCTCGCCCACGGGGATCGGGACGGGGACGGTGTTGCCGGGCGGCGCGAGGGGGCACGCCCATGCCGGGTCGTAGGCGCACGACGGGTTGTACGCGAAGTTGAGGTCGACCACGAGGGAGTCAGGGGTGCCACCGAGGTCCGCGCCCTTGATCGTGTCGAGCAGGTAGCGACCGCCGCCGTACGTGCCCCCGGGGCGTCCCGCGTCGGCGTCCTTGACGGGCACGAACAGCCCACCGCCGTACCCGGCGTGCGCCCAGACGTCGAGCGGTCCGACGTCGGGCACCCGCACCAGGCCGACGCGATCGAAGGCGACGATCCCGTCGGTGCCGGTCGGGACGTCGAGGTGCGCGGGCTCGGTCGGCTCGACGGCGAGCTCGAACCGCCAGTCGGGGTCGTACGCCGCCACGGGCAGCCCGGTGAACCCCACAGTGTCCTCGGGGAGGAGCGGGCTGGCGGGGTGCTCCGCGAACATCGCGTCGCGTCCGGCCCGCCACAGCGCGTGCGCCTCGGCCGGGTCCCCGACCGCACGGACCCTGCGGTACAGGTCGAAGGTGCTGCGCCGCCAGTCGATCGTGGCGAAGGTGGCGGCGGTCGTCTCGTCCACGGCGGTGCTCGCGTCGGTCACGGGGGCGAGGGTACGCCCGACGGCGATCCGGTGCCCTCCGCCGTCCACAGGGCGCGCCAGCCGCGCCCGGCTCTGGTCGGCGTCTCCGGAGGACGGAGCATCAGACGGGGGATCGGCCGCGCGCCGCCCAGGTCGGCGCGAGCATCCGCATGCGCAGGCCGCGCCACTGCCACACCACCCACATGCCCGGCCACAGCGCGACGCCGAGCCCCCACGGCCGCGTGCGGTACACGAGCCGGTCGTGCAGCAGGGTCCGTCCGTGCGCGGTCGCCGTGGCCGCCATCCGGTGCCGGATCGTCATCCGCGCGAACAGGCCGGAGATCCCCCCGCCGACGTCGCGCTGCACGGGCACGCCGTCGACCTCGTACCGCTCGAGGTGCACGTGGGTCGCACCGCTCGGCAGCACGCCGAACGCGTCCGCCCGGACCCGGTGGGGCTCGTCGGGGGTCCACCGCTCCGGGAACCCGCCCGGTTCGAGCGACCGGTACACCAGCAGGGGGCGGGTCACGGCGACCATCACGGCGGGGTCGAGCAGGGCCTCCCGGACCGTGGCGACCGGGGCGTCCAGCACCACGCGGAGTCCGACGTGCACGGTTGCCTCAGGCGTGCCGGCCGGCGTGCCGACCCTCGTGGCGGCTGCCCGCGCGGCGGTCGTGGGCGGCGAGCCGCTCACGCAGACCGAGCCGGACCGTGGGCCACTCGCCGTCGGTGATCGAGTAGACGACGGTGTCGCGTCGACTGCCGTCCGGCCCGAGCCGGTGGTTGCGGAGGACGCCGTCGAGCTTCGCGCCGAGCCCCTCGATCGCGGCACGCGACTGCCGGTTGTGCCAGTGCGTGCGGAACTCGACCGCGATGCACTCCCAGACGTCGAACGCGTGGGACAGCATGAGCAGCTTCGCCTCGGGGTTGACGCCCGTGCGCTGCGCCGAGCGCGCCAGGAACGTCGCGCCGATCTCCACGTGCCGGTTCAGCTCGTCGACGTCGAGGAACGTGGTCGCCCCGACGACCCGACCCGTCGGACGGTCACGGATGGCGAACGGGACCATCGTGCCCGCCGCGTGCTCGGCCAGCCGACGGTCGATCTCGCCCTCGACCTCGGCCGGGCGGGGCACGGACGTGTACCAGGTGCGCCAGAGGTCCCCGTCCGCCACCACGGCCCGCAGGTCGTCGGCGTGCTCGTGTCCGAGCGGCTCGAGCGTGACGCGGTCGCCGATGAGGGTCGGGATCGGGTCGATGTCCATGCGGCGATGCTAGTCGTCGCGGCTACAGTGACGGGGTGCACGAGCGTGGACAGACGAAGTACCAGGTCCGGTTCGGGTGGGGCGCCGCGGGCGCGGGTCGCATCGCCGCCGACGCCCACGTGCTCGTGTGGGTCGACGTCCTCCCGACATCGGAGGTCCGGGCCGTCCTGCCGCTCCTCCCCGCGGGCCCCGAGGTCGTGCACGCGGGACTCGCGGACGCGGACCTCGTGGCGGAGCGGGTGCTGGGCCTCCAGGCCGCACTCGGTGACCGGTGCGTCGTCGCCGTGGTCGGCGCCGGTGTCGACGACGACGCGACGGCCGGCGGTGCGGCGCCGTCGCTCGAGGACGCCGGGGAGGCCGTGGCCGATCCCGCCGGCGCACCCGAGCCCGCCGTCGAGGACCTCCTCGCCGCCGGCGCGGTGGTCGACGCGCTCGCCGCTCGGGGCATCGACCACACGTCGCCCGAGGCCGCCGCGGCCTGCGCCGCGTACACGGGCCTGCGGCGTGCCGTCCGGCACCTCCTGACGGCGTCGGTGAGCGCGACGATGCTCGACGCGGTCGGCCGTCACGACCTGGTGGAGGCGGCGCTCGCCGCCCCCGCGACGCTGCGGACCCTGCGCGCCGGGGGCGCCGGCGGCGGACGGGAACACGGTCGCCGCGGGTAGCGTTCCACCACGGGAACGCGGTCGCCCGGGCCGCGGACCGATCGACCCAGGAGGAACCATGAAGGCCGTCGCCAACGGCACCGTGATCGCCGAGGCCCCGCAGGAGGACCTCATCCAGATCGAGGGGAACTGGTACTTCCCGCCGGCGAGCGTGCGGACCGACCTGCTCGAGGAGTCGGACACGCCGTACCACTGCCCGTGGAAGGGCGACACCCAGTACTTCACGGTCCACGCCGGCGACCAGGTCCTGCCCGACCGCGCGTGGTCGTACCCGGACCCGATCCCGTCGTCGTTCGACCGCGTCGGCAAGGACTACAGCGGCTACGTCGCGTTCTGGAAGGAAGTCCAGGTCACCGACTGACCTGACGCGTGCCCCGCGGCCGGATCCGGACGTCCCGGGTCCGGCCGCGCTGCGTGCGGGGACGGGGGCCGGAGGCCTGCCTGCGGGCCACTCGGACGGCAGGCAGGGGCGTGCGGGCCACCTCGGACGGCAGGCAGGGGCGTGCGGGCTCAGCCGTGCAGCGTCAGCCAGATGAGCGCGACGTTGAGCGCGACGATGACGACCGCGATCACCGACGCGAGCACCCGCGTCCCGATCGCGTTGACGTCCGGCCCCATGAGGCTCCGGCGGGACGTGTACGCGACGAGCGGCACGACGGCGAACGCGATGCCGAAGCTGAGGACCACCTGGCTCACCACGAGCAGGACGGTCGGGTCGACCGCGACCGCGAGGAGCACCAGGGCGGGTACGAGCGTCAGGAGGCGCCGGAGCAGCAGCGGGATCCGGACGTGCAGCAGGCCCCGCATGATCTCCGCCCCGGCCATGCAGCCCACCGAGGTCGACGCCAACCCCGACGCGAGGAGCCCGACCGCGAACAGCACGCCCACGACCGGACCCAGGTGTGCCGTGATCGCACGCTGGGCACCGGCGATCGTGTCGGTGCCCCCGACCCCCTGCAGCGTCGCGGCCGCCAGGACGAGCATCGCGACGTTGACCCCGCCCGCGACGACGAGCGCGAGCCCGACGTCCCAGCGGGTGGCGCGGAGCACCCGTCGGCGCTCGGTGCCCGGCGCGGCCGCCGCGTGCCGGTCCCGGCTCAGCGCGGAGTGCAGGTAGACGGCGTGCGGCATGACCGTCGCGCCGAGCATCGACGCCGCGAGCACGACCGACCCCGAGCCCTCGAACCGCGGCACGAGTCCTGCGAGCATCGCCGACGGTGACGGATCGGTGAACACGAGGCCGGCGCAGAACCCCACGGTGAGCACGGCGAGCATGCCCGAGACGACGACCTCGAACGTCCGGGCGCCCCGGCGGGACTGCACGGCGAGCACGACGACCGACACGATCCCCGTGACGACCCCGCCGACGAACAGCGGGAGCCCGAACAGCAGGTGGAGCGCCAGTGCGCCGCCGATCACCTCGGCGACGTCGGTGGCCGCCGCGACGACCTCGGCCTGGGCCCAGAACAGCAGTCGCGCGGGGCGGCGCATGTGCGCGCCGAGCACCTCGGGCAGTGAGCGACCCGTCACGATGCCGAGCTTCGCCGACAGGTACTGCACGACCACCGCGCTCGCGTTCGCCGCGACGAGCACCCAGAGCAGCAGGTACCCGTAGCGCGCGCCGGCGGTGAGGTTCGCGGCGACGTTCCCCGGATCGACGTACGCGATCGCCGCGACGAACGCGGGCCCGAGGAGTGCGAGACCGCCCGCCCGCCGACGCTCCGGCCGCGGGTCGGTCACCGTGCTGCGACGCGCGCGCGGTGCGCGCGGACCTTCTCGCGGTTGCCGCACCGTTGCATCGAGCACCACCGCCGGGTGCCACCGCGCGACCCGTCGTGGAACACGAGTCCGCAGTCGGCGGCCGCGCAGCGGCTCAGCCGACCGGCGTGGTCTCCCTCGACGCCGTCGAACCCGACCTCGGTGAACAGCGCGACCGCGTCACGCGCGATGCTCGACAGGGCCTGCGCGAGTCGGACGCGGTTCGCACCGGCGCGACGACGCCCTCCGGCGAGGGTCGGCGGGACGTCGGGCAGGGCGGCGAACAGGTTGACGGTGTCGATGTCGTCCGGGCGCGGTCTGACCGGGCCGGCGGGTGCGCGGAGGCCCGCGGCCACGACGCTGCCGCCGGCCGTGACGACGGGCGGTGGTGCCGCGGCGACCGCGAGGCGGGCGATCGCGCCCCGGAGCTCGCGCGCGTCGTGCAGTTCACGCTCGCCGGCGCCGACGTCCACCGGTTCGGTGTGCTCGGACAACCACTGGTCGAGGTCGGCGGGCGTCGCGAGCAGTTCGCCGAGGTGCGCCCGCGGCCGGAGTCCGTCCGGGTCGTCGGCGAAGCCGCCCGTGTGGGCGAAGTCGAGCGCGATCCGGCCCGCGTCGAAGAACCACGTCCCGCCGGACTCGGTCCTGATCTGCTGCCCGGTGTGCACGGACACCACGCTAGTCGGTTACGTCGCAGCCGGTTCAGATCAGGCTGCGCGCTCGGGTGTGCGGCGCTGCCAGGTGATCCCGTGCCGGGGGTCGTATCGCCGCGAGCACCGCGCGCACGCCATCGGGCGGTTCGGGGTGCGGTACCGGAAGTGCTCGTGGCCGGCCGGGCACGTCCCGACCCACGGCGCGAGTTCGCTCGCGATGGGCCCGTCGTGCAAGCGCGAGCCGACGTACCCGATGGCCCCCGCTGCCCGTCGCCATGCCGGACCGTGGCCGGCGCGGGCACCCGCGAGCGCGTGGGCGACCTCGTGCAGGAGCACCTGCCGGACCTCGTCGTCGGTCGAGCGCAGGGCGATGTACCGGCTGACGGTGATGCGGCGGCGGCCGAAGTCGCACTGCCCGGCGCGGGTCTTCGCGTTGTCGAGGTCGAACGACCAGCTCCCGGGTTCCAGGTGGGCGTCCATGACCGCGGCGGCGATCTGCCGGACGCGGTCCAGGTCGCTCACCGGGGCAGGTCCCTCCTCGCCGCGGCGGCACGCACGGCGTCGGCTGGATCCGAGCGTCGCGAGGACGAGGGGTTCTGCAGGTGGGCACGCATCGCTTCCTCCACCGCGGCCTTGAGCGCGCTCGTCCGCTCCGGTGATGCCCCCGCGGCACGGAAGGCGTCGTGGGCGCGGTTGAGTGCGGCGCGGGCCTCCTCGTAGCGGTTCAGTTCGTACAGCGACCAGCCCTCGAGCTCGGCGGCGGCACCCTCGAGCTCGTACCACTCCTCGATCGCGGCGGTGCCCCGGGCGGTCGAGGCCTCGGTCACCGCGCGCTCGAACCGGCCGAGGTCGTGCAGCACGTGCGCGCGTCGGATGCGGGCGGACACTCCGTCGGCGCGGTCACCCGTGAAGAGAGCGAGGCGGAACCCCTCCTCGGCCACGGTGAGGGCCTCGTCGAGCCGACCGAGCAGCCGGAGCAGTTCGGCCCGCTCGGCGAGCGCTGCCGTGCTGCGGTTCTGGCCGAGGCGCTGCAGTCGCTCCTGCACGAGGGCGACGTCCACGGCGGGACGGAGGCTGATGGGCGCGAACGTGCTCCCGGGGCTGACTCCGGCGGTCCGCGGCCGCAGGTCCACCGGGTCGGTGTCCCGGGGGCGTCGGTCCGCGCGCGGGTCCCGGGGGCCGGTCGGGCCGGTCGGGTCGGTCGGGAGGGGGCACATCAGGAACGAGGGTAGCCCCGTCGACCTGCGTGCGGGGTGCACTGCGCCCGCTCGGCGGCGACCGTCAGCGGGTCGCTGCGGCGACGACGGCCGTGTAGACCGCGCCGAAGGCGATCGGCCCGAGCACGGCGACGACCACCGCGATGATCCCGAACACGCGGCCGCGGTCCTTGGCGATCGCGATGATGCCCTGCACGAGGGCCCAGATCCCGAAGGCCGTGCCCACGAGGGCGAGGAGACCGCCGGTCGCGATCCCCGCGAGCACGGACGGGTCCTGGCGGATCTTCGCCTGGAGCTCCGACTGGTCGACCACGCCGCCACCGCTGCGGATCTGGTCGGCGAGGCCGGGGATGTGCACCAGGCCCTGGCCGAAGACGATCCCGCCGACGATCCCGAGCGCGAGCGTCACGATGCCGGCGATGAGCGCGATCACGCCGAGTCGACGGGACGGTCGCGCGCCGCCGGCGCTCGCCCACGCCGCGCTGCCGCCGGACGGCTGCCCGTAGGGGTGCTGCGCGTACGGCTGCCACTGCGGAGCGCCGTGCTGGGTGTCGCCCTGGTGCGGCTGGCCGTACTGGGGCTGGCCGTACTGGGGCTGGCCGTACTGCTGGCCGTCGGGCTGTTGGCCGTACTGCTGCCCGTCGTGCTGCTGGCCGTACCGGGGCTGGCCGTCCTGCGGTGCCGGGTCCTGCCGCTCGCCGTACCGGGGCTGCCCGTCCGGCTGCTCGCCGTACCGCGGCTGCCCGTCCCGCGGGGCCTCACCGTGTCGGTCGGCGTCGGGCTGCGGCAGGCGCTCCCCCCACCGGGGTGCGTCGCGGTCGTCGTTGCTCATGGCGGTTCCCCACTCGTCCGGGTCGGTGCGACGCCGGGGTCCCGGCGGCACTGCGCTCATCCTGGCAGGACCGGCGGCCCAGCGGCAGGGGACTCAGCGCCCGCTCGTGAACACGGACCGGTTCGGCTCCGGGGACCCGGTCGCGGTGTCGTCCGACACGACGGCCGCACCGGCGATGAGCGCGGTGAGTTCGGCGCCGTGCACGACCTTGCTCGGGAGCGGGTCGGACGCGAACCGTCGGGGCATGTCGGCGAACGGCAGTTCGGTCGGCGAGGCGAGGAGCACCACGTTCCCGAACCGCCGCCCCTTGAGCATCCCCGTGTCCGCCACGGCCGCCACGGAGGGCAGCACGGCCTGCAGCGTCGCGAGCTGCCCGCGCACGAACGCCAGGCCGGCACCGTCCGCCGCGTTCACCGCGATGATCCCGGTGGGCGACAGGAGCGCGGCGAGCTCCCGGTGGAACTCGATGCTCGTCACGTGGGCCGGCGTCGTCGAGCCGCTGAAGACGTCGACCACGGCGAGGTCGACCGTCCCGGCGAGACCCGCGGGCAGCCGTTCGAGCACGGCGCGGGCGTCGCCGTACCGGACCCGGATGGACGCGTCGCGAGGCAGGGGCAGCTCCTTGCGCACCAGGTCGACGAGGTCCCGCTCGAGTTCGATCACCTGCTGGCGGGACCCCGGGCGGGTGGCCGCGACGTACCGTGGCAGCGTCAGCGCCCCGGCGCCGAGGTGCAGCGCGGTGATCGGCCCCGACGGCAGCAGGTCGATCGCGTGGCCGATCCGCCGCACGTACTCGAAGGCCAGGTGGGTGGGGTCCTCGAGGTCGACGTGCGACTGCGGGGTGCCGTCGACGATGAGCGTGTACGACCCCGGGCGGTGCCGGTCTGGCTCGATCACGGCGATGCCGGCACCGATGCGGATTGCGTCCTCCATGCCCCCATCCTCCGCCTTGCCCCGACGAGCACGATCACCACCCGCCTGCACCCCGGTCCCCACCCGGGGGTGGTGGGGCGTCCGCGACCCGATGACGAGGCTGGATCCCGGTGGTCACGGGAGCGTCCCGACCACCGGGAGGAGACCGTCGTCATGACGCTGCAGGCCATCGGGAACATCGCGCTCGGACTCGCGCTCGTCGCGTTCCTCATGTACCGCCAGACCACCTGGCGCCGCGTCGACCCGACCCGGGTCTGGCGGATGCCGGTCGTCCTGGCCGGCGTCGGCGTGCTCTCGCTCACGCACAGCGGCGTGACCCGCGTCGGCACGGTGGACGTCGCGCTCCTCGTGGTCGAGCTCGTGCTGTCGGCCGCCGTCGGTGCGGTGATGGGCACGATGACGCGGTTCCGGACCGTGGACGCAGGTGGCCCCGGGCGGCCGTCGTCCCTGGAGGCGCGGAGCGGCTGGACCGGCGCGGCGCTCTGGCTCGTCCTCGTCCTGGTCCGCGTCGGGATCGACGTCCTCGGGTCGCAGCTCGGCGCCGTCCTGCTCACCTCGACCGGGGTGGTCCTGCTCGGCATCGCGGCGAACCGGGCCGCCCGCGCGTTCGTCATCGACCGCCGGATCCCGCGCGGACCCCTCGTCCGGGCATGATGGAGCGGTGAACAGCGTGGGCCGCCCCGGCACCGGTTCGACCGACGCCCTGCTGACGGACCGCAACGGAGTCGGCTCCGCACTCAACCTCGTCGGCGTGGTCGTCGTCGCGTGGTCGACGGCCCGGTCCTTCGCCGGCGCGGACGTGCCCGTGCTCGTCGTGGTCGCCACCGGGGTCGCCCTGCTCGCGTGGGCCGTTCGGCTGTTCCTGCCCGGACGTGCCGGCCCGGCCGTCGCCGCGGTCGTGATGGTCCTCCTCGCCGCACCGGGCGTCATGGCGTCCTCGGCCGCCCTCGTCGCACCGATCATGGTCGCGCTCGTCGTCCTCGGAGCGGACCTCGCGCTGCCGGTGTGGCTCGGACCGTCGCTCGCCGCGGTCGCGGCCGTCATCGTCGCGGTCGTGGCGGCCGTCGAGGGCGTCCCGGCACTGGTCCTGCTCGGCGTGCTCGCGGGCCTCGCGGTGGCGGTCCTCATCGGGGTCAGCCGGCGGCAGGCCCGGCTCGCCAGGCGCCGGGAGGAAGCGCTCGCACACCGCGTCGCCGAGGCCGAGGCCGAGCAGCAGCGGTCCGCGTTGCTCGCCGACCGGGCTCGGGTCGCCCGCGACGTCCACGACGTCCTCGCGCACGGACTCGGCGGACTCGTCCTCCAGCTCGACGCGGTCGAGGCCCTCCTCGAGGCCGGGCGGACGGCCGAGGGCACCGCCAAGGCCGCCGATGCCCGCCGTCTCGCCGCGGACAGCCTGGTGGAGGCCCGGCGTGCGGTCGCGGCGCTCCACGATCCGGAGGGGAGGGACGGAGCCGCACCGTCCCTCCCCGCCGCGTCCGGCGCCGTCGCGACCCGCACCGCCATGTCCGGCAGCGACGTGTCCGGCGCCGCCACGTCCGGCCCTGTCGACGCCGGTGCCGCCGTGCCCGACCCTGGCGCATCGGGCGGCGGGCTCGTGCCCCTCGTGGCCGCGCACCGCTCGTTCGGCGGCGCCGTGCTCACCGAGGGCGACCTCTCGCTGCGGGACCTCGACGACGCGCACCGCGCGGTCGTCGTCGCCGCGGCCCGGGAGGCCCTGAGCAACGCCCGCAGGCATGCGCCGGGAGCCACCGTGGAGCTCTCCGTCGTCCACGGTTCCGATGCCGTCGACGTGGTCGTCACGAACCCGCTCGCCAGCGGCGGCCACGGCCTGGTCGGCATGCGGGAGCGGTTCGCGGAGCTCGGCGACGGCTCGGTCGTCCGCGCCGATCGCACGGCGGGGGAGTTCGTCGTGTCGATGCACGTGCCCCACGTGGACGGCGGCCCGCGCTCGTGACCCCGATCCGCGTCCTCGTCGCCGACGACCAGGCGATCGTCCGCGACGGGCTCGTGACGGTCCTGTCGCTCCTGCCCGACGTCGAGGTCGTCGGCGAGGCCGCCGACGGCGCCGCGGCACTCGCGCTCGTGGCGACGGAACGCCCCGACGTCGTCCTCATGGACCTCCGGATGCCCGGGGTGGACGGCGCGACGGCGACCGCTGCGATTCAGCGCGAGCACCCCGGGGTCCGCGTCCTCGTGCTCACGACCTTCGCGGACGACGCCTCGATCGTCACCGCGCTCCGTGCCGGGGCCCGCGGGTACCTGACGAAGGACGCGGGTCGGGCCGAACTCGCGGCGGCGGTCCGAGCCGTGGCGAGTGGGCAGACGACCCTGGACGCGTCGGTGGCGGCGCTCCTCGTGGCGAACCTGCCGGACGCGACCGAGCCGACGACGGGCCTCCCGGCACCGGCGGCGCAGCCGGTGACCGGCGCCGCGGATCCGGGCACGCACCCCCTGGCAGCGCCCTCGCGAGCGGCGGACCCGGCGACACCCGGGGCGCTCCGCACCCGCTGGCCGACGCTCACCCCGCGCGAGGCGGACGTGCTCGCGGCGATCGCGGCGGGTCGCACGAACCCGGAGATCGCCAGCGCGCTGTTCCTGACGGTCCCGACCGTGAAGTCGTACGTGAACCAGGTGTTCGCCAAGCTCGGCGTCCGCACCCGGGCCGAGGCGGTCGCGGTCGTCCTGTCCCCGCGCTCCTGACACCCCTCCGGCCCCTCCCACCCGAGCCGCCCCCGGTGCGGAGCGTAGCCTCCGCTCGTCCCCACCCCGACCCGACAGGAGCACCCGCATGCGTCACGTCACCCTCGGAATCCTCGACGTCGGCCGACTCGGTCTCGGCTGCATGGGCATGAGCGCCTTCTACTCCGGTGCCGCCGCCGACGACGCCGCGTCGACCGCCACGATCCACCGCGCCGTCGAACTCGGCGTCACGTTCTTCGACACCGCCGAGATCTACGGCCCCTACACGAACGAGGAACTCGTCGGCGCGGCCCTCCGCGAGCACCGCGACGAGGTCGTCATCGCCACGAAGGGCGGCAACATCCGGCACCGCGGCGACGGCCAGCGCGGCACGGACGGCAGCCCCGAGAACATCCGCATCGCCGTCGAGGGCTCGCTGCAGCGCCTCGGCACGGACCACATCGACCTCTACTACCAGCACCGCATGGACCCGGACACCCCGATCGAGGACACGGTCGGCGCGTTCGCGGAGCTCATCGAGCAGGGCAAGATCCTGCACTACGGCCTGTCCGAGGCGGCGCCCGAGCGGATCCGAGCCGCGCACGTCGTGCACCCGGTCACCGCCGTGCAGTCGGAGTACTCGCTGTGGACGCGGGACCCGGAGGAGGCCGTCATCCCCGTCCTCCGCGAACTCGGCATCGGCTTCGTGCCGTACTCGCCGCTCGGCCGCGGGTTCCTCACCGGCGCGCTCCGTGACCCCTCGAAGCTCGACGCCGACGACTTCCGTCGGAACAACCCGCGGTTCCAGGGCGAGGCGCTCCAGCAGAACCTGGCGATCGTCGACGAGGTCGAGCGCATCGCCCGCGAGGTCGACGCGACCCCGGCGCAGATCGCGCTCGCGTGGGTGCTCGCCAAGGGCGACGACATGGCGCCCATCCCCGGGACGAAGCGCATCGAGCGGCTCGAGGAGAACCTCGCGGCCGACGACCTCGTGCTGACGCCCGAGCAGATGGCCGCGCTCGACCGGCTCGAGCCGGCCGCGGGCGACCGCTACCCGGACATGTCGGGCCTCAACATCTGAGGACGCGCGCCCCGACGGACGGACGCGGGCAGCGCCTCCTGGCAGTGGGAATGCCGGGAGGCGCTGCCCGCTTATACACTCCGGTGCGGATTCCGGTCAACTACGGACTGGACAGCACCGAAACCGGCGACCTATGATAGAGGTTCGCGCTCCCTGGCATCGGTGTCGTCATATTGCGGTCGACCAAGGCCCCTGGTGCAGCGCTCCGGCTCTACCCCGTATATGGCGGCGGGGGTGACGGAGCAGCTCGCCTGATCATCCCACACCGACTCATCGGACCCAGGTCCGACACGGTGCGGGGTGCCCACCCGGGGTCGCCGAGCGATCAGTCCATCCACCTACATACTGCCCGTCAGTATCGGCCCGACGGGGCCATCCGGAGGTTACCCCCTTGGCTGCTGCGCCCAACGCATCCACCAACTCACCCAAGAACGGCCGCGCTCACCAGCGGCTCTCGTTCGCCAAGATCAAGGACACGCTCACCGTCCCCGATCTCCTCGCCCTCCAGACCGAGAGCTTCGACTGGCTCGTCGGCAACGACACCTGGAAGGCCCGCCTCGCCGAGGGGCAGGAGCAGGGTCGCACGGACCTCGCGCTCCACTCCGGGCTCGAGGAGATCTTCGAGGAGATCTCCCCGATCGAGGACCTGGGCGAGACCATGCAGCTCTCGTTCACGGCCCCCGAGCTCGAGGACCCCAAGTACTCGATCGACGAGTGCAAGGAGCGCGGCAAGACCTACGCCGCGCCGCTGTACGTCAACGCCGAGTTCATGAACCACATGACCGGTGAGATCAAGACGCAGACCGTGTTCATGGGCGACTTCCCGCTCATGACCGAGCGCGGCACGTTCATCATCAACGGCACCGAGCGCGTCGTCGTCTCGCAGCTCGTCCGTTCGCCCGGTGTGTACTTCGAGCGCGCCCAGGAGAAGACGTCCGACAAGGACATCTACTCCGCTCGCGTCATCCCGTCGCGCGGTGCCTGGCTCGAGTTCGAGATCGACAAGCGCGACCAGGTCGGTGTCCGCATCGACCGCAAGCGCAAGCAGTCCGTCACGGTCTTCCTCAAGGCGCTCGGCCTGACGAGCGAGGAGATCCTCGACGAGTTCAAGGGCTTCGCGTCGATCGAGGCCACCCTCGAGAAGGACGCCATCCTCACCAAGGAGGAGGCGCTCAAGGACATCTACCGCAAGCTCCGTCCGGGCGAGCAGGTCGCTGCCGAGGCCGCGCGTGCGCTCCTCGACAACTTCTACTTCAACCCGAAGCGCTACGACCTCGCCAAGGTGGGTCGCTACAAGATCAACCGCAAGCTCGGCATCGACGCGCCGCTGTCCGACTCGGTCCTGACCGTCGCCGACATCGTCGCGACCATCAAGTACCTCGTCGCGCTCCACGCCGAGCAGAAGACGCTGAACGGCGTCCGCGACGGCGAGCCGGTCCAGCTCCGCCTCGACGTCGACGACATCGACCACTTCGGCAACCGTCGCATCCGCGCCGTCGGCGAGCTCATCCAGAACCAGGTCCGCACCGGTCTGTCCCGCATGGAGCGCGTCGTCCGCGAGCGCATGACCACGCAGGACATCGAGGCGATCACGCCGCAGACCCTGATCAACGTCCGCCCCGTCGTGGCCGCGATCAAGGAGTTCTTCGGGACCAGCCAGCTGTCGCAGTTCATGGACCAGAACAACCCGCTCGCGGGCCTGACGCACAAGCGTCGTCTGTCGGCCCTCGGTCCGGGTGGTCTGTCGCGTGAGCGTGCCGGCGTCGAGGTCCGTGACGTCCACCCGTCGCACTACGGCCGCATGTGCCCGATCGAGACCCCGGAAGGCCCGAACATCGGCCTCATCGGTTCGCTCGCCTCGTTCGCCCGGATCAACTCCTTCGGGTTCATCGAGACGCCGTACCGCCGAGTGGTCAACGGTCAGGTCACGACGAACATCGACTACCTCACCGCCTCGGAAGAGGACGACTACGTCGTCGCCCAGGCGAACGCCCCGCTGACGAGCGACTTCAACTTCGTCGACGACAAGGTGCTCGTCCGCAAGAAGGGCGGCGAGGTCGAGCTCGTCGACAAGGCCGAGGTCGACTACATGGACGTCTCGCCGCGCCAGATGGTGTCGGTCGCGACCTCGCTCATCCCGTTCCTCGAGCACGACGACGCGAACCGCGCCCTCATGGGTGCGAACATGCAGCGCCAGGCCGTGCCGCTCCTCCGCTCCGAGTCGCCGCTCGTCGGCACCGGCATGGAGGGCTACACCGCGATCGACGCCGGTGACGTCGTCACCGCCGACGCCGCTGGTGTCGTGTCCGAGGTCTCGGCCGACGCGGTCACCGTCCAGCTCGACGAGGGCGGGACGCAGACCTACTACCTGCGCAAGTTCGACCGCTCGAACCAGGGCACGAGCTACAACCACCGCGTGATCGTCAACGCCGGTGAGCGCATCGAGGCCGGCGAGGTCATCGCCGACGGCCCCGCGACGGAGAACGGCGAGCTCGCGCTCGGCAAGAACCTCCTCGTCGCGTTCATGCCGTGGGAGGGCTACAACTACGAGGACGCGATGATCCTGTCGCAGAACCTCGTCAAGGACGACGTCCTCTCCTCGATCCACATCGAGGAGTACGAGGTCGACGCCCGCGACACCAAGCTGGGCAAGGAGGAGATCACCCGCGACCTGCCGAACGTCAGCCCGGACCTCCTGGCCGACCTCGACGAGCGCGGCATCATCCGCATCGGTGCCGAGGTCCGCCCCGGCGACATCCTGGTCGGCAAGGTCACGCCGAAGGGCGAGACCGAGCTCAGCGCCGAGGAGCGCCTGCTCCGCGCGATCTTCAACGAGAAGTCGCGCGAGGTCCGTGACACCTCGCTCAAGGTGCCGCACGGTGAAGAGGGCACGATCATCGGCGTCAAGGTGTTCGACGCGCAGGACGGTGACGACGAGCTCGGCTCGGGCGTCAACCAGCGCGTGGTCGTCTACATCGCCCAGAAGCGCAAGATCACCGCGGGTGACAAGCTCGCCGGCCGCCACGGGAACAAGGGCGTCATCTCGACCATCCTCCCGGTCGAGGACATGCCGTTCCTCGCCGACGGCACGCCGGTCGACATCGTCCTGAACCCGCTCGGTGTCCCCGGCCGCATGAACTTCGGCCAGGTCCTCGAGATCCACCTCGGGTGGCTCGCCAAGCAGGGCTGGAACGTCGAGGGCATCCAGGAGTGGGCCGAGAACCTGCCGGAGGCCGCGCGCACCGCGGCTCCGGGCACGAAGGTCGCGACCCCGGTGTTCGACGGCGCGGCGGAGCGCGAGATCGAGGGACTCCTCGACTCGACCCTCCCGAACCGCGACGGCGAGCGGCTGATCGGCTCCTCGGGCAAGGCGCAGCTCTTCGACGGTCGCTCCGGCGAGCCGTTCCCGGAGCCCGTCTCGGTCGGCTACATGTACATCCTGAAGCTGCACCACCTGGTGGACGACAAGATCCACGCCCGCTCGACCGGTCCGTACTCGATGATCACGCAGCAGCCGCTGGGTGGGAAGGCGCAGTTCGGTGGTCAGCGCTTCGGCGAGATGGAGGTCTGGGCCCTCGAGGCCTACGGCGCCGCGTACGCCCTCCAGGAGCTCCTCACGATCAAGTCCGACGACATCCTCGGCCGCGTCAAGGTGTACGAGGCGATCGTCAAGGGCGAGAACATCCAGGAGCCCGGCATCCCGGAGAGCTTCAAGGTCCTCATGAAGGAGATGCAGTCGCTCTGCCTGAACGTCGAGGTCCTCTCGGCCGACGGCACCGCGGTCAGCCTCCGCGACACGGACGACGAGGTCTTCCGCGCCGCTGAAGAGCTCGGCATCAACATCTCCTCGCGGTTCGAGTCGTCCACGATCGACGACATCTGATCCCGCCCGACACACGTCAGATCCAGCAAGAGAGAAGAACATTGCTCGAAGCAACTTCCTTTGACGCACTGCGGATCGGCCTCGCCACGGCCGACGACATCCGTCAGTGGTCGTACGGCGAGGTCAAGAAGCCGGAGACCATCAACTACCGCACCCTCAAGCCCGAGAAGGACGGTCTGTTCGGCGAGCAGATCTTCGGTCCCTCCCGCGACTGGGAGTGCGCCTGCGGCAAGTACAAGCGCGTCCGGTTCAAGGGCATCGTCTGCGAGCGCTGCGGTGTCGAGGTCACCAAGTCCTCGGTCCGCCGTGACCGCATGGGCCACATCGAGCTCGCCGCGCCCGTCACGCACATCTGGTACTTCAAGGGCGTCCCGTCGCGCCTCGGGTACCTGCTCGACATGGCGCCGAAGGACCTCGAGAAGGTCATCTACTTCGCGGCGTACATGATCATCGACATCGACGAGGAGGGCCGTCACGCCGACATGCCCGGCCTCGAGAACGAGATGCGCCTCGAGATCAAGAACCTCGAGAACCAGCGCGACTCGATCATCGCCGACCGCCTCAAGAAGCTCGAGGACGACCTCGCGGCGCTCGAGGAAGAGGGCGCCAAGAGCGACCAGAAGCGTCGCACCAAGGACGGCGCCGAGAAGGAGATGTCGCAGGTCCGCAAGTCCTTCGACGAGGACATCACGCGCCTCGAGCGGGTGTGGGAGGACTTCCGCAACCTCAAGGTCGGCGACCTCAAGCCCGAGGACGCCGTGTTCCACGAGCTCCAGGACCGGTACGGGATCTACTTCGACGCCTACATGGGCGCCGAGGCGATCAAGCTCCGGCTCGAGGGCTTCGACCTGAACGCCGAGGCCGAGGCGCTGCACCTGCAGATCGCCGAGGGCAAGGGCCAGAAGAAGATCCGCGCGATCAAGCGTCTCCGCGTCGTGAACTCCTTCCTCATCACCGGCAACTCGCCGGCGGCGATGGTCCTCGACGTCGTGCCGGTGATCCCGCCGGAGCTGCGCCCGATGGTGCAGCTCGACGGTGGCCGCTTCGCCACGAGTGACCTCAACGACCTCTACCGTCGTGTGATCAACCGCAACAACCGTCTCCGCCGCCTGCTCGACCTCGGTGCCCCCGAGATCATCGTGAACAACGAGAAGCGCATGCTGCAGGAGGCCGTGGACGCGCTGTTCGACAACGGTCGCCGTGGTCGTCCGGTCACGGGTACCGGCAACCGCGCCCTCAAGTCCCTGAGCGACATGCTCAAGGGCAAGCAGGGTCGCTTCCGCCAGAACCTGCTCGGCAAGCGCGTCGACTACTCCGGTCGTTCGGTCATCATCGTGGGCCCGCAGCTCAAGCTCCACCAGTGCGGTCTCCCGAAGCAGATGGCGCTCGAGCTGTTCAAGCCGTTCGTCATCAAGCGCCTGATCGACCTGTCGCACGCACAGAACATCAAGGCCGCCAAGCGCATGGTCGAGCGGTCGCGCGCGCAGGTGTGGGACGTCCTCGAGGAGATCATCCGCGAGCGCCCCGTGCTGCTCAACCGCGCGCCCACGCTGCACCGCCTCGGCATCCAGGCCTTCGAGCCGCAGCTCGTCGAGGGCAAGGCGATCCAGCTCCACCCGCTCGTGTGTGCCGCGTTCAACGCGGACTTCGACGGTGACCAGATGGCCGTGCACCTGCCGCTGTCGGTCGAGGCCCAGGCCGAGGCCCGCATCCTGATGCTCGCCTCGAACAACATCCTCAAGCCGTCGGACGGCCGCCCGGTGACCCTGCCCGCGCAGGACATGATCATCGGTCTGCACCACCTGACGACCGTCACCGAGGGTGCCGTGGGCGAGGGCCGCGCGTTCTCCTCCGTCGCCGAGGCGATCCTCGCGAAGGACCAGGGGTCGCTCCACCTGAACGCGCTCGTGAAGATCCGCATGTCGGACCTCCACTTCGCCGAGGGCGAGGCCCCCGAGGGCTTCGAGGCCGGTCAGCCGTTCATCCTCGAGACGACCCTCGGTCGCGCGCTCTTCAACGAGACCCTCCCGGCGGACTACCCGTTCGTCCAGAAGGTCGCGGACAAGGGCACCCTGTCGTCGATCGTGAACGACCTCGCGGAGCGGTACCCCAAGGTCGAGGTCGCTGCGGCGCTCGACCGGATCAAGGACGCCGGCTTCTACTGGGGCACCCGCTCGGGCGTCACGGTGGCGCTGTCGGACGTCGTGACCCCGCCCCGCAAGAAGGAGATCATCGCCGGCTACGAGACGCAGGCGGCGAAGGTCCAGGGCGAGTTCGACAAGGGTCTGATCACCGACGCCGAGCGTCGCGCGGACCTGATCAAGATCTGGACCGAAGCCACGAACGAGATCGCGCAGGAGATGCGCGACAACTTCCCGAAGGACAACACCATCAACCGCATGGTGTCCTCGGGTGCTCGTGGTAACTGGCTCCAGGTCCGGAACATCGCCGGTATGCGTGGTCTGGTGAACAACCCGAAGGGCGAGATCATCGCCCGCCCGATCATCAACTCCTACCGCGAGGGGCTGACCGTGGCGGAGTACTTCATCGCCACGCACGGTGCCCGCAAGGGCCTCGCCGACACCGCGCTCCGCACGGCGGACTCCGGGTACCTCACCCGTCGTCTCGTCGACGTGTCGCAGGACGTCATCATCCGTGAGGACGACTGCGGGACGACGCGTGGGCTCGAGCTGCCGATCGCGACCAAGGACGCGGACGGCACGATGCACCGCGACGCCACGGTCGAGAACACCGTGTACTCCCGCACGCTCGCGACCGCGGTCACGGACGAGCAGGGCACGGTCCTCGCCGAGGCCGGTGAGGACGTCGGTGACGTCCTCATCGACAAGCTCGTCGCGGCGGGTGTCGAGAGCATCAAGGTGCGCTCGGTCCTGACGTGCGAGTCGGCGGTCGGCGTCTGCGCGAAGTGCTACGGCCGCTCGCTCGCCACGGGCAACCTGGTGGACATCGGCGAGGCCGTCGGCATCATCGCGGCCCAGTCGATCGGCGAGCCCGGCACGCAGCTCACGATGCGCACGTTCCACACGGGTGGTTCGGCGTCGGCGGACGACATCACGCAGGGTCTGCCCCGCGTGACGGAGCTCTTCGAGGCCCGCACCCCGAAGGGTGCGTCGCCCATCGCGGAGGCCGCCGGTCGCGTGACGATCGAGGACACGGACAAGCAGCGTCGGGTCATCCTGACGCCGGACAACGGTGACGAGCCGTTCGTCTACCCGGTGCTCAAGCGTGCGACCCTCCTCGTCGAGGACGGCCAGCACGTCGAGCTCGGCGAGCAGTTCATCGCCGGCACGGTCGACCCGAAGGAGGTCCTCCGGGTCAAGGGTGTCCGCGAGGTGCAGAAGCACCTGGTGGGCGGCGTGCAGGACGTGTACCGCTCGCAGGGTGTGCCGATCCACGACAAGCACATCGAGGTCATCGTCCGCCAGATGCTCCGCAAGGTGACGGTCGTCGACCACGCCGACACCGAGCTGCTCCCGGGTGAGCTCGTCGACCGTTCGCGGTACAACGAGATCAACCGTGCGGCGCTCCAGGAGGGCAAGAAGACCGCTTCCGCCCGCCAGGAGGTCATGGGCATCACCAAGGCGTCCCTCGCGACCGAGTCGTGGCTGTCCGCCGCGTCCTTCCAGGAGACCACCCGCGTCCTGACGCAGGCGGCCATGGAGGGCAAGCAGGACCAGCTCGTCGGTCTCAAGGAGAACGTCATCATCGGCAAGCTCATCCCCGCGGGGACGGGCCTCAGCCGGTACCGGAACGTGGACGTCCAGGCCACCGAGGAAGCCAAGGCGGAGCGGTACCCCAACCGCATCTTCGCCGACGACTCCTCGTTCTCGGACGCCGACCTGAGCTTCGTCGACTTCGACAGCTTCTCGTCGGACGACTTCACGCCGGGTACCTACAACTGAGTCAGGTGACCACGAAGGGCCCCGCACCGATCATCGGTGCGGGGCCCTTCCGCGTTGCCCCCCCCCGTTCCTCCGGTCCCTTCGGGAGATCGCAGTCGTCGCCGTTCCGACCGGGGTCGGAGCGACAACCACTGCGATCTCGCCGGTGCTCTGTGGCCGGCCGCGGTCGGGAGGCGCGGCGCGGGGCCGCCCCGTTCCTCCCGACCGTCGTCAGCCCTTGCCGGGCGCGCGACCGGCGTCGCTGTCGCGCCCGGACTCGTCACGACCCGTCTCGTCGATGAGCGAGTAGAGGCTCAACACGTTGCCGTCGGGATCGCGGAAGTCGAAGTACTCGACGGCGCCGGGGACCCGGGCGATCGGGCCGACGTCGATGCCGAGGGCGCCGATCCGCGCGTGCTGGGCGGCGACGTCATCGACGCCGAACCGGACGGCCACGCACTGCTCCTCGGCGTGCTCGTCCTCGTACAGCTGGATCCAGATGCCGCTGACCTCGTACTCGGCGACGCCGTCGGCGGGCTCGAGGTCGGGCTCGGCGCGCTCGAACACCGCGCCGTACCAGAGGCACGACGCCTCGATGTCGGTGACGGGGAGCCCGACGGTCACGCTCGTGATGTCCATGGTCCATCTTGCGACACCGGCGCTGCGCCCGTCGAGATCCCCGCCGCGCCGGACGGACGGTTCCTGGGAGACTGGCGGCATGAGCACGAGCACCACGTCCCTCGCCGAGCGGGTGACCGCTCCGGCGGCCCTGTCGCTGCCCACGTCGATCGCCGGACTGTCGTTCCGGCCGCTCGAGCAGCGTGACCTCGAGGCCGTGCACCAGCTCATCGTCGCCGCTGCCGCGGTCGACGCCCCGACGTGGCGGCCCTCCCGAGGCGAGATCGCCCACTGGTTCTCCACAAGTGGCGTCGATCCGCAGCGGGACGGCCTCGTCGGCGTCGATGCTGGTGGGCATGTCATGGCTGCAGCGCTCGACCTCGCGGTCCCCGGACGCGAGACCATGCTCCGCGTCCTGCTCCTCGGCGCCGTGCACCCCGACGTCCGCGGGCAGGGGATCGGCCGACGCGTCCTCGCCTGGCAACTCGGTCGCGGTCGGCAGCTCCTCGCGGCCTCGGAGCTCACGGTGCCGGGCATGCTCGAACTCGCCGCGGCCGAGGGCTCGGGACCGCTGCGCCTCGCCGCACGCGCCGGTCTCGTGCCGCTCCGGTACTGGCTCGAGCTCGAACGTGACCTCGCCGATCCGATCCCCGAGCGCGTCGTCCCGGACGGGTTCGTGCTCCGGCCGTCCGTCGAGTCCGACGTCGAGGCGATCCGCATCGCCCGGAACGACGCCTTCCGCGACCACTGGGGATCGCAGTCGACCCCGGCCGAGGACTGGGCGCGCCGGTTCCACGAGGACACCTTCCGCTTCGACCTCTCGTACGTCGTCGTCGACGGGTCGGGAGTCGTGGTCGCGTTCTCGGTCACCGAGGTCGATCCCGACGCCTTCGCGGCCCGGGGTGGATCGCACGCCTACGTCGACTACGTGGGGGTCGTGCGCGACCACCGAGGGCGGGGACTCGCCCCGCTCGTGCTCGGCGCGACCATGCGGGCAGCCCAGCGGGCCGGCCTCGACCACGTCGTGCTCGACGTCGACGCGGAGAACCCCTCCGGGGCGCTCGGCCTCTACGAGCGGATGGGGTTCGTACGGGCGCGCACGACCGTCAGCCACGCAGCGCTGTTCTGATCCAGCGCGGTCCCCCCTCTTTCTGGGACTGCGCCCGGATCATGCGCACGAATTAGCGTGGGTCAACGTCCGAGAACGCGGCGTCCCGGGTCCGATCCGCATCGCGTTCCGGCCGCATCGACGAGGTCTCGGTCATCCCTGCCGTGCCGCGTCCCCTGATCGTGCGAGAACAAGGAGGTGAGGAGCGCCATGGCGACCCTCTCGGAGATCCTCATCCTCAACGGCGCGCTGCCGATCGAGCACCTCGACACCCTCACCGGCGACGAGCAGGTGGACGAGCGGGCGATCCGGTCCCTCGTCGACCAGGGCGTCGTGAGCGAGGCCCAGTTCGTCACGGCGCGTGCGGCGTCGAACAACTCGAAGTCCGTGCCGCTCACCGACTACCCCGTCGACGGCACCGCGGTGTCCATGCTCCCGGCCGCCCTGTGTCGTCGGCACGGGATCCTCGGCGTCGGGTTCGAGGGCGAGGCCCTCGTCCTCGCGATGGTGAACCCCGCGAACGTGCTCGCCCTCGACGACGCCCGTGCCGCGTCCGGTCGGGTCATCAAGCCGCTGCAGGTGGACGAGCGCGACATGGTCGCCGCACTCGACCGGTACCTCCGTGCGGACGACGAACTCAACGACCTGACCTCCTCGCTCGAGGAGGAAGCTGGTGTGCACCACGACGAGCAGGTCGACATCGGCGACGGTGGCCTCGACGACGTCCCGATCGTCCGGTTCGTGAACCTGCTCGTGTCGCAGGCGATCCAGGACCACGCGTCCGACATCCACATCGAGCCCGGCGAGCACGACGTCCGGGTCCGCTACCGCATCGACGGCGTGCTGCACGAGATGACGCCGGCGCCGAAGAACATCCAGAACGGTGTCATCAGCCGGCTCAAGATCATGAGCGACATCGACATCGCCGAGCGACGGAAGCCGCAGGACGGCCGCATGTCCGTGCGGCACGGCGGCCGGCAGATCGACCTCCGCGTCGCGACGCTCCCCACCGTGTGGGGCGAGAAGGTCGTCATGCGGATCCTCGACAACTCGAACACGTCGATGTCCCTGCGCGACCTCAACCTGCTCGAGCGCAACGCCGAGGCGTACAAGCGCTCCTACTCCAAGCCGTACGGCATGATCCTCGTCACGGGCCCGACGGGTTCCGGCAAGTCGACCACGCTGTACACGACGTTGAACGCCGTCGCGAAGCCCGAGATCAACGTCATCACCGTCGAGGACCCGGTGGAGTACCGGATGCCGGGCGTCAACCAGGTGCAGGTCAACCCGAAGGCGGGCCTGACCTTCGCCTCGGCGCTGCGGAGCATCCTCCGGTCCGACCCCGACGTGGTCCTGCTCGGTGAGATCCGCGACCACGAGACGGCCCAGATCGCCATCGAGGCGTCGCTCACCGGTCACCTCGTGCTCTCGACCCTCCACACGAACGACGCCCCGAGCGCGGTCACCCGCCTCACCGAGATGGGCATCGAGCCGTTCCTCGTCGGCTCTGCCCTCGACTGCGTCGTCGCGCAGCGCCTCGCCCGCAAGCTCTGCGACCGCTGCAAGGCACCGGCGAACCACACCATGGAGCGACTCCAGGACCTCCGCTTCATCGACGACGTGGCGCAGCCCCTGCCGACCGTGTACGCACCGGTCGGCTGCGCCGTGTGCTCGAACACCGGGTACCGCGGCCGCATCGCCCTGCACGAGGTCATGACGGTCTCCGAGGAGATCGAGCGCCTCGCCGTCTCCCGCAGCTCGAGCGTCGAGATCAGCCGGGTCGCCCAGGCCCAGGGCATGCTCACGCTCCGCCAGGACGGCTGGGAGAAGGTCAAGCTCGGCCTCACCAGCGTCGAGGAGATCCTGCGCGTCGTCGCGTAGCCCAGAGAACGAACGAACAGGTCATCGCATGAGTGATTCGGTCTACGACCTCGGTGCCGGCTCGGACGAGCCCGTCGCCGGATGGCACCCCGGCTCCGCGGGCAACGTCGTCGGTGGACGGCGCGCGGCGCGGCTCGCGGAGACCGGCCAGCAGCCGGTCGTCGCGGGCACCGGGCGTGTATTCGACCTGTCGGACGATGCTGCGTGGGCCGCGGCGAACACGGCTTCGGTGTCGTCCCCGTACTCGGAGCCGGTGTACGCCTCGCCCGACGGCAGCGTCCCGGCGACACCGCCGGCACCGCAGTACCCCGTCGCCTCCTCCGTCGCGTACGCCGCTCCGTCCGAGGTCGCGACCGCCCAGGTGCCGGTACAACCCGCCCCGCCGACCACGGTCCTCCCGACCCCTGCGTTCGTGCCGGCGCCCGCCGCGCACGTCGCCGCGGCGGTCCCCACCGACGACGACGCGGTCGTCATCGAGTACACGCGACACGCGCGTGAGGTCGCCGACCCGGACCTCGTCGTCGCCCTGTCGCAGGTCGTGTACCAGGGCGCGTCGGACCTCCACGTCACCGCGGACGCGGCACCGACCGTGCGCGTCGACGGTTCGCTCCGTCCCGCCGTGCCGGGAGGCCCGTGGTCGCGCGACAAGGTCATCAACGCGCTCACGACACTGCTCAGCCCGGAGCAGCTACGGCAGTTCGAGTCGGAGCAGGAACTCGACTTCGCGTACTCGCTGTCGACCGAGTCGCGGTTCCGCGTGAACTTCTACCAGCAGCGCGGGAACTGGGGCGCGGCCTTCCGCATCATCCCCACCAGGATCAAGAGCCTCAAGCAGCTGGGCATCCCGGAGCACATCGGCGAGTTCGCCAAGTTGCCCCGTGGGCTCGTGCTCGTCACCGGCCCCACGGGGTCCGGCAAGTCGACGACCCTCGCCGCGCTCATCGACCTCGTCAACGAGACCCGCGCCGACCACATCGTGACGGTCGAGGACCCGATCGAGTTCATGCACGAGCACAAGAAGGCGATCATCAACCAGCGCGAGGTCGGGGCCGACACCCGCTCGTTCGCGCAGGCGCTCAAGCACGTGCTCCGCCAGGACCCGGACGTCATCCTCATCGGCGAGCTCCGCGACCTCGAGACCATCTCGGTCGCGCTCACCGCAGCCGAGACCGGCCACCTGGTGTTCGCAACCCTGCACACGCAGAGTGCGCCCGGCACCATCGACCGTGTCATCGACGTCTTCCCGCCGCACCAGCAGGGGCAGATCCGGACCCAGCTCGCCGCGACCCTGCAGGGTGTCGTCTGCCAGACCCTCGTGCCCAAGGCGAACGGCTCGGGCCGCGTCGTGGCGACCGAGGTCATGGTGACCACGCCCGCCATCGCGAACCTCGTGCGTGAGGGCAAGACGTACCAGATCGTCTCGGCCATGCAGGCCGGCGGTGACGCCGGCATGCACACGATGGACCAGGACCTCGCCGAACTCGTCAACGTGGGCACCATCACGCGCCGGGCCGCGCTCGAGAAGGTGCACGACGAAGAGGGCTTCGGTCGCCTCGTCCAGCGCGTCGAGTCGCCGTCCGACTCGTCCGCCGCCGCCATCGCCGCGAGCGAGATCGACTTCGGCGACAAGTACTCGGGAGGCTACTGATGACCCTGGCGTTCGACTACCGCGGGCGTGACACCGCAGGCAAGCTCGTCAAGGGCAAGCTCGACGCCGCGAGTGAGGGTGCCGCCGTCGCGAGGCTCCGCACCATGGGCATCTCGCCGATCGCGCTCGACGAGGCCAAGCCGGGCACGGGCCTCCAGGCCGAGATCAAGATCCCGGGGTTCCAGAAGGGCGTCGGGCTCAAGGACCTCGCCATCATGGCGCGTCAAGCATCCACCATGCTCTCATCCGGCCTGTCGCTGCTCCGCGCACTGACGATCCTGGCCGACCAGACCGAGTCGAAGAAGCTCAAGGAGATCCTCGGCAAGGTCCGCGACGAGGTCGAGCAGGGCGTCTCGTTCTCGGACGCCGTGTCGAAGTACCCCGTCGAGTTCCCGCCGATCATGATCAACATGATCCGCGCGGGTGAGACCGGCGGGTTCCTCGACCAGGCGATGGACTCGATCGCGATGAACTTCGAGAAGGAGCACAAGCTCCGCTCGACGATCAAGTCCGCGATGACCTACCCGACCGTCGTGCTGATCATGTCGCTGGCCAGCGTCGTGATCATGCTCATCTTCATCGTGCCGATCTTCCAGAACATGTTCGCGAGTCTCGGCGGCAAGCTCCCGTTGCCGACGATGATGCTCGTGTACGCATCGCATGCCATGGTCTGGCTCGGTCCGGTCCTGGCGGTGCTGATCATCGTCGGATGGCTCTGGTACCGCGCCAACAAGAACACCGACCGGGTGCGTGGGTTCCTCGACCCGATCCGGCTCAAGTTGCCGGTGTTCGGGCAATTGAGCACCAAGATCGTGATCGCCCGGTTCGCCCGCAATTTCGCGAACATGATCGGCGCCGGCGTGCCCATCCTGCAAGCGTTGAAGATCGTCGGCGAAGTGTCGAACAACTTCGTGGTGGAGAGGGCCCTGGACCGCGTCGCCGAATCCGTTCGGAAAGGTGAATCGATCGCCGCTCCACTGGCGCGGGAGAGTGTCTTTCCGCAAATGGTGAGTCAAATGGTCGCGGTCGGCGAGGACGCCGGTTCCATGGAGGTCATGCTCGAGAAGATCGCGGTGTTCTACGACGCCGAGGTCGAGTCGACCACCGAAGCCCTGACCTCCTTGATCGAGCCGCTGCTCATCGCGTTCCTCGGCGTCGTGGTCGGCGGGATGATCGTCGCGCTGTACCTGCCGATCTTCCAGATCACCACGCTCATCCACTGAATCTGACCGGAATGCCCCCGTGCGGGGGTGGTTCGCCCGCGAACTGCCCCCGTTTCTGGGGGCATTTCGCTTGCCCGATCACCCCCGTTCTCGGGATTCTCCCGAGCGAGTGCCCTGAATACGCTGGTCTCCGGCGGCGAGCACACGCCGGATCCAATTCTCCCCTCACATTCCCGAAAGAATGGAAATCTCATGTACTTCCGCCTCATGGGCAAGCTCAACGCTCGCCGGCAGAACCTGCTCGAGGAGAACGAGAAGGGCTTCACCCTGATCGAGCTCCTCGTCGTCGTGATCATCATCGGCATCCTCGCCGCGATCGCGATTCCGGTGTACCTCGGCGTGCAGAAGAACGCGCAGGACAGTGCCACGCAGTCCGACGTGTCGAACGCGAAGACGGCGGTCGTGAGCATTCAGACCGACATGGGCGTCGCCCCTGCTCCGGCCACGCTCGTGACGAGTGGTGCCGTGTCGAGCACCCCTCCCGCTGCTCCCAGCGGAAGCACCGCCACCACCACGCAGAGCTGGTCGAGCGCGGGTGTCACCGGGTCCTCGAACACCACCTCGTTGAAGCTCGTGTCGTCGAGCGGTAGCTCGTTCTGCATCATCGGCCAGAGCGTCAACAGCACCTACTTCTACGCAACTGACTCGAAGGGTGTGACCAAGGCCAGCGGCGCCATCACCGCCTGCCCGTAAGCAGTGCCGATCGAGCCCGTGCGGACTGCTCGTCCGCACGGGCTCGACTTGCTCTCCCGCCCCACCGCATCAGCTCTTCCCGGAAGGACGAGGCAATGCTGCGACACATGCGCCGCGCCCTCGACCGCGCGCTGACCGGCCGCGAGGAGGGCTTCACCGTCATCGAGGTCATGGTCGCGATGATGGTCTTCGCGATCATCAGCGTGGGCCTCGCCTACGGCATCACGAGCTCCCTGCAGACCACGCAGGCGAGCCGCGGTCGGGACATGGCTGTGTCGCTCGCGTCGCAGGACATCGACACGATGCGACAGACCGCCGCGGCGACGACGAACGGCATCTTCAGCGTCCTGAGCGCCTCCACCACCAAGAGCATCGGCGGTGTCACGTACACCGTCACGCGCACCGCCAACTGGGTCCAGAGTGACGGTGCCGCCGGAGCCTGCGGATCGAGCAACGGCACGTTGGCGTACAAGAGCGTCGCCGAGACGGTCAGCTGGAACAACCCGCACGGGCCCGGCAAGCTGTCGACGACCGTGACCTCGGCCATCGCGCCGTCCGACGCTGTCACCGATCCCGGTGATGGAACGATCATCGTCTCCGTCAGGGACGCTGCTGGCGCGGCGAACGCGGGCGTCAGCGTGTCGGCGGCGCCCGTGAGCGGGGGAACCGGCGCGGCGATCACCACCGCCCCCACCACGACCGACGCGGCGGGCTGCTGGTACGCAACGGACGTGCAGCCGGGCACGTACACGCTGACCGCGAGCACGACCGGGGGGATCGATTCCAACCAGGCTGCGACGTCCACCTGGACCATCCCCGTCATCGCAGGCGCGAGTGCGTATCAACCGATCTCGTACGACCAAGCCGCGACGATCCCCGTCAACTACGCGCAGACCTACAGCGCGACCATGGCGACGAACATGACGACGACCCTGTCGAGCAACTCCGGCGGCCTCGACACGATGACCCCGTGGTCGACCAGCGCGACCGTGACGTCCTCGACGAAGGTGTCGATGAACGTCTTCCCGTTCTCCGACGGCTACCAGATGTACGGGGGGACGTTCAACAGCAGCTCGGGTGCGAGCAGCTGCATCGACACCAACCCGACGAAGTGGACGACCCCGACCTCGGCAGGCGCCGTCGGGACCAGTGTGCCGGTGCCGGTCGTCAGCGTCAGCCCAGGGCAGACTGTGTCGCCTCCGCAGAACGTGGCACTCGGCGTCATCCAGGTGTCGGTCGCGAGCGGCTCGTACCTCAGGGCGACGACGGCGTCGAGAACCACCGCCGACGATCCCGGGTGCTCGGCCGGCATGACGCTGAACTTCCCGAAGACCACGAGTTCGACCGCAACGCTCGCGTTGCCCTTCGGGACCTGGTCGATCTCCACGACATCGGGAGCGTCCGGTGCTGTGACCGGCACCGTCGCTGGCGCGAACATCAAGAACGTCACGCCCGGTTCGGTCACCGGCAACACCGTGCTCGTCGACCCGCGAGGACAGACGAAGTGATCGGCGACATCCGGCAGCTCCACCGCGGTCAGCGCGGCATCACCCTGATCGAGCTCATCGTCGCCATGTCCGTCTCGATGATCGTCCTCACCGCGGTCGGCGGCTTCTTCGCCGCATCGCTGCACGCGAGCAAGACGGGCAGCACGGCCGAGACGAACACGCGGCAGGCGTCCAACGTCATGAACGCGCTGACCCAGTACATCCACGCCGCGACGGTCCTGCCGAAGCCGGACGGCACGTACGCGAACGCGATCACCACCGCAACGGCAACAGACCTCGCCTTCTACTCGTACGTCAACCTGACGAACGGCACGGTGGACCAGCCGGAGTACGTCGAGTTCAAGATCGACACCGCGACGGGCAACCTGGTCGAGAAGCAGTGGGACGGCTCGGCCGATACCAAGGGCTACTACAGCTTCACGACCACCGGCGCGGCCGCACGGACGGTGACGCTGGGGGGTCCCGTCGCGTCGCCGACGAGCGACGGCACGGACCTCTTCACGTACCTCGACGCGAGCGGTGCGAAGATCGCGAGTCCGATGGCGAACCCCAGCGCGGTCCGTGCGATCCAGGTGAACCTCGAGCTCGGCTCCACCAAGGCCGGCACCGCCTCGAACACCCACATCCAGAACACCCTGTACCTGTTCAACGTCGGGTACAGCACGAGCACTGCGAGTCCGGCGCCATGATGAACCGCATCGTCCGCGTGATGCGGAGCGTCGACCGCGGTGACGAGCAGGGGTTCGTCCTCGCAAACGTCATCATCTTCGGCATGATCGTCACGATGATCGTCGCCGCGATGGTCGCGCTCTCGACAGCTGGGTCGCTCAAGTCCGGGAACGACCGCAACTACCAGAACGCGGCGGCGGCAGCGTACGCGGGGCTCGCCGACTACCAGGCGAAGATCTCGAACGACAACGGCTACGCGACGTACGGCAACAAGGACGCGCAGTTCAGCAAGGACAGCGGCTCGGTGTTCCAGGGCGACAACGGCAACGTCGCGTTCACGAGCAGCGGTTCGACGTGGGCTCCGGTGGTCGGAACGACCGACGAGTTCTTCCGGTACGAGGTCGACAACTCGAAGTACGCGTCACAGGGCTTCCTCCGCGTCCGGGTGACGGGCAAGAGCGGGACGAAGACCCGGTCGCTCGTGGCCGACCTCCGCGGCGACGGCTTCATCAACTACCTGTACTTCACCCAGTACGAGTCGGCGGACAACGACATCACGGGCGACAACTGCACGAACGACTACCAGTGGCAGGCGAGGAGCAGGACCTGCGACCCCGTGCAGTTCGCCAGTGGCGACGTGCTCAACGGTGCCATCCGCTCCGACGACGACTTCACCGCCTGCGGGTCGACGTTCAACTCCTCCGTCGAGGACCACAGCGGCAAGGTCCTCGCGCCGAGCGGTTGCACGACGACGCCCAAGTACAACGGCGGCCAGCCGAGCGCCGCCGCCTACCTCGGCCTGCCGTCGCTCAACACGAACATGGCCCAGGAGGCCCGCACGGACCTGCCGACGACCGTCCCGCGCCCCGGGTGCCTGTACACCGGACCGACGAAGGTGCAGTTCAACAGCGGCGGCACCATGACGATCTGGTCCCCGTGGACGCGGTTCACGCAGGTGACCGCGACGAGCCACTCCTCGGACGCGGCAGCAGCGGATGCACTGTGTGGCAGCAGCGCCGCGCTCCAGAGCGCGAGCGGTGCGACGATCCCGACGCTCCCGACGAACCTCATGTACGTGCAGGGCGTGCCCACCACGAAGTCCGACCCGAACTACTGGGGCTCGTCGTACCCGCAGCGCTACACCAACACGTACTGCACGACCAAGGTGACCGTCAGTGGCAACTCGGTCAGCTACAGCGACAACCAGACGTTCAGTAACGGGGTCGGCTACCCGACGTCGAACGAGTGGATCGGCACCGACTCGACACCCGGGACGGCGTCGTCCGTCTACAGCTGCACCGCCGGCGACGTCTTCGTCAGCGGCAGGTTCTCGGGGCACATGACGATCGCATCGGCGGGCACGGTCTGGGTGACCGGTGACATCACCTACACCGACCCGAACGACGACATCCTCGGCCTGGTCGGGCAGAACGCGGTCGAGGTCTACAACCCGATGACGTGCTGGAACTACCAGTCGGTCTACTACCAGGGCTACGGCAACTACGTCACGTGCCGCAACGTCCAGCTCGTCCGATCCGCTGGCGCCAACCTGACGATCGACGCGGCCATCGCCAGCAACAACGGCACGTTCTACGTGCAGAACTACGACCAGGGGAGCGCGCTCGGCACCCTGACGGTGAAGGGCTCGATCGCCCAGAAGTACCGCGGCACGGTCGCGACCTCGAACAGCGGCAACGGCAAGGTGAGCACCGGCTTCACGAAGAACTACATCTACGACAACCGGCTGCTCACGACCGCGCCGCCGAAGTTCCTGCAGCCCGTGTCGACGTCCTACGGCGTCACGACGCAGGTCGAGGTCCAGCCGGCCTACAACCCGGACGGCTCGTGCGCGACGACCGGGGGGAAGTGCCGATGACGACCGCGCTCGACCTCGGCCCGCTCGTCGCGACCCTCGGCGGGGTGTTCGGGCTGCTCATCGGCTCGTTCCTCAACGTCGTCGTGTACCGGGTGCCGGCGCACGTGTCGATCGTGTCGCCGCCGAGCGCGTGCCCGCGGTGCAACCATCCGATCCGCGGGTACGACAACGTCCCGGTGCTCTCGTGGCTCGTGTTGCGCGGCAGGTGTCGCGACTGCGGCGCGCCCATCTCGTCGCGGTACCCACTCGTCGAGCTCGCCACGGGCCTCCTGTTCGTCGTGGTGGCGCTCCGGTTCTGGCCGGCGACCACCGCGGGGGACCGGGTGCTCGCCGCGCACGTCGTCCTGCTGCTGGCGTTCCTCTACCTCATGGCGATCAGCGTGGCCCTGGCTCTGATCGACGTCGACACGCACACGTTGCCGAACGCCATCACCTACCCGTCGTCCGTCGTGCTCGCGGTGCTCCTGGCCGGTGCATCGGCACTGTCGGGCGACTGGGCAGCGTTCGTGCGGGGCGTCATCGGTGCCGCTGCGCTCGGGGTCCTGTACCTCGTGCTCGCCATCGCGGTGCCCGGCGGCATGGGGCTCGGCGACGTCAAACTCGCCGGGATCCTGGGCCTCGCGCTCGCGTACCTCGGATGGGGACCCCTCGCAGTGGGTGCTTTCGGCGCCTTCCTCGTCGGGGGTATCTTCGCGCTCGTCCTCGTCGCCGCGCGCCGAGCGAAGTGGCGCGGAGGGATCCCCTTCGGCCCGTCCATGCTCACCGGAGCCTGGATCGGCGTCCTCGTCGGCGCGCCCGCGTCGCACGCCTACCTGCACCTCATCGGTCTGGCCTGAGCGCCGCCCCCTACGGAGAACACACCCATGGCGAAGAGCATCGTCGGCCTGGACATCGCGGCCGCCTCGATCCGCGCGGTCGAGGTCGCCTCGGCCGACCGCGGCCGTCCGACCGTCGTCCGGTTCGCCGAGGTCCCCACGCCGGAAGGATCGGTGAGCCGGGGTGAGGTCCTCGAGGCGAACACGGTGGCCGGCGCGTTGAAGCAGTTGTGGTCCCTCGGCAAGTTCCGCTCCCGGGACGTCGTGCTCGGCATGGGGAACCAGCGTGTGCTGTCGCGTGACCTGACCGTGCCGCTCGCGCCCATCGAGCAGATCCGCGAGTCGTTGCCGTTCCAGGTCCAGGACATGCTCCCCGTGCCGGTCATCGACGCGATCCTCGACTTCTACCCGACCTCCGAGGGGATGGGGGAGAACGGACCGGTCGTCCGGGGTCTGCTCATCGCCGCGATCAAGGACGCCGTGCTGGCGAACGTCAAAGCGGTGCAACTCGCGGGCCTGAACCCGGCGGGCGTCGACCTGATCCCGTTCGCCTTGACCCGCGCCCTCGTCTCACGACCGGGTCTGGTCGGGACGGTGGCGCTCATCGAGATCGGGGCCGACACGACGAGCGTCGTCATCGCGACGGACGGCGTCCCGCAGTTCGTGCGCATCATCCCAGCAGGCGGTGCCGACGTCACACGCGCCCTCAGCGGACAGCTCGACATCGCGGCGGACGACGCCGAGGCGGTCAAGCGCCACCTCGGGATCGCGGCCGTCGCCCAGACCGCGGACGACCGTCGCGCGATCGCGGTCACGCACGAGACGATCACCGAGGTCCTCGCGAGCCTCCGTAACACGATCAACTACTTCGTCAACACCCACCCGGACCAACCCGTCGGCCACATCCTCATCGCAGGCGGAGGCGCGCGGATGCGCGGCTTCCGGGAGGCACTCGCCGACTACACCCGGATCCCCGTGTCGTACGGGCAGGCGTTCGGCGGAGTGGCGCTCGCCGGATCGATCTCGGAGCAGGACGTCGCAGAGCGCGGCGACGCGATCACGGTGGCCTTCGGGCTCGCCGTCGGAAGCAGGGCAGCATGAGCAAGGTCGAGGCGGACATCCGCAAGGAGCAGAAGCAGCGCACCTCGGTGATCGGCGGCGCCAAGGCGCCGCGCACCGGCAAGCAGTCCCGGGTCAAGGGCGGTACCGCGACGACGGGAGGCTCGGCGGCGCCGGCGACGCGGGCGGCGGTCGCGTCCTCCCTCGTCGGCCGTGAGCCCCGTGTCGACCTCCTGCCCACCGAGGTGCACCTCGACCGACGCGAGCGCGCGGTCGCGCGACGCGCGTGGCTCGGTGTCGTCGTGCTCGCCGTCGTGGTGCTCCTCGTCGCGGGCGGAGCGACGGTCGATGCCATCCGGTCGCGAACCGATCTCGCGACCGCTCAGAACGAGACGACCTCACTCCTCCTCGAGCAGCAGAAGTACGCCGAGGTCCGCACGCTCGAGGGGCAGATCGCACTGCTCGAAGCGGGTCAGACCGTCGGCGGATCGACCGAGATCGACTGGTCCTCGATGCTCGGGAACCTCGCGTCGTACCTCCCGAGCGGCGTCACGATCACGAGCATGACGATCACGTCGGCGAACGCGACGGCGCCGTTCGCGCAGAGCACCTCGCCACTCGACGGGTCGCGGGTCGCAGCCATCCAGGTCTCGGTGTCGAGCACCTCCGTGCCGTCGGTCCCGGACTGGACCGACCGGCTCTCGAAGCTCAAGGGCTACGTCGACTCCTCGATCGGGTCGATCGACCACGCGTCCGACGGCGACGCGTACACGGCGTCCATCTCGGTCGACCTGGACGAGAAGGCCTACGACGGCAAGTACACGGGGAGCAACCGATGAACAAGCACAAGCTCTCACTCGTCCTCGCGGGCGTCGCCGCGCTCGTGATCATCGCCGGTGGCTGGTTCCTCGGGGTGCAGCCGCAGCTCGCGACCGCGTCCGCGAACGACCTCCAGCGCGAGAGCATCGACGAGACGAACGCCTCGAACCGTGCGGAGCTGACGCGCCTCGAGGAGCAGTACCAGAAGCTCGGCACGATGAAGACGACGTTCGCCGACCTCCAGGAATCGGTCCCTGCGAAGGCCGACACCACGGGCTTCACGCGTGAGATCAACACCGCCGCGACCACGAGCGGCGTCGGGATCTCCTCGGTGCAGTTCGACACCCCCGTCGCGTACGCGCCGCCGGCCGCCGCCGGGGCCGGTGCCACCACGACGGGCACGAGCACCGGTTCGCCGACGGCCAGCGCGTCGGCCACCCCGTCACCGAGCGCGACGGCGACGGCGGCCCCCGCGGCCGCACCAGCGGCGACGCCCGCCCCTGGCGGCCCCACGACCGACTCGTCGATCACGAGTGCGGACTTCACGGTCGTCCCCGTGACGGTCGCGGTGACGGGTTCGTACCAGCAGGCGCTCGCCTTCACCAAGGCCCTGCAGAACGGGTCCCGGCTGTTCCTCGTCGACACCGTCTCACAGTCCCTCTCGGACACCTCGAGCGGCGGGTCCGGCGGGCAGAACTGGTCGCTCGGTGGCGAGATCTACGTCCTCAAGGCGTCGTCCGCGTCCTCGTCGTCGACCGATGCCACCTCGACACAGGCGGCTGGGTGAATCGAGCGGCGGCCTGACCTCCCCTCGCCCCCGGCACTACGCTCGTCCCATGTCCCGGTGGCTCCTCGCGACGATGACGACGGTGCTGTTCTTCGCGCTCGTCATCGCGGTCACGGGGTTCGAGAGCCTGTTCTCCGGCCTCGAGGTCATCCGCCAACCCGACGCCACCCCGTACCTCGGCCCGGCGATGGTGACGGGCGTCGCGATCGTGGTGTTCGCAGGCACGGCGGTGGGCGCGCGGAGCGGCAGTCCGGCGATGTCCGGGCTGGTGTGTGCGGCCACGGCGTACCTCGTCATGCTCGGCGTCGGGTCGGTCGGCTACGCGTTGGTCCACGGTGACGCCGCGCAGCTCGTGGTGTTCCCCGCCGGCTACGCGCTCGGCCCCTTCGTCGTGGGCACGGTCGTCATCGCGCTCGTGGTCGTGATCGCGGCGGTGCTCCTGGCCCGCCACGAGGACCGCCGCCGCCAGGAGGGCGGGCCCGGCTTCGGTACCGGGCGGTCGTGACGACCGAGGAGGCCGCCGCCGCCCACACCGTCCCGCCCGTCCCGATCCCCGGTGCCATGACGGCCGCTCCGGTCGGCCTCGCCCGGGAGCGCTCGTTCTCGGCGACGTTCGCGAGTCCGGCCGGACCGGGCAACGCGAGTGCGGGTCCGGTTCGCGTTCCCCGCGGACGGTGTCGTCACGGGCGTCACGGACGCGGGAGCGGTGTGCCGACCGACGGTGACGAACGGCACCGACGCGGGCACGGCCTCCTGAGCGGGATTGACCGCCTCTGTCACGCCGAGTAATCTTGTTCCGGTGTGCGCCGACAGCGGCGTGCCCGGAAGTCCGAACGCTCACGGAGCGGTACAGGACATGTCCGTCCCAGGCGGTACCGCGAGAGCGGTCGCCCGCCGTGGTCCGACGTTGGAATCGTCGGCCCGGTGTCGGGGTTGTACGGGAAGCGACACGGATCACCGTGTCGGGCGCCGTCCGGCCGCGGGACGAGGAAGCCGACGGATCACGTCGGCCAGGGAATCGAGCAGGAACCAGGAGCAGCAGTTGCCTACGATTCAGCAGCTGGTTCGCAAGGGCCGCGCGCCGAAGGTCGTCAAGACCAAGGCGCCCGCCCTCAAGGCGAACCCCCAGCAGCGTGGTGTGTGCACCCGCGTCTACACCACCACCCCGAAGAAGCCGAACTCGGCACTGCGCAAGGTCGCTCGTGTCAAGCTCTCGAACGGCACCGAGGTCACCGCGTACATCCCCGGTGAGGGCCACAACCTCCAGGAGCACTCGATGGTGCTCGTCCGTGGTGGTCGTGTGAAGGACCTCCCCGGTGTCCGCTACAAGATCGTCCGTGGTGCGCTCGACACCCAGGCCGTCAAGAACCGTAAGCAGGCCCGCAGCCGCTACGGCGCGAAGAAGGGTTGAGATAGATGCCTCGTAAGGGACCCGCCCCCAAGCGCCCCGTCGTCGCCGATCCGGTCTACGGCGCTCCGGTTGTCAGCCAGCTCGTCAACAAGATCCTGCTCGACGGCAAGAAGGGCCTCGCCGAGCGCATCGTCTACGGTGCACTCGAAGGCGTCGCCGCCAAGAACCAGCAGGACGCCGTCGCGACGCTCAAGAAGGCCCTCGACAACGTCCGCCCGACCCTCGAGGTCCGCAGCCGCCGCGTCGGTGGTTCGACCTACCAGGTGCCGGTCGAGGTCAAGCCGCACCGTGCGAACACGCTCGCGCTCCGCTGGCTCACCTCGTACGCCAAGGCCCGTCGCGAGAAGACGATGACCGAGCGTCTCATGAACGAGATCCTCGACGCGTCGAACGGTCTGGGTGCCGCGGTCAAGCGCCGCGAGGACACCCACAAGATGGCCGAGTCGAACAAGGCCTTCGCGCACTACCGCTGGTAACACTCCCGGCCCCATCGGGGGTGCCGGCGACATGATCCCGGCGCCCCCATGGGCGCTGTCGACTCCCACAACTACTCGGAGGAACCCTGTGGCACAGGACGTGCTCACCGACCTGAACAAGGTCCGCAACATCGGCATCATGGCGCACATCGATGCCGGCAAGACCACCACCACCGAGCGCATCCTGTTCTACACGGGCATCACCCACAAGATCGGGGAGGTCCACGACGGGGCCGCCACGATGGACTGGATGGCGCAGGAGCAGGAGCGCGGCATCACGATCACGTCGGCCGCGACGACGTGCTTCTGGAACAAGAACCAGATCAACATCATCGACACGCCTGGTCACGTCGACTTCACCGTCGAGGTGGAGCGTTCGCTCCGCGTCCTCGACGGCGCCGTCGCCGTGTTCGACGGCAAGGAGGGCGTCGAGCCCCAGTCGGAGACCGTCTGGCGTCAGGCCGACAAGTACGACGTGCCCCGCATCTGCTTCGTCAACAAGATGGACAAGCTCGGCGCGGACTTCTACTTCACGGTGGACACGATCATCAACCGCCTCGGCGCGGAGCCGCTCGTGATCCAGCTCCCGATCGGTGCCGAGAGCACGTTCGAGGGTGTCGTGGACCTCGTCGAGATGCGGGCGCTCACCTGGCGCGGTGACGCCAAGGGTGACGTCCAGATGGGCGCGCACTACGAGATCGAGGAGATCCCGGCCGACCTCAAGGACAAGGCCGACGAGTACCGCGCGAAGCTGATCGAGCGCGTCGCCGAGACCGACGACGCCCTGCTCGAGAAGTACTTCGGTGGCGAGGACCTCTCCGTCGACGAGATCAAGGGCGCCATCCGCAAGCTCACGGTCAACAGCGAGGTCTACCCGGTCCTCTGTGGTTCGGCGTTCAAGAACCGCGGTGTGCAGCCGATGCTCGACGCGGTCATCGACTACCTGCCGAGCCCGCTCGACGTCCCGGCGGTCGAGGGCCACGACGTGAAGAACGAGGAGACCATCCTCACCCGTCACGCCGACTCGACCGAGCCCTTCTCCGCCCTCGCGTTCAAGGTCGCGGTGCACCCGTTCTTCGGTCGCCTCACCTACGTCCGCGTGTACTCGGGCTCCATCGAGTCCGGGTCGCAGGTCATCAACTCGACCAAGGGCAAGAAGGAGCGCATCGGCAAGATCTTCCAGATGCACTCCAACAAGGAGAACCCGGTCGACAGCGTGACCGCGGGCCACATCTACGCGGTGATCGGCCTCAAGGACACGACGACCGGTGACACCCTGTGCGACCCGGACAACCAGATCGTCCTCGAGTCGATGACGTTCCCGGAGCCGGTCATCGAGGTCGCGATCGAGCCGAAGACCAAGCAGGACCAGGAGAAGCTCTCCACCGCCATTCAGAAGCTGGCGGAGGAGGACCCGACGTTCCGGGTCGAGCTCAACGCGGAGACCGGTCAGACGGTCATCAAGGGCATGGGCGAGCTCCACCTCGACATCCTCGTCGACCGCATGAAGCGCGAGTTCAAGGTCGAGGCGAACGTCGGCAAGCCGCAGGTCGCGTACCGCGAGACCCTGCGCAAGCCGGTCGAGCGGTACGACTACACCCACAAGAAGCAGACCGGTGGTTCCGGCCAGTTCGCGAAGGTGCAGATCGCGCTCGAGCCGATGGAGGTCACGGCCGAGAAGGTCTACGAGTTCGAGAACAAGGTCACGGGTGGCCGCGTTCCCCGCGAGTACATCCCCTCGGTCGACGCCGGCATCCAGGACGCCATGCAGGTCGGCATCCTCGCGGGCTTCCCGACGGTCGGCGTCAAGGCGACGCTCCTCGACGGTGCCGCGCACGACGTCGACTCGTCCGAGATGGCGTTCAAGATCGCCGGTTCGATGGCCTACAAGGAGGCTGCGCGCAAGGCGAACCCCGTCCTGCTCGAGCCGCTCATGGCCGTCGAGGTCCGCACCCCCGAGGAGTACATGGGCGACGTCATCGGCGACCTGAACTCCCGTCGTGGGCAGATCTCGTCGATGGAGGACGCCTCGGGCGTCAAGGTGGTCCGCGCGAGCGTGCCGCTGTCCGAGATGTTCGGCTACGTCGGCGACCTCCGGTCGAAGACGTCGGGCCGCGCCGTCTACTCGATGGTGTTCGACTCCTACGCCGAGGTCCCCCGGGCCGTGGCGGACGAGATCGTGCAGAAGAGCAAGGGGGAGTGACGCCCTCGGCGTGACTCCCCAGGCGAGGGGGTCGGCAGCGGCCCCCTCGCCACCAAGTACAGTAGTTCCACACCAACACGCAGCGCCGCCGGACGTGAACCGGGGGTCCTGCATCCGAGTCCTGAGGAGGACCCACAGTGGCTAAGGCCAAGTTCGAGCGGACCAAGCCGCACGTCAACATCGGAACCATCGGGCACGTCGACCACGGCAAGACGACGCTCACCGCGGCGATCACCAAGGTCCTGCACGACAAGTACCCGGAGCTGAACACGGCCTCGGCGTTCGACCAGATCGACAACGCGCCTGAGGAGAAGCAGCGCGGTATCACGATCAACATCTCGCACGTCGAGTACCAGACCGAGAAGCGCCACTACGCGCACGTCGACGCCCCGGGCCACGCGGACTACGTGAAGAACATGATCACGGGTGCGGCGCAGATGGACGGCGCGATCCTCGTGGTCGCCGCCACCGACGGCCCGATGCCGCAGACGCGTGAGCACGTGCTGCTCGCCCGTCAGGTCGGTGTCCCCTACATCGTCGTGGCCCTCAACAAGGCCGACATGGTGGACGACGAGGAGATCCTGGAGCTCGTCGAGCTCGAGGTCCGCGAGCTCCTCTCGAGCCAGGAGTTCGACGGCGACAACGCCCCGATCGTCCGCGTCTCGGCGCTCCAGGCGCTCGAGGGTGACGAGAAGTGGGCCGCGACGGTCGCCGACCTCATGGACGCCGTCGACGAGAACGTGCCGGACCCGGTGCGCGCCACCGACCAGCCGTTCCTGATGCCGATCGAGGACGTCTTCACGATCACCGGTCGTGGCACCGTCGTCACCGGTCGTGTCGAGCGTGGCACGCTCAAGGTGAACGAGGAGGTCGAGATCGTCGGCATCCGCGCGACGCAGAAGACCACCGTCACGGGCATCGAGATGTTCCGCAAGCTGCTCGACTCCGCCGAGGCCGGTGACAACACGGGTCTGCTCCTCCGCGGCACCAAGCGCGAGGACGTCGAGCGCGGCCAGGTCGTCGTGAAGCCGGGTTCGGTCACGCCGCACACCGAGTTCTCCGCGAACGTCTACATCCTGTCGAAGGACGAGGGTGGTCGTCACAACCCGTTCTACGGGAACTACCGCCCGCAGTTCTACTTCCGCACCACGGACGTCACCGGCGTCATCACGCTGCCCGAGGGCACCGAGATGGTCATGCCCGGCGACACCACCTCCATCACGGTCGAGCTGATCCAGCCGATCGCCATGGAGGAGGGCCTCCGCTTCGCCATCCGTGAGGGTGGTCGTACGGTCGGCGCCGGTACGGTCGAGAAGATCATCAAGTAACTCCGGTTGCTGCGACAAGGGGTCGGACCTTCGGGTCCGGCCCCTTTCGTCGTTCCCGGACGGGACGTGGTGTCCCCGGGCGGGACGTGGTGTCCCCGGGCGGGACGTGGCGTCCCCGGGGGCGTGACGTGGCGGTCCCTGGGCGGGACGTGGCGTCCCTGGGCATGACGGGGCGGGACGAGGCAGGGCGCGACGTGCGCGAGCCCACCGCGAGCCGGGAGGACCGTGGGCACCTCGGTGGGTCATCGGCGGGGATGCCGGTGTTGACTGGTCGCATGACACGTCTGCGCCGTTCGAGGACGACGGGACGCGGATTCCACCGGGTCCGATCCGGCAAGGGGTTCTCCTACCGCGATCCCGACGGTGGTACCGTCCACGACGCCGACCTCCGCCACCGGTTCGACGAGCTGGTGATCCCGCCCGCGTGGAACGACGTGTGGATCTCGCCGTACGAGAACGGACACATCCTCGCGACGGGCATCGACGGCGCCGGTCGGCGCCAGTACATGTACCACCCGGGTTGGCGCGAGCGGATGGACAAGATCAAGTACGACCGGGCGCTCGCCCTCGCCGAGTCGCTCCCGTCCGCTCGACGGATGGTGACCATGGACCTCCGCCGACCGGACCCGGACCTCCGACGTGCGCAGGCCGCGGCCTTCCGGATGCTCGACCAGGGGTCGCTCCGGGTCGGCTCGGAGCGGTACGCGCTCGAGCACGGGAGCCACGGCCTGTCGACGCTGCTGTGTTCCCACGCGCACATCTCGGGCGACGACATCGAGCTCGGGTTCCCGGGCAAGAGCGGGCAGGAGTGGTCGTCCACCATCCACGACCACGACCTCGCGCGGGTGCTCGTCGGCATGAAGCGTCGGGGCGGGAACGCGCGACTGCTCTCGTTCCGCGACGAGCCCGGTGCCGAGTGGCGTCCGCTGTCGGCCGAGCTCATCAACGAGTACGTCAAGGAGCGCGCCGGCGACGACTTCACGGCGAAGGACTTCCGGACGCTGCACGGTACGGTCGCCGCGGCAGTGGACCTGGCGAAGACGGGGCCCCAGTCGTCCGACGCCAAGCGCAAGAAGGCGATATCGCATGCGGTGAAGGCCGCGTCCGACGTGCTCGGCAACACCCCGACCGTGGCGCGGCAGAGCTACATCGACCCGCGCGTGATCGACGCGTACAACCACGGCGAGACGATCGATCCCGCCCGGTTGGCCTCTGCGGAGTCCGAGGTCCGCGCGCTGCTCTACCGCGACTGAATGACGTACCGTTGATGCACGTGCCGACCGTTCGGGCGTCGGCACGGAGAGGCCAGCGTGACCGACGAGTGCATCCACGGTTTCCCCGTCCAGCTCTGTGACATCTGCACCCCACGGCAGCGGGCGGAACCGGTCGTCGCACCGACCCGCGCCCCGCGGCGTGCCCGTCCGGTCTCGCTCCGGTCGGACGGTCCGTCGGACGCGCCCCGGGCCTCCCGGAGTGCGACCCGGACCGCGGCCCCGGTGGCGGCGGAGCCCCAGGTCCGCCCGTTCGCGTCGATGCGCGCGCACCACTGGACCCATCGCGACAACCTCGCGGCCATCGTCGCCGAGGGTGCGCTGCTGGCCGCGTCGTCGGTGGTCCCCGAGTTCGACGTCAGCGCGGCGGAGGTCCGCGCGGCCCGAGCGGCCGCGGCCACCCCGGACGGCGGGTCCGTCGCGGACCACGTCCCCTTCGTGCTCACCCCGGAGGCCCTGACCTGGCAGTCGCTGCGCACCGGCGCCGAGGACGACCGGTGGTCCGACGCGGCACGTCGCAGTCGTCCGGTCGACTACGCCATGCTGGTCGTGCCGACCGTCGCGTTCGGGGCGTCGGTCATCGTGACGGATCTCGACGCGGAGGACCCCGCGGCGCGCTCGGCCGTCGGCCCGGAGGCCGCGGGCACCCTGCTCCGACGCGCTTCGCTCCAGGACCCCGAGTTGCAGCGCGTCGAGCTGCTGGCGGGTCCGCGTGTGCCGTTCTCGGCTGTCGCGGTCGTCGGCGTGCCGAACGACCGCGTCCGCGACGACGTCCGCTCGGTCCTGGCGGAGGCCGGCGGCCACGCCCCGCGCGTCGCGGTGTTCCCGCCCTGGTTCCGTCCGACCGTCTGACGTCCGGCGGGCGGTCGCCGGACTCCCGACGGGAGGCCCGTCACCAGGTCGCCCCGGACCGCCCGTCCGCCGCTCCTCGAGCCCCCCGACGGCGTGGATCGCACGCGACACGCCCGGGTTGCACGAGTGCGGAGGACATGCGAGACTTGTCCGGTTCCAAATTCCGCGGACACACGTGTCCGCCGGGTCACTGCCCAGGCAGTGCACAGGCCCCGCCCTCCGGGTGGCTGCGCCTGGGCCGCAGGCAGCAAGAACACCACATCGACTCCACACCTGGAACGCACGGGACACCCGTGTGCTCCGCGGAGGCGATACGGGTCCGACCGGAACGGTCGAAATTCCCCTCCTGCGGAGTGGGTTCTCGACCGGCCCGGGAGGGCAGTTGACAGGAGAACAGCGGTCATGGCCGGCGGGAGTGATCCCGACGGTGACGTGCCGGTGATCTAGGCAAACAGCCTGCCCGACGAGGCAGGCGGCGTCAGGCGGCCCACGCGGTGCGCGGCGCAGAGAGGAACGAGAGAGACATGGCGGGACAGAAGATCCGCATCCGGCTCAAGTCGTACGACCACGAGGTCATCGACACGTCGGCCCGGAAGATCGTCGACACGGTGACCCGTGCCGGTGCGACCGTGGTCGGCCCGGTGCCGCTCCCCACCGAGAAGAACGTGGTCGTCGTGATCCGTTCTCCCCACAAGTACAAGGACTCGCGCGAGCACTTCGAGAAGCGCACGCACAAGCGGGTCATCGACATCATCGACCCGACGCCGAAGGCCGTCGACTCGCTCATGCGTCTCGACCTGCCCGCCGACGTCAACATCGAGATCAAGCTGTAAGGGGGCGACAACGATGGCCATCGCAACCAAGACCGTCAAGGGCCTGCTCGGCAAGAAGCTCGGCATGACCCAGGTGTGGGACGAGAACAACAAGCTCATCCCCGTCACCGTCGTCGAGATCACCCCGAACGTCGTGACCCAGATCCGCACCGCCGAGAAGGACGGCTACCAGGCCGTCCAGATCGCCGCTGGCGCGATCGACCCCCGCAAGGTCAACAAGCCCTCCGCCGGGCACTTCGAGGCCGCCGGTGTCACGCCGCGCCGCCACCTCACCGAGATCCGCACCGCTGACGCCGGCGAGTACGCGCTCGGCCAGGAGCTCGCCGTCGACATGTTCGAGGCCGGCCAGAAGGTCGACGTCGTCGGCACCAGCAAGGGCAAGGGCTTCGCCGGTGTCATGAAGCGCCACAACTTCAAGGGTGTCTCCGCCTCGCACGGTGCGCACCGCAACCACCGCAAGCCCGGTTCGATCGGTGCTTCGTCGACCCCGTCGCGCGTCTTCAAGGGCATGCGCATGGCCGGTCGCATGGGTGGGGAGCGCGTCACCGTCCTCAACCTCACGGTGCACGCCGTCGACGCCGAGAAGAACCTGCTGCTCGTCAAGGGCGCGGTCCCCGGTGCTCGCGGTCGCATCGTCTTCGTCCGCACCGCCGTGAAGGGTAAGTGAGCATGGCCACCACGACTGCAACCACGATCGACGTGCTCGACGCGTCGGGCGCCCAGGCCGGCACGGTCGAGCTCCCCGCCGAGATCTTCGACGTCGAGACCAACGTCCCGCTGATCCACCAGGTCGTCGTCGCGCAGCTCGCCGCCGCGCGTCAGGGCACCCACAAGACCAAGCGCCGCGGCGAGGTCTCCGGTGCCGGCCGCAAGCCCTTCAAGCAGAAGGGCACCGGCCGCGCGCGTCAGGGCTCGATCCGCGCCCCGCAGATGACCGGCGGTGGGATCGTCCACGGACCCGTGCCGCGCGACTACGCGCAGCGCACCCCCAAGAAGATGATCGCCAAGGCGCTGCTCGGTTCGCTCTCGGACCGCGCTCGCGGTGGGCGGATCCACGCGGTCGAGGCCTTCCTCGACGCCGAGGTCCCCTCGACCAAGAGCGTCCGCACGCTCCTCGCGAAGATCGCCCCGTCGAAGCACGTCCTCGTCGTGCTCGAGTCGACGGACGAGGTCGCGCTCAAGAGCGTCCGGAACCTGCCCAACGTCCACGCGCTCACGTACGGCCAGCTGAACGCCTACGACGTCCTCGTGAGCGACGACGTGGTCTTCAGCAAGAGCGCCCTCGACGCCTTCGTCGCGTCGAAGACCGCGAAGGAGAACAACGCATGAGCGGCTTCAACAAGGACCCGCGCGACATCATCATCGCGCCGGTCGTGTCGGAGAAGAGCTACGGCCTCATCGACCAGGGCAAGTACACGTTCCTCGTGGACCCGCGCGCGAACAAGACCGAGATCAAGCTCGCCATCGAGAAGATCTTCGACGTCAAGGTCGCGGGCATCAACACCCTGAACCGTCCGGGCAAGACCCGTCGTACGCGGTTCGGCATCGGCAAGCGCAAGGACACCAAGCGCGCCATCGTCACGCTCAAGTCCGGTTCGATCGACATCTTCACGGCTGTCGGCTGAGGACCGGAAGGGATACATCATGGCTATTCGTAACTACAAGCCCACGACCCCGGGTCGTCGCGGCTCCTCCGTCGCCGACTTCGCCGAGATCACGCGTTCGACCCCGGAGAAGTCGCTCCTGCGTCCGCTCCCGAAGACCGGTGGCCGCAACAGCTCCGGCCGGATCACGACGCGTCACATCGGTGGTGGCCACAAGCGCCAGTACCGGGTCATCGACTTCCGTCGGAACGACAAGGACGGCGTCGACGCCAAGGTCGCGCACATCGAGTACGACCCGAACCGCACCGCGCGCATCGCGCTGCTGCACTTCGTGGACGGCACCAAGCGCTACATCCTCGCGCCGAACCGCCTGAAGCAGGGCGACGTCGTCGAGTCGGGTGCCGGCGCCGACATCAAGCCGGGCAACAACCTGCCGCTCCGCAACATCCCCGTCGGTACGGTCGTGCACGCGATCGAGCTCCGTCCGGGTGGTGGCGCCAAGCTCGCCCGTTCCGCGGGTGCCTCGGTGCGCCTCGTGGCGAAGGACGGCCCCTACGCGCAGCTCCGCCTGCCGTCGGGCGAGGTCCGCAACGTCGACGCCCGCTGCCGCGCGACGATCGGCGAGGTCGGCAACGCCGAGCAGTCGAACATCAACTGGGGCAAGGCCGGCCGCATGCGCTGGAAGGGCGTCCGCCCGACCGTGCGTGGTGTCGCGATGAACCCGATCGACCACCCGCACGGTGGTGGTGAGGGCAAGACCTCCGGTGGTCGCCACCCGGTCAGCCCGTGGGGCCAGCCGGAGGGCCGGACGCGCAAGCCGAACAAGCCGAGCGACCAGCTCATCGTCCGTCGCCGCACCGCCGGTAAGAAGCGCAAGTAGGAGTTGTAGAAGATGCCACGCAGTCTGAAGAAGGGCCCCTTCGTCGACGAGCACCTGCTTCGCAAGGTGGTCGTCCAGAACGAGGCCAACACGAAGAACGTGATCCGCACGTGGTCGCGTCGCTCGATGATCGTTCCGAACATGCTCGGGCACACGATCGCCGTGCACGACGGCCGCAAGCACATCCCGGTGTTCGTCACCGAGTCGATGGTCGGTCACAAGCTCGGCGAGTTCGCGCCGACCCGCACCTTCCGTGGTCACGTGAAGGACGACAAGAAGGGCCGTCGCCGCTAACGCGGGGACGCTGAAGGAGGAACGAAATGGTGGAGTCGATCGCACGCGTGCGACACATCCGCGTCACGCCTCAGAAGGCCCGTCGCGTCATCGAGCTGATCCGCGGCAAGCAGGCCCACGAGGCCCTCGCCATCCTGAAGTTCGCCCCGCAGGGCGCTTCCGAGCCGGTCTACAAGCTGGTCGCCTCGGCGATCGCGAACGCCCGGGTCAAGGCGGACCAGACGAACAGCTTCCTCGACGAGCGCGACCTCTACGTGAGCCGCGTCTTCGTCGACGAGGGCACGACCCTGAAGCGGTTCCAGCCGCGTGCCCAGGGGCGAGCCTTCCGCATCAACAAGCGCACCAGCCACATCACGGTCGTCCTCGCGACGCCGGACGAGGTCGAGGCGGCCGCTACCAGCAAGAAGGCGAGCAAGTAATGGGCCAGAAGGTCAACCCGTACGGCTTCCGTCTCGGGATCACGACGGACCACGTGTCGCACTGGTTCTCGGACAGCACCAAGAAGGGCCAGCGGTACAGCGACTACGTCGCCGAGGACGTCCGCATCCGTCAGATGCTGACCAAGTCCCTCGACCGCGCCGGCGTCGCCCGCATCGAGCTCGAGCGCACCCGTGACCGCGTCCGCGTGGACATCCACACGGCCCGTCCTGGCATCGTCATCGGCCGCCGTGGCGCCGAGGCCGAGCGCATCCGCGGCGACCTCGAGAAGCTCACGGGCAAGCAGATCCAGCTGAACATCCTCGAGGTCAAGAACCCCGAGACCGAGGCGCAGCTCGTCGCCCAGGGCATCGCGGAGCAGCTCAGCGCTCGTGTCGCGTTCCGTCGCGCCATGCGCAAGGGCCTCCAGGGCGCCCAGCGCGCTGGCGCCAAGGGCGTCCGGATCCAGGTGTCGGGTCGTCTCGGCGGCGCCGAGATGAGCCGTTCGGAGTTCTACCGCGAGGGCCGCGTGCCCCTGCACACGCTCCGCGCCAACATCGACTACGGCTTCTACGAGGCCCGCACGACCTTCGGTCGGATCGGTGTGAAGGTCTGGATCTACAAGGGCGACATCACCAACAAGGAGCTCGCTCGCGAGCAGGCGAACCAGCGTTCGTCGCGCCCCGAGCGTCGTGACGGCGGCCGTGGCGGTCGTGGCGGCCGTGACGGCGCCCCCCGCGGCGACCGTCGCGAGCAGCAGGCTCCGCAGGAGGCGCCGGCCGGCGCAGGAGTTGAGGCGTAACCATGCTTATCCCCCGTCGAGTCAAGCACCGCAAGCAGCACCACCCCACGCGTCGCGGCCAGGCGACCGGCGGCACCAAGGTGTCGTTCGGTGACTTCGGTATCCAGGCCCTGACCCCCGCCTACGTGACGAACCGCCAGATCGAGTCCGCTCGTATCGCCATGACGCGTCACATCAAGCGTGGCGGCAAGGTGTGGATCAACATCTACCCGGACCGTCCGCTCACGAAGAAGCCCGCCGAGACCCGCATGGGTTCCGGTAAGGGTTCGCCCGAGTGGTGGGTCGCGAACGTCAAGCCGGGACGCGTGCTCTTCGAGCTCTCCGGCGTGAGCGAGGACATCGCCCGCGAGGCGATGACCCGTGCAATCCACAAGCTGCCCCTCAAGGCACGCATCATCAAGCGCGAGGAGGGCGACGCATAATGGCGATCGGTTCCAAGGAGCTCCGTCCGTCGGAGCTCGACACCTTCGAGGACGAGCGTCTCGCTGACGAGCTGAAGAAGGCCAAGGAAGAGCTGTTCAACCTGCGCTTCCAGTCGGCCACCGGCCAGCTCGAGAGCCACGGCCGCCTCCGTGCCGTCAAGCGCGACATCGCCCGCATCTACACGGTGCTGCGCGAGCGCGAGCTCGGCATCCGTGCCACCCCGACCCCGGTCGAGGCGAGCACCACCACGACCAAGAAGTCGTCCCGCAAGAAGGCCGACGCGGCCGAGGCCACGACGACCGACACCGCTGCATCGACCAGCACCGAGGAGAAGTGATGGCCACCGAGAAGCAGGCCACCGAGGTCGACGCCGCGACTACCGCGCGCGGCTACCGCAAGACGCGTCGTGGCTACGTCACGAGCGACAAGATGGACAAGACGATCGTCGTCGAGGTCGAGGACCGCGTGAAGCACCCCCTCTACGGCAAGGTCATCCGTCGCACCTCCAAGGTGAAGGCCCACGACGAGCAGGGCACCGCCGGCATCGGCGACCTGGTCCTCATCAGCGAGACCCGTCCCCTCAGCGCCACCAAGCGCTGGCGCCTGGTCGAGATCCTCGAGAAGGCCAAGTAAGCCCCCGGGCCTACTTGCGGAATAGGAGACAGCAGTGATTCAGCAGGAATCCCGCCTGAAGGTCGCCGACAACACCGGAGCCAAGGAGATCCTGGCCATCCGCGTGCTCGGTGGCTCGGGTCGTCGCTATGCCGGCCTCGGTGACGTGATCGTCGCGACCGTGAAGGACGCGATCCCGGGCGGCAACGTCAAGAAGGGTGACGTCGTCAAGGCCGTCATCGTTCGCACCAAGAAGGAGACCCGTCGTCAGGACGGCTCCTACATCAAGTTCGACGAGAACGCCGCGGTGATCCTCAAGGCGGACGGCGACCCCCGGGGCACCCGCATCTTCGGGCCGGTCGGTCGCGAGCTCCGCGACAAGAAGTTCATGAAGATCATCTCGCTGGCACCGGAGGTCATCTAGTCATGGCGAACATCAAGAAGGGCGACCTGGTCCAGGTGATCTCGGGCCCGTCGCAGGCGCGCGGCGGCGACCGCGGCAAGCAGGGCAAGGTCATCGAGGTGCTCCCCGACGAGCAGCGTGTCGTCGTCGAGGGCGTGAACTTCGTCAAGAAGCACGTCCGCGTCGGTCAGACCCAGCGCGGCTCGAAGACCGGTGGCATCGAGACCCACGAGGCACCGATCCACGTGTCCAACGTGGCCGTGGTCGACCCGAAGACCAAGAAGCCGACCCGTGTCGGTCACCGCACCGAGACGGTCGAGAAGGACGGCGTCACCAAGACCGTCCGCGTCCGTTACGCCAAGAAGTCGGGGGAGGACCTCTGATGAGCGACACCACTACGGCGCCGGCCGAGGCCGCGTCCAGCGAGAAGGTCCAGCCGCGGCTGAAGCAGAAGTACAAGAACGAGATCGCCGCGGCGCTCACCGAGCAGTTCGGCTACACGAACGTCCACCAGGTCCCCGGCCTGGTCAAGGTCGTCGTGAACACCGGTGTCGGCGAGGCCGCTCGTGACTCGAAGGTCATCGACGGTGCGGTGCGCGACCTCACGGCCATCACCGGCCAGAAGCCGCAGGTCACGAAGGCCCGCAAGTCCATCGCGCAGTTCAAGCTGCGCGAGGGCCAGCCCATCGGCGCGCACGTCACCCTCCGCGGTGACCGCGCGTGGGAGTTCCTCGACCGCCTGCTGTCGCTGGCACTGCCCCGCATCCGCGACTTCCGCGGTCTGAGCGACCGCCAGTTCGACGGCAACGGCAACTACACCTTCGGTCTCACGGAGCAGAGCGTGTTCCACGAGATCGACCAGGACCGCATCGACCGCGTCCGTGGCTTCGACATCACCGTCGTCACCACGGCCAAGACGGACGACGAAGGCCGCGCGCTGCTCCGCCAGCTCGGCTTCCCGTTCCGTTCCACCGAGCAGACGGTCTAAGATCGTTCGGACGGCCGGGCCGGAGGGGCGCCCCCTCCGGCCCGCCGCACGAGCACCGAGACGTCGGGGAATCGCCCTGACGTCGCCCGATCACACAGGTCGGCATCCGTGGAACGGGTGTCGAAACCGGGTGAGAACAGGATGAACCAACCATGACGATGACCGATCCGGTCGCAGACATGCTGACGAGATTGCGCAACGCGAACTCGGCGCACCACGACGCCGTCTCGCTGCCCAGCTCGAAGCTGAAGACCCACATCGCCGAGATCCTCAAGCGCGAGGGTTACATCAGCGAGTGGCGTGTGGAGGATGCCCGCGTGGGGCAGACCCTCACCATCGACCTCAAGTACGGCCCCGAGCGCGAGCGCTCCATCGCCGGCATCAAGCGCGTCTCCAAGCCCGGTCTCCGGGTCTACGCCAAGTCGACGGAGATCCCCCAGGTCCTCGGTGGCCTCGGCGTGGCGATCCTGTCGACCTCCTCGGGTCTCCTCACGGACCGCGAGGCCGAGCAGAAGGGCGTGGGTGGGGAAGTCCTCGCCTACGTGTGGTGATCGACCATGTCTCGTATCGGACGTCTTCCCATCGACATCCCCGCTGGCGTCACCGTGACGGTCGACGGCGCGAACGTCGCCGTCAAGGGGCCGAAGGGTGAGCTCGCGCTCACCGTCGCCAGCCCCATCGCGGTCGCGATCGAGGACAACCAGATCCTCGTCACCCGTCCGGACGACGAGCGCACCTCGCGCTCGCTGCACGGCCTGACCCGGACGCTGATCGCCAACCAGATCACCGGCGTGACCCAGGGCTACTCCAAGGGCCTCGAGGTCGTCGGGACCGGCTACCGCGTCCAGGCACGCGGCACGAGCGTCGAGTTCGCACTCGGCTACTCGCACCCCATCACGGTCGAGCCGCCCGCGGGCATCAGCTTCACCGTCGAGGGCAACAACCGACTCACCGTGAACGGCATCGACAAGCAGGCCGTCGGTGAGGTCGCCGCAAACATCCGCAAGCTTCGCAAGCCCGAGCCGTACAAGGGCAAGGGCGTTCGCTACGCCGGCGAGGTCGTCCGCCGCAAGGCCGGAAAGTCAGGTAAGTGATCATGGCTCTCGGAACTCGAGGAGCGAGCAAGTCGGCCGCCAAGGCGCGCCGTCACACCCGCCTCCGCAAGAAGATCACCGGCACCGAGACGCGTCCGCGTCTGGTCGTCACCCGCTCGTCGCGTCACGTGTTCGTGCAGGTCATCGACGACACCAAGGGCCACACCGTCGCCAGCGCGTCGACCATGGAGGCGGACCTCCGCAGCCTGGACGGCGACAAGACCGCGAAGTCGCGTCGCGTCGGCGAGCTCGTCGCCGAGCGCGCGAAGGCCGCGGGTGTCGAGGCGGTCGTGTTCGACCGCGGTGGCAGCAAGTACGCCGGTCGCGTCGCCGCGATCGCCGAAGGCGCCCGTGAAGGAGGGCTGAACCTGTGAGCGACACCGCGAGCAGCACCAATCAGGAAGCACCGGTCGAGAAGCCGGTCGAGACCGCAGCCGGCTCCGCGTCGGCGAACCGCGAGAACACGGGCCCCGAGCGCGGACGCCGTGGTGGGGGTCGTGACCGCCAGCAGGGTGGTCGCGGCGACCGCAACAACCGCGCCGCCGAGAGCCAGTTCCTCGAGCGCGTCGTGACGATCAACCGTGTGTCGAAGGTCGTCAAGGGCGGTCGTCGCTTCAGCTTCACCGCGCTCGTCGTGGTGGGTGACGGCAACGGACTCGTCGGCGTCGGCTACGGCAAGGCCCGCGAGGTCCCGACCGCGATCTCCAAGGGCGTCGAGGAGGCGAAGAAGAACTTCTTCCGCGTCCCGCGCGTCGGCAACACGATCCCGCACCCCGTGCAGGGTGAGGCCGCCGCTGGCGTCGTGCTCCTCCGCCCGGCCGCTGCCGGTACCGGCGTCATCGCCGGTGGTCCGGTGCGCGCCGTCCTGGAGTGCGCCGGCATCCACGACGTCCTGAGCAAGTCGCTCGGGTCGTCCAACACCATCAACATCGTGCACGCCACCGTCACGGCGCTGCAGCAGCTCGAGGAGCCCCGTGCGGTCGCCAGCCGCCGTGGCCTCGACGTCGACCGGGTCGTCCCGGGTCGTCTGCTGCGTGCCGAGGCCGCGGCCCGCACGGCTGCGACCGAGAAGGCAGGTGCCTGATGGCCGGCAAGATCAAGGTCACCCAGATCAAGTCCGTTATCAGCGAGAAGCAGTACCAGCGCGAGACCCTGCGCAGCCTGGGCCTCAAGCGCATCGGCCAGTCGGTCGAGCGTGAGGACAACGCCCAGAACCGCGGGTACGTCGCGACGGTCGCGCACCTCGTGAAGGTCGAGGAGATCAACGCATGAGCGACGAAACCCCCAAGGCCGGACAGGCCGGCAACACCGAGGGCCGCGTGCAGGTCCTCAAGGTCCACCACCTCCGTCCCGCTGCTGGCTCGAAGAAGGACCGGACCCGCGTCGGACGCGGTGAGGGCTCGAAGGGCAAGACGGCCGGACGTGGCACCAAGGGCACGAAGGCCCGCTACTCGGTCAAGGCCGGGTTCGAGGGTGGGCAGATGCCGCTGCACATGCGCACCCCGAAGCTCCGCGGGTTCAAGAACCCGTTCCGCGTGGAGTACCAGGTCGTGAACCTCGACAAGCTCGGCGAGCTCTACCCGCAGGGCGGTGACGTCACCGTGAGTGACCTCGTCGCCAAGGGTGCGGTCCGTAAGAACGAGAAGGTCAAGGTCCTCGGCCAGGGCGACATCAGCGTGGCGCTCAACATCACGGTCGACAAGGTCTCCGGCTCCGCCGAGGAGAAGATCGTGGCGGCGGGCGGCACCGTCTCCAAGTAGTACCTGACCGGCGGTCCGAGCACAGCTCGGGCCGCCGGTTCGGCATCGCTTGACGCGATCCGAGATGCTCGGGTCGCACTGAACGAAGTACGGAGAACTCGTGTTCAGAGCGGTCGCGCGGATCTTGCGCACCCCCGACCTTCGCAAGAAGATCGGCTTCACCCTCGCGATCATCGCGCTGTTCCGCCTGGGGTCCTACATCCCCGCGCCGTTCGTCGACTACGCCAGCGTGCAGTCGTGCCTCGCGAGCGCTTCATCCCAGGGGAGCCTGTACGGGCTCGTGAACCTGTTCTCCGGCGGCGCGCTGCTGAAGCTCTCGGTCTTCGCGCTCGGCATCATGCCGTACATCACGTCGTCGATCATCGTGCAGCTGCTGCGCGTCGTGATCCCGCACTTCGACGCCCTCTACAAGGAGGGCCAGGCGGGTCAGGCCAAGCTGACGCAGTACACGCGGTACCTCACGATCGCGCTCGGGGTCCTGCAGTCGACGACGCTCATCACGGTCGCGCGCTCGGGTGCCCTCTTCGGCACCTCGGCGTCGACCTCCTGCACGTCGATCATCTCGAACGACAGCTGGTACGCGATCCTCCTCATGGTGGTCACGCTGACGGCTGGCACCGGACTCATCATGTGGATGGGCGAGCTCGTCACCGAGCGCGGCGTCGGCAACGGTATGTCGCTCCTCATCTTCACGTCCATCGCGGCCCAGTTCCCGACCGCGCTCTGGGCCATCGAGCAGTCGCAGTCCTTCGAGCTCTTCCTCTTCGTGATCCTCGTCGGACTCGTGATCATGATGGCGGTCGTGTTCGTCGAGCAGTCGCAGCGCCGGATCCCGGTGCAGTACGCCAAGCGCATGGTCGGGCGTCGCACCTACGGTGGCAACAACACGTACATCCCGATCAAGGTGAACATGGCCGGTGTCGTGCCCGTCATCTTCGCGTCGTCGCTGCTCTACCTGCCGGCGCTGGTCGCACAGTTCAACCAGAAGTCCGACGGGACCGAGCCCGCGGCGTGGGTCACCTGGATCCAGAACAACCTGACCTCGGGCGACAACGCCTTCTACATGGTCCTCTACTTCCTCCTCATCGTCGGGTTCACGTACTTCTACGTCGCGATCACGTTCAACCCGGAAGAAGTCGCCGACAACATGAAGAAGTACGGCGGGTTCATCCCGGGGATCCGTGCCGGGCGTCCGACGGCGGAGTACCTCGACTACGTGCTCACACGGGTCACGCTCCCCGGCGCTCTCTACCTCGGCATCATCGCGCTCATCCCGCTCGCGGCACTCGCCTGGTTCGGCGCCAACCAGAACTTCCCGTTCGGTGGTGCCAGCCTGCTGATCATCGTCGGTGTGGGCCTCGAGACCGTGAAGCAGATCGACTCGCAGCTGCAGCAGCGCCACTACGAGGGACTCCTCCGATGAGCGCGCGGCTGATCATCGTGGGCCCGCCTGGTGCGGGCAAGGGCACCCAGGCAGGGCGGATCGCCGAGGCCTTCGGGATCCCGGCGATCTCGACGGGCGACATCTTCCGGCAGAACGTCCGTGACGAGACGCCGCTGGGCATCAGGGTCAAGGCGATCCTGGACGCCGGCGACTACGTGCCCGACAGCCTCACGAACGAGCTCATCGCCGATCGGCTCCGTCAGCCGGACGCCGAGCCGGGGTTCCTGCTCGATGGCTACCCCCGGACGACGGCGCAGGTGGAGTTCCTCGACGGGTTCCTCGCCGAGCAGGGGCAGGCCCTGGACGCGGTGGTGCAGCTCGTCGCCGACCGGGACGCCTTGGTCGACCGGCTCCGCAGGCGTGCACTCGAGCAGGGTCGCAGCGACGACACCGAGGACGCCATCCGGCACCGGCAGGACGTCTACCTCGAGCAGACGGAGCCGATCGTTGCGGTGTACGCACAGCGGGGGCTCGTCATCGACGTCGACGGTCTCGGCGGTGTCGACGAGGTCGGTGACCGCATCGCCGACGCGCTCGCGACCCGCGGCCTCGGCCGCGCCGTCGCCTGACCGTGGCGCGGTTCCGCCGCCCGTCGCTCTACAAGTCGTCGGAGGAACTCCGGGCGATGGTCCGGCCGGGGCTCCTCACCGCCCAGGCACTGGACGCCGTCCGGTCGGCGCTGCGCGTCGGCATCACCACCGCTGACCTCGACGCGATCGCGGAGCGTGTCATCCTCGAGGGCGGTGGCGTCCCGAACTTCCAGCTGGTCCCCGGTTACCAGCACACCCTGTGCGTCTCCGTCAACGACGAGATCGTGCACGGCATCCCCGGCGAACGGGTGATCGAAGCCGGCGACATCGTGTCCATCGACGCGGGCGCCGAGGTTGACGGCTGGAACGGCGACAGCGCCGTGACGGTCGTCGTGCCCGGGGGAGACCCGGAGCGGGCCGCGGCACGGACGATGCTCGCCGACGTCACCGAGCGGTCGATGTGGCGGGGGATCGCGGCTCTCGCGACGGCACGGAACCTCAACGAGATCGGCGCGAGCATCGAGGACGCGATCGACGAGACCGGCGCCTGGGGCATCGTGGAGGACTTCACGGGTCACGGCATCGGTCGTTCGATGCACGAAGATCCGCCGGTGTTCAACTACCGGGTGCGGGGCGGGGGTCCCGCGGTCCGTCCGGGGCTCGCGGTGGCCATCGAGCCGATGGTGACCGCCGGCACGATCGACAGCAGCACCGATGCGGACGGCTGGACCGTCCGCACGCTCGACGGCTCGGACGCCGCGCACTGGGAGCACAGCGTGGCGGTGCACGAAAACGGCATCTGGGTGCTCACCGCACCGGACGGCGGTGCCGCCGCCCTGGCACCGCTCGGGGTGCAGCCGCAGCCCATCGCGTGATCCAGCGGAGCGCGTGATCCAGCGGAGCGCGTGAACCAGCGGAGCGCGTGAACCAGCCGCAGTGCGGGAACCAGCGGAGCGCGTGAGCCAGCGGGCGACGCGACGTCACAGGCAACTCGACGCCCCGGTTCGTCTCGCCCGAGGCGGGAGCACGTCACGCCTCCCGAGCCGGGCGGGCGGGCTGTGCCGCGCCTCCCGATCGTGCGGAAGTCAGCGGCGGACCGGCGGGCGGCCCGCCCGGCCTGCGACCGCTGTCAGTTGCCGACCGAGCAGGTCTGCTCGGCGGCCGACTGTCCGGTGATCGTCGAGGGCAGCGGCGTCGCCGTCGCGCTCGGCGTGCTCGATGCCGAACTGCTCGCCGAGGACCCGGAGGAGGGTGCACTCGACGTCCCGCTGCTCGACGTCCCGCTGCTCGACGACCCGGAGCTGCCGGTGCCGGAGGAAGACGCGCTGCCGGTCCCGCCCTCGGCCTCGGAGGCACGGCCGGTGCTCGAGTCGGTGAGGCTCGTCTTCGTGTCGTTCTGCAGCGCGACGTTGAGCGTGTGTGCGTCGCTCTGGGAGACGATCACGCGGTTCGCGTCGTAGGGATCGTCGGTCACCGGGTACTGGACGAACAGCATGTCCGCCGTGCTCATGCTCTTGAGGGTCGTGGCGAGTGACACGAGCGTCTGGGCCGAGGCGAGACCGTCGGACAAGGTCATGTTCGAGATCGCGGCGCGCGCGAGCTTGTACAGGGTCAGGGGATTCGACAGCGTGCCGTTCGAGGTCACCTTGCGGAGCAGGGCGGACAGGAACACCTGCTGGGAGCTGATGCGCGCGAGGTCGCTGCCGTCGCCGACGCCGTGGCGGGTCCGGAGGAACTGGAGGGCCTGCGTGCCCTGGAGCGTGTGCGTCCCGGCCGACAGATGGAGGCCCGTGTAGCTGTCGTTGATCGAGTTCGCGACGCAGACCGAGACGCCGCCGACCGCGTTCGACATCTCGATGACGCCGTCGAAGGTGATGAGACCGGCGTACGGGATGGACAGGCCGGTCAGGTTCTCGACGGTGTCCACGACGCACGAGACACCGCCGTTGCCGAGCGCCGTGTTGATCTGCGCAGCGGAGGACGCCGGGTAGGACGTCCCCGTGTCCGGGTTCGTGCAGGCGGGGAGGGGCACGACGAGATCGCGGGGGAAGCTCACGGCGGTGAGCTGCGTGTGGTCGGCGGAGATGTGGATGAGGATCGTGACGTCGTTCCGCGCACCCTCGGTGTCGAGCGACTCCGCCTTCTGCCCCACGCGGGTGTCGCTGCCGATGAGCAGGATGTTCGCCCCGCCCTTCATCGCCGTGATGGAGGTCTTGTTGGCGCTCGCCTGGTCGTCGTCGCTGAGCTTGACCGTCGAGACGGATCCCGTGAGCGTCACCGCGGCGAAGGCCGTGACGGCGACGCTGCTGACGAGGGCGACACTGAGCACGGACGCGATGACGGTGAGCAGGGTCCGCCAGGAGCTCGGACGACGGAGCCGTCCGTGCCGGGCGATGCCGGGGCGACCGCGACGGCGGCGCAGCGGGGCGTCGGACACGAGGTGGACTCCGTTCGGTGGGCGCATCAGCGCGGGGCGTGGGCGGCATCGCGGGTGGCGGAGCGTCGCCGGGCGGAGGTGCGCGGCGGCACTCCCGTGGAGAACCGTACGATGGCGCTCCTGTCGCACTCCTGGAAATCGCCGGAGAACCCCTGAAGAGGGGTCGCTGACGGCGCGATCGCGGGTCGCGAACAGGACGCGCCGAGACCGGGCCGGACTTGGCAATCGTCCCGCTACCACATAAGATCGATCTTTGGTGTGTCATGCCGTTCGGCGTGGCGCAGGTGACCGCTCCGGTGGTCACCGGTTCGGTCTGCACATCCTGCCAGACCGGGCGCCGAACCCGCAGACCGGTTCGGATCACTCCCAGCGACAGCAACCCAAGCGACAGTGAGGCTATGGCCAAGAAAGACGGCGTCATCGAGATCGAGGGCTCGGTGCTCGAGGCTCTGCCCAACGCGATGTTCCGCGTTGAGCTGACCAACGGACACAAGGTCCTCGCGCACATCTCGGGGAAGATGCGTCAGCACTACATCCGCATCCTCCCGGAGGACCGCGTGATCGTGGAGCTCAGCCCGTACGACCTCACTCGCGGCCGGATCGTCTACCGCTACAAGTGATCCTCGCCGGAAAGGAACGGCCCGACGGCCCCGTCGGGTACGAAGCCAGCGAGATCGAGGAATCGACATGAAGGTCAACCCCAGCGTCAAGCCCATCTGTGAGCACTGCAAGGTGATCCGCCGGAAGGGCCGCGTCATGGTGATCTGCAAGAGCAACCCGCGCCACAAGCAGCGCCAGGGCTAGTCCCTCCGCCGCGGCCGGGTGCCGTGCGGGGTCGCCAGGCCCCGCACCGGCTCGACAGCGAACAGCTGAGCAGCACGCACAACTGAACATCGACAACGCAGTGCCAGAACCGATCGGCGACGAACCGACCGGGGACACCTCGGGGCGGAGGCCCGAGCACCGGTACTGCGCCACACCTCCACCGAAAACAGGAGCAGCCAGACATGGCACGTCTAGCAGGCGTCGACATCCCGCGCGAGAAGCGCGTGGAGATCGCACTCACGTACATCTACGGCGTCGGCCGTACCCGTTCCCTCCAGGCGCTCGCCGAGACCGGTATCTCGGGCGACATCCGTGTCAAGGACCTCACCGACGACCAGCTCGTCGCCCTCCGCGACTTCATCGAGGGCAACTTCAAGGTCGAGGGTGACCTCCGCCGTGAGGTGGCCGCCGACATCCGCCGCAAGGTCGAGATCGGCAGCTACGAGGGCCTCCGCCACCGTCGTGGTCTCCCGGTGCGTGGACAGCGCACCAAGACCAACGCGCGGACCCGCAAGGGCCCGAAGCGCACCGTGGCAGGCAAGAAGAAGGCCCGATAGGAGATCACCATGGCTACCCCCAAGACTGCTGCCCGCAAGCCGCGGCGCAAGGAGAAGAAGAACATCGCCGTGGGCCAGGCCCACATCAAGTCGACGTTCAACAACACGATCGTCAGCATCACCGACCCGTCGGGCGCCGTCCTGAGCTGGGCCTCGTCCGGTGCTGTCGGCTTCAAGGGCTCGCGCAAGTCCACGCCGTTCGCGGCGCAGCTCGCCGCCGAGTCGGCCGCCCGCCAGGCGCAGGAGCACGGCGTCAAGAAGGTCGACGTCTTCGTCAAGGGTCCGGGCTCGGGCCGCGAGACCGCGATCCGCTCGCTCCAGGCCGCCGGCCTCGAGGTGGGCTCGATCAACGACGTCACCCCGCAGGCGCACAACGGGTGCCGCCCGCCGAAGCGTCGTCGCGTCTGAGCTAGGAGCTCTCGGCCGCGACCGGACGCCCGCTCATCGAGCGGGGTCGACCGGTCGCGGCCATTCCTGGTCGTTCGATCGCGCACGTCGGTGCGCGTGATCACAACTCAACAGACCCGGCGAGGCCTCGGGCCCCGTCGTACCGCCAAGTGTCATATAGCGGACACTTCGCCGAAAGGAATCCACAGTGCTCATTGCACAGCGCCCCACCCTGACCGAGGAGCCGATCTCCGAGTTCCGCTCGCGGTTCATCATCGAGCCGCTCGAGCCGGGCTTCGGCTACACCCTCGGCAACTCGCTGCGCCGCACGCTCCTGTCCTCGATCCCCGGTGCCGCCGTCACCAGCATCCGCATCGACGGTGTGCTGCACGAGTTCAGCACCGTGCCGGGTGTCAAGGAGGACGTCACCGAGATCATCCTCAACATCAAGAACCTGGTCGTCTCGAGCGAGCACGACGAGCCCATCACGGCGTACCTCCGCAAGCAGGGCGCGGGCCAGGTCACGGCGGCGGACATCTCGGCTCCGGCCGGTGTCGAGATCCACAACTCGGACCTCGTCATCGCCACGCTGAACGACACCGCCCGGTTCGAGCTGGAGCTCACGATCGAGCGCGGTCGTGGGTACGTCTCGGCGACCCAGAACCGCTCCGAGTTCAGCGAGGCCGGTCAGATCCCGATCGACTCGATCTACTCGCCGGTCCTCAAGGTCACCTACCGGGTCGAGGCGACCCGTGCCGGTGAGCGCACGGACTTCGACCGTCTGGTCGTCGACGTCGAGTCGAAGCCGGCGATCACGCCTCGCGACGCCATCGCCTCCGCCGGCCGCACGCTGGTCGAGCTGTTCGGGCTCGCCCGCGAGCTCAACACGGCGGCCGAGGGCATCGAGATCGGCCCCGCGCCGGTCGACGCGGTGCTCTCGAACGAGCTGCAGACCCCGATCGAGGACCTCGACCTGTCGGTCCGCAGCTACAACTGCCTCAAGCGCGAGGGCATCAACACGGTCAGCGAGCTCGTCGCCCTCTCGGAGACGCAGCTCATGAACATCCGCAACTTCGGTCAGAAGTCGGTGGACGAGGTCAAGGACAAGCTCACCGAGCTCGGCCTGTCCCTCAAGGACACCGTTCCCGGATTCGACGGCGCCCACTTCTACAGCGGGTACGACGAGGACGAGTCCAACTGATCCCGTGCCGCTCCTGACGGAGCGCAGCACACCCACCCCCTTCCCACCACTGGAGAACTGACATGCCCAAGCCCACCAAGGGCCCCCGCCTCGGAGGCGGTCCCGCGCACGAGCGCCTGCTCCTGAGCAACCTCGCGAACGCGCTGTTCACGCACGGCCGCATCACCACGACCGAGACGAAGGCCAAGCGCCTCCGTCCCGTCGCGGAGCGTCTCGTGACGTTCGCGAAGCGTGGCGACCTGCACGCCCGCCGCAAGGTGATCAGCATCATCCGGGACAAGTCCGTCGTGCACACGCTCTTCACGGAGATCGCGCCGCAGATGGCCGACCGCCAGGGCGGTTACACCCGGATCACCAAGCTCGGCTTCCGCAAGGGCGACAACGCGCCGCTCGCGTCGATCGAGCTCGTGCTCGAGCCCGTCTCGGGCACGCCCGCTCCGGTGAACCGTCGCTCGAACCGTGCGTCCGGTTCGGCCGCAGCCGGGGCCGTGTCGACGACCGCCGCCGAGGAGGCCGCCACCGAGGAGACCACCGACGACGCCGCCGTCGCCGCGGAGACGACCGAGGCGACCGCGACCGACGCGACCGCGACCGACGCCGCTGAGGCCGAGAGCACGGACGCCGTCGCGGAGTCCGAGCCCGTCGCCGCCGAGGAGACGACCGACGCGGCCGCCGAGGTCGAGGCGGACGCCGCCAGCAAGGCCGACGAGACCGAGTAGGTCCTCGCCAGCACACCACACGGAGGGCCTCCGCAGCGATCGCTGCGGAGGCCCTCCGTCGTCGGTGGGGCCCCCGGTCCCTAGACTCGACGCGTGACCGGTCAGCCACGCGTCGCCGTCCTCGGCCCGGTGCTCGTCGAGTCCCCGGCAGGGGACCTCGATCCGCTGCCCGGCGCGCTCGCCCGGACGTTCATCGCGGTCCTCGTGCTCGCCCGGGGCAACACCGCCACGACCGAGACGCTCATCGACGAGCTCTGGGGTGACACCCCGCCGAAGGGGGCGCGCGCCGCGCTGCAGACCCTGGTGTCGCGGGTACGGCGGTCGACCGTCGAGGGCGTCGTCGCGTCGACGGGCACCGGCTACCGGTTGGCCCTGGACCCGTCGGCGCTCGACCTGGGACGGGCCGAGCAGGTCGCCGAGCGGATCTCCGACGAACTCCGGACCGATCCAGCCGGCGCGGCCCGCCGGGCATCGGCCGTGCTGGCCACGTGGCGCGGTGAGCCGGGTGCGGACCTCGAGGGACGGGTCGCCGAGGAGCTCGCGGACCGGGCGGCGACCGTGCAGCGGATCCTGCGGCGCGCCCTGGCCCAGGCGCTCTCGGCGTGCGACGACCCCGACGGCGCGGCGCGGCTGTGGGAGCAGGAAGTCGTGGCCCACCCGTTCGACGAGGCTGCGGTCGCGGGGCACATGCGGGCACTCGTCGCGGCCGGACGGGGCGCCGAGGCCCTCACGGTGTTCGCAGGACACCGCGATCGCCTGGCCGAGGAGCTCGGCGCGGACCCGTCGGCGGACCTGGTGCGGCTCAACATCGAGATCCTCCGAGCGACGTCGACGTCGGCCCGGTCCGTGCGGCGCCTCGGTCTGCGCCGATCCCCGACCACGCTCATCGGCCGGGACGCCGAGGTGGAGGCCGTCGAGCGGCTCGTCGAGGAGGAGCGGCTGGTCACGGTCCTCGGTGCCGGAGGCCTCGGCAAGACCCGGCTCGCGCAGGAGGTCGCGGGGCGCACCGCGCCCGACGTCGCCGTCGTCGTCCTCGAGCTCGCCTCGCTCACGGACGGCGCGGACATCGTCCCCGCGCTCGGCGCGGTGCTCGGGATCGCGGAACTCCGCGCCGGGCGCTCGCTCCGGGAGGTCGTGCTCGCGGACCTCCGGTCACGGGTCCTCCGGGCTCTCGGGGAAGCGCCGACCTTGCTCGTGCTCGACAACTGCGAACACGTCGTCGGGGAGGTCGCCGCACTCGTCGTCGACCTGCTCGGCGAGGTCCCGAGCCTCCGCGTGCTCACGACGTCACGTGCCCCGCTCGCGGTCCCGGGCGAGGTGGTCGCACCACTCCCGCCCCTGCCGGTCGAGGCCGACGGCGCCGCCGTCCGGCTGTTCACCGAGCGTGCCCGGGCCGCCCGGCCCGGCGCCGTGTTGCCGGTCGATGCGGTCCGTCGGATCTGCGCCCGGCTCGACGGCTCGCCGCTCGCGATCGAGCTGGCGGCGGCACGCGTCCGCGGCATGAGTGTCGACGAGATCGAGCGACGGCTCGACGACCGATTCGCCCTGCTCCGCGGAGGCGATCGGACCGCGCCCGAACGGCATCGGACGCTGCTCGCCGTGATCGAGTGGAGCTGGCGGCTCCTCGACGACGGCGCCCAGGACCTGTTGACCCGCTTGGCGCTGTTCCCGGACGGCGTCGCGGTGGAGGCGGTCGAGGCCGTCGTGCGCCCGGACCGGGTCGACACGGCGCTCGACGACCTCGCGGAGCTCGTCGAGCAGTCGCTCGTCCAGTTGACGGAGCGCGAGGGCGAGCCCGCACGCTACCGGTTGCTCGAGACGGTCCGGGAGTTCGGTGCCGCGCGGCTCACCGAGCGGGGTACGACCGAGGACGTGCGCACGGTGATGATCCGGTGGGGCGCGGCCCACGCCCTCGATCGGAACGTGCTCCTCGCCGGTCCCGGGCAGCGTCGCGTGTTCCGCGAGGTCGAACGCGAGGTCGACAACCTCGTCGCGCTCCTGCGGTGGTCGCTCGGCCGGGGTGACCGCAGGGCGATCGCGCCCATCGCCGCAGCGCTCGGGACGTACTGGTCACTCCGGGGCGTGCACGGGGAGGTCGTGGCGATCGCGCCCGACGTCGTCGCGGCGCTGGCGGGCGGCGCGCCCGACCCCGACCTGCTCCTGCCCACCGTCGTGGCCCTCACCGTCATGGGGGCGTCGTCGGCGTTCACCGACCTCCGGACGGCCGCCGTCGCCGTGTCCGCCTTGCGCCGACTGCGTCGGCAGCACGGTCCGACCGGAGTCCGGCTGGCGGATGCGCAGGCGGAGCTCTTCACCGCGATCGGACGCACCGACCTCGCGATGGCGGCCCTCGCCCGCCTCCGCGACGACGACGACCCCGAGGTCGCGTGCTTCGCCCTGACGATCAGTGCGCCCCTGGCCGAGAACGCGGGCGACGTGGCGGACGCGCTCCGCTACGCCCGCCGGGCGGAGGCGCTCGCGAGCGCCCACGGCGACCTCTGGACGGCGGGAACGGCCGACGTGTCCCGCGTGCAGCTCCTCACCCAGACCGGGCACCCCGAGGAGGCACTGGTCGCCGCGGATCGCGCACGGGAGCGACTGCAGTGGTTCGGCGCGGACGACGACCTCGCCGAGATCAGCTGGTCGATGGGCCTGGCTGCGGCTGCTGCCGGTCAGCCGGACCGGGCGCGCGCCGTCGCGGTCGACCTCGACCTGCCCCGACCGGGCGCCCGACTCGACGACGACGGACTCCAGTTCCGGACGCTCGCGTTCGCCGTCCGGGCGGAGGCCGCCCGCGCGGAGGGCGACGTGCAGACCGCGCTGGAGGAGTACGACCGCGGCTTCGCGTACGTCCGTGACCACATGAAGCAGGCACCGCAGTGGACGCTCATGGTCGCCGCGGCGCGCATCGCGATCGACCTGGAGGCCCGCGAGCGGGACGGGGGTGCACCGCGCCTCCCGGACGACGGCAGGGCGACGGAGGCGGCCCGGGTGGCCAAGGTCGGCGCGCTCGTCGCGATCCGCATCGGCGCGTGGTGGCTCGACCTGCCGGTGATCGGCGACGCGCTCATCGCGGTTGCCCTGTGGGGGGCCACCACGCAGCGCGTCGAACCGGGTCTCGTCGCGGCGATCTGGGGGACCGCCGTGCGCGTGGGAGCGCGGCAGGACCTCGCCGTGCTCCGGTACGAGCGCGTCCGGGACGTGCTCGCGCGGTGGACGGGACGGGCCGCCCTCGCGGACGCCGAAACGGCCTCGGCCGGTCTGGACCGGGCCGAGGCCGTCGCGCGGGCCCGAGCGCTGCTCGAGCAGGTCCGCGTCCCGCGGCGGGCGGAGGCTCAGGCCTTCCGCATGTAGGCGCGGACGGTCAAGGGGGCGAAGACCGCGACGACGACCGCGGCACCGACGAGCGAGAGCACGAGGTCGCTGCCCACCTGCCCGTGGTTGACGAGGTCGCGCACGGCGGTGATGAGGTGCGAGATCGGGTTCACCTCGCTGAACCACCGGAGCCAGGACGGCAGCGTGTCGGCGGGGACGAACGCGTTCGACAGGAACGTCAGCGGGAACAGGACCATGTTCGAGATGCCCGAGACGCTCGACGCGGTGCGCGCGACGACACCGAAGAACGCGAACACCCAGCTGATCGCCCAGGCGACCACGACGACGAGGAGTCCCGCGGCGACGACCGACCCCAAGCCGCCCTCGGGACGCAGGCCCATGCAGAACCCGACGACGAACGTGATGGTCGTCGCGATCGCGTAGCGGACCGTGTCGGCGAGCAGCGCTCCGGCGAGCGGGGCGATGCGGGCGATGGGCAGCGACTTGAACCGGTCGAACACGCCCTTGTCCATGTCCTCGCGGAGCTGGACGCCCGTGACGATCGACGAGGTGATGTTCGTCTGCACGAGGATGCCCGGGATGATGATCGGCAGGTAGGCCGTGACACCGCCCGCGATCGCCCCGCCGAAGATGTACGTGAACATCACGGTGAAGATGATCGGCATGAGCGTGACGTCGAAGAGCTGCTCCGGCGTGCGGCGGACCTTGATCAGTCCGCGGTAGGCCATCGTGAGCGACTGGCGCACCGTGGCCCCGAGTCCCGAACCGCCGACGCCGGGGCGCGGGGTGACGGTGCGGGGTGTGCTGGTGATGGCGGTCATGCGAGGGTCCCTTCGAGGACGCGGTCGGTGTCGCTGGTCGGGTCGTCCTGCGCGACGGGCCGACCGGTGATGGTGAGGAAGACCTCGTCGAGCGTCGGCTTCTGCACGCTCATCTCGGCGAGGGAGACGCCCGCGTCGCGGAACGCGACGAGCAGGTCGGTGACGCGGTCCGGGTCGGCCATCGGCGCGGTGATGCGGGCGCCCTCGGGTGACACGGCCGCGCCGGCCCCGAGGACCCGCTCGACGATCGCCTGCGCCGCGTCGAGCCGGGCGGCCTCCACGAGCCGGAGCTGCAGGGAGGCCGTGCCCACCGACGCCTTGAGGTCGTCCGCCGTGCCCTCGGCGACGACACGGCCCCGGTCGATGACGGCGATCCGGTCGGCGAGCTGGTCGGCCTCGTCGAGGTACTGCGTGGTGAGGAGCACGGTGGAGCCGGTCGCGACGAGCTCGCGGATCGTGTCCCACATCTGCGCACGCGTCCGGGGGTCCAGCCCGGTGGTCGGCTCGTCGAGGAAGATGAGTGGCGGTTGCGCGATGAGGCTCGCGGCGAGGTCGAGCCGCCGTCGCATCCCGCCGGAGAACGCCTTGAGCGGGCGCTTCGCGGCCTCGGTCAGTCCGAAACGCTCGAGGAGGTCCGAGGCCTTCGCCCGCGACTCGGCCCGACCGAGGCCGAGCAGTCGGGAGAAGATGACGAGGTTCTCGGTCGCGCTCAGCGTCTCGTCGACGGAGGCGTACTGCCCGGTCACGCCGATGAGCCGTCGGACCGCCTGGGCCTCGTGCCGCACGTCGTGTCCGAAGATGCGTGCCTCGCCCGCGTCGGGCTTGAGCAGCGTGGCGAGCATGCTGATGGTGGTGGTCTTGCCCGCGCCGTTCGGCCCGAGCACGCCGTACACGGTGCCCGCCTCGACCCGCAGGTCGACGCCGTCCACCGCACGGTTCTGCCCGAACGTCTTGACGAGGCCGGTCGCCTCGACGGCGAGCGTCGCCTGGTCGTTCATGGGGTGTCCTTTCGTTCGACGGTGCCCATGCTCCGGGCGGGCGCTGACGTGGCACTGACGTGGTGCTGACGCCGGTACCCTCGTCCCGTGACAGACGAGGCCGGCACCGTGCGTCTCCGGCTCGACATCGCCTACGACGGCAGCGGTTTCGCGGGATGGGCTCGGCAGCCGACCCTCCGGACGGTGCAGGGCGAACTCGAGTCCGCGCTCGAGACCGTGTTCCGGCGCTCCGGTCCGGCGCCCCGCCTCACGGTGGCGGGCCGGACGGACGCGGGCGTGCACGCGACGGGGCAGGTCGCCCACTGTGACCTCACCCCCGAACAGTGGGGGAGCCTCGCTCGACCGCACCGCGGTGCGGTCGGCCGACCCCAGCGGCTGCCGACGGACGCCCTCCTGCACCGCCTGAACGGCATCGCGGGGCTCGACAGTGACGTCGTGGTGACGGCCGTCGCGGTCGCGCCGCCGGGGTTCGACGCCCGGTTCTCCCCGGTCTGGCGACGGTACGCGTACCGCGTCGCGGACCTCGGGGCACCGCGGGACCCGCTCCGCCGCGGCCACACGCTGTGGTACCCCACGCGCCTCGACGAGGGCGCGATGGAGACGGGCGCCCTGACGCTGCTCGGCCTGCACGACTTCGCCACGTTCTGCAAGCCGCGGGAGGGCGCCACCACCATCCGAACGCTCCAGGAGTTCCGATGGCACCGCGAGCCGGACGGCGTGCTCGTGGCGTCCCTCCAGGCCGACGCGTTCTGCCACAGCATGGTGCGGGCGATGGTGGGTGCGTCGCTCGCGGTCGGCGAGGGGCGGCTCGCGCCGCACCGGCTGGCGGAGCTGCGCGAGGACGCGGTGCGCACGAGCGCGTTCAACGTCGCCCCGGCGAAGGGGCTCGTCCTCACCGAGGTCGGCTACCCGCCCGACGACGAGCTGGCGGCCCGCGCGGAGCAGACCCGGGCCCGCCGCGACCAGGACGGGCACCGGTCGGAGGCCGACCAGGCTCGACAGGTCGCCATCAGCACCGCCGCGCCCACCGCCGTCCCGGAAGGCCCCGCAGGGTCGGGTGCGGGCGCGGAGCGACGCGCGTGAGCCGGCGCAGGCCCCGGGCCGTCGTCGCGGTCGCACCGGGCGTGGTGTTCGTCGAGGGACCCGTGTCGAACTGGGTCGTGCTCGCCGAGGAGGACGGGGTCGCCCTCGTCGACGCCGGGTACCCCGCCGACGCCGGACTCGTGCTCGACACCATCCGGTACGCGGGACACGACCCGGCCGACCTGCGCCGGGTGTACGTCACGCACGGGCACGTCGACCACATCGGTGGCCTCCCCGCGATCCTGGAGGCCCACCCCGGCGTGACCGTGCTGGCCCACGCCGACGAGGTCGAGGCCGTGCGCGGGCCCGAGCGAGACCAGGCGACGCTCGGCGACATCGGTGGCCGGATCGCGGCGCCGCGGGTGCTCGGCTGGGCCGCCCGTGCCGTCCGCTCGGGTGGCCTCGACCCCGTGACCGTGCCCCCGGCCCGCGCGTTCACGGCCCGCGACTTCGACGAGCGGGCCATCGCACCCCTGCCGGCCCCCGGGCACACGCTCGGGTCGACGGCGTACCTGTTGCCCGCCGCGGACGCGCTCGTCACCGGCGACGCGGTCGTCACGCACCACGACGTGCAGCCCCGGTTGTGGTCGCCGCGGCCGCGGATGATCCCGGCCCTGTTCACCGCGGACACGGCCACCGCTGTCGAGTCGGCCGCGGCGCTGCCCCTGCCGGGGATCGTGCTGCCGGGCCACGGACCCGCCGTGCACCGGGTCGGTGACCGCTGGGTCCCGATCGGGCACTGAGTCCGTCGAGGTTTGACGGTACCGCGACGCTCCGGTAGTGTCGCCGATTGGTCTGCGCCTCGTGCGTCGGACCCGAAGTTGAGCCCTCCACCGGAGCGTTCGCCGGGCGTCGCCCCGCGGAACACCCCACCGGAGTGGGATTCACGGACACCTCACCTCGACACGAAAGCAGCACACCTGTGACTCGCACGTTCTCACCGAAGCCCGCGGACGTCCAGCCGAAGTGGCTCGTCATCGACGCCACCGACGTCGTCCTCGGCCGTCTCGCCTCGCACGCCGCGGCGCTCCTGCGCGGCAAGCACAAGGCCACCTTCGCTCCGCACATGGACATGGGTGACTTCGTCATCATCGTCAACGCCGAGAAGGTCGCCCTGACCGGCTCGAAGCTGGCGCAGAAGACGTACTACCGGCACTCCGGCTACCCGGGCGGCATCACCGCCACGACCTACCCGGAGATGCTCGAGAAGCACCCGACCCGCGCCGTCGAGAAGGCGATCCGCGGCATGCTCCCGAAGAACAGCCTCGGCCGCGCCCAGCTCAAGAAGCTCAAGGTCTACGCCGGTCCCGAGCACCCGCACGTCGCCCAGCAGCCGACGCCGTACACCCTCGACCAGGTCGCGCAGTAACGACGGCCACGCAGCAGAAGACACAGGACTCCACACTCATGGCTCAGATCGCAGACTCCATCGACCAGACCCCGTCGAGCTTCAGCACCGAGAGCGCCCCGGCGACCTCGGAGGCGGCTCCTCGTCAGATCCTCAACGTCTCCGGCGCGGCCGTCGGTCGCCGCAAGGAGGCCATCGCCCGCGTGCGCCTCGTCCCCGGCGCCGGCACGTTCTCGGTGAACGGCCGCTCGCTCGAGGACTACTTCCCGAACAAGCTCCACCAGCAGCTCATCAACGACCCGTTCAAGGTCCTCGAGCTCATCGGTTCGTACGACGTCACCGCCCGCATCACCGGTGGAGGCCCCTCGGGCCAGGCCGGCGCGCTGCGTCTGGCGATCGCCCGGGCGCTCAACGAGATCGACCGCGAGAACAACCGCGCCACGCTCAAGAAGGCGGGCTTCCTCACCCGTGACGCCCGCGTCATCGAGCGCAAGAAGGCCGGTCTCAAGAAGGCCCGTAAGGCGTCGCAGTTCTCGAAGCGCTGATCGCGCTTCGGACGGCATCACCGTGCCACGTCTGTTCGGAACGGACGGTGTTCGTGGTCTCGCCAACGGCGAGCTGACGGCCGCGCTCGCACTGGGCCTCGCCCAGGCGAGCGCGGCCGTGCTCACGCACGGACACCACGCGGACGCACGTCGTGCGTCCGGTCGGCCGCGTCCCATCGCGGTCCTGGCGCGCGATCCGCGCGTCTCCGGGGAGTTCCTGGGCGCGGCCGTCGCGGCCGGCCTGGCGAGCGCCGGCGTCGACGTCCTCGACGCCGGGGTCATCCCCACCCCCGCGGCGGCGTTCCTCGTCGCCGACATCGACGCGGACTTCGGCGTGATGGTCTCCGCGTCCCACAACCCGGCGCCCGACAACGGGATCAAGTTCTTCGCCGCCGGCGGCCGGAAGCTCCCCGACGAGGTCGAGGACCGCATCGAGGCAGCGATCGGGAGCGCCGAGGTCCCGGTGCCCACGGGCGCCGACGTCGGGCGGATCACCCGCTTCGCCGACGCCGAGGACCGCTACGTCGTCCACCTGCTGAGCACCCTGCCCGCGCGGCTCGACGGCATCCACGTCGTCCTCGACTGCGCGAACGGGGCCGCGGCCGCGGTGTCGCCCGAGGTGTTCGTCAACGCCGGCGCGCGGATCACCCTCATCGGTGCGGACCCGGACGGCGTCAACATCAACGACGGCGTCGGGTCGACCCACATCGACAACCTCGCCCGCGCGGTGCTCGAAGCCGGCGCGGACGTCGGGATCGCCCACGACGGCGACGCCGACCGGTGCCTGGCGGTCGACGCCGAGGGCAACGCGATCGACGGCGACCAGATCATGGCGATCCTCGCGCTGTCCCTCAAGGAGCGCGGCCGGTTGCAGGACGACACGCTCGTGGCCACGGTCATGAGCAACCTCGGTCTCCGCCGGGCGATGGCCGAGAACGGCATCGCGGTGCTCGAGACCGCCGTGGGCGACCGGTACGTGCTCGAGAAGATGGTCGAGGGCGGGTACTCGCTCGGCGGCGAGCAGTCGGGCCACATCATCTTCAACGAGTTCGCCACGACCGGCGACGGCATCCTGACCGGGCTCCACCTGGTCGCCGAGATGGCCCGCACGGGCAAGACCCTGGCCGAACTGGCCGCCTGCATGACCGTGTTCCCGCAGGTGCTCGTCAACGTGCGCGGTGTCGACCGGCACGGCCTCGACGACGCCGGTGTCCAGCGCGCCATCGCGGGCGCGGAGGCAGCGCTCGGTGACACCGGGCGGGTCCTGCTCCGGCCGTCGGGCACCGAACCCGTGGTCCGGGTGATGGTCGAGGCGGCGGACCAGGCGACCGCGGAGCGCGTCGCCAACGAGCTCGCCGCGGTCGTGCACGACCGGCTCGGACTCGACGCGGCCTGATCACGGGCGGGAGGCGCGGTGCGGATCGGACCCGCACCGCGCCTCCCGGTCGTGTCCGGGTGGTGCGTCAGATCTTGCGGAGCAGCACGCTCGAGACGGAGTGGTCCGCACCCTTCTTGAGCACGAGCGTCGCGCGGGATCGCGTCGGCAGGACGTTCTCGAGGAGGTTCGGCTCGTTGATGCTCCGCCAGACGTCCGTCGCGGTGCGGACGGCGTCCTCGTGGGAGAGCGTCGCGAAGCGGTGGAAGAACGAGTTCGGGTCCGCGAAGGCCGCCTGCTGCAGGGCGAGGAAGCGGTCGACGTACCAGGACTCGATGTCGCGGGTCTTCGCGTCGACGTAGATCGTGAAGTCGAAGAGGTCCGACAGTGCCAGGCCGCCGTTGACGGGTGGTGCGAGCACCGTGAGCCCCTCGACGATGAGCACGTCGGGCTGGCGGACGACGATCTCGGCGTCGGGCACGATGTCGTACTGCAGATGTGAGTAGAACGGCGCGCGGACCTCGGCCGCACCGCTCTTGACCTGGCTGACGAAGCGCAGCAAGGCGCGGCGGTCGTAGGACTCGGGGAACCCCTTGCGGTCCATGATCCCGCGGCGCTCGAGCTCCGCGTTCGGGTAGAGGAAGCCGTCGGTCGTCACGAGTTCGACCCGCGGGGTGTCCTCCCACCGCTTCGTCAGCTCGCGGAGCAGCCGCGCGACGGTCGACTTGCCCACCGCGACGGACCCCGCGACGCCGATCACGAAGGGCGTGCGTGACGCTCGCTCGCCGAGGAACCCGCTCGTGGCGGCGTGGAGGCTCCGGGCGCCCGCCGCGTAGAGGTTGAGCAGCCGGGACAGCGGGAGGTAGACCTGTTGCACCTCGTCCATGTCGAGCCGGTCGCCGAGCCCGCGGAGCTGGACGATCTCGGTCTCGGTGAGCGCGAGGTGCTGGGAGGGTGCGAGGGCGGACCACTCGGGGCGGTCGATCTCGACGAAGGGCGTCGGGTGGGCGACGGTCTCCGCGTGGGCGTTGGCCATGAGGACGAGGGTAGACGAGAGGATGGTGCAGTCTCCGAGCCGACGCGGTGTGGACGACGTGCTGTCCGCAGCGGGTGGACCGGATCACAGCGCCGCGGGAGACCCTGAGCGCACAGCCGGCGCTCGCCGGCGTCGCGATCCTCGTGATGGCGGTCGTCATCCCCACCGCACTGGCCCTGGGCCTCCACGCGGAACTCCGTCTCGAGGCGCCACCCGTGCAGTGGTGGGGCGCGCCTCCCGCAACGAACCGGCCGGCCCCTGCGCAGGCTCCGCGCACTCCCTCCGCCGTCTACACCCCGCCCCAGGCCTCGTCGAAGTGACCGAGTGCGTCGCTCACCTGGGCGTACTGCTGTCTGTTGTCTGAGTAGGGTCGGCCGCATGGAATACCGTCATCTGGGCAACACGGGACTGCAGGTCTCCACGATCAGCCTCGGCACGATGGGGTTCGCCGGCACCGGCTGGGCGAGTCCGGTCGGCCACATCGACGTCGATGGGGCACGCCGGCAGATCGACATCGCGCGCGACGCGGGCGTCAACCTCATCGACACGGCTGACGTCTACTCCGACGGCGCGTCCGAGGAGATCCTCGGCCAGGCGCTGGGCAGCGCGCGTGAGGACGTGCTCATCGCCACGAAGGTCCGCGGGGGCATGGGGCCCGGACCGAACGACGGCGGACTGTCCCGCCACCACATCGTCAAGGCCGCCGAGGACAGCCTCCGTCGGCTCGGTACCGACCACATCGACATCTACCAGCTGCACGGCTGGGACGGCTCGACGCCCCTCGAGGAGACGCTGAGCGCGCTGGACGACCTCGTCCGGTCGGGCAAGGTGCGGTACATCGGTGCGTCGAACTTCTCCGGATGGCACCTCATGAAGGCGATGTGGGCCTCCGACAAGCACCACCTGGAGCATTTCGCGAGCCAGCAGATCTACTACTCGCTGCAGTCCCGCGACGCTGAGAACGAGCTCGTGCCGATCACGCTCGACCAGGGCATCGGCATCCTCGTCTGGAGTCCGCTCGCGGGCGGGCTGCTCACCGGCAAGTACCGTCGCGGTCAGGACGTGCCCGAGGGTTCGCGGCGCTTCGAGGGCTGGACCGAGCCGCCCATCGACGACGAGGACCGCCTGTACGACACGATCGAGGTGCTCGTCGACATCGCCGAGCAGCGGGGCGTCACCGCGACGCAGGTCGGTCTGGCCTGGACGCTCGCGAAGCCGGGGGTCACGTCGGCGATCGTCGGCGCGCGGACCGAGGAGCAGCTCACCGACAGCCTCGGAGCGGCGGACGTCCAGCTCTCCGCGGACGAGATCGCCCGCCTCGACGACGCGAGCGCGACCCCGCTGCAGTACCCGTACTGGCACCAGGCGAACACGGCGGACGGTCGGTCGAGCGCGGCCGACCTCAGCCTCATCGGGCGACACCTGCACCAGGACTGACCGCCGATCGGTCCGAGGCCCCGCACGCCACCGAGCGTGCGGGGCCTCGCCCGGGCTCAGGCGGGGAGCGCGGCCTCGATCACGGCGACGATCGCCGGGTCGTCCGGCACGGTGGTGGGCCGGAACCGGTGGACGGCGCCGTCCGGCGTCACGACGAACTTCTCGAAGTTCCACGTCACCCGTCCGGCCTTGCCGTTCGCGTCCGGGGTCTGCTTGAGCTCCTGGTACAGCGGATGGGCGCCGCGGCCGTTCACCTTGACCTTCTCGGACATCGGGAACGTGACGCCCCAGGTGGTGCTGCAGTACTCCTCGATGGCCTCGGACGACCCGAGCTCCTGCAGGAACTGGTTGCTCGGGAACCCGAGGACGGTGAACCCACGGTCGCCGTACCGGCGCTGGAGTTCCTCGAGCTGCTCGTACTGCGGCGCGAGGCCGCATCGGGAGGCCACGTTCACCACGAGGACGACCTTGTCGGTGAACGCGCCGAAGGTGGTCTGCTCGCCCTGGAGCGTGGTGATCGGGATGTCGGTGAGGGTCACGGGCCGAAGCTAGACCCGGCAGCTGGGCGCCGTGCGTGTCCCGGGACCGGCGACCGGCAGGGCGATCGCGCGACGCCCGTGCGGCGGGCTCCCGGCCGCGCACCCCATAGGATCGAGCGCATGTGTGGCATCGTCGGGTACGTCGGCAACGGCAGCAGTCTGGAGGTCCTCCTCGGCGGACTGGGTCGGCTCGAGTACCGGGGGTACGACTCCGCGGGCGTCGCCGTGATCGACGCCGCGGGCGACCTCGAGTCGCGCAAGCGGGCCGGCAAGCTGCAGGTCCTCAAGGACGACCTGCAGGCCGACCCGATGACGGACGGCCGCACGGGCATCGGCCACACGCGATGGGCGACGCACGGCGGCCCGACCGATGGCAACGCCCACCCGCACCTGGCCGACGGTGGCAAGTTGGCGCTCATCCACAACGGCATCATCGAGAACTTCGCCCGGCTCAAGGACGAGCTCCTGGCCGAGGGTGTGACCTTCCACAGCGAGACGGACAGCGAGGTCGCGGCCCACCTGGTCGCGCGGGAGTTCCGTGCCGGCCACGACCTGACCGAGGCGATGCGGCGGACGGTCGCCCGACTCGACGGCGCCTTCACGCTGCTCGTCGTGCACGCGGACGAGCCGGACGTCGTGGTCGGCGCCCGCCGCAACTCGCCCCTGGTGGTCGGCCTGGGCGACGGTGAGAACTTCCTCGGCTCGGACGTCGCGGCCTTCGTGTCGCACACCAAGCGCGCGCTGGCGATCGGGCAGGACGAGATCGTCACGATCCGCCCCGACGCCGTGACGGTGATCGGGTTCGACGGCACGCCCGCGACCGCGAGCGAGTTCGAGGTGTCGTGGGACGCGTCCGCAGCCGAGAAGGGCGGCTGGTCGAGCTTCATGGCGAAGGAGATCAGCGAGGAGCCCGAGGCGGTCGCGAACACGCTGCTCGGCCGCGTGCACGACGGCGCCGTGACCCTGACGGACCTCGAGCCGATCGCGGACCGGCTCGCCCAGGTCGACCGCGTCATCGTGATCGCCTGTGGCACTGCGGCATACGCCGGGATCCTCGGCAAGTACGCGATCGAGCAGTGGGCGCGGGTCCCGGTCGAGGTCGAGCTCGCGCACGAGTTCCGGTACCGCGACCCGGTGCTCGACGAGCGGACCCTCGTCGTGTCGATCAGCCAGTCCGGCGAGACGATGGACACCCTGATGGCGGTCAAGTACGCCCGTGAGCAGGGTGCCCGCACGCTGTCCATCTGCAACACCCAGGGCGCGACGATCCCGCGCGAGTCCGATGCCGTGCTGTACACGCACGCGGGCCCCGAGGTCGCCGTGGCCTCGACGAAGGCGTTCCTGGCGCAGGGCGTCGCGCTGTACCTGCTCGGCCTGCACCTCGCGACGCTCCGGGGCACGCTCACGCCGGAGCAGGTCGCGGCGCAGGTCGCGGAGCTCGACGCGCTCCCGGCCAAGCTGCAGCAGACGATCGAGGACGCCGCCTCGGTGACCGAGCTCGCGCGCTGGATGGCGGACACCCGGAGCGTGTTGTTCCTCGGGCGCCACGTCGGCTACCCCATCGCCCTCGAGGGGGCGCTCAAGCTCAAGGAACTCGCGTACATCCACGCCGAGGGCTTCGCCGCGGGCGAGCTCAAGCACGGCCCGATCGCGCTCATCGAACCGGGGCAGATCGTGTTCGTCATCGTGCCGAGCCCCCGCGACGAGCGGTCGCTCCACCCGAAGGTCGTCTCGAACATCCAGGAGATCCGGGCCCGTGGCGCGCGGGTCATCGCGATCGCGGAAGAGGGCGACGCGGCCGTCCTGCCCTACGCCGACGAGGTCCTGCGCATCCCGCTGGCGACGCCGCTGTTCGAGCCGCTCCTGGCGGTCGCGCCGCTGCACATGTTCGGGATGGAACTGGCGGCGGCCAAGGGGCTCGACGTGGACCAGCCCCGCAACCTCGCCAAGTCGGTGACCGTCGAGTAGTCCCGTGATCATCGGCATCGGTGTCGACGTCGTGGACCTCGCTCGGTTCGCCGGGGTCCTCGAGCGCACGCCCGCGCTCCGGCGTCGCCTGTTCACGCCGGCGGAGCTGCTGCGGGACGGCGAGCCCCGCCCCACCGCCTCGCTCGCCGCCCGCTTCGCGGCCAAGGAGGCCCTGATCAAGGCGTTCGGCACGAGTGCGGGACTGAGCTGGCAGGAACTCGAGGTCGTCGCGGACGACCAGCGTGCACCGTCGCTGACCCTGCACGCGGGGGCCCAGGCGGTGGCCGACGCGCGTGGCGTGACGGCCGTCCATCTGTCACTGTCGCACGATGGACCGATCGCGACGGCGTTCGTCGTCATCGAAGGGAACTGAGGAGTTGACCGACCATACGTGGAGGCCGCGCGGGAGCGCGCGGCCGACCCAGCACGCCGGGGCCGAACCGTGCCTCCCGTCCGTGGTGGTGACCCGGTGAGCGCGTTCACCGGCGTCACCGTCGACCGGGAGGCCCTGATCGCCAACTACGCGACGCTCGCCGAGCGGGTGGCACCGGCGGGTGTGATCGCGGTCGTCAAGGCCGACGGGTACGGGCACGGCGCCGTCGAGGCGGCACGCGCCTTCGTCGACGCGGGCGCGGAGTGGCTCGGCGTCGCGGACGTCGACGAGGCCCTCGCGCTCCGGCGCGCCGGCATCGACGTGCGGATCCTCGCGTGGCTGCACGCCCCGGACGAGGACTTCGTGCGCGCCGCGTCCGAGGGCATCACGCCGGCCGTCTCGTCGGTCGAGCAGCTCGCCGCGGCAGCCGGCGCGGAGGTGCCCGCGGTCCACCTCGTCCTCGACACCGGCCTGAGCCGCAACGGCGCCGTCGAGTCCGAGTGGCCCGAGCTCTTCGCCGCTGCCGCCGCGCTGCCGCGGACACGGGTGGAGGGCGTCATGTCGCACCTGGCCAACGCGTCCCGCGAGGACGACCTCGCCCAGGACGCCGCCCTCGAGCGGGCGCTCTCGGTGCTCGCCGCCCACGGGATCGTGCCCGAGGTCGTCCACCTCGCGGCGAGCGCGGCGTCGATCGCGGTGCCCGAGACGCGACGCGACCTGGCCCGGATCGGCCTGTCCCTGTACGGCCTGAGCCCGTTCGCGGACCGGACGTCCGCCGAGCTCGGACTCCGCCCGGCGATGACGGTCACGGCGTCGGTCCTCCGGACGATCCGGGTGCCGGCGGGGCACGGTGTCTCGTACGGCTACACCCACCGCACCGAGCGCGAGACGACGCTCGCGATCATCGGACTCGGCTACGCGGACGGCTTCGACCGTGGCTTCGGCAACCGGGTGTCGGTGTCGATCAGCGGCCGACGCTTCCCGGTGGTCGGCCGCGTGGCGATGAACGCGATGCACATCGACGTCGGCGACGCGGAGGTCGCGGCGGGCGACGAGGTCGTCCTCTGGGGCGACCCGGCCACCGGGGTGCCGTCCGTCGAGGAATGGGCGGCCGCCATCGGCACGATCAACTACGAGGTGGTCGCACGACTCGGCCCCCTCCTGGCGAGGAGGACGACGTGAGCGCGCCGCTCCGCGAGGCCGTCGTCGACCTCGATGCGTACCGGGCCAACATCGACCTCCTGCGGTCGTGGATGGACCCGGTCGAGGTCATGGTGGTCCTCAAGGCCGACGGGTACGGACACGGCATGGTGCCCCTCGCGCTCACCGCGGTCGACGCGGGCGTCCGCTGGCTCGGGGTGCTCACGGTCGAGGCAGCCCTGCGGCTGCGCTCGGTCGGTGTCGGCGAGGACGTCCGGTTGTTCGCCTGGCAGCACGACCCGGACCTCGACCCCCGGGACGCCGTGGACTCCGGTGTCGACCTCGGGGTGTCGAACGTGGCCGAGCTCGACCGGATCGTCGCGGCCGTGACCCAGCGGCCGGCGCGCGTGCACCTCGGCGTCGACACGGGCCTCCACCGCGACGGCGCGACGCCGGACCGGTGGCCTGCGCTCGTCGAACGTGCCCGCGACGCCCAGCGCGCCGGTGCGATCGAGGTCGTCGCCGCGTACACGCACCTCGCGGAGGCGTCCGACGACGACGACGCCGCGGCGGTCGCCGTGTTCACCGAGGCGGTCGACGCCGCCGCGGGACTCGGGCTCGAGCTGCCGATCCGGCACGTCGCCGCCAGCCTCGCCGGCCTCGAGCGGCCCGAGTTCCGGCACGACATGGTCCGCATGGGGGCGAACACGTACGGCATCCCCGGCGCGGACGGCGTCACCGCGGCGGACCTCGGGCTCACCCCCGTGATGACGCTCACGGCGTCGGTCGCGAAGGTCAAGCGGGTCCCCGTCGGCACGGGTGTCTCGTACGACTACACGTACCGGACCGCCGCCGAGACCACGCTCGCCCTCGTGCCCGTCGGCTACGCGGACGGCGTGCCCCGGCGCGCCCAGGGACGGGTCGAGGTCACGATCGGCGGCGTCCGCTACCCGATCGCGGGGCGGGTGGCGATGGACCAGTTCCTCGTCGACGTCGGGGACGACGACGTCCGTGTGGGCGACACGGTCGTGTTGTTCGGCACGGGCGAGCGCGGCGAGTCGACGATCCTCGAGTGGGCCGCGGGGCTCGACACGATCGGCGAGGAGCTCGCCTGCCGGATCGGCGGACGCGTGCCACGGCGCTACTCCGGGCGGCACGCCGAGGAGTTCAGCCAGCGTGCCGCCGTCCTGAACCGCAGTGCGGGTGGCCGACCGTGACCGTGCTGCTCGACGTCGTGGTGGACGGCACCGGGGCCATGGAGGCGCTCGGAGCCCGGCTCGCAGCGGTGCTCCGTGCGGGGGACCTCGTCGTGCTGACGGGGCCCCTGGGCGCGGGCAAGACGACCCTGACCCGCGGCCTCGGCGCCGCCATGGGCGCACGGGGGCAGGTGTCGAGCCCGACCTTCGTGCTCGCCCGGACCCACCCGACGGCCCGGGGCGTCGACCTCGTGCACGTCGACGCGTACCGGCTGTCCGACCCGGTCGAACTCGACGACCTCGACCTCGACTGGGACGGCTCGGTCGTCGTCGTCGAGTGGGGGCGGGGCATGGTGGACGGCATCAGCGCGGAGGTGCTCGAGGTTGAGATCGAGCGGGCGAGTGGTGCTGCGCTGCCCGGCGACGGTGCGGGCGTGATCGACGCGGACGACGTCGACCCGGACGACGTCCCCGACGAACCGCGGCACGTGGTGGTCCGCGCCGTGGGCCCGCGCTGGGACGGCGTCACCGTCTGAGGGGGTGCCCTACCATGGCGCTCGGACCGCGGAGGGCGGTCGTGTCAGGGGGGAACCGCAGCAGTGCTCGTCACCATCACCACCACCGGCGACACCGACCCGGGCGGCGTCGACGCCCTCGACCTCGGGCACCTGCTCCACAAGCACCCGGGGCGCGCGCAGACGTTCTCGCTGAGCGTCGGTGACGCCCACGTCTTCTACCCGGAGGCGACCTCCGAGCGCTGCACGGCGGCGCTCCTGCTCGAGGTCGATCCGGTGGGTCTCGCGCGGAGCCGGCGGTTCGGCGGGGACACGCTCGCACTCGCGCAGTACGTGAACGACCGGCCGTACGCCTCCTCGTCCATGGTCGCGGTCGCGATCGGGCAGGTGTTCCGCACCGCGATGGGCGGCCGGAGCACGTCGTTGCCCGAGCGTGCCGCGGCGCCGATGCCCCTCGAGGTGACGCTGACGTCGGTGCCGAGTGAACTCGACCAGGACGGCACCGGCCTGGCCACGCGTCTGTTCGCCCCGCTCGGGTGGGACGTCGAGGAGCATCGTCGGCTCCTGGACGAAACGCATCCGGCGTGGGGACCGGCTCCCACCGTCGGTCTCACCCTGCGCGGGACGGTGCGGCTCGGACACGCGCTCCGGCACCTGTACGTGCTCCTGCCGGTCCTCGACGACGCGAAGCACTACTGGGTGAACGACGACGAGGTCGGCAAGCTCCTCCGCGCAGGCGAGGGCTGGCTCGCCGACCACCCGCTCCGCGACCTCATCACGGCCCGGTACCTCGCCCACCAGCGGGGCATGGTCGTCGACGCCACCGACCGGCTCCTCGGGGTCGAGGACGCGGTCGGCGACACGGTCGGAGCGGCGACGGCCGACCGGGACGGAGCGGCCACGGCCGACCGGGAGGCCCGACAAACGCCCGACGACCCGGCCGCCGGACCCGACCACGCACCGCTGTACCGACGACGGGCCGACGCGGTGATGGCCGCACTCCACGACGTCGGCGCCCACACGGTCGCCGACCTCGGATGTGGCGAGGGTGCACTGCTCATGCGGCTCAAGGCCGACCGGTCCTTCACCACCGTCATCGGCAGCGACGTGTCGCCGCGGGAGCTCGCGCGCGCCGAGCGACGGCTCCACCTCGACGAGGCCAGCGATGCCGAACGTGCGCGGATCCGCCTGGTGCAGTCCTCCGTCACCTACCTCGACGACCGGATCGCCGGGCTCGACGCCGCGGTCCTCATGGAGGTCGTCGAACACGTCGACCCCGGGCGACTGCCGGCGCTCGAGGTCTCCGTGTTCGCGGTCGCGAGGCCGGGCGCGGTCATCGTGACGACACCGAACGCCGAGCACAACGTGCGGTTCCCGCACCTCGACGCGGGTCACGTCCGCCACGAGGACCACCGGTTCGAGTGGACTCGTGGTGCCTTCCGTGCGTGGAGCGAGCGTGTGGCGGCCGACAACGGCTACGTCGTCGAGTACCGCCCCGTGGGCGACGATGACGCAGAGGTCGGTCCACCCACGCAGATGGCGGTGTTCCGTCGGTCCGACCTCGCCACGGTCGGGACGGTGGCGGCCGCATGAGCGAGCTCCACGTCCCGGACATGGCGCTCGTGCTGCTCGTCGGGCCGAGCGGGTCCGGCAAGTCCACCTTCGCCGCACGGCACTTCGGCCGCTTCGAGACCCTGTCGAGCGACTTCTTCCGCGGTCTCGTCGCGAACGACGAGAACGACCAGTCGGCGACCCCGGCGGCGTTCGACGCCCTCCGGTACGTCGTCGCGCAGTGGCTCCGCGCGGGGCTCCTGACGGTCGTCGACGCGACGAACGTGCAGTCCGAAGCGCGCCGCGACTGGGTCCGGCTGGCGCGTGAACACGACGTCCTGCCGGTCGCGATCGTGCTCGACGTGCCCGAGTCGGTGTGCGTCGAGCGGAACGCGGCCCGGACGGATCGGACCTTCGGTGCATCCGTCGTCAAGCGGCAGCACGACCAGCTCCGTCGATCCCTCCGGTCGTTGGGCAAGGAGGGCTTCCGGCGCGTCCACGTGCTCGACGGCGTCGATGCGATCGCCGACGCCACGATCGTCCGCGATCGACTGCTCAACGACGCGCGGGACGAGCACGGCCCGTTCGACGTGATCGGCGACGTGCACGGATGTCGGTCGGAGCTCGAGACCCTCCTCGGCCAGCTCGGCTACACGCTCGTCCGCGACGACCTCGGCCGCCCCGTCGACGCGGTGCACCCCGCCGGGCGGCGCGCGGTGTTCCTCGGCGACCTCGTCGACCGCGGGCCGGACACCCCGGGCGTCCTCCGACTCGTGATGGGCATGGTCGGTGCCGGACACGCGATCGCCGTCCCCGGGAACCACGAGGACAAGCTCGTCCGGGCACTCCGGGGGCGGAAGGTCCAGACCTCGCACGGGCTCGGCGAGACCGTGGCACAGCTCGCGGCCGAGCCCGCGTCGTTCCGCGCGGCCGTGCTGGCCTTCTGCGAGGGCCTGGTGGGTCACCTCGTCCTCGACGACGGACGCCTCGTCGTCGCTCACGCAGGCATGACCGAGGCGTACCAGGGCCGGGCCTCCGGTCGCGTCCGGGCGTTCGCGCTGTACGGCGAGACCACGGGCGAGACCGACGAGTACGGGCTCCCGGTGCGGCTCCCGTGGGCGGACTCCTACCGCGGGAGCGCCACGGTGCTGTACGGCCACACCCCGACCGTCGATGCCGAGTGGATCAACGGCACCATGTGCCTGGACACCGGGTGCGTGTTCGGCGGCGTGCTGTCCGCCCTCCGGTACCCGGAGCGCGAGCTCGTGCAGGTCCCCGCCGAGCGGGTCTGGTACGCCGCGGCGAAGCCGCTCGAACCCCTCCGCGCCGACCGCGTCGCGTCGGCCGACGGCACCGGACCGGTGGACAGCGGCCCGGGAGGCCCATCGACGGTCGGTGTCGTGCCTCCCGGACGCGACGTGACGACGACCCGCCCGCGCCCGGCGGGCATGCTCGCGATCGACGACGTGCTCGGCAGGCAGGTCGTCGAGACCCGGTTCCTCGGACGGATCGGCGTCCGCGGCGAGCACGCGGCGGGCGCGCTCGAGGTGATGAGCCGGTTCGCGGTCGACCCCGCGCACCTGCTCTACCTGCCGCCCACGATGAGTCCGACCTCGTCCTCCCGGGTCGACGGCCTCCTCGAACACCCGGCCGAGGCCTTCGCGACCTACCGGGACGCGGGGGTGGACCGCGTCGTCGGCGAGGAGAAGCACATGGGCTCGCGGGCCACGGTCCTCCTGACCCGCGATCCGCGGCGCTTCGGAGCACCGGACGGCTGGCGGGGCGTGGTCACCACCCGCACCGGGCGGGCGTTCTTCACGCCCGAGCTGACCGCCCGGTTCCTCGGACGGCTCGACGCGGCCGTGGAGCACGCCGGACTCTGGTCGGAGCTGGCGACGGACTGGCTGCTGCTCGACGGCGAGATCCTGCCGTGGTCGATCAAGGCCGGCGGGATGATCCGCGGCCAGTACGCCGCGATCGGTGCCGCGGCCACGGGTGCGTTGCCCACCGCGGTGTCCGCGCTCGAGCAGGCCGCGGCCTCCGGCATCGACGTGACCGCGTTGCTCGAGCGGACGCGGGCACGGGCGGTGGACGCCGATGCGTACGTCGCGTCCTACCGGAGGTACGCCGCGGACGCGGACGGGCTCGACGGGGTGCGGTTCGCCCCGTTCCAGGTGCTCGCCGCCGAGGGACGGACGTACGCGACGACGGACCACGGCTGGCACCTCGGCGTCGCCGACCGCCTGGCGGCCGCCGCGCCGGACCTCGTGGAGCGGACGCGCTCGGTGGTGGTCGACCTCGCCGATCCGGCGAGTGTCGAGGCGGGGACCGCGTGGTGGACCGAGTTGACCGATGCGGGAGGCGAGGGGATGGTCGTGAAGCCGTTCGTCAACCTGCACCGCGGGGCGAAGGGGCTCACGCAGCCGGGCATCAAGGTGCGCGGGCGTGAGTACCTCCGCATCGTGTACGGGCCGGAGTACACCGAACCCCGCAACCTCGAACGCCTCCGCGACCGGGAGCTCGGGCACAAGCGTTCCCTCGCACTGCGGGAGTACGCGCTCGGACTCGAGGCGCTCGAGCGGTTCGTGGCCGGTGAGCCGTTGTGGCGGGTGCACCAGTCGGTGTTCGCCGTGCTCGCGATGGAGTCTGAGCCGGTCGATCCGCGGCTCTGACCGGAGTCGTCGCGTCGTCCTGAGGAGCGCCGTCGGGTCCGAGGCGGGGGCGATTCCGTCCCCCGAGCGCACAGGTCACGATCCGGTCACGCCGCTACCGTCACCGCCATGAAGATGCTCCCGAAAGCAATCCTCGTGTCCATCCTCGGTGTGGCCGCGTCATCCGGCCTCGTCGGACAGACCGCGTTCGCGGAAGCGGCCGACTCGACGGCGCCCTCCGCGGCGAACGCGACGCGACCGCACATCGTGACGATCGGCGACTCGATCATGGCCGGCTACGGCCTCGCCAGCCCGGACCAGGCGTGGCCCGCCCTGGAGGCGGCGGACGAGCACGTCGACGTCACGAACCTCGCGTGCAGCGGTGCCGGGTTCGTCCGCGTCGGCGACTGTGGGACGGACTTCAACGGGCTCGTCGGGCAGGCCGTCGCGGCGCACCCCGACCTCGTCGTCATCCAGGCGTCCGACAACGACCAGGGTCAGAGCGCCGCTGCGATCGCCAGGGGAGCCTGGAGGACCGTGGCGCGCATCCACGGAGCACTGCCGGATGCCCGGATCGTCGGGCTGAGCACCCTCTGGAACCAGCCCGGGCCCGCGGACCCGGTGGTCGCGGAGAGCTCGGACGCCCTCCAGGCCGCGGTGACCGCCGCCGGCGGGACGTTCGTCGACGTCGGGCAGCCGCTCGCCGGACAGCCGCAACTCCTCCAGGGGGACAGCGAGCACCCGACCGTCGAGGGCCAGCGGGTCCTCGGGGACGCGATCGCGGACGACCTCGCCGCGGCCGGCATCAGCAACTGAGCAACCCGCCGGCCGGTGCCGTGCACCGGCCGGCGACGGTGCGCCCGCGCTCGTCCAGCTCGTCGGACAGCTCGATCCCGTCCCCGCGTGCGCCGGGGAGGCGCGGGTGGCCACCCTGCGTCCCCGCCACGACCGTACGATGGTCCGGTGCTCCTGACCATCGACACGTCCGCCGGCACGGCCGTCGCCCTCGTCGACCCGGCCGCCCGGACCGTGCTCGCCGAGCGGAGCACCGAGGACACCCGGCGGCACGCCGAGGTCGTCGGGCCCTTCCTGGCCGACGTCCTGTCGATCGCCGGCGTCACCCCTGCGGCGGTCACGGGCGTGGTCGCGGGCATGGGTCCCGGGCCGTTCACGGGCCTCCGTGTCGGGATCGCCGCGGCGCGGACGTTCGCCGTCGCGCGATCGGTGCCGTTCCTCCCGGTCGTGAGCCACGACGCCGTCGCCGCGGCCGAGGCCGACGGCGGGCCGCTCGTCGTCCTGACCGACGCGCGCCGACGCGAGGTCTACTGGAGCGTCTACGCGGGCGGCAGCGAGGCGGCGGCGACCGGCCGGTCCGACCGGCACCGTGCCTCCCGACCGCTCCCGGTGCGGACCGCCGGGCCCGGGCTCGCGCGCCCGGACGACCTCGACGCCGTGCTCGGTGACGCCGCCGATCTGCGTCGCGTCACCGCGGTGACGATCCCGGCCGGGCGCCTCGGACTGCTCGCCGCCGAACGTCTGGCGGTCGGCGCACCGTTCGCCGACGACGAGCCGCTGTACCTCCGGGACCCGGACGTGACCATGCCGGGTGCGCCGAAGCGGGTGCGCTCGTGAGCTGGCGGATCCGGCCCGCCCGGCCCGACGACCTCGACGCGGTCATGCGGCTCGAGCGGACCTCCTTCCCGACCGACGCGTGGTCGACCGCGCAGATGAGGGAGGAGTTCCGCTCGCCCTACGGCCACTACGTCGTGGCCGAGACGACCGACGAGGCACCGGAGCCGGTCCTGGTCGGGTACGCCGGGTTCTCGTCGTTGCCCGGAGGACACGACGGTGACGTCCAGACGATCGCCGTGGCCGCCGACCACCGCGGGCAGGGCCTCGGGCGAGCGCTGTTCCGCGAGCTGCTCGACGAGGCCGCCCGCCGCGACGTGCGCGAGGTGTTCCTCGAGGTCCGTGCTGACAATCCCGTCGCGCAGGCCATGTACCGCTCGTTCGGCTTCGAGGCCATCGGCACGCGGCCGCGGTACTACCAACCCGACGACGTCGACGCGCTGGTCATGCGGGGCTCGGTCCGGGACCGAACGACGGGAGGCACGGCATGAGCACGACGACGGACGGCCCGCTGGTCCTCGGGATCGAGACGAGCTGCGACGAGACCGGCGTCGGCATCGTGCGGGGCCGCACCCTGCTCGCGAACGTCATCGCGTCGAGCATGGAGGAACACGCCCGCTACGGCGGGGTCGTGCCCGAGGTCGCGGCGCGTGCCCACCTCGAGGCCATGACCCCGACGCTCGAGCAGGCACTCGACACCGCGGGCGTGCGGCTCGACGAGCTCGACGCCGTCGCCGTGACCGCTGGACCCGGATTGGCCGGTGCCCTCATGGTGGGGGTCGGCGCGGCGAAGGCGCTCGCGGTCGCGACCGGCAAGCCGCTCTACGGCGTGAACCACCTGGTCGGCCACGTCGGGGCGGACGTCCTGCGTGCCGACGGCACCGAGATCGAACTGCCGACCGTCGCACTGCTGGTGTCGGGCGGCCACACGTCGCTCCTGCTCGTGCGGGACCTCGTCGACGACGTCGAGCTCCTCGGCGAGACGATCGACGACGCTGCCGGTGAGGCGTTCGACAAGATCGCACGGCTGCTCGGGCTGCCGTACCCGGGCGGGCCCGAGATCGACCGAGCCGCCGCCGATGGCGACCGCTCCGCGATCCGGTTCCCCCGCGGCCTCACCCTGCCGAAGGACATGGCGGCCCACCGGTACGACTTCTCGTTCTCCGGCCTCAAGACCGCGGTCGCCCGCTGGGTCGAGCGCTGCCGCGACGAAGGGCGCGACGTCCCCGTCGCCGACGTCGCCGCGAGCTTCCGCGAGGCCGTCGTCGACGTGCTCCTGACGAAGGCGCTCGCCGCGTGCCGGGACACCGGCGTCGACCGGCTCCTGCTCGGCGGGGGTGTCGTCGCGAACCGGCGGCTCCGGGCCGTGGCCGAGGAGCGGTGCGCGGCCGCCGGCGTCACGCTCCGGATCCCGCCGCTCGATCTCTGCACCGACAACGGCGCGATGATCGCCGCGATCGGGGCGCAGCTCCTGGCGTCCGGGCACGCCCCGAGCGACCTGGGGATCGCGGCGGACTCGACGTTGCCCGTGACGACCGTGCAGGTCTGATGACGGTGCAGGTTCGACGAGGGTGCAGGTCCTGACGACGATGCAGGGCTGACGAGGTGCAGGTCCGACGACGGTGCGGGCCTGACGACCGCGGCGGCGCGGCACCGCGCGTCCGCTGGCCGTGCCTCCCCCGCTCCGGGGGTGCTGGCGGCCGGTCGTGCGCACGCGCCCTGTGGGAGGATCGGCGGGACGCCCGCACCGTGGGCGACGAGGAGGGGAACACGTGTCCGACCAGAACGACCAGCCGCAGTACGGACAGACGCCGTCCGGCCAGGCGCCGTCCGGACAGACACCGTCCGGACACCACGGGTACGGACAGCCCCAGTTCGGACAGCCGCAGCACGGGCAGCAGTCGCCGTACGGACAGCAGGGTCAGCACGGTCAGCAGCCGTACGGGCAGGCGCAGTACGGCCAGCAGCCCTACGGACAGCAGCCGTACGGCCAGCCGCAGTACGGCCAGCCCAATCCCTACGGGCAGCCCGGGTCGGGGTACCCGCAGGCGTCGTCGAGCTGGAACCTGTTCTCGATCCTCGCCATCGTGTTCGGCTTCGTGGTGGCGCCCCTCGGGGTGGTGTTCGGGCACATCAGCCTGCACCAGATCAAGCGCACGGGGGAGCAGGGGCGCCCGCTCGCGCTCACGGGGCTCATCGCGGGCTACGTGATCACGGCGCTGTGGGTCGCCTACATCGTGTTCATCGTCATCTTCTTCGCGTTCGTCGCGTCGCACAACGGCGACTACTCGAACTACCCGAACACCTGATCCCGGGCCTCCCGGGCCGCCCCGCCCCGCCCCGCCCCGCCCCGCACCGCCCGCCCGCCGACGGCGGTCCTCACCGAGATCGCACAACACGCCGCTCACCTTCGAAGGTGAGCGGCGTGTTGTGCGATCTCGGCGGATGGGGCAAGCAGGACCGGCGTCAGGGGCGATCGCACAGGACGGCCGCGTGCCGTCCCTCCAGGCGGGTGAGGACGAGCGTCGCCTGCCCGGACCCGCCCTGCAGGCGCAACCGCCGACGGAACTGCGCGGGGTCCACATCGACGCCGCGCTTCTTGATCTCCACCCGGCCGAAGCCGTCCGCGGCCAGCCGCGCACCGATGCGCTTCGGGTCGAGCGGCAGGACGTCACGCACGCGGAACACCTGGGCGAACGGGGTGTCGACGGGTGCGTCCGTGCTCAGGTAGGCGATGCCCGACGAGAGCATCCGACCGCCGAGTCGCCGCCCGAGATCTCCGATGAGCCGAGCTCGGATGACCGCGCCGTCCGGCTCGACGAGGTACTCGCCCAGCGGGCCGACCTCGACGTCCTCGGCGTCGGCCGGACCCGTGAGCTCGGCGACCCCGTGCGCGCCGATGACGGTGGCCGCGCGGCGGACGCCCGGCCGCGCGAGGGGACCGAACCACAGCGCGAGTTCGACGACCTCGCGGTCGACGCTCGTCCACTGCGCCTCGGCCGTGTCGGGGACGAGGTCGCGGTCGACGCCCGGCCCGAGCTTGACCCCGGTGGGCAGCTGCGTCGCCGCGGCGAACACCGTGTCGAGGGACGGGGACCAGTCGTCCGGGTCGTCGAGCCGTCGTGTGTCGCTGTGTCCCGCGGTGCGCCGTGCCGGGTCGAGCCACACGCCGTCGACCCGGCCGACGTCGAAGCGGGCCGCGTCCCCGAGCTCGACCCGGGCCGGGGGCCACGGTGCCAGGTTGTGCGTGGCGATCGCGGCGGTGACCTCGTCGCGGTCGACGGCGACGACCTCGAGGTCGAGCGCCGCGAGCGCGAGCGCATCACCACCGATGCCACACCCGAGGTCGGCGACGCGTGTGATCCCGGCGGCGGCGAACCGGCCGGCGTGCTGTGCGGCGACGCGGAGGCGCGTCGCCTGCTCGAGACCGGCCTCGGTGAACAGCATCCGGCCCGCGAAGCCGCCGAACTTCGCCCGGGCCCGCTGACGCAGTCGCGCCTGCGTCAGGACCGTCGCCACGAGCCGTGGATCGTGGCCCTCGGCGCGGAGGCGCGACACGGCACGCACGACGTCGTCGCCCTCGGCCAGGCCCGGGACACGGTCGAGGAGCGCCATGCCCTCGGGTGTGAGCAGCTGTGCGAGGTCGGCGGCGTCCATGCCCCGATCCTCCCAGTTCCCGCACGACGGTTCGGCAAGCCCCCACTTCCGTGACCGTCGGCGGACGGCTGTCTGAACAGTCGGTGACGACGGTGAACGCAGGGGAAACCCGGCCTCGGAGCGGGCTTACGGTGTTCCGCGGATCCCCCCCGGAAGGGGGTCCGATCAGGGCGTCCCGTGCTGCTCCACGGGGCCGGGAGCGGAAGGGGCTCGGGTGTCGAATCGGTTCGCGTACGGAGTCGTCGGGCTCGTCGTCGCACTCGTCGTGACGGCCGGCATCGTCGTGCCGCACCTCCTGCCGACGCGCGCCGTCCCCGGACACTACGACGTCGCCGCGGGCACCGACGTCTGCGGGACGGGATGGACCGACCCCGCGGGCGGCACGCAGACCCTCCGCATCACGAACACCTCGGTCGCGGGCGTCGAGGTGCAGCTCGAGGACCCCCGGTCCGGGGCCGTGTACCTCGACGCCGAGGGGCTCGGCGCCGGCGCGTCCCAGACCTACCGCGTGCGCCTCGGCTCGGGCGCCTACCGGTTCCGCTGCCTGCCGGCGGACGCCGACGCGGTGGTGGGTCCGGTCGTCCACCTCCACGGCGCGGCGCACGTGACCGGCGCGACGCCCGGGGTCGTGCCCGTCACCCGCAACGACCTCATCCCCGCCGCGAAGGCGTACGGCGACTGGATCGAGGGTCGACTGCCCGTGCTCGAGGCCGACGTCCGGCGGGTCGCCGCCGACGTGCACGGCGGCGACCGCGCGGCCGCCGAGCGGGACTGGCTGACCGGGCACACGGAGTACGAGCAGCTCGGCGCCGCCTACGGGGCGTTCGGCGACGCCGACACGGCCATCGACGGCACCCCCGCGTCGGGGCGGACCGCGCTCGACGACCCGGACCTCACCGGGTTCCACCGCCTGGAGGCCCTGCTCTGGTCCGGCGCACCGGTGTCCGCGAGCGCTCCGGTCGCCGACGCGCTCGTCGCGGCCGTCCAGCACCTCGAGGCCACGTTCCCGACCGCCCGCATCGACCCGCTCGACATCGGGCTCCGCGCACACGAGATCCTCGAGAACGCGCTGCAGTTCGAGGCCACGGGCGCGACCGACGCCGGCAGCCACACGAACCTGGCCACCATCGCCGCGAACGTCGCCGGCACGGAGCGGGCCCTCGACCCGATCAGGGGGATCCTCCGCACCCGGTACCCGCACCTCGCCGCGACCGATGCGGCACTCGCCGCGCTCACGGCGCGCGTCGACGAGGGCCGCCACGCCGACGGCACGTGGACGCCGCTCGCCGACCTCACGACCACGCAGCGGGAGGACCTCGACGCGTCCATCGACCGCGCACTCGAACTGCTCGCGCCCGTCGCGGCGATCTGCGACATCCGGAGGACCTCGTGACCGACCAGCCCCAGTGCCCGCACGCCGCGGCACGCCGTCCCTCCCGCCGTGGGTTCCTGGCGGGAGCGGCCGGAGCCGGCGCCGGGGCGGCGGCGACCATGACCGCGGCCCTGGCACCGGGCCTCCCGGCCGTGGCCGACACGACCGCGGCGAGCGCCGGGAACCCGGCGAGCGACACCGCGACCGACGGTGGTGCCGCGGCGTCGTACGCGTTCCACGGCGCCCACCAGGCGGGCATCACCACACCGGCCCAGCGGTCGGCGGCCTTCGTGGCGCTCGACGTGACCGCGGCCTCCCGGTCCGAGCTGCGCGACCTGCTGCGCACGATCACGGAGCGCTCGCGGTTCCTCACCCGCGGCGGACAGCCGACCGACGTCGGGATCACGGCACCGCCGTCGGACTCGGGCGTGCTCGGACCGGACGTGCCCGCCGACGGTCTGACGGTCACCACGAGTGTCGGGGCGTCGCTGTTCGACGACCGGTACGGCATCGCGGACCGGAAGCCCGCGCGCCTGCGGACCATGGAGGACTTCCCGAACGACGCGCTCGACCGGGCGATCTGCGACGGCGACCTGCTCCTGCAGGTGTGCGCGAACAACACCGACACGGTCGTGCACGCGCTCCGGGACGTCACGCGGGCGACGCGCGGTGCGATGCAGGTGCGGTGGCGACAGGACGGCTTCGTGTCCCCGCCGCGGCCGAGTGGCACGCCGCGGAACCTGCTGGGGTTCAAGGACGGCACCGCCAACCCGTCGACGAGCGACCGGACGGCCATGGACGACCTCGTGTGGACCCGGGCCGGCCGGATCGAGGACGGCGTCGTCGAGCCGGACTGGGTGACCGGCGGCAGCTACCACGTCGTGCGGACGATCCGGATGCTCGTCGAGTTCTGGGACCGCGTGTCCCTGCACGAGCAGGAGACGATGATCGGCCGCCACCGCGACTCCGGCGCCCCGCTCACCCGAACGCACGAGTTCGACGACCCGGACTACGCGGACGACCCGACGGGCGACGTCATCCAGCTCGACGCACACATCCGGCTGGCGAACCCCCGCACGGCCGCGGCGAAGCGCCAGCAGATGCTCCGTCGCCCCTACAACTACGACGCCGGCACCGACGCGAACGGGAACCTCGACATGGGGCTGCTGTTCACGTGCTTCCAGGCGGACCTCGAACGGCAGTTCGTCACGGTCCAGAAGCGCCTCGCCGACGAACCGCTCGTCGACTACATCTCGCCCGTCGGCGGCGGCTACTTCTTCGCCCTCCCGGGAGTCCGCCACGCGGACGACTGGCTGGGACGACCACTGCTCAGTTGACGCACTGTTCCACACACCATCAGACAGGGGACACCAGTGATCCGACCATCCGCGCTCATGCGGTCGACGAAGGGGCGATTCGCACTCGCCGCCGGAGCGACCGCCGTGGCCGCCGTGACCGTGGGGGCCATCGCCATCGCGCCGCTCACGGCATCGGCCACGAACCAACCGGCCTCGTCGTCGCGCACGAGCACGCCCATCAAGCACCTCGTGGTGTTGTTCGACGAGAACGTCTCGTTCGACCACTACTTCGGGACCTACCCGAACGCGACGAACACCGACGGCACGACCTTCGCCGCCGCCAAGGGCACGCCGAGGGTGAACGACCTCGTCACCTCGGGCACGCTGACGGGGAACCCGAACCTCTACGCGCCGAGCCGGCTCACCCCGTCCCAGGCGCTCACCTGCGACCAGAACCACGGGTACGCGGCGGAGCAGAAGGCGGAGGACGGCGGGAAGATGGACGCCTTCGTCCAGAACACCTCGACCGACACCTGCACGGGCGAGTACGGCAGCCCGGGCCTGGCCATGGACTACTACGACGGCAACACCGTCACGGGTCTGTGGAACTACGCCCAGAACTACGCCATGAGCGACAACGCCTGGGACACGACCTTCGGGCCGTCCACCCCCGGTGCGCTGAACCTCGTGAGCGGCCAGACGCACGGCGGCGTGGCGGTCGACTCCGTGACCGGCGCCGTGGTCAAGGGCTCCACCGCGGTCGCCTCGGCGAACGCGGACGGTGTGGGCACCGTGATCGGTGACCCCGACCCCGCCTACGACGACTGCTCCGACAGCGACCACACGTCGACGTCGAACCTCGTCGCGATGCAGGGAAAAAACATCGGTGACCTGCTCAACGCCAAGGGCGTCACGTGGGGCTGGTTCCAGGGCGGCTTCACGCCGACCACGAAGTACGCGGGCTCCGGCACGTACGCCAAGTGCGACGCCACCACCGCGAACCTCGGCGGGACCGCGGCGAAGGACTACTCGCCACACCACAACCCGTTCGCGTACTACAAGTCGACGTCGAACCCGCACCACCTGCCGCCGACGAGCGACGCGATGATCGGGCACAGCGACCAGGCGAACCACGAGTACGACCTGTCGGCGTTCACCACCGCGCTCGCGCAGGACAACGTCCCCGCCGTGTCGTTCCTCAAGGCCCCCGAGGCGCAGGACGGCCACCCGGGCTACTCCGACCCGATCGACGAGCAGCAGTTCCTGACGCGCGAGATCAACGCCATCGAGCAGTCGAAGGCGTGGTCCTCGACCGCGATCGTCATCAACTACGACGACTCGGACGGCTGGTACGACCACCAGGCCCCGACGATCCTCAACGGGTCGAAGGACACGGCGACCGACAGCACCATCTGCACGAACGCCCGTGCCGCGGTCGCCGGCGGGTACCAGGACCGCTGCGGCCCCTCGCAGCGCCTGCCGTACCTCGTCATCTCGCCCTTCGCCAAGCAGAACGCGGTCGACCACACCCGGATCGAGCAGACGTCGACCACGGCGTTCATCGAGGACAACTGGGGCCTCGGCCACATCGGGGACGCCTCGTTCGACCGTCGCGGTGGATCGCTCGCCGGCATGTTCGACTTCGCGCACCCGCAGCAGCGCGAGGTCCTGCTGGACACCACCACCGGCGCCGTCGCGAAGGTCGTGTCGACCGTCCCGACGCACAAGCCGGCCCCGCCGCACGGGCCCGGGAAGCCGGGGAAGCCGGGCAAGCCGGGCTGGGGCGGTGGGCACCACCACCACCACCACCACCACTGACGCCGCCGCGCGTCGGCGGGGGAACGTGACCGCCTGACGGCCGGGAGGCACGGTGCGCACCTGCACCGTGCCTCCCGTTCGTCGTCGGTCCGGGGCCGCGGCCGCTCGCGGTCCCGCGCGGAGGAGCACGATGGACGGCATGAGCAACGTCGCCGTCATCGGAGCCACCGGTCACATCGGGAGTTTCCTCGTGCCCCGCCTCGTCCGGAGCGGACACCACGTGGTCGCCATCAGCCGCGGGCAGCGCGCCCCCTACGTCGCGGACGGCGCGTGGGACGACGTGGAGCGGGTCGCGCTCGACCGCGAGGGCGACCCCGAGGGGTTCCCACGCGCCGTGGCCGACCTGGGGGCCGACGTCGTCGTCGACCTGACGAGCTTCACCGAGGACGACGCGCGGGGCCTCGTCGAGGCGCTCCGTGGTCGGACCGGGCACCTCGTGCACTGCGGCACGATCTGGGTGCACGGTCCGTCGCTCGTCGTCCCCACCTCGGAGGACGACCCGCGGCGGCCGATCGGCGAGTACGGCACGCGGAAGGCGGCGATCGAGGACCTGCTGCTCGCCGAGTCCGCCCGCGCCGACGGGCTCCCCGCCACCGTGCTCCGCGCCGGCCACATCACCGGCCCCGGGTGGCCCGTCATCACGCCGCTCGGGAACCTCGACGCGACCGTCTGGGAACGCCTCGCCGCGGGGGAGCCGCTCACCGTGCCGGACCTCGGGCTCGAGACGCTGCACCACGTGCACGCCGACGACGTCGCCCAGGCGTTCGCGCTCGCCATCGAGCGGCCGGACGTGGCCGCCGGCCGTGTCTACAACGTCGTGTCGCCGCGGGCGATGAGCGTCCGGGGGCTCGCCGAGGGCGTCGCGAACTGGTTCGGGCGCACCGCGGAACTCCGTCCGGCCTCGTGGGAGGCGTTCCGCGCATCCACCACGCCGGAGCACGCCGACACGGCGTTCGAGCACGTGCGCCGAAGCCACGCGATGAGCATCGACCGGGCCGCGACGGAGCTCGGGTACGCGCCGGGCTGGACCTCCCTGGAGGCCCTCGCCGACGCCCTCGTGTGGCTCGCGGACCACGGCCAGGTCGACCTCGGCGGCTCCGTGCCCGAGGTCGTCCGGACGCTCGCCGCCGGCCGGCGATAGGCTCTTGGCACTCGGATTGACCGAGTGCCAGACCACCCCCTACAGTTGGGGTTGGCACTGCCCCTGGGGGAGTGCCAGCCCCAGTTTTTCTTCAGTACCGAGAAAGAAGAGGTCAGCCGTGGCTGTCAGCATCAAGCCGCTCGAAGATCGCATCGTCATCCGTCAGGTCGAGGCGGAGCAGACCACTGCGTCCGGTCTCGTCATCCCGGACACGGCGAAGGAGAAGCCCCAGGAGGGCGAGGTCGTGGCCGTCGGCCCGGGTCGCATCGACGACAACGGCAACCGCGTGCCGCTCGACGTCGCGGTCGGCGACAAGGTCATCTACTCGAAGTACGGCGGAACCGAGGTCAAGTACTCGGGCGAGGACCTCCTGGTCCTGTCCGCGCGCGACGTGCTCGCCGTCGTCGTCCGCTAGGACAGCACCAGCAGCAGGACCAGCTCCAGCAGGCCCCGTCGGTTCCGACCGGCGGGGCCTGCTGCTGTCCCGGCCCGGCCCGGGCACCCGGCGTGCGCACGTCAGCCCGGCGCGCGTCCCGTCGGAGGACGGCGGTTCCGTCGAGAACGCGCCAGCCGGGCAACCACCGTGTCGTCGGTGCCTAGGATCGGACGCGTGCCAGCACGACCCGCGTCCGCCGAACCCCGATCGGAAGCGGCCGTCGGCGTCGTCCAGGCCCTGGCCGCGTACGGACTCTGGGGCCTCATGCCGCTGCTGTTCGTGGCCATGGCACCGGCGGGAGCCACCGAGATCGTCGCGTGGCGGATCCTCTTCGCACTGGTGTTCTGCGCCGTCCTGACGGCGGTGCTCCGCGCGTGGGGTCGCCTGGTCGCGCTGCTCCGACAACCGCGGGTCATGGGCGTGATGGCGCTCGCCGCGTTCCTCATCGTCGTCAACTGGACCGTGTACGTCGTCGCCACGACCACCGGTCACACCGTCGAGGCGGCACTGGGGTACTTCATCAACCCGCTCGTGACGATCTTCCTCGGCGTCGTGCTGCTGGGGGAACGCCTCCGCGCCGCACAGTGGGCGGCGGTCGGCATCAGCGTCGTGGCGGTGGTGATCGTGGCCGTCGGGTACGGCCGGATGCCGTGGATCTCGCTCGCCCTCGCGTTCTCGTTCGGGCTCTACGGGCTCGTCAAGAAGCGCGTGAGCGGCGTCGTCGACGCGGTCAGCGGCCTCACCATCGAGACCATGTGGCTGACCCCCGTCGCGGTGATCGGCCTCGTCGTCGTCGCCACCGGGTCCCGTGGCGGGATCACCCTCACGGCGAACGGCTGGGTGCACGCGCTCATCACCATCGCGGCTGGGCCGGCGACCGCGGTGCCGCTGCTGCTGTTCGCGTCGTCCGCACGCCGGCTCAGTCTGTCGACGCTCGGCCTGACGCAGTACCTGACCCCGGTCCTCCAGCTCGTGGTCGGCGTCTGGCTGCAGCACGAGCCGATGTCGCCGGAGCGGTGGGTCGGGTTCGCGCTGGTCTGGGTGGCGCTCGTCGTCCTGTCGACCGACGGTCTGCTCGCCGGGCGCCGCGCCCTGCGCCCGGTCGGCGACCCTGTCCGCGTCGACCCCGTGATCTGAGCGCGCCGACAGGCTGACGCTCCGACAGGCCTCCGAGCCGAGCGCGAGCAGCGGCGGCACTGTGCACCCGCTGGGTCCGCATCGCCGTTCCCGTTCGTTCCCACAGGTTCGGTCACGGTTCAGCAACGAAACACCACCCTGACGAGACCGCCACACGGCCGAAACAATCGAACCCTACGTTTGCTCGCATCCCAGCGGACGCACAGCTGCTCGACGATCGAAGCGGTCGCGGCCGCTCAGAGAAAGGGCATCACGGATGATCAGAACCAGCAGCGCCGCCAAGGCGTTCGCGATCGCGGGAGCAGCCGCCATCCTGCTCGCCGCGTGTTCGACGGAGAGCGCCGGCAGCGGTGGCGCATCCGGTGCGGCGTCGGCGTCGTCGTCGTCGGGCAAGGACCCGGCGGCCAGCTGCAAGGCACCGTCGAAGCCCAGCCAGGACGCGTTGGAGTACGGCACGCTGCTGCCCCTGACCGGCAGCCTCGCCTACCTCGGGCCGCCCGCCATCGCCGGTGCAGGACTCGCGATCGACGACATCAACGCCGCTGGCGGTGTCATCGGCAAGGACGTGAAGATCTCGACCGCCACCGACTCGGGTGACAGCACCGACATGACGGTGTCGTCGTCCGCGGCCCAGAAGCTCATCGCAGCCAAGGTCCCCGTGGTCCTCGGTGCCGAGTCCTCGTCCGTGACCCTGAACGTCGTCGACCAGATCACGAGCAGCTGCACGATCGAGATCTCGCCCGCGAACACGGCGACCGACCTGTCCGGCTACTCGTCGTACTACTACCGGACCGCGCCGCCGGACACGGTGCAGGGCTCCGCGCTCGGACAGCTCGTCGTCGGCGACGGCAACGCCAAGATCGCGTTCCTCGTCTTCAACGACGCCTACGGCACCGGCCTGCGGAACACCGTGCAGAAGGCCGTCGAGGCCGCGGGTGGCAGCGTGGTCTACGGCGGGAAGGGCAAGGGGCAGGAGTTCCCGCCCGGACAGACGACGTTCTCGTCCGAGGTGACCGCCGCGCTGGCCGCCAAGCCGGACGCGATCGTCATCCTCTCGTTCGACGAGACGAAGTCGATCGTGCCCGAGCTCGTCTCGCAGGGCTGGGACATGTCGAAGACGTACATGTCCGATGGCAACACGGCGGACTACTCGAAGGACTTCGACCCGAAGACGCTCCTCAACGGTCAGGGCACGATCCCCGGTTCGGACCCGAAGGCCGCGTTCAAGACGAAGTTGACGACGTGGTACAAGACGAACGAGGGCAAGGACCTCCACGACTTCGCCTACGCCGCCGAGTCGTACGACGCCATGGTGCTCACCGCGCTCGCGGCAGAGGAGGGCAAGGGCACCGACGCCGGTACCATCCAGGCGCACATGGCCTCGGTCTCCGGTGCCAAGGGCGGGACGAAGTGCTCGACCTTCGCCGACTGCAAGAAGCTCGTCGACGCCGGCACGAAGATCCAGTACACCGGACCGTCCGGCGTCGGGCCGTTCAACGCCGACAACGACCCATCGAGCGCCTACATCGGCATCTACAAGTACGACCAGGACAACAAGCCGGTCTACCAGAGCGCCATCCAGGGCTCGACCAAGTAGGTCACGTCCGTCTGATCGCAGGGCGGTCCCGGGGCACCGGGGCCGCCCTGCGTCGTCGCTGGATGCACGGTCCGGCGGCTGGGGGTACCGTCCGCGGCATGAGTGACTCCCAGCCCACCACCGCCATCGTCACCGGAGCCGAGTCGGGGATCGGGAGGGCCACCGCGGTGGCGCTCGCCGAGGCCGGGATGGACGTCGGCATCACGTACCTCGAGGACCTCCGCGGCGCGGAGGACACCGCCGCCGAGGTCCGCGCCCACGGACGCCGCGCGGTCGTCATGCAGATCGACGTGACGGACCTGCAGCGCTGCGGGCAGGTCATCGACCGACTCGCGGAGGAACTCGGCGGCGTGGACGTGTTCGTCAACGATGCCGGCACCGGCGACAACGCACCGTTCCTCGAGATGACCCTCGACCAGTGGCGGCACACCGTCGCGACGGACCTCGACGGCGCCTTCGTGTGCATCCAGCACGCGGCCCGACGCATGGTCGAGGCCGGTCGTGGCGGTCGCATCATCGGCATCACGAGCGTGCACGAGCACCAGCCACGCGTCGGGTCCGCCGCGTACGACGCCGCGAAGCACGGCCTCGGAGGCCTGCTCAAGACGGTGGCGCTCGAGCTCGGGCGCCACGGGATCACCGTGAACGCCGTGGCGCCCGGCGAGATCGCGACGCAGATGACGGGTAACGAGGACACCGACCCGCACCCCATCGACCGGCCGGGGGTGCCGCTCGGACGCCCCGGGGATGCGCGCGAGATCGCCGCGGTCGTCGCGTTCCTGGCGTCGCCGCTCGCGTCGTACGTGACCGGTGCCTCGTACGCGGTGGACGGGGGCATGCTCCAGATGGGGCCGCAGGCCGGGTCGCACCTGCAGTCGGACGACTGGCGTCACGCCTGAGTCGCCTCGACGCCGGGCGGCGGAGCCGCGCTGCTGTCGGCGCACGCCGCCCGTGCGGCCTCACGCTGAGGACGTCGACGGGATCGACCATGGCGGTTCCTCCGACTCCTCGGCGGCACGTCCCTGGCTGATCGCGACCGCCATCCGACGGTCGTGGTCAGCCGCCCGCTGGCGAGCCGCTCGGCGCTCGAACGCCGCGGATCGATCGCCGAAGGAAGGCGATGCGGATGAACGGCGTCAGCGCGGCCGGCGGATCCGGATCGGACCGTGGATGTGGTCGGGATCGATCACGGACCCGCGCTGGGTGATCTCGACCTCCCCGCGGGCGACCATGCGGCGCGCGGCCTGCCGCGTCGGCTCCATCAGGCTGCGCCAGTCATCGCCGCCGAGTGCCCGTGCCGCCTCCGACGGGCAGGTGCTCGACGTGGCGGCGCGCGTGTCGAGCAGATGGGCGATCGTCGCCTCGAGGGCGTGATCGGTGTCGGTCAGGACGCCGTCCCCGACGGTCCGCTGGTCGTCGCCCACGACTGCACGCCTCAGTGGTTGTCGTCCGACGAGTCCGCACCCTGCTGCACCCCGCCGACGACGCCCTGACGGTGTCCGTCGGGGTCGTCCTGCGGCCAGCCGTTGAACTGCCAGCCGGCGACCGCCGGGTGGTCCTCACCGCGCTCGTAGGCGAACCGACGTGCCGCGTCCCGGGCCTCCTGGCAGGCCTGCATGAGACCGGCGTACCGGTCGGCGTCCACGTGGGACAGGGCGTCGGCGGCGAGCGCGAAGCGGTCCATGTCGTTGAGCATGACCATGTCGAACGGCGAGGTCGTGGTGCCGCGCTCCATGTAGCCGTGCACGTGCATGTCGTCGTGGCCGTGCCGGTTGTACGTCATCTGGTGGACGAGTGCGGGGTAACCGTGGAACGCGAAGACCACGGGCGTGCCGGGCAGGAACAGGGCGTCGTAGTCGTCGTCGCTGATCGGGTGCTCGTGGTTCCGCGGGTCCCCGAGCGCGAGGAGGTCCACGACGTTCACCATGCGGATCGCGACCTCGGGCGCGTTCGCTCGGATGAGGTCGATCGCGGCGATGGTCTCGAGTGTCGGGACGTCACCGGCGGAGGCCATGACGAGGTTCGGCGTGGCGCCCTCCGCGACGGTGCCCGCCCAGTGCCAGACCCCGACGCCGGCGGCGACGTGCGCGACGGCCTCGTCGATCGGGAGCCAGTCGGGCTCGAGGTTCTTGCCCGCGACGATCACCTCGACGCGCTCGGTGGTCTCGAACGCGTGTCGGGCGACGGCGAGCAGCGAGTTCGCGTCCGGCGGGAACTTGACGCGGACGAGGTCCTGCTGCTTCGAGGCGACGACGTCGAGGAACCCGGGGTCCTGGTGTGAGAACCCGTTGTGGTCCTGCCGCCACACGTGCGAGGACAGCAGGATCGTCAGGTTCGAGACCGGGACACGCCAGTCGATGTCCGCGGAGGACTCGAGCCACTTGAGGTACTGGCCGACCATCGAGTCGATGATGTGCGCGAAGGCCTCGTACGTGTTGAACATGCCGTGCCGGCCGGTGAGCACGTACCCCTCGAGCAGCCCCTCGAGCGTGTGCTCGGACAGGACCTCGGTCACCCGGCCCTCGAGGGCGAGGTGCGCGTCGTCCGGTTCGAGCTCGGCGCGCCAGACGCGGTCCGTCGTCTCGAACACCGCGTCGAGCTTGTTCGAGATCGTCTCGTCCGGTCCGAACAGCCGGAAGTTCGACGGGTTGCGGCGGATGAGGTCCCGGAGCCAGGGGCCGAGCGTCCCGGTGGCGGACGTGTTGGTCGTGCGGTCGTCGGGGACGTCCACCGCGTAGGGCTCGAGGTCCGGCAGGTCGAGCGCCACCCGGAGCCGGCCGCCGTTCGCGTGGGGGGTCGCGCTCATGCGCTTGTCGCCCTCGGGGCGGATCGTGCCGAGGATCCCGATGGGCTGGCCCTGCTCGTCGAACAGTTCCTCGGGGCGGTAGGAGCGCATCCACTCCTCGAGCTGCCGGCGGTGGTCGTCGGAGTCGCGGACGCCCGGCAGTGGGACCTGGTGCGCACGGAAGGTGCCCTCGACCCGCTGGCCGTCGACCTCCTTCGGCCCCGTCCAGCCCTTCGGCGTCCGGAGGACGATGAGGGGCCACCGCGGGCGCTCGGTGCCCGAGCCACCGCGTGCGGCGGCCTGGAGGTCCTCGATCTGCCCGAAGGCACGTCGCAGAGCGGCGTCGAACAGGGCGTGCACCGCGAACGGGTCGTCGTCGACCCGTGCCGAGTCGACGATGATCGGCGCGTACCCGAGCCCGCGGAAGAAGGCGACGAGGTCCTCGTCCGGGATCCGAGCGAGCACGGTCGGGTTGGCGATCTTGTAGCCGTTGAGGTTGAGGATCGGCAGGACCGCGCCGTCCTTGACCGGGTCGAGGAAGGTGTGTGCCTGCCAGGACGCCGCGAGCGGACCCGTCTCGGCCTCACCGTCGCCGATCACGCAGGCGACCACGAGGTCGGGGTTGTCCAGGGCCGCGCCGTAGGCGTGCGACAGCGAGTAGCCGAGCTCGCCACCCTCGTTGATCGAGCCGGGCGTCTCCGGGGCCGCGTGGGACGGGATGCCGCCCGGGAACGAGAACTGCTTGAAGAACTGCCGGAGACCGTCGACGTCGGGTGTGATGCCGGGGTAGAGCTCGCTCCACGTGCCGTCGAGCCACGCGTTCGCGTCCATCGCCGGACCGCCGTGCCCGGGCCCGCACACGTACAGCACGTCGTGTCCGCGCTCGCTGATGAGCGCGTTGAGGTGTGCGTACACGAGGCTCAGCGCGGGCGAGGTGCCCCAGTGTCCGAGCAGCCGGGGCTTGATGTCCTCGCGGCGGAGCGGGCGGGTGAGCAGCGGGTCGTCGAGCAGGTAGATCTGCCCGACGGTGAGGTAGTTCGCCGCGCGCCACCACGCGTCGATCGCGAGGAGCCGGTCAGAGGTCGAGGCGCTGTGCGACATGGCCCCCACCGTAGGCGCGCTCGAGCGTCACCGTCCACAGGACCGGACGCACGTGCACAGGTCGCCCCCGTCCACAGGACCGGAGACGCCGGTGCGCGCGGTCCCGGGTCGGGACTACCGTCGACCCCGGCGCCGCACCGACGCGGCCCGGGAGGAACGACACATGGAACACCGCTACCTCGGCGACTCGGGACTCAAGGTCTCGGAGATCACCTACGGCAACTGGCTCACCCACGCATCGCAGGTCGAGAACGACGCGGCCATCGCCTGCGTGCGGGCGGCACTCGACGTGGGCATCTCGACCTTCGACACCGCGGACGTGTACGCGAACACGGGTGCCGAGACCGTCCTCGGCGAGGCCCTGAAGGGCGAGCGGCGGCAGTCCCTCGAGATCGCCACGAAGGTCTTCGGGCCGACCGGGCCCAAGGGACACAACGACACCGGTCTGTCGCGCAAGCACATCCTCGAGTCGATCGACGGTTCGCTGCAGCGGCTCCAGACCGACTACGTCGACCTGTACCAGGCGCACCGCTTCGACCACGAGACCCCGCTCGAGGAGACCATGCAGGCCTTCGCGGACATCGTCCGGCAGGGCAAGGTCCTGTACATCGGCGTCTCCGAGTGGACGTCCGAGCAGATCGAGAAGGGCCACGCGCTCGCGAAGCAGCTCGGGGTCCAGCTCATCTCGAACCAGCCGCAGTACTCGATGCTCTGGCGCGTGATCGAGGGCGAGGTCGTCCCCACGTCGGAGCAGCTCGGCATCTCGCAGATCGTCTGGTCGCCCATCGCCCAGGGTGTCCTGACGGGCAAGTACCAGCCGGGCCAGCCGCTTCCCGAGGGCTCCCGCGCGACGGACGAGAAGGGCGGGGCGCAGATGATCTCGCGCTGGATGCGCGACGACGTGCTCGAGCGGGTACAGCAGTTGCAGCCGATCGCGCAGGAGCTGAGCCTGTCCATGGCGCAGCTCGCCGTGGCGTGGACCCTGCAGAACGACAACGTCGCGTCCGCCATCATCGGCGCGTCCCGTCCCGAGCAGGTGCACGACAACGCCGGCGCGGCCGGTGTCCGGATCCCGGCAGAAGCCCTCGCCCGCATCGACGAGGTCCTCGGCGACGTCGTCGAGCGCGACCCGGCGAAGACGAACGACAGCTCGCCGAAGACGCGCGAGGCCTAGGAGCGGTCAGCGGCGGCGCCACCACCGACGCCGCCGCTGCCGTTCCTCCGCATCGGCGGCGGCCTGCTCGGCCGTTGCGGCGCGGTCGACCGCGAGTCGGGCCTCCCGGCGGTCGCGCCACCGCTCGATCTCGACGTCGACGTCGCGGACCGGCGTGACGACCGGCGGGCCGCCCATGAGCTGCCGCCGTGCCTCGACGACCCGCGCGTCGAAGTCCTCGACGATCTCGCGGACGCGTCGCTCGCTCGACTCCTCGTCGAGCCGGGCGTCGAGTTCCGCGTCCTCCTTCCGGAGGGCGAGCGCCGGCGGTCCGAGGCCGGTCAGCTCCTCGCGTTCGACGTAGCGCCGGATCCACCAGTCGGGGTCGTGCCGGCCGTCGTTGTCCGGCAGGGGCTTGCCGCGCAGCGGGTTGTGCTCGAACACCCCACGTTCGTCACCCTCCTCGATGAGCGCGTTGGCGTGCGCGACCATGTCCCGGGCACCCCGGAGCCGTCGCTCGGCACGGACCTCGTCGGGGTCGAGTGATCGCGATGCGGGCGTGCCCGATGCCTCCGTCTCGCGCGCCTGCTCCTCGGCGTACTGCGCGAACCGGTACCGGGCCGCTTTCCGCAGCCGGTCCATCCGGGCGTCGGGGTCGTTCGTCATCCTTCGCGGGCCATCTCCTCGATCGTGATCGCCGCGTTGATGAGGGCGAGGTGGGACAGGCCCTGCGGCAGGTTCCCCATGAACTCCCCGTTGTCGGCGCTGATCATCTCGGCGAACAGCCCGACGTCGTTCCCCTGGGCGACCATGTCGTCCATGAGCGCCCTGGCTTCGCCGTCACGTCCCACGCAGGCCAACGCCGACGCGAGCCAGAACGAGCAGGCCACGAACGGCGACTCCTCGTCCTCGAGCCCGGAGTAGCGGTAGACGAGCGGTCCGACCGACAGCTGCTCCCGGATGGCGTCGATCGTCGCGGACATCCGCGGTCCCCGGTCGAACGACGACGAGGCGTGCAGCAGGATCGACGCGTCGAGGGCATCGGTGTCGGGGTGCATGACGTAGTGGCCGAGTTCCTCGTTCCAGCCGTGCTCAGCCACCCACTGCTCGATGAGCTCGCGGTTCTCCACCCACTTGTCGCGCGGGCCGCCGATCTGCCCCTTGTCGTGCAGTTCGATCGCCGCGTCGAGTGCCTGCCAGCAGCCGATCTTGCTCGTCGTGTAGTGGTGGGCCTCCTGGAGCTCCCACATCCCGGAGTCCTCCTCGACCCACTTGTGGCAGGCCTCGTCCGCGAGCCGTTCGAGCACGTGCGCCGTCTGCCGGTCAAGGACGTTCCCCTGCGCGACGTACTGCCGCATGACGTCGAACACGTCGCCCCAGACGCCGAGCTGGAGCTGGTCCGCTGCGCGGTTGCCCTCGGTCACTGGACCGATGCCGCGCCAGCCGGGCACGTCACGTTCCACGACGCCGTCCGACCGCGCGCCGGAGAGCCGGTAGAAGATCGGCATGCCGTCGCCGTTGTCCGCGATGGTCCGCATGAGCCACGAGACGGCGGCGTGCGTCTCCTCGCGGAGCCCGAACCGCGTCAGCGCGCGGACCGAGTAGGCGAGGTCGCGCACCCAGGCGAACCGGTAGTCCCAGTTCTTGTCGCCGTGCTCGTCCTCGGGCAGCGACGTGGTGGCCGCGGCTGCGATCGACCCCGTCGGCGCGAAGATGAGCAGCTTGAGCGCGAGGGCGCTGCGGTGCACGGCGTCCGCCCAGGGGCCGTCGTACGCGAACTCCTTCGACCAGGTCTCCCAGTTGCGGATGGTGCGGTCGACACCGCGCATCGTCTCGTGCGGGTCCGGGATGAACAGCGGCTCGTCGAGCGTCCCGATGACCGACAGGATCGACCTCGAGCCCTCGGACGTCCGGAACCGTCCGGAGAACCGCGGGCCGTCCTCGTGCACGGGCTCGAACCCGAGCTCGACGATGGCGATGCTCACGCCGTCCACCGCCACGATCGAGCCGTTCACCGTGTCGAGTCGTTCCGGTCGGGCCTGCCCGAGGAGCGTGCCCGGCTGGACCGCCCACTCGAACTCGACCGCCCCGCGGACGCCCTGCACGCAGCGCCCGAGTTGTGCCCAGGGCAGTCGTCCGGCCACGCCGGTGGCCATGGCGTCCGTGACCGTGGCCTCGCCGTCGGCGGTGGTCCACGTCGTGCAGAGCACGTTCGTGCCGGGCAGATAGCTGCGCTCCATGTGCGCCGGGCCGGTCGGCTTCAACGCGATGTGCCCGCCGTGCTCGGCATCGAGGATGCTCGCGAAGGGAGCGGGGGAGTCCATGGACGGCACCGGCAACCAGTCGATCCGGCCGTCGCGGCCGACGAGCGCCACGGTGCGGCCGTCGCCGATGGCCGCGTAGGAGCGGAGGGGGGCGTAGCCGTCGGTGCGTTCGGCGTTGTCGGAGGAGTCCGGGGTGTCCGGAGTGCGCTCGGGCATCCTCCTACTCTGCTCCCCTCGACTGCGAGCAGTCCGGCTGCCGTTCCCACCTCCGGTCCACGGGCCCACACCGACCTGTGCGACCCGCGCCGGGCCTCCCGGGCGTGTCGCGGTTGTGCAGCTCGGGCGTGTCGCACTATGGTCGGTGCTCCGTGCCCGCCCTGGGCACCCGACTGGAGGACCGCCGTGCGCGTCGAACAGCAGCCCCGGAAGCGGAACGAGCAGCAGCTCGTGCCGCTCATGTGGCGTGCGCTCGAGCAGCGGCCCACCAGCAGCTATCCCGTGTAGGCACGGTCGTCCTCCCACGCCCGTGCCGACCAGGCCCAGGGCGTCTTGCGCACCCGTCTCCCGTCGACCACATCGGTCACCGACCATCGTGTCGGTCGGGAGGGACGGTGCCGGTCCGCCCCGGACCGTCACCATCCCGATCCGACGGAAGGCGGAACGATGCAGAAGATCAACGACCGATTGCTCTCGTGGGCGAGTCTCCTCGAGGAGACGACCGAGCAGCAGGCACGGACCACGGCCGCGATGCCCTTCGTGTTCCCGCACGTGGCGCTCATGCCCGACGCGCACCTGGGGCTCGGCGCGACCGTGGGCTCCGTCATCCCGACGCTCCGCGCGGTCATGCCCGCCGCCGTCGGCGTGGACATCGGCTGCGGCATGATCGCCGTCCGGACCCAGTTCGACCGCGCCGACCTGCCGACCGACCTGCGCCCGCTCCGCGAGCAGATCGAGCGGGCGGTCCCGCTGTCGGCCGGGGCCGCGAACCGGAAGGTCGTCGCGACGGCCGCGCCCCGCATCGCGGAGCTCGAGGCGCTCGCCGACGCCGCGGGGTTCGACCCGGCGCGAGCCCTCGGCGGATGGCGCGAGCAGCTCGGCACACTCGGGAGCGGCAACCACTTCATCGAGGTGAGCGTCGACGAGACCGACCGTGTCTGGCTGTTCCTGCACTCGGGCAGCCGGGGTGTCGGGAACAAGATCGCCCAGCGGCACATCGCGGTCGCGAAGCGGCTCATGGAGCGCTGGTGGATCCAGCTGCCCGATGCCGACCTCGCGTACCTGGTCGAGGGGACGCCGGAGTTCGACCGGTACATCGCCGAGCTCCGGTGGGCGCAGCACTACGCCCTGCTCAACCGCGAGGAGATGATGGACCGCGTCGTCCGCCAGCTCAGCGAGGTCATGGGGGTGGTGGTGGACGAGCAGGAGCGCATCAACTGCCACCACAACTTCACGCAGCAGGAGCGGCACTGGGGCAAGGACGTGTGGGTGTCGCGGAAGGGTGCGATCTCGGCGCGCGAGGGGCAGCTCGGACTCGTGCCGGGGTCCATGGGCACGGCCTCGTACGTGGTCGAGGGGCGCGGCAACGCGCAGTCGCTCGCGTCGTCACCGCACGGAGCCGGGAGGTCCTACTCGCGGTCCGCGGCTCGGCGCACCTTCACACACGAGCAGCTCCGCGCGGCGATGGCGGGGATCGAGTTCCGGGACACGGATGCGTTCCTCGACGAGATCCCGGCGGCCTACAAGCCGATCGACCAGGTGATGGCGGACGCCGCCGACCTCGTGACGATCCGTCACACGCTGCGGCAGCTCGTCAACGTCAAGGGCGACTGACGCCCCGAGCGCCGCGCCGGGTCACCCCGGCGTGGCGCTCGTCCAGCGTCGGCGGAGCACCCGCTCGACCGGCCCGGAAGCGAACAGCAGCAGGAGCGCGAAGAAGTTGACGGCGGGCACGAGGCTCCCCACCACGGCGGCCAGGAGCAACAGGCCGGCGCTCACGGCCGAGCCGAGGAGCTGCTGGCGGGCGGCGGTGCGCTCGCGGTCGGTCAGGTAGCGCGCCGACGTCGGCGTCCCGGTGCGCGGCCTCGGGCACGATGTCGACGAGCGGCAGCACGAGCAGCGTGATCGCGATCGCCGCGACCGCGTCGGTGAACACCACGAGTCGCTCGGTCTCCGACTCGCGCTGCGCATCCACGGGATGAGTATGGAGCACGCGTCACGTCCGGGGTGCGTCCTCAGCGCGGCCCGGGTAGACCGGGGTGCATGTCCACCGCCACGACCGGTCCCGTCCGCGCGTTCACCGATGCGAAGGCAGCGCTCGTCGAGAGCATCGTCTGGGACCTGGACGGCCAGCGCCTGCACTGGACCGACATCCCGCTCGGCACCCTGCACACCGCGACCGCGCAGGGCGTCGTGGTGTCCTCGGTCCCGCTGCCGCCGCCGCTCGCGTCGTTCCAGCCCCGTGCCTCCGGAGGGTTCGTCGCGGCGCTCGGGGACCGCGTGGTCCTGACCAACGCCGACGGTGCCATCGACCGTGAGCTCGCGACCGTCGAGCACGCCAAACCGGACATGCGGTTCAACGAGGGCAAATGCGATCCCTTCGGCCGGTTCCTCGTGGGGAGCATGGACCTCCAGGGCGACGGCGACGCGGCCCTCTACGCGATCGACCCGGACGGCACCGTACGCGTGCTCCGAGGCGGGTTCGGCACGACGAACGGGATGGAGTGGTCGCCGGACGGCAGCGTCATGTACGTCACGGACACCGCGGTCTCCACGATCTTCCGCGGCTCCTACGGCCCGGACGGCGAACTCGGCGACCTGGAGCCCTTCGTCAGTGGTGCCGCGCACGACGGCCTGGTGCGCGACGACGAGGGCTGCTTCTGGGGCGCGATCTACGGCGAGGGGCGCGTGGAGCGCTACTCGCCCGACGGCGAACGCCTGGAGGTCGTCGACCTGCCCGCCCCGAACGTCACCTCGGTCGCGTTCGGGGGCGTGGACATGAGCACGCTGTTCATCGGCACCGCTCGCGAGAACCTCACGGAGGAGCAGCTCGAGCAGGCGCCGCTCTCCGGCGCCGTCCTCGCGGTGCCGACGCGGGTGCACGGGATCCCGGCCCACCGCTTCGCGGGCTGACCGCGCGGGGTGACGGGAGGGACGGGACGGCCGCATCCCGCGCCTCCCGGCCCGTCGCGCCACCCGTTCGGGGGTGCGGCCGTTATCGTCGGTCATCCGCCCGAGCGAGCACCCGGAGGTCCACGTGTCCGACGCCCTGCCGAACGCCACCGTCACCGTCAGTCGCGTCCCGGTCGACGGCACCACCGTCCGCGTGAGCACGATCGGCGCCCCCGGGGACCGTGCGTTCGTGCTCGTCGCGGGCCTCGGCGTCGCGGCGACCCACCGCGAGCGGCTCGCCTCGAACCTCAACGCGTTCGGCCCGGTGCACGCCCTCGACCTGCCCGGGTTCGCCGGGGTCCGACGGTTCCGCGGGACCGTCTCGATCGAGCGGTACGCCGATGCGGTCGAGGCCGTCATCGACGCGCTCGGGCTCGTCGACCCGGTCCTCGTCGGGCACTCGATGGGGGCGCAGGTCGTCACGGAGGTGGCGGCCCGCCGGCCCGACCTCAGCGACGTCGTCCTGATCAGCCCGGTCGTCGACAGCGCTGCGCGCACGGTGAGCGAGTCGATGGTGCGGTTCGCCCGCTCGGTCGTCCACGAGCCGGCCGCGATCCGCTGGCACGCCCTCACCGCGTACGCGTTGTGCGGCTGGCACTGGTTCCGGGCGGTCCTGCCCCGCATGCTCGCGTACCCGATCGAGCGTCGGGCGGAGGCCGTGCAGGCCCGGGTGCTCGTCGTCCGCGGTGAGCACGACGCCCTCGTCCCGCGCGACTGGGTGCGGCGGCTCGGGCGGGTGTTCCCGTACGCGGTCCTCCGTGAGGTCACGGGCGGCGCCCACGCCGTCGTGCACGCGCAGGCGGACGTCGTCGCGGCGCTCGCCGTGGCGCACGTGCGCGGGGACCTGCCGGACCGCGGGGTGGCGTCGCTCACCGCGGTGGCGGACACGACCACGAGGTCGGACCTCGACCGACTGCGCCCTGCGGAGGCGTGGCACGTCCTCGTCGCGCGCCTCCGTGAACTCGTCGGCGTGGTCCGCGGGGACGACCTGGTCGCGGCCGGGAAGACCGAGGACGCTCGCGCCACCGTCCACGACGACGAACCGGTCGGCGACGGCGAGCAGGTGATCGCGGACGGCGAGCTCGCCGCGGGGTCGGAGGACGGCGCCGAGCGCCGCGCCGACGGCGACGAGCGGTCGACGCCGGTCCGTGGGCCCGAGCGCGTCGAGGACGCGGCCTGAGCGACGGACGGAGGCTGGGCCTCCCGGCTCAGCCCCCGGTGGGGATCCGGCCCGGCAGCATGTCGGGGGTGAGCGCTTCCGCCTCGGCGAGCACCTGGCGCGCCGCGTCACGCTGCCCCTGCACGTTCCACAGGAGCACGCCGCGGGTCACGTCCCCGTCGAGGTAGTACACGACGCCCTGTTCGAGCGGGGCCGCCCAGTCCTCGACCGTGCGGAGCGTCGCCTGGACGCGGCCGACGGCCTCGTACCCGATGTCGAACACGTTCGAGTAGTAGTAGGGCGTGTGGGTGTACGGCTCGTCGGCACCCGCGAGGTTCCGGCCCGCCTGCCGGCCCTGTTCCTGCGCGTTGTCGACGTGCTCGACGCGGCGGCGGCCGAGCACCAGGTCCGGGTACTCGGCCACGTCGCCCGCGGCGAAGACGTCCGGGTCCTCCGTCACGAGCGTCGCCGAGACCACGATGCCGTCGTCGACCGGGAGGCCCGCATCCCGTGCCAGGTCGACGTTCGGCGTGATCCCGAGCCCGGAGACGACCGCGTCGGCGCGGAGCTCGCGGCCGTCGTCGAGTGTGACGATCACGCCGTCGTCGGTCCCGTGCCCGTCGGTGACCCTGCGGCCGCCGACGAGATCGACACCGGCGTCGCGGTACCGGCGCTCGAACGCCGCCGCGAGGTCCGCCGGGAACATGGAGCCGCCGAGCACGTCGTCGGGGTGCACGAGCGTCACGGTCGCGCCGTTCTGCACGAGCGCCGCGGCGAGTTCCGTGCCGATGTACGAGCCGCCGACGACGATGACGTGGGCGTGCTGGTCCGCGAACCCCCGCAGTCGTCGGTAGTCCTCGGCGCTCCGGTAGTCGATCACGCGGTCGTCGTGCTCGATCGGCAGCGGCGTGGGTGTTCCGCCGGTCGCGATGAGCAGCCGCTCGTACCCGAACCGCTGTCCGTCATCGGTCGTCACCGTCTTCGCCGTACGGTCGATCGCGACCACCGTCGTGCGCAGGTGGATCTCGGCGCCGGTCGCGTCGGCCGTGTGCAGGTCGACCTTGTCCCAGCTGAAGTCCGGATCGGTCCAGAGTTTCTTCGACAGCGCGGGGCGGGCGTAGGGGGTGTCCACGTCGGTGCTGAGGATGCCGATCGAGCCCTGCTCGTCGATCTCGCGGATGCCCTTGGCGGCGGCGTCGGCGACCATGCCCCCGCCGATCACGAGGTAGCGGTGGTCGGTCATCGTGTGTCTCCCGGTCAGATGGTGGCGACCGAGCCGGCGTCGACCCGGTAGTTGGACCCGTTCACGAACGAGGCGCGGTCGCTGCAGAGGAACGCGATGACGCTCGCGACCTCGTCGGGCTCGCCGCGGCGGTGCAGCTCGAGGTAGGGGCGCTCCTCGTCGAGGAACGACTCGATCGCTTCGTCGAAGCCCTGGCCCGTCTGCTCGGCCCGCTTCGTCATCATGGCGTCCGTCATCGGGGTGTGGATGAAGGCGGGGGAGACCGTGTTGACGAGCAGCCCCTCCTTCGCGTAGCTCCGGGACAGTCCCTTGGCGAACGAGAGCACGCCGGCCTTCGCCGCGCAGTACGGCAGCTCGTCGTCGTAGGGCTGGAGGGCGTCCTCGCTCGTCACGTAGACGATCCGGCCCCAGCCACCGTCGCGCAGGTCACCGATGAACTCGCGCGTGATCCGCACCGGGCCCATGAGATCGATGTCGATGGTCGACAGCCAACCCTGCTCGTCGATCTCGTGGAACATGCCCTGGGCGCCCGTGACCCCCGAGGACTGCACGAGGATGTCGATCACGCCGACGGACTCGCGGACCTGGTCGTGGAGGCGGGTGAGGCTCGCGCTGTCGGTGACGTCCGCGGCGAACGCGAAGAGCCGGCCCGGGTGGGCCTCGAGCTTCGCGGCCGAGTCGTCGAGGGCGGCTTGGTCGAGGTCGGTGATCACGACGGTGGCGCCCTCGCTGAGCAGGAGCTTGGCCGTCTGCCAGCCGATGCCGGAGTCCGCGCCGAAGACGAGCGCGATGCGGCCCGAGATGCCGAGGTCCATGGGGTGGTGCTCCTGTCTGTCGTTCTGCGTGCGCGCACGACGACGGCCGCGTCGGCGGATGCCGCCGCGGCCGGTCGCCGGTGCGTCGTGGCACGGATGGGCGGGTGACCCGGATGCGCGGGTGACCCGGAGAGGGGTCGGCTCAGCTCAGGCTGGTCGACTGCGCGCTCTCGACGCTCTCGGCGTTCGGAGCGGTCGTCGCCGCCGACAGCGTCTGCTTCGGCGTGCGGTTCTCGGCGCTGACCATCCACGCGAGCTGCTCGAGTCGGTCGATGATCGCGTGCAGGATGTCCGCGGTCGACGGGTCTTCCTCGTCGACCTCGTCGTGCACGTCGCGCATGGTCCCCACGGCCTGGTAGAGGCGCAGGGTGATCATGTCGACGACGTCGTGGGTCGAGACCTCGCCCTCCGGGAACTCGTCGAGGCTCGAGGTGGCGCCGACGGTCTTCGAGCGACCGTCGGGCGTGGCGTAGAGGGCGCGCATGCGCTCCGCCACGGTGTCGGAGAACTCACGTGCCTCCGTGACGATCTCGTCGAGCTGGAGGTGGAGGTCCCGGAAGTTGTGTCCGAGCACGTTCCAGTGGGCCTGCTTGCCCTGGACGTGCAGGTCGATGAGGTCCACGAGGACCTTCTGGAGATTGCCGGCGAGCTTGTCCGATGCGTGCATGATGGCTCCGTTCCGAGGTTCGGTGACGGTTCCCTGTCTACCCGGTGCGGCATGGTCGACGCTCAGCCGACGTCCGGACACGCGTCCCCCGTGACCGGTCGGCTGGGCGGTCAGTCCTCGTGCGGGTCGACCATGTCGACCGCCGCACGGACGTCCTCGAGGAAGGTCATGACGACCCGGGCCTCGTCCGCCGTGAGGGACTCCGCGATGTGCATCATCCGCCGGTGCATGCGACCGAGCGTCGCGCGGACCTCGGTGTCCGTGTTGGTCGTCGGGACGATGACGAGTGCACGACGGTCGGTCGGGTGCGGCTCACGCCGGACGTGGCCGCTCCTGACGAGGCGGTCGACCAGGATCGTCGTCGATGCCGACGAGATCTTGAGGTAGGCGGCGAGGTCCTTCGGGCTGATGGTGCGGTCCGCCCGCTGCGCCTGCAGCAGGAACCGGACGGCCAGGAGGTCCGTCTCGCCCATGCCCATCGCGTCACGGGTCCGGCGACGCATCGCCGTCTCGGCCCCGCGGTAGCGGCGCAGGGCGTTCAGCACGTCGACGCCCCGCTGGGTCGCATCGTCGTCGGGGTACCAGTACCCGGACGGCTCGGTGACCTCCTGCGTGCTCATGCACACCACCCTAACCTGCCTACTTGCTAGACCGGCTAGCGAACGCCGGGACGTACAGGAACCACTCGGGCGGTGGTGCGCGCAGTGGCTGGGCGTGGCGGGCAACGGCCAGCTCGCGCTCGGGATGCGGCCCTCTCTCGGGTCCGCGATCCCTCCGAGCCACCGCCGCGTAGCGTGACGGACGCACCGAACCCGCCGCGAGAGGAACGACGCTTCCGTGTCCACCCAGCCACCGGTCCCCGGGACCGACCAGCCGACCCCGTCCCTCCACGACCCGGACTGGTGGCGCCAAGCCGTCGTCTACCAGGTGTACCCACGGAGCTTCGCCGACGTCGACGGCGACGGCGTCGGTGACATCGCCGGGGTGACCGACCGGGTGCCGTACCTGCGGGAGCTCGGCGTCGACGCGATCTGGCTCAGCCCGTTCTACCCGTCCGCCCTCGCGGACGGCGGCTACGACGTGGCCGACTACCGCGACGTCGACCCGAAGCTCGGGACGCTCGCCGACTTCGACGCCCTGGTCGCGGCCGCGCACGCCGCCGGGATCCGGATCATCGTCGACGTCGTCCCGAACCACACCTCCGACCTGCACGTGTGGTTCCAGGAGGCACTCGAGTCCCCACGGGGCTCCGCCGCTCGGGCCCGCTACGTGTTCCGCGACGGCTCCGGTCCCGACGGCGCGGAGCCGCCGTCCGACTGGGTCTCGAACTTCGGCGGCTCCGCGTGGACCCGGGTCGCCGACGGCCAGTGGTACCTGCACCTGTTCGCGCGGGAGCAGCCCGACCTCGACTGGTCGAACCCGGAGGTCCGCGCCGACTTCGAGCAGACGCTCCGCTTCTGGTCGGACCGCGGGGTCGACGGCTTCCGCGTCGACGTCGCGCACGCCATGGCCAAGGACCTGTCGGAGCCGTTCCGGCCGAGCGACCAGGACCACCTGCCCCTCGACGGCAGCGACCCGCTCTACGACCGCGACGAGGTGCACGAGATCCTCGGGTCCTGGCGACGGGTGCTCGACGAGTACGACCCGCCGCGGAGCGCGATCGCCGAGGCGTGGGTACCCGCCCGCCGTCGCGTGCTCTACGCCCGACCGACGGAACTCGGGCAGGCGTTCAACTTCGACCTGCTCGAGGCCCCGTTCGACCCCGAGGCCTTCCGCGCGATCATCGACGAGAACCTCGCGCAGGCGAGTCAGTCCGGGGCCTCGAGCACCTGGGTGCTGTCGAACCACGACGTCGTGCGGCACGCCACGCGGTACGGGCTCCCGGACGGTGCGGACTCGGGCGCCTGGCTCATGAGCGACGGCAGGGAGCCGGTGCTCGACCGCGACCGCGGGCTCCGTCGTGCCCGTGCCGCGTCCCTCCTCGTGCTCGCGCTGCCCGGGTCCGCGTACGTGTACCAGGGCGAGGAGCTCGGCCTCCACGAGGTCGCGGACATCCCGTACGACCGCCTGCAGGACCCGAAGTGGGCGCGCTCGGAGCACACGGACAAGGGCCGTGACGGCTGCCGCGTGCCGATCCCGTGGACCCGGTCCGGCTCCTCGTTCGGGTTCGGGCCGGACGGGGCACACCTGCCGCAGCCCGCCGACTTCGGGACGTGGAGCGTCGAGGCCGAGGACGGCGTCGACGGCAGCACGTTGGAGCTGTACCGCGCGGCGCTCGCGTTCCGTCGGACGCACCGCGGCGGCGAGGACCTGACGTGGCTCGAGACACCGGACCGGGTGGTCGGGTTCGCGCGCGCCGACGGATGGCGCTCGGTCACGAACTTCGGCACCGACCCCGTGCCGCTGCCCGAGGGCGCCGTCGTCGTGGCGTCGTGCCCGATCGAGGACGGGCTGTTGCCGGGCGAGAGCACGGTGTGGCTCACCGCGTGAGCTGACGGCGGACCGTCCACTGCGTGCGGTGGGCGGCCCGTCGGCCCGTCGGTCCGCCGTCCACAGCCGGGAGGCCCGGGCGCGGCCTCCACAACCGGTCCGCTCCGGCCTCGGGGGAGCGACTCCGGTCCCCAGCATGGGCGGCATGACATCAGCACCACGAGCACATCCACCGACACCAGCACGACCCGGGACGCCGGGCGCCGTACCCCGCGCCGCGGCGCTGCGGCGACTGCGGCGCATCGCCTGCGGAGCCCTGGCACTCTCCGCGCTGAGCGCCGGGGCCATGCTCCCCGTGACGACCGCCCACGCAGCCGAGCTCGCGTTCCCGTTCCACACCGACTTCGACTCGGCCGACGGCGGGACGCTGTCCGGCGACGCCGAGGTCGGGGACGGCTGGCTGCGACTCACGGACGCCGTGCGGAGCGAGGCGGGCTCCTGGGCCACCGACGACGTGTTCGCGTCGGACCTCGGGCTCGAGATCGAGTTCCGGTACGCGATGCACGGCGGCACCGGGGCGGACGGCCTGCTCATGTCGCTGTCGGACGGTGCCGTCGCGCCGGGGGTCGGGCGACCCGGCGCGGCGCTCGGGTACAGCTGCTACGACGACTCGGGCCACTACGGCACCTGCGACGTCGCCGGCATGCCCGGAGCGTTCGTCGGCGTCGGGTTCGACCTGCGCGGCAACTTCTCACGCCCGTTCAACGGGTCCGGCCCCGGCCCCCAGCCCGACCACGTCGTGCTCCGCGGCTCGGGGAACGGCACCGACGGCTACCGGTTCCTCCGCGGCGCGGTCGGCCCCGACGGTGGAGTGGGGACGCAGTCCCGGTCCGACGAACGGACGGTGCACGTCACGTTGCTGCCGGCCGCCGACGGGGTCCTCGCACTCACGGTGCGGTCCGACTCCGGACCGGGTACCCGGATGCGGACCGTGATCGACCAGGTGGCGCTCGAGGGTGACGGACAGGCGCCGCTCCCGGACACGCTGCGCCTCGGGTTCACCGCCTCGACCGGCAACTCGACCAACGCCCACGAGGTCGACGACCTGACCGTGTCCATCCCGACCGACGTCGGCATCACGCAGGAGATGCCGGAGCGCGTCGTCGCGGGCACGCACGTCCGGTACACGGCGACCGCGACGAACCGGGGGCGGAACGGCTCCGCGCGCAACGACGTGGTGATCGCGACGCCGACCGAACTGCACGACGTCCGCTGGACGTGCGCCGCCACGGCCGGTGCCGCGTGCGGTGCGGGGTCCGGCGCCGGTCCGGAGATCGCCACGACGGCCGACATCGACCCGGGGGCCACGGTCACCTGGACGATCGAGGGCGACCTCGCTGCGGACGCCACGGGGCAGATCGCGAGCGCGGCACGGATCACCACGCCACCGTCGCGCGCCGACACGAACACGGCGGACAACGCGTCGACGGTCCGGGCCGCGATCGGGACCGACGCCGCGCTGCGCACCGAGAAGGCCGCCGAGCTCCTGCCCGGGGACGTCGAGCTGCTGCCCGGGGGCGTGTTCCGGTACACGATCACCGCGGTCAACGGCGGACCGTCCGACGCGCGCCGGGTCGGTGCGGTCGACGACCTGCCGGAGCCCGTGCGCTTCGTGGGGTCCGAGGACGGCTGTCGCGCCGACGGTCAGCACGTGACGTGCTCCTCGGCGGTCACGGTCGCACCGGGCGAACGGCACCGGTTCCGTTTCGACGCCCAACTCGACGCCGGGTACCGCGGCGACGGCGCCGACGTCCTCAACGTCGCGATCGCCACCTCGCCCGACGACCCGGACGACGGCGACCCGTCGGACCCCGTGCCGCTGCCCGGACCGATCGGCACGATCGAACCGCCCGTCGTGACACCGACCACCCCGCCCCACGGCGGTGAGCACCCGACCGCGACGCCACGGCCCTCGGCCTCCGCGACACCGGTCGCCGCCGGAGCGCACCCGGCCCGGCTCGCCTTCACCGGAACCGTGGGCACGGCTGCTGCGGTCCTGGTCGCGGCGATCGCCGTCGTCACCGGCCTGGGCGTCCGCTCGGTCCGTCGCCGACGTGAGCTCGAGCGACAGGAGGACCCCGCGGCCTGACCGGTCGTGTCGCGCGCCGTCGGCCCGCGGGGTCGGCGGCGCGCGTTCGCGGTTCGAGCATCCTCAGCCGCGACGCCGCCGGCCGGACGGGCCCGCATCGGCCCGGCGGTACCATTGACCGTACGATCAGCCTGCCCAAGAGAGGGATTCCGTGTCCGACACCGTGGACGACGCCGCGCAGCGCGCCCGGTACTGGACGGTCCCGTTGTCCCGGGCACTGCCCGCCGCGGTCGTGGCGATGGTGATCACGTTCTCGTCGAACCACGCCACCTCGCTCGGGCTGGTGCTGTTCGGCGCCTTCGCGATCGTCGAGGGCGCCCTGCTCGGCGTCGGCAGCCTGCGCCGACTCGACGACCCCCGGTCCCGTCGCCTCGCCGTCGTGCAGGCTGCGGTGACCGTCGCAGCCGGCGTCGTCGCGCTGTTCCTCCCGTCTGCGGGACTCCCGGCGTTCCTCGCGGTCGTCACCGCGTTCGCGGTCGTCACCGGGGGCATCGAACTCCTGCAGGGCGTCCTCGCGCGGCGTACGTCGCCCTTCGCCCGCGACTGGATGACCGTCGGGGGGCTCACGGTCCTGCTGGCGATCGCGTTCCTGCTGACGCCTCCGGACTACTCCAAGGACCTCGGCGGCATCGAGCACGTCAGCGGCACGCTCGACTCGTCGATCATCCTCGTCGGCCTGCTCGGCGCGTACCTCGCCCTGACGGCGGTCTTCCACGTGATCGCCGCCCTCTCGCACAAGTGGGGGACCTCGGCACCCACGCCGTCGGCCCCGAACGGAGCACCACACGCATGACCACCCCAAGCCGCCGCGACCGGCTCCGCCCGGTCGAACTCCTCGCGATCTCGGCGATCGTCGCGGTGTTCGTCGGACTCGTCGTCCTGATGTCCACCCGTCAGCCCGAACTCGCGGCGGTGTTCCTCTGCATCGCGTTCATCGTCGTCATCGTCGTGCTGGCGATGTTGCAGCTGGCGGCCACGAGTGAGCAGGACGACAACGACATGCTCGGCGGACACCGGAAGGACGAGGGCGACGACCACCACTGACCACGACCGACGCGAGTCCGTCCACGCACGCAGCCCCCAGCAGGGCGACCCGGACCTCCCGTCGCGGTACCGCCACCGGTACGTGATCCTGACGGTCTGCTGCCTCAGCCTCTTCATCGTCTCGTTGGACGCCACCGTCGTGAACGTGGCGCTGCCGTCGATCGGCCGTGAGCTCCACAGCACGATCTCCGGGCTCCAGTGGACGATCGACGCCTACACGCTGGTCCTCGCGAGTCTGCTCATGCTGTCGGGGTCCACCGCGGACCGCATCGGCCGACGCAGGACGTTCCAGGTCGGGCTCGTCCTGTTCACCGTCGGCTCGCTCCTCTGTTCGTTGGCGCCGAGCGTCGGCTGGCTGGTCGTGTTCCGGATGGTCCAGGCCGTCGGCGGCTCGATGATGAACCCGGTCGCGATGTCCATCATCACGGCGACATTCGACGACGCCAAGGAGCGTGCTCGCGCGGTCGGCGTCTGGGGGGCGGTGGTCGGCGTCTCGATGGGGGTCGGTCCGCTCGTCGGTGGAGCCCTGACGGACACGATCGGTTGGCGGGCGATCTTCTGGATCAACGTGCCGATCGGCATCGTGGCCGTCGTGCTGACGTTCGCGTTCGTCCCCGAGTCCCGCGCGGCTCGCCCCCGGCGCTTCGACGCCCCGGGTCAGGCACTCGTGGTCGTGTTGCTCGCGGCGCTCGTCGGCGGACTCATCGAGGGTCCACGGCTCGGGTGGGGCTCGGTCGCGGCGATCGCCCTGTTCGCCGCCGCAGCGCTCGCGCTCGTCCTCATCGTCGTGGTGGAACGGCGGCGCCGGGAGCCGCTCGTCGACGTCCGGTTCTTCCGGAGCATCCCGTTCTCGACGGCCGTGCTCACGGCGGTCGGTGCCTTCGGCGCGAACGGTGCGTTCCTGTTCCTCAACGCGCTGTACCTCCAGGAGGTCCGGCACATGTCACCGTTCGAGGCCGGGCTCTGGACGCTCCCCGCCGCGGTGGCGACCATGGTCGTGTCGCCGTTCTCCGGTCGCCTCGTCGCCTCGGTCGGCACCCGGATCCCGCTCGTGCTCGCGGGTGTCGGCATCGGTTCGGGCGCGGCGGTCCTCACGACGATCGGCGCGGACACGCCGATGTGGATGCTCGTCGTCGCCTTCGCGCTGTTCGGGTTCGGCTTCGGGATGGTGAACGCGCCGATCACGAACACGGCGGTGTCCGGCATGCCCCGTGCCCAGGCGGGATCGGCTGCGGGGGTCGCGTCGACGAGTCGCCAGACCGGGGTCTCCCTCGGCGTGGCGCTCGCCGGGACGGTCACGGGAGCGAGCGGAGCGGCGGCGGTCCACGCGAGTTTCGCGGTCGCGACGCACGCCATGTGGTGGATCGTCGTCGGCATCGCCGTGGGCGTCGTCGTGATCGGCTTCGTGTCGACGACGGCGCGCGCCCGGCGTTCGGTGGAGGCGATCGGTCACCTGCTCGAGGAGCCGTCCGCGGCCTGATCCGAGCCGGCGCTCCGCTCGGCGCTGCCGACGCGGCCGGTGCTGCCGTCGGTACCGCCGCCGGTGCCGCCGTCGGTACCGCCCACGACCGCTCGGGCGAGGGCGCGTGTGGCGCGGTTCAGAGCGGCGCCGGCAGCGGTGGCGAGACCGACTCGCAGCGGCTCGACCGGGTCCGCGAGTTCGAGCACGACGGCGTCCCCGGCGGTGCCGGGGTCGGGGACGACCGCGACGCCGAGCCCGGTCGCCGCGAACCGGACGACCGACGGCAGGTCGTTCATCTCGGCCACGATGCGGCGCCGGATGCCCCGGTCGCGGAGCGCCGCGTCGAGGATGATGCGGTTCCCGAACCCGCGCGCGGTGTCGACGAACGGCTCGTCCGCGAGTTCGGCGAGGGACACGACAGCGTGGTCCGCGAGTCGATGCCGCGGTGCGACGTACACCCGGAACGGCAGGGCGCGGAGCGGAGTCACCGCGATCCCCGGCGGGTCCTGCGGCAGTGCGGTGAAGGCCAGGTCGAGCCGGCCGGCCCGGAGGTCCTCCGCCAGGCCGGTGGTCCCCGCCGCGGAGGCGCTGAGGTGCACGTCGACGAGCGGGTGCCGCGCGTGGAAGGTCGTGATGATCCGCGGCAGGTCGACGATGTCCATGTTCGCGAAGATCCCGACGCGCACGCGGCCGCGGAGCTGCGCGTCGGCGGTGACGGCGCCGTCCCGGAGGCGCTCGACCGCGCCGAGCGCCGCCCGGGCGTCCGGCAGGAGCGCCTCGCCGAGGGGGCTCAGGGTCAGACGGCGACCGACCCGGTCGAACAAGGCCCCGCCGAGCTCGCGCTCGAGGCTCTGCAGACCGGCGGACACGGTCGATTGCGCAGCGAAGAGCCGGGCGGCGGCGCGGGTGACGTTGCCCTCGTCGGCGACGGCGACGAACTGTTCGAGCAGGCGGGTCTCCATGCGTCCATCATCGTCCACGTCGATGGCCGTCAGCGGTCCTGTCCGTTGGACACGATCGGTGCAGTCCTGCACGCTCGGACCATGACCACCACCGCTCCCCGGACCGCATCCGTGCCGCTGCCCGATCCCGTCGCTGGTGCCGGACGCCCGGAGCGGCCCGCCCGACCGACCCCGAGCCGTCAGCGCCACGCGGCCGGGTTCTGGATCGTCGCGGGGAGCTTCCTCAGCGTCATGGCGTTCGCCGCCGTCCCCGCACCGCTGTACGCGCTGTACCAGGCACGCGACGGCTTCCCGACCTTCACCGTGACACTCGTGTTCGCGGCGTACGCCGTGGGGGTCATGATCGCGCTCTGGCTCGCCGGGCACCTCAGCGACGTCCACGGACGCCGACGGCTCATCCTCGTGTCGGTCGCGCTCGAGCTCGTCGCCGCCGTGCTGTTCCTCGTCTGGAACGACGTCCCGGGCCTCCTCGTCGCGCGGTTCATCAGCGGACTCGGTGTCGGCACCCTGACGGCCTCGGCCACGGCCCACCTCGGTGAACTCCGGGTCCGAGCGCGCCGGGACGGGGGCGCGGGCGGGAACGCGAGCGTCGTCGCCGGAGCGGTCAACCTCGGCGGCATCGGAGGCGGTGCCCTCGTCGGCGGTGTGCTGGCGGAGTTCGTCCGGCACCCCCTCGTCGTGCCGTACGCCGTGTTCGTCGTGGTCCTCGCGGTCGCCTTCGTCGCCATGCTCGTCGTCCCGGAGACCATCGACACGGGGCGGGTACGCCCGGCCTACCGACCCCAGCCGATCACCCCGCCGTTCGGGGCGGCGGGACCCTTCTGGGCGGCGGGTGCCGGGGCGTTCAGCACCTTCGCCGTGCTCGGCCTGTTCACGTCGATCGCGCCGACGTTCCTCGCGACCACCTTCCACGTCACGGACCGGCTCGCCGCCGGTGCGACGAGCTTCGGGGTCTTCGCGGGCGCTGCGGTCGCGCAGATCGCCCTCGCCCGCCTCGCGATGCGTGCGCAGGTCCGCTGGGGCATGCTGCTCGTCACCGTCGGACTCGCCGGGGTCGCGGTCGGCGCGCTCGTCCTCGTCGTCGCGGTGTTCGTCGTGGGCAGCGTGCTCGCCGGTGCCGGCGTCGGACTGCTCTTCCGGGCCTCCATCGCCGGTGCGGGCAGTCTGGTCGGGCCGGAGCGGCGCGGCGGTGTCCTGGCGGCGACGTTCCTCATCGGCTACGCGGGGATGGTCGTCCCGGTGGTCCTCGCCGGCGCGGTGCTGCTCGTGGTCGCGCCGCTGCCCGTGCTCCTCGGGTTCGTGGTCGTCGTCATCGCACTCGCGCTCTGGGCCGGCAGCCGTCTCGCAGCCCGGGCCTGAGCCGCGCCGCCGGGGTCAGGCGTGGACGTCGTGCTCGTGCCGCTGGTGTGACGCGGGCTCGAGCTGGAAGGTCGAGTGCTCGACCGGCACGGCGAAGTGCTCGGCGACGCACTGCTGCAGCTCGTCGAGGATCGTCGGGGCGTGCGCGGAGGTGAAGCAGTGGTCGTCGATCACGACGTGCGCGGTGAGGGTCGGCACCCCGGTGGCGACGAGTGACGCGTGCAGGTCGTGCACGGCGCGCACGTGGTCGAGCCGGAGGATGTGACGACGTACGGCGTCGAGGTCGAGCCCGGGCGGGGTGGCCTCGAGCAGGACGTCGGTGGTCTCGCGGAGCAGCCGGAGTGCGCGCGGCAGGATGAGCGCACCGATGAGGATCGCGGCGACGGAGTCCGCGCGCTCCCAGCCGGTCAGTGCGACGACGATCGCCGCGGCGACGACCGCGAGGGACCCCAGCGAGTCGTTCAGCACCTCGAGCCGCGCCGCCCGCGCGGTGAACGTCCCGCCTCCGGACCGCGCGAGCACCGCCAGCGCGACCGCGTTGCCGACCACGCCGAGGACACCGAACACCAGGAGCGGCACCGCGGGGACGGGGACCGGCGTGACCAGGCGCTGCACGGCCGTCACGAGGACGACGATCCCGACCCCGAGCAGGACCGCGGCCTGCGCGACGGCGCCGAGGACCTCGGCGCGTTGGAAGCCCCAGGTCCGTCTGGCCGTCGGTGAGCGCTGCGCGAGCCGCACCGCGACGAGCCCGATCGCCAGACCGCCCGTGTCGACGACCATGTGTCCGGCGTCGACGAGGAGCGCCAGGGAGCCGGTCACGACGGCGCCGACGACCTCGGCGACGAGGATCGCGGCGGACACGCAGAACGCCACGGTCAACGCCCGAGCGCTGGCCGACCGCGCGCCGTGCTCGTGGTGGTGGCCCATGCCGCCATCGTAGGCATCCGCACCGACCGGGCACCGGGGACGTGACAGGATCCGACCGTGACCCCGAGCGCACGATCGCCCTACGAGGCGAGCACCCGTCCCGGCGCCCTCGACGCGCTGCACCCCCGCTTGCGCGGCTACTTCGGCGCGATCCCCGCGGGGCACGTCGGACGGGGCACCGGCGTCTTCGACGTCGTCGGGACGCCACGACGCTGGATGTGGCCGCTGCTCGCCTGGTTCGCCCGCGACGCGGTCATGGCGCCGGTGTGGGAACGCGACGTGCCGTTCACGGTCGAGAACCGGCCGGCCGTCGACCGGGAGGGACGCATCGCCGTCCTCGCTCGCCGGACGTTCCACTTCCGGTCCGGGCCCTGGGTGATGCAGGACGCGATCACGGCGGACGCCGATGGGCTCGCCGACCACCTGGGGCGCAGCGGCCGGCTCGTGGCCGCGCTCGACGTCGCGGTCGCCGACGGCGCGCTCCGCCTGGTCTCGACCCGCGTGTCGTTCCGGGTGCTGGGACGGATGCTGCGCCTCCCGGCCGCCGTGGCACCGCGGGTGGTCCTGACCGAGCGGTACGACCCGGGCATCGACCGCCAACGCGTGTCGCTGACGCTGTCGGCGCCGCTCGTCGGCACGCTGTACCGGTACGAGGGGTCGTTCGTCCACGGTGTCGTGCCCGACGACGCGGACGCCCCCGGGGGAACCGGCGGACCGGGGAGGCGTCCATGAGCGACAGCGGGAGCGAGCACGGTGCTGCCGTCGGCGGCGGCGGCGGCAGCGGCAGCGGTGGTGGCGACGCGGTGCGGCCACGCGTCGTGGTGGCCGGCGCGTCCGGGTTCATCGGCCGGTACCTCCTCGACGCGTTCCGCGCCGAGGGCGCCGACGTCACGACCGTGGGACGGACCGGCGACGCGGTGTGGGGCGACACCCGCCGGATCACCGAGCTCGTCGACGGCGCCGACCTGGTCGTCAACCTCGCGGGCAAGAGCGTGGACTGCCGGTACGGCGCCCGCAACCGTGCCGAGATCCTCCGCTCGCGGGTCGAGACCACGCGCGAGCTCCGGGACGCCATCCGCGCGGCGCGACGGCCGCCGCGGGTCTGGTGCAACGCGTCGACCGCGACCATCTACCGGCACGCGGAGGACCGCCCGCAGACCGAGTCCGACGGCGAGATCGGCACCGGGTTCTCCGTGTCGGTCGCCCGGGCATGGGAGGCGGCGTTCTTCGACGGGGACCTGCCGGGCACCCGTCGGGTCGCGCTCCGCATCGCCATCGTGCTCGGCGACGGCAGCGCCCTCGTGCCGCTCATCCGGTTGGCGCGGCTCGGACTCGGCGGTCCGCACCTGGACGGACCGTGGTTCGCGACGCGTCGCCGTCGCGCCGCCGGGACGTTCCACGAGGACCGGCACACGCACGGGAGGCAGCGCTTCAGCTGGGTGCACATCGCCGACGTGCTCGGTGCCATCCGGTTCGTGCGCGACCATCCGGAGATCGACGGGGTCGTCAACGTCTGCGCCCCCCACCCCACGGACGACCGCACCATGATGCGGACCCTCCGCGAGATCGTCGGGCGGCGCTTCGGGCTCCCGCTCCCGCGCTGGATGCTCGAACTCGGGTCGATCGCGATCCGGACGGAGACGGAGCTCGTGCTGAAGAGCCGGTGGGTCGTCCCCGCGCGCCTGGAGGGAGCGGGCTACCGCTTCGTGCACCCGGAACTCCGCGGAGCGCTCGCGAGCGCCGTGGCGGAGCACCGGCAGCGCGGTCGTCAGGAGTCGAGGAACCCGACGAGCTCGTCGGCGAGGCCGGTGTAGGTCGCCGGGGTCAACGCGGCGAGCCGCGCCTTCGCTCCGTCGGAGATGTCGAGTCCGTTCACGAACGCGACGAGGTCCTCGCGGCCGACGCGGCGGCCCCGGGTGAGCTCCTTGAGCAGCGCGTACGGGTCCTCGATCTCGGAGCGGCCCGCGGTCACCTCGGCGCGGATGACGGTCTGGATCGCCTCGGCGAGGACCTCCCAGTTGCCGTCGAGGTCGGCGGCGAGGCGGCCCTCGGCCACGGCGATCTCACCGAGCCCGCGGCGCAGGTTGTCGAGGGCGAGCAGGGAGTGCGCGAAGGCGACCCCGATGTTCCGCTGCGTCGTCGAGTCGGTGAGGTCGCGCTGCATGCGGCTCGTCACCAGTGTCTCGGACAGCGTCGAGAACACCGCCGTCGAGAGCTCGAGGTTCGCCTCGGCGTTCTCGAAGCGGATCGGGTTGATCTTGTGCGGCATCGTCGACGACCCGGTGGCACCGGCGACCGGGATCTGCGTGAAGTACCCCATCGAGATGTAGGTCCAGACGTCCGTCGCCAGGTTGTGCAGGATGCGGTTCGCGTGCCGGACCCGGTCGTACAGCTCGGCCTGCCAGTCGTGCGACTCGATCTGCGTGGTGAGCGGGTTCCACACGAGCCCGAGCGACTCGACGAACGCCCGGGAGAGTGCCGGCCAGTCGGCCTCGGGATCGGCGGCCAGGTGCGCCGAGAACGTGCCGGTCGCGCCGGAGAACTTGCCGAGGTACTCGGTGTCCTCGACCTGCGCGAGCACCCGCTCGAGGCGGTGGACGACGACGGCGAGCTCCTTGCCGAGCGTCGTCGGCGTCGCCGGCTGTCCGTGCGTGTGGGCGAGCATGGGGACCGCGCGGAGCTCGACCGCCCGGGTGCGGAGCGCGTCGGTGACGGCTCGGGCGGCGGGCAGCCAGACGTCCTGCACGGTGTCGCGGATGGTGAGCGCGTAGGCGAGGTTGTTGACGTCCTCGCTCGTGCAGGCGAAGTGCGTCAGCTCGGCGATGGCGTCGAGCCCGAGTTCGGACAGCCGGGCGCGGACGAAGTACTCGACGGCCTTGACGTCGTGTCGGGTGGTGGCCTCGAGCCCGGCGAGCTCGTCGATCGCCGCCTGCCCGAAGTCGTCCGCGACGGCGCGGAGCGCTGCTCGGTCGTCGATCGACAGCGGCGACGTCGCGAACATCGCGTGGTCCGTCAGGAACACGAGCCACTCGACCTCGATCCGGACGCGGGCCCGGTTGAGACCCGCCTCGGAGAGGTGTTCCCCCACCGTGTGCACGACCGGGAAGTACCGCCCGTCGAGCGGGCTGATCGGCTGCGGGGGAAGGGGTGTCATGGGGCTCCCTGACGGACTGCCGGTTCGATCTGGTGGAAGAGGGCCCGCGACGCGCGTTCGATGGTCGCGAGGACCCGGTCGAACTCGTGCCGATCCGCGTAGTACGGGTCGGGCACGTCGGCGTGCTGCGGCCAGGCCTCGTCGTACCGCAGCATGAGCGTCACCTTCGCGGCGTCGTCCATCGTGGGGGCCCACGATCGCAGGATGCGCTCGTGGGAGCGGTCGAGTGCGACCACCAGGTCGAACTCCGGGAACCGGTCCGGGTCGAACTGACGGGCGCGATGCCTGGACCCATCGTATCCGCGTGCCGCGAGGGCGGCGATCGTCCGCTCGTCGGCCGGTTCGCCCACGTGCCAGTCGCCCGTGCCGGCGGACGAGACGGCGAAGCGGTCGGCGACCCCGGCCTCCTCGACGATGCGGCGGAAGACGACCTCGGCCATCGGGGACCGGCAGATGTTGCCGCTGCAGACGAAGGAGATGCGGAACGGCGACGAGGTCGGGACGTCGGCGGCCGAGGGCATCTGCACATCATGGCGCACCGTCGGCCACGACGCGAGGGCACCCCCGTCCACCGGACGGTCCGTCGTCGGTCGTGCTCGACCCGCGAGCGGTGTCGAGATACCCTCAGGGCGGGAGGGTCTTGCCCTTCACCTCTGGGTACCGGGTGAAGTGGAACGACCCGGTGTTGTTCCGGAATGTCACCCGTGGGCGAGATAACGGCGATGTACGAAGTTTCGCCGTCGCGTCCGCCTGATCACGCACCTAGCCTCCTCGTACCCAGTCAGGGGTACGTGATGTGGTCATCGGAGCGAACGCGTATGGAAGAGATGCTGACCTCGGTCGGGACGGAACAGGCGGCGGACGTCGCTCGGGCGCGAGGCGGAGGTGGTCGGACACCGCGGCCGGGCTACCCGCGACCGCGCCGGTTCCAGCTGCGTCGGCCGCGGTGGCTCGAGGCGCTCGACGACGCCGCTCGCGCGCAGATCGTGTGCGTCCGTGGTCCGGCCGGGACCGGGAAGACCACCGTGGTGGCCGACTGGGTCGACCGCGAGGTCACCGAGGGTGGACGACGCGTCGCGTGGCACGGTGCCCGCGAGACCGACACGCGGTGCGGGTTGTGGCGGAGCGTGGTCGCCCAGCTCCGACGGGAAGCGGACGGACCGCAGCCCGAGCACCCCGACCGCGATGACGCGCCGGACGAGGAGGTCGTGGCGGCGTTGCTCGCCCGACTCGACGGCGACGAGGTCATCGTGCTCGACGAGTTCGACCGGCTCCGCGACGCCGGGATCGCGGCGGCGGTGGAGGACGACGTCGCCTGGCTGCTCGAACGCACCCGCTGCACGGTCGTGGTCGTGTCGCGGCGCAGCACGGCGTTCGAGGGGAGTGCCGTCGCGGCCCGGTTCGACGTCGAGGTCCTCGACACGTCCGGCCTGCTCTTCACCCAGCAGGAGACCGCGGCGGTCCTGACGCTCCGCGGTGTCGCGTTCGACAGCCCCGCCATCGCGATGGTGCACGAGCGGCTGTCCGGCTGGCCGACCGCGGTGCAACGGCTGACGAACCAGCTCGCGCTCGAACCGCACCGGGTGTGGCACCGCGACGAGCTCGAGCCCGTCGTCCGCCGCATCGCCGTCGAGATCGTCGACGAGTTGACGTCGGGGCTGCGGGGGACGGCGTCGTGGCCGGCGATCGTCACCGGCGCGGTCCTCCCGTTCATGAACAAGGACATGCTCGTCCGCGACGAGGGCGACGCGGCGCAGGTCGCGCAGCTCCTCGACGTGGCGGAACGAGCCGGGCTCGGCGCGTGGACCCGCGTGCGCGGCCGCTCCCGCTTCACGCTCACCCCCGTCGTCAAGCGCGTCCTCACGGAGCAGCTGGCCCTGCAGGAGGACCGTTCCATGCCCGACATCGCGGCCGCCGGAGCGCGTCTGCTCGAGGGGGAGGGCGAGATCCGGGAGGCCGTGGGCCTCGCCGCCGCCGCGCAGGACTGGCCGTACCTGGCCGCGCTGACGCGACAGCACTACGCCGTGCTGTGCCGCGACCACCACGCCGAACTCGTGGCGATCCTCGCCGTCGTGCCGCGTGACCACATGGAGACGGACCCCTGGCTCCTCCACCTGCAGGCGGCCATGCACTTCGCCGACGACGGCGGGCGGACGGCGGTGCCGGCCGCGGCCTTCGCCCGGGCCGACGCCGCCGCGCGCGAGCGGTTGAAGTCCGACGTCGGAGCGGAGAGCGTCCGCGACTCGGTCCTCCGCGTCGCGTCCCTCCGCCGCGCCGGGAGCTTCGGACGGGCCCTCGCAGTCGCCCGGTCCCTGCCGGACCTGCTCACGGCGATGCGCACCACGCCGGCCGCGGGCGTGCGCCTGAGCGCGGACGGCCACATGCAGGTCGGCATCACGCACCTGCACGACGGCAGCCACGAGGAGGCCTTGCAGCACTTCGCGCCGCTCGCCCGCTCGAACGAGGACCCGCACCTGCGCATCCAGGCGATGGGCTACTCCGCCTACCTGCACGTCCTGCGCGGGGACGTCCGGCGTGGTCGGGAACTCGTGACCCTCGCGATGCGCGACGGCAGCTGGTTCCCGTGGCGGCACAGCGTGTGGGCGGTCCCCGTCCACGTCGCCGCCGCCCTCGCCGCACTCGAGACCTGGGACCTCCCGACGGTCGACCGGCACATGCGGGTGCTCGACACCCTGCCGTACGACCTCGAGGACTGGCCGCTCGTCGTGCACCTCCGCGCCTTCCGACTGTTGCTCCAGGGCGACGGCCTCGGAGGGTTCGGGGTGATCCGCGACGCCGAGGGCCACTACGGCCGTGACGCCCTGAGCAACCACCACCAGGGCCTCATGCACGTCCTCAAGTCCGACCTGCTGCTGCTCGCGCGGCAGGCGAAGGCCGCGCTCGCCGGCCTCCGCCCGTTCCTCGACGGGCGCGAGAGCGTCGCCGGCGCCCAGGCGCGCGCGCTGCTCCTCGCGGGCAACGCGCCACATGCCCGTCTCTTCGCCGACCGGCTCATGTGGCGGAGCAACCCGAGCCCCCGGACCCGGACCGAGCTCCACGTCGTCCGCGCGGTCGCGTCCTGCCGGCTCGGCGACCTCGACGCCGCGCGGACGTCGCTCGACGAGGCGGCGACGGTGAGCAGCGCGCGGGGCCTGTCCACCCCGTGGTGGCTCGTCCCACGCGACGAACTCGAGGGGTTGTTCGACCAGGTGGCCCCGCACCTCCGGCCGGTGCTCGCGGACGCCCCGTCGGTGTACTCGAGCGACCTCACGGTGCCACGGCTGACCCGCCGCGAGGGGGTCGTGCTCACGCGGCTCCGGGCCCAGGGCTCGATCGAGGACATCGCCACCGACCTGGGGGTGTCGCCGAACACCGTGAAGACGCAGGTGCGGAGCATCTACCGCAAGCTCGGCGTCGGCTCCCGTGCGGAGGCCGTGCGGGTCGCGTACGAGTGGCACCTCATGGGAGCGCCGGAGGGGCAACGGGCCGACGTCTAGGGCCGGGCCACCCTCCCCGCACCAGTGACCGCGCGTCGGCCGCGGAACGGCGGCGGGCCCGCGGAACGGCGACGGGCCCGCGGAACGGCGACGGGCCCGCCGACCGGAGTCGACGGGCCCGTCCACGGGGAAGCCGTGTCAGCCGCGGTAGTTCGGCGCCTCGACGACCATCTGGACGTCGTGCGGGTGCGACTCCTTGAGCCCCGCGGCGGTGATCCGGACGAACTTGCCGCGGGCCTTGAGCTCGGGCACCGTGCGACCGCCGACGTAGAACATGGACTGCCGGAGGCCGCCCACGAGCTGGTAGACCACGTTGCCGAGGGCGCCGCGGTAGGGCACCTGGCCCTCGATCCCCTCGGGGATGAGCTTGTCGTCCGAGGGGACGTCCGCCTGGAAGTAGCGGTCCTTCGAGTACGAGGTCTTCTTGCCGCGGGTCTGCAGCGCGCCGAGCGACCCCATGCCGCGGTACGTCTTGAACTGCTTGCCGCCCACGAACACGAGGTCCCCGGGGGACTCGTCGCAGCCGGCGAGCAGCGAACCGAGCATGACCGTGTCGGCACCCGCGACGAGCGCCTTGGCGATGTCGCCCGAGTACTGCAGGCCGCCGTCCGCGATCACCGGCACTCCGGCCTCGCGCGCGGCCAGTGAGGCCTCGTACACGGCCGTGACCTGGGGCACCCCCACGCCCGCGACGACGCGCGTCGTGCAGATGGAGCCCGGACCGACGCCGACCTTGACCGCGTCGACACCGGCGTCGATGAGCGCCTGCGCGCCCGCGCGGGTCGCGACGTTGCCGCCGATCACGTCGACGCCCGCGAACGCCGGGTCCGCCTTGAGCCGGCGCACCATGTCGAGGACGCCCTCGCTCTCGCCGTTCGCGGTGTCGACGACGAGCACGTCGACGCCCGCCTCGAGCAGGGCCGTCGCCCGTTGCCAGGCATCGCCGAAGAAGCCGATCGCGGCACCGACGCGCAGGCGGCCCTCGGCGTCCTTCGTGGCGTCCGGGTACTTCTCGCTCTTGTCGAAGTCCTTGACCGTGATGAGCCCGCGGAGCCGGCCGGACGCGTCGACGAGCGGGAGCTTCTCGATCTTGTGCTGGGCGAAGATCGCGACCGCCGCCTCGGGGTCGATGCCCTCGGGCGCGGTGATGAGGGGCGCCTTGGTCATGACGTCGCGGACGAGTGTCGTGCTCTGCTCGAACGGCGCGACGAAGCGCATGTCGCGGTTGGTGATGATGCCGACGAGCGTGCCGTCGGACTCCACGACCGGGAGCCCCGAGACGCGGAACTGCCCGCAGAGTGCGTCGACCTCGGCGACGGTGGCGTCGGGCCGCGTGGTCACGGGGTTCGTGATCATGCCCGACTCGCTCCGCTTGACCTTGTCGACGGCAGCCGCCTGGTCGGCGATCGACAGGTTGCGGTGCAGGATGCCGATCCCGCCCTGGCGGGCCATCGCGATCGCCATGCGCTCCTCGGTCACGGTGTCCATGGCCGCCGACAGGAGCGGCACCGCCACCTCGATGCGCTTGGTGAGGCGCGAGCGGGTCGACGCCTCGCTCGGGATGACGTCGGTGTGCCCGGGGAGCAGCATGACGTCGTCGTAGGTGAGTCCGATGAATCCGAACGGATCCGGCTGGTCCATGGGTCCCTCTCGTCGTTCCGGGCTGGCTGCAGGTGCTCCGGCCACGACGTCGGGTACCGGATGGGACATGGTAACGCGGGCGCGTGGGCCCGCCATTCCCGCAGCCGGGCGCCGTCCGACCGGGTGGGAGGCAGGACCTGAGCGGTCCGCCCGGGTTCGGCTGAGCGGACGCTGGGTCACCACTCGCGCTCCTGTGCATCATCACGGTTCCGTGACGAAGCACGCAGGGAACCTGATGGAAACACAGGTGACACAAACGCTCCGTACTGTCGGCGCAACCGCACGGACCGCCCGATCGGACGGAGGTCGTGCCGGAACCGTCGACGTCCGACGGTCCGAGAGGGAGGCTCAGTGGGTTCCACGACGTCGACGGGCACGGCGCCGCACACGCCCCGTCCCCGCACCCGGGTGGGCCGGCACCGCCCGGTCGTCCTGCTCCTCGCCGCACTGCTGTCGCTCGCCGCGGTCGTGGGCCTCCAGTGGGCGTCCGCGCCGCGCGCGGTCGCGGCCACGGCGGCGACCTGCACGGTGAGCGACGCGAACGGCTGCATCCAGGGCACGATCCTCGACTCGGACCGCGAGCCGGTCCGGGGAGCGGAGGTCCGGGTCACGGGACCCGGTGGGTTCGCCGAGACCTCCATGACGGAGGACGACGGTCGCTGGTCCGTCCGCATCACGACGTCGGGCCGGTACCGGGTCTCCCTCGACCAGACGACCCTGCCCCAGGGGCAGTACCTGGCCGACGCGCAGCAGGACGCGCGCCCCGTGCAGGCCACGGTCGGGTCGAACGCCGGCACGATCTTCCAGCTGACCACCGTCAAGGGCGCGACGAGCGCGAGCCTCGACGACGGTTCGGGCGTCACCTGGGGTCGGACCTGGCAGCAGCTCGCATCCGGCATCCGCCTCGGGCTGCTCATCGCGCTCGCGTCGGTCGGCCTCTCGCTCATCTACGGCACCACCGGGCTCTCGAGCTTCTCGCACGGCGAGCAGGTCACGCTCGGCGGGCTCCTCGCCTACCTGTTCGCGAACGTCCTGGGGTTCGACATCTGGCTCGCGGGGATCATCGTGGTCGTGCTCTGCGCGGCGACCGGGTACCTGCAGGACGCCGTGATCTGGCGCCCCCTCCGACGGCGGCGGATCAGCCTGACGCAGCTCATGATCGTGACGATCGGACTGTCGATCGCGCTCCAGTACGCGTTCCAGTACTTCTTCGGGGCGGCGACGGTGCGGATCCAGCAGGGCAACCCGCGCACGGTCGACTTCGCCGGCGTGACGCTGACCGTGCAGTCGTACGTCGCGATGGGCATCGCGGTGCTCGTGCTGGTCGGGACCGGCCTGTTCCTCGTCCGGACCCGCCTCGGCCGGGCCACCCGCGCGGTGTCCGACAACCCCGCACTCGCGGCGGCGTCCGGCATCGACGTGGACCGGGTGATCCGCTTCGTGTGGACCCTCGCCGCGGGCCTCGCCGGCCTCTCGGGCGTCATGCTCGGGCTCGTCCTCAACGGGGTGAACTGGCAGACCGGGCTGCAGCTGCTGCTCCTCATGTTCGCGGCGGTCACGCTCGGCGGCCTCGGCACGGCGTACGGCGCGCTCGTCGGCTCGATGGTGATCGGCATCGTCGTGGAACTCACGAACCTCGTGCTGCCCGGCGACTTCAAGTACGCCACCGCGCTCGTCATCCTCATCCTCGTGCTGCTGCTCCGGCCGCAGGGCATCTTCGGACGCGCCGAACGGATCGGTTAGGGAACGGACCATGGACTACCTCGTCAGCCTGCTCACGTCGCTCTCGGCCGAGGCGATCGCGCCCACCACGGCGGCGTTCGCCATCGCCGCGATCGGCCTCAACATCCACTTCGGGCTCACCGGACTGGTCAACATGGGACAGGCCGCGTTCCTGTTGCTCGGCGCGTACGGGTACGCGATCGCGGTCATCCACGGCGTGCCCGTGGGACTGGCGATCGTCATCGCACTGCTCACGGCGATCGTGTTCGCGGTCGTCCTCGGCATCCCGACGCTCCGGTTGCGGGGGGACTACCTCGCGATCGTCACGATCTCGGGCGCCGAGATCATCCGGATGGTGGGGCGTTCCAGCCTCCTGACGACGGTCACGGGCGGGTCGAACGGCCTCACCGGGTCGAGCTACCGCGACTCGTTCAACGCGCTGTCGTTCCTGCCCGAGGGCAGCACGCGGATCCTCTGGTTCGACTTCACGAACAACGGCGTCAACGGCTGGTGGATCCGCATCGTCGGTTGGGGCCTCGTCGCCCTGTTGTCCCTGATGCTGTTCGCGCTCACGCGGAGTCCGTGGGGGCGCGTCCTCAAGGCGATCCGCGAGGACGAGGACGCCGTCCGCTCCCTCGGCAAGAACGTGTACTCGTACAAGATGCAGGCGCTCGTGCTCGGCGGGGTGATCGGTGCGCTCGCCGGCATCGTGTACGTCCTGCCGTCGTCCGTCCAGCCGGACGCGATGGGCCGCTCGATGACCTTCTTCATCTGGACCGCACTCATCCTCGGCGGGGCGGCGACGGTCTTCGGCCCCGTGCTCGGCTCGGTCCTGTTCTTCGTCGTCCGGCTCGCCATCCGCACGCTCGCGAGCGACGTCATCCCGAACTCGATCATGAACACGCAGCAGGCCGAGCAGTTCTCGTACGTCCTCGTCGGGGTCGCGCTCATGCTGCTCATCGTGTTCCGCCCGCAGGGACTCCTCGGGAACAAGAAGGAGCTGACGTTCAGTGTCTGACCCCACGACCGCGGCCGTCGCCCTCCGGGACGTCCCGCACGCGCCCGGTTCCGCCAAGCCCGACCCCGTGCTCCGCGTCGATCGCATCACGCGGCGGTTCGGTGGGATGACGGCGGTGGACGTCGACCACCTCGAGGTGCAGCGCGGCGCGATCACGGCCCTCATCGGACCGAACGGCGCTGGCAAGACCACCTTCTTCAACCTGCTCACGGGCTTCGACAAGCCGAGCTCCGCGCCGCGCGCCCTCGCCCGGCGGCGCCCGGAGGACGCGGCGTGGGAGTTCGACGGACGTCCGCTCGGCTCGGTCGGCGCAGCCGCGGTGGCCCGCGCCGGCATGGTGCGGACGTTCCAGCTCACGAAGGCGCTGTCCCGGCTCACGGTGCTGCAGAACATGCTGCTCGGCGCCACGGACCAGCCCGGTGAGCGGTTCTTCACAGCCCTCGTCAAGCCGCTGTGGGCCAAGCGGGAGGCCGAGATCACCGAGAAGGCGCGCGAGCTGCTCGCCCGCTTCTCGCTCCTCGACAAGCAGGACGACTACGCCGGGTCGTTGTCCGGTGGGCAGCGGAAGCTGCTCGAGATGGCGCGGGCGCTCATGTCCGATCCGACGATGATCATGCTCGACGAGCCGATGGCGGGTGTGAACCCCGCGCTCACCCAGAGTCTGCTCGGGCACATCCAGGGCCTCCGCGACGACGGCATGACCGTCCTGTTCGTCGAGCACGACATGCACATGGTCCGGCACATCTCGGACTGGGTCGTCGTGATGGCCGAGGGGCGCGTGGTCGCCGAGGGGCCCGCGGCCAGCGTGATGGAGGACCAGGCCGTGATCGACGCCTACCTCGGCGCGCACCACGACACGGACCTCGGTGACGACGCGCTCCTCAGCGACGAGACGCTCGACGAGCTCGAGCAGGAGGTCGCGGCCGAGGACGCCGCCCACGACCAGGACCACCCGGCGCCGCCGACGGCGAGCGACCACATCGGAGGAACCACGCGATGACCGCCACCATCGGGGAGCCCGTGCTGCGGGCCGAGAACGTCGTGGCCGGCTACCTGCCGGGCGTCGACATCCTGAACGGCTGCGACCTCGTGTGCGCGCCGGGGGAGCTCATCGGCATCATCGGCCCGAACGGCGCCGGCAAGTCGACGCTCCTCAAGGCGCTGTTCGGGCTCGTGACGGTCCGGAGCGGCAGCGTGACCCTCGAGGGCGAGGACATCACGAACCACCGGGCCGACAAGCTCGTGCGGGCCGGGATCGGGTTCGTCCCGCAGACGAACAACGTGTTCCCGTCACTGTCGATCCAGGAGAACCTGCAGATGGGGATGTACCTGCGGCCACGGAAGTTCGCCGAACGGCTCGAGGTCGTCTACGACCTGTTCCCCGTCCTCGGCCAGCGACGGGGTCAACGGGCCGGATCGCTGTCCGGCGGCGAGCGACAGTCGGTGGCCATGGCCCGCGCCCTCATGATGGACCCGAAGGTGCTCCTGCTCGACGAACCGAGCGCCGGGCTGTCGCCGGTGCGGCAGGACGAGACGTTCATCCGCACCCGACGGATCAACAAGGCGGGCGTCTCGATCGTCATGGTCGAGCAGAACGCCCGCCGCTGCCTGCAGATCTGCGACCGGGCGTACGTCCTCGACCAGGGACGCAACGCCTACTCGGGCACCGGCCGTGCGCTCGCGGACGACCCGAAGGTGATCGAGCTGTACCTCGGTACCCTCGCGAAGGACGTCGACGCCGCCGGGTAGGCCGCGCCGACCGCGGGTGCCGCCGTGGGGGCGGCATCCGCCGGGAGGGCCGGACGAGGTCGCGCGAGCGCCGTGCGGTCCTCCCGCCCCCCGCACCACGCCCGGGAGGCCCGGACCGCGCCCGCCCCGCTGCTAGCGTCGGGTCCGTGCCCACGTCCGGCCGCCGCCCCGCTCCCGAACACCGCCCCGTCCTCGACGGCGTGGTGTGGGTCGTGTTCGCCCTGCTCTTCGTCGGCGCGGCCCTCGTGCTCAAGGTGTTCGCGGTGCTCGTCGTCGTGCTCCTCGTCCTCGCCGTCGGACTCGGGCTGACGCTCCGGCTGCTCCGCCGCTCGCGTCGGTGACGCGCGCGGCGGCCGGTGCCGTGCCTCCCGGCCGTGCCCGACGCGTCGCTCGCGGACCGGTGCGCACCGTCCGGCCGGCCCGTTCCCGGGTCGGCCCGGCCCGCTAGTCTGACCCGGTGACTGAAGTCGAGATCGGTGCCGGCAAGCGCGGACGACGGGCGTACGCCTTCGACGACATCGCGGTGGTGCCCTCGCGGCGCACGCGCGACCCGCGCGACGTGTCCGTGCAGTGGTCGATCGACGCCTTCACCTTCGACGCGCCGATCATCGCAGCGCCCATGGACTCGGTGGTCTCGCCCGCGACCGCGGTGCACATGGGCCGCCTCGGCATGCTCGGTGTCCTCGACCTCGAGGGCCTCTGGACCCGGTACGAGGACCCGGAGCCGTACCTCGCCGAGATCCGCGAGCTCGCCGACGGCGACGTCACGGCCCGCATGCAGCAGATCTACGCCGAGCCGATCAAGCCCGAGCTCGTGACCGCCCGCCTCGCCGAGATCCGCGCCGCGGGCGTGCCGGTCGCCGGAGCGCTGAGCCCGCAGCGCACGCAGGAGCTGTACCAGACCGTCGTCGACGCCGGTGTCGACCTCTTCGTGATCCGGGGCACCACCGTGTCGGCGGAGCACGTGTCCCAGAACCAGGAGCCGCTGAACCTCAAGGAGTTCATCTACGAGCTCGACGTGCCCGTGATCGTGGGCGGCGCGTCGACGTACACGGCCGCGTTGCACCTCATGCGGACGGGCGCCGCGGGGGTCCTCGTCGGCTTCGGCGGCGGTGCGGCATCGACGACACGCGCGGCGCTCGGCATCCACGCGCCCATGGCCACCGCGGTGGCGGACGTCGCCGGTGCCCGGCGCGACTACCTCGACGAGTCCGGCGGCCGCTACGTGCACGTCATCGCCGACGGTGGGCTCGACACCTCGGGCGACATCGTCAAGGCGATCGCGGTCGGTGCCGACGCCGTCATGCTCGGCACGGCGCTCGCGCGTGCCACGGACGCCCCGGGCGGCGGCTACCACTGGGGCGCCGAGGCGCACCACCCCGAGCTCCCGCGCGGACGCCGGATGCACGTCGGCTCGATCGCGCCGCTCGAGGACGTCCTCGCCGGCCCGACCCCGACGAGCGAGGGCCGGGCGAACCTGGTCGGCGCACTCCGCCGGTCGATGGCCACCACCGGATACTCCGACGTCAAGGAGTTCCAGCGAGTAGAAGTGGTCGTGGCGCCGTACCACGCCTGACCCGCCCGCTCGGCGGCCGTCCGGAGCCCGGCGCCGCGGGCTGCGTCGCCGGCGTGGCCGACCACGCGGTACGGAGGCGGACATGGCCAGGACGACGGTCTCGAACTCGAACAAGATCGGTCCGGAGGAACGTGCGGCGGCCATCCAGGCCCTGAAGTCACGCGAACTCGACGTGCTCGTCATCGGGGGCGGCATCGTCGGCACGGGGAGCGCGCTCGACGCCGTCACGCGCGGGCTGAGTGTCGGCATCGTCGAGGCCCGGGACTGGGGATCGGGGACCTCCAGCCGCTCGTCGAAGCTCGTGCACGGCGGGATCCGGTACCTGGAACAGCTCAACTTCGCGCTCGTCCGCGAGGCCCTCATCGAGCGCGGCCTGCTCCTGCAGCGACTCGCCCCACACCTCGTCAAGCCCGTGAAGTTCCTCTACCCGCTCAACCACCGGGTCTGGGAGCGGTTCTACATCGGCATCGGCATGGCGATGTACGACGCGTTCAGCTGGAGTGGCGGGCGACCCCCGGGCGTCCCGCACCACCGGCACCTGTCGAAGCGCCAGGTGATGCGTGCGATCCCGAGCCTCGCGAAGGACGCCCTCGTCGGCGGGATGACCTACTACGACGCCCAGGTCGACGACGCGCGGTACGTCGCGTCCCTCGCCCGCACCGCAGCGGCGTACGGCGCCCACGCCGCCAGTCGGGTGCGGATCGAGGGCTTCGTCAAGGTCGGCGAGCGCGTCGTGGGGGCGAAGGCGCACGACATCCAGACCGGTGAGCGGTTCGACATCCGCGCGAAGCAGGTGGTCAACGCGACGGGCGTGTGGACGGACGACACCCAGGCCATGGTGGGGGAGCGGGGCCAGTTCAAGGTCCGCGCGTCGAAGGGCGTGCACCTCGTGATCCCGCGTGACCGGTTCCAGTCGACCATGGGCATGATCCTGCGCACCGAGAAGAGCGTGCTGTTCGTGATCCCGTGGGGCCGGCACTGGCTCGTGGGCACGACGGACACCGACTGGGACCTCGACAAGGCGCACCCCGCCGCGACCGCTGCGGACATCGACTACATCCTCGAGCACGTCAACCAGGTCCTCGCGGTGCCGCTGACGCGCGAGGACGTCGAGGGCGTCTACGCCGGACTCCGCCCGTTGCTCGCGGGCGAGTCCGACCAGACGTCGAAGCTGTCCCGCGAGCACATCGTCGCGCACACCGTGCCCGGGCTCGTCGTCGTCGCGGGCGGCAAGTGGACGACCTACCGCGTGATGGCGAAGGACGCGATCGACGAGGCCGTCGCCGCGCTCGACGGCCGGATCCCGGAGTCGATCACGGACGAGATCCCGCTGCTCGGTGCCGAGGGCTACCCGGCCGCGTGGAACCGGCGCGGCAGGACGGCCCGGGCCTACGGGCTGCACAAGGTCCGGCTCGAGCACCTGCTCAACCGGTACGGCACCCTCGCCGACGAGGTCCTCCGGCTCATCAGCGAGGACCCGACGCTCGCCGAGCCGCTGCCGGGGGCCGACGACTACATCGGCGCCGAGGTCGTGTACGCGGCGAGCCACGAGAGCGCCCTGCACCTCGAGGACGTCCTCGCCCGGCGGACGCGCATCTCGATCGAGGCGTGGGACCGCGGCGAGTCGGCCGCACCCGTGGCCGCGCGGCTCATGGCGGGCGTGCTGGGCTGGGACCGCGAGCGCACCGAGGAGGAAGTGGGCAACTACCTCAAACGCGTCGCGGCGGAGCGGGCGAGCCAGCTCGAGCCGGACGACGCCTCCGCCGACCGCGTGCGGCTCGAGGCGCCCGACATCGCGTTCGGCTTCGAGGAGGACGACGTCAAGGTCGGCGGCCCGGGTCGCCAGGACGGCGGCCGCGCCGAGGACGAGCAGGTGATCGGCGAGAAGACGACCGAGCCGCGCTGACGGCGGCGGACCCGACCGGACGGCGGACGGGAGGGACGGTGCGGGCGCGCCGCGCTCCTCCCGGTCCGCGGCGGCGGGAATCGCGCGAGCGCGTGCGCGGTTAACATGGGCGACAACAAAGGGAGTCATCCATGGTCGACGTTCATCGCGTCAAGCTCCCCGGCGTCGGCGTACTGCACAGCTTCTACACCGACGACGGTGGCAAGTGCGGGGTCATCACGCACCGGTCGGGGCACTCCGACCTCATCTCCTTCGCCGACGTGTCGGACGGCGCCGACCGTGCGCAGAAGGTCTCGCTCCGCCTCAGTGAGGACGAGGCCCACACGCTCGCCGAACTGCTCGGCGGCACCCGGATCACGGAGGGCCTGTCGAAGCTCGACGAGATCCCCGGGCTGTCGATCGACTGGTTCAGCGTCGACTACGAGGACGCCATCGCCGGCAAGCCGCTCGGGGACCTGGCGGCGGCGGGCATCATCGGCCTCACCGTCGTCGCGGTCGTCCGTGGCGACTCGGCGAACCCGGCGCCCTCCGGCGACTTCGTCGTGTTCCCGGGCGACACCATCGTCGTCGCGGGTTCCCCGGAGAAGGTCGCGCGCGCCTTCGCCTACTACCGCAGCGGTGTACTGGCGGCGGCGTCCGTCGAGGCCCCGCCCGGAGGATAGGGCGATGCACCTGGGTGGTGAGCTGCTGACCATCGGCGGCCTGTTCCTCATCGCCTACGTCCTCGGACGTCTCGGCAAGCTCATCGGCCTGCCGGCCATCCCGATCTACATGGTGGTCGGACTCATCGCGAGTCCGCACTCCACGTGGATCGGGCTGAGCATCGAGTCGCACACGATCGAACTCATCGCGACGTTCGGGCTCGTGCTGCTGCTGTTCAACCTCGGGCTCGAGTTCGACCAAGAGGAGTTCTACGGCAACGCGGGCAAGTTGCTCGTGTCCGGCGGCACCTACGTCGCGATCAACATGGGCGTCGGGTTCGCGTTCGGCTTCTCGCTCGGCTGGGGCACGCGCGAGGCCCTCGTCGTCGCGGGGATGACGGCGACGAGTTCGAGCGCGATCGTCACGAAGCTCCTCATCGAGCTCCGGCGCCTCGCGAACGACGAGACGCCGATGATCCTCGGCGTCACGGTCATCGAGGACGTCTTCATCGCCATCTACCTGGCGATCGTGTCCGTCGTGCTCAGCGGCGACACGAACATCTGGGCGGTCGTCGGCAAGCTGGCGCTGTCGTTCGGGTTCCTCATCGTCATGTTCTCGCTCGCGCGCTGGGGCGGCAGGTTCGTCTCGCGTGCCTTCAACACCCGTGACGACGAACTGTTCACGGTGCTGTTCTTCGGGCTCGCGGTGCTGTTCGGGGGGCTCGGAGACCTGCTCGGCGTGACGGACGCCATCGGCGCGTTCGTCATCGGCCTGCTCTGCGGTGCCACCCGGTACCGCGACCGCATCGAACAGCTCGCGCTCCCGATGCGGGACGTCTTCGGCGCGTTCTTCTTCGTCAACTTCGGTCTGGGCCTCGACGTCTCGACGTTCGGCGTCGTCGTGTGGCCGGTGCTCGGCGCCGTGCTCATGACCGTCGTCCTCAACGCGATCGCCGGCCAGGTCGTGGCGCGGATGAACGGGTTCGGCGCCCAGGCGGGCATCAACACCGCCGTGATCCTCGTCAACCGCGGCGAGTTCGCACTCATCCTCGCGACGCTGTCGGCGGCCGCGGGCCTCGAGGCGCGGATCACGGCGTTCGCGGGGCTGTACGTCCTCGTGATGGCGATCCTCGGTCCGCTCCTGGCCGTGAACGCCGACCGGATCGGCCTCCTCGTGCTCCGCCCGGAGCGGCGGCGTGCGCGTGCTCGGACGGCGGCGGAGCAAGCGCGGCGAGCTGAGCGTGATCGCATGTTCGCCGAGGAGATCGCCCTCGTGGAGGCAGCGGGCAGCGAGACGCGCGAGAATGGTGCACCGGAGGAGGCGCCGGTGCTCGAGGAGGACCGCGAACCCGTACCGGCGTCGCCGATCGACCTCCACGCGGAGCAGGCCGGGCAGCAGTCCGACGTCCGCGCCGAACGACAGCGGGATCCGGAGTACTGACACATGTGGGCTGTGGCGCGTCGACCGCGGTGGATCGGTCTCCTGGTCCTGGCGCTCGCCCTCGCGGCGCTGTTCGCGTTCCTCGGGCGGTGGCAGCTCGAACGGGCGATCGCGACGGCGAAGGTCGGTCCCGCCTCGACCGAGAACCAGCAGGTGCTCGACCGCGTCACGAAGCCGCAGCGCTCCATGCCGGAGGACCTCGCCGGTCAGCGGGTCTCCGTGCGAGGGCACTTCGTCGCGGGCGACACGGTGGTGCTCACCGGGCGCAGCGGCGGTGGCCGCTTCCAGACGGTCGGGCACTTCGTCGACAGCAGCTCGGGCGCCAGCCTCCCGGTCGTCATCGGGTACGCGGACGCGCGGCGGGCGGCCCTCGCGGGTGGTGCCCGGGCCGCCACGGGTCGTACCGTCACGGTCGAGGGCCGCTACTACCCGTCGGAGTCACCCGACCAGGACGCGTTCCAGAAGGGCGAGCACAGCGCGGTGGCCGCGGCGTCGCTCGTCAACGAGTGGCACGACTTCGACGGCGAGATCTACGGCGGGTACGTGGTCGCCACCCATCCGACGGCGGCCCAGGCGCACCTCGGCACGATCGCCGACCGGGCGCCCACCCGGAACGTCCAGTTCAACTGGCTCAACCTGTTCTACGCGGTCGAGTGGGTCGTCTTCGCGGGCTTCGCGGTGTTCCTCTGGTACCGGTTCGTCAAGGACGCCTGGGAGCGTGAGCAGGACGAGGCGGCCGGTGACGACGACGGGCCGGACGACGACCGCGATCCCGACCCGGACCTCCCGGTCGGCTCTGCGGGTGCTCAGGACTCCCAGCTGCTCGCCGGGGCCCACGCGGGCCACCGGTAGGATCGGTCCATGGCCCTGACCGTCCGCACGCGTGACATCCGCAAGATCCCGGGGGCGGTCCGCCTGTACCGGGTCTCCGCGTACATCACGGGTGTCATGCTCCTGCTGCTCGTGCTCGAGATGGTCCTCAAGTACACGCCGATGCACACCGAGATGCAGCTGGGCGGCAACGGCTTCTTCGTGCCCGAGGGCACCTCGGGCAAGGCCCCCGGCACGTTCGACCTGTCGATCGGGATCCTCATCGCGCACGGCTGGCTGTACGTGCTCTACCTCTTCGCCGACTTCCGCCTGTGGAGCATCATGCGCTGGAAGCCGCTGCGCTTCCTGCTCATCGCCCTCGGCGGTGTCGTCCCGTTCCTGTCGTTCTTCGTGGAGCACCGCATGGCGGGCATCGCGCTGGCGACCCACCACGAACTCGTCGCGCAGCACCAGCAGGCGCGCCAGAAGGAGGCCGCTCGGTGAGCGAGACCGACCAGCGTCCCGTCCTCGTCGTCGACTTCGGCGCCCAGTACGCGCAGCTCATCGCCCGTCGCGTGCGCGAGGCGAACGTCTACAGCGAGATCGTGCCGCACACCGTCACGGCCGACGAGATCAAGGCGAAGGACCCCGCCGCGATCGTCCTGTCGGGAGGGCCGTCCAGTGTCTACGAGGCCGGCTCGCCCGACCTCGACGAGGGCATCCTGGAGCTCGGTGTGCCCGTCCTCGGCATCTGCTACGGCTTCCAGGTGATGGCGAAGTCACTCGGCGGCGAGGTCGCGAACACCGGCCTCCGCGAGTACGGGGCCACCGACGTCGAGCTCGTCGGTGACGGCGGCACGCTGCTCGGCGGCCAGCCCGCGGCGCAGACCGCCTGGATGAGCCACGGCGACTCCGTGCGCACCGCGCCCGAGGGCTTCGAGGTCCTCGCGTCGAGCTCCTCGACCCCGGTCGCGGCCTTCGGGTCCGACGAGCGCAAGCTCTACGGCGTGCAGTGGCACCCCGAGGTCAAGCACTCCGCCGAGGGCCAGCGGGTCATCGAGAACTTCCTGCACAAGGCGGCGGGCCTGCCGGGTGACTGGAACGCCGGCAACGTCATCGCCGAGCAGGTCGAGCGGATCCGCGAGCAGGTCGGCTCGGCGCGGGTCATCGCCGGTCTGTCGGGCGGTGTCGACTCCGCCGTCGCCGCCGCGCTCGTGCAGAAGGCCGTGGGCGATCAGCTCACCTGCGTCTTCGTCGACCACGGCCTGCTGCGCGCCGACGAGCGGAAGCAGGTGGAAGAGGACTACGTCGCCTCGACCGGCGTCCGGCTCGTCACGATCGACGCCGAGCAGCAGTTCCTCGACGCGCTCGCCGGTGTGTCCGACCCGGAGCAGAAGCGCAAGATCATCGGGCGCGAGTTCATCCGGACGTTCGAGTCCGCGGCCGAGGCCCTGGTGCTCGAGGCGAAGGCGGACGACGACGCGGGCGAGGTCAGGTTCCTCGTGCAGGGCACGCTCTACCCCGACGTCGTCGAGTCCGGCGGCGGGACGGGCACCGCGAACATCAAGTCGCACCACAACGTCGGCGGCCTGCCCGAGGACATGACGTTCGCGCTCGTCGAGCCGCTCCGGACCCTGTTCAAGGACGAGGTCCGGGCGATCGGCCGCGAACTCGGCCTGCCCGAGGTCATCGTCGGGCGGCAGCCGTTCCCCGGCCCGGGCCTCGGCATCCGCATCGTCGGCGAGGTCACGAAGGACCGCCTCGACCTGCTCCGTGCGGCGGACGCGATCGTCCGCGCCGAACTCACCGCGGCGGGCCTCGACCAGGAGATCTGGCAGTGCCCCGTGGTGCTGCTCGCCGACGTCCGGTCGGTCGGCGTGCAGGGCGACGGGCGGACCTACGGGCACCCGATCGTGCTGCGCCCCGTCTCCTCGGAGGACGCCATGACGGCGGACTGGACGCGCCTGCCGTACGACGTCCTCGCGCGGATCTCGAACCGGATCACGAACGAGGTGCGCGACGTCAACCGCGTCGTGCTCGACGTCACGTCGAAGCCGCCGGGCACCATCGAGTGGGAGTAGGGGTCGCCGGGCCAGGGGCCCCGGGGCCGGTCTGCTCACGCTGACGACAAGTGCGCATGCGCCCGCATGCGCACTTGTCGTCCGTGCGCGCACTTCCCGCTCCGCGACGGCGCCCGGACACGGAAGAGCCCCGCCGACGGGGACGCGTCGGCGGGGCTCGGTCCGGGGTGCGGGGACGAGGTCCGGGCGGGCCTAGTTGTTCCGCAGGATGGCGAGGATGCGCAGGATCTCGAGGTACAGCCAGACCAGCGTGACGATGAGTCCGAACGCGGCGGTCCAGCCGTAGATGCGCGGGGCGCCACGCTCGACGCCGGTCTTGATCTGGTCGAAGTCGAGCACGAGCGAGTACGCGGCCATGAGCACCACGAGGATGCCGATGAGCACACCCAGCGGGATGCCGAACAGCGTCACGTTCAGCAGACCGAACGCGCTGTGCGTGACACCCGTCCACATGAGGACGAGGTTCACGAGCGAGAACGCGAGGTACCCGAGCATCGCGACGAGGAAGAACCGCGTGGCCTTCGGGGTCGCACGGACCTTGCCGGACGTGAAGAGCAGGAGCGTCACGGCGAAGACGCCGAGCGTGCCGAACACCGCCTGGGCGACGATGCCGTCCCACTGGGTGTTGAAGACCTGCGAGATCCCGCCGACGAAGAGGCCTTCGAGCCCCGCGTAGGTGAGGACGAGGGCGGGTGAGGGCCTGCGCTTGAACGTGTTGACGAGCGCGAGCACGAAGCCCCCGATGACGCCGACGATCATGAGCGCCGGGACCATCCACCCGATGACCGCGCCGACGACGAGCACACCGAAGGCCACGAGCGTCTTGACGATCGTGTCCTCGTAGCTCATGCGGTCGGTCTCGACCGGGCCGGCCGCCGGGCGGTCGTACATGTACTGGAGCTGCTCGGGCGTGAGCGGCTGGCCGCCGGCCCGGCCGTATGGGGCCTGTTGTCCGTACGGGGCCTGGCCGGAGGGGGCGCCGGCGCCGTAGGCACCGTTGCCCCATGCGTTGCGGCCCGCGTCGTTGAAGGCGGGGGACTGGTCGAAACCGGGCTTGAACGCCATGGTGTCCTCGTTGTTCCTGTTCTCTGGGTGCTCTGCGGCCGGGTGTGGTCCGGCTGTCGGGGAGCGTCGCGGGTGCGAACATCCGTGTTCTCTCAGCCTAGGGTCGTTCGACGGCGCCTGGCTGGGGATTCGCGATGAGCGGACTGCGGGCCTCCTGGTGGTGACGGGATGCCATCACCGATGTGCTCGCGATCCTGTCGCCGTCCTCTGGGAGAACGCCCGTACGCTCGTGCGCATGCCCGACGAGCACGCGTGCACGGCGTCTCCACAGCCCCGCGTCATCGCCCACCGGGGCGCCTCCGGGCACCGTCCCGAGCATTCCCGCGCGGCCTACGACCTGGCGGTGACGCTCGGCGCGGACGCGATCGAGCCGGATCTCGTCGTGAGCCGGGACGGTGTGCTCGTCCTGCGTCACGAGAACGAGATCTCGGGCACGACCGACATCGCGTCCCGACCGGAGTTCCGCGACCGGCGCACCACGAAGCGCGTCGACGGTCAGCGCGTCACCGGCTGGTTCACCGAGGACCTCACGTGGGAGGAGCTGCGCACCCTCCGCGTGCGTGAGCGCCTCCCCGCCCTGCGGCCGGCGAGCGCGGCGTACGACGGCAGCGGGGGGATCCTCCGCTTCGAGGACCTCCTCGCACTGCTCGACGCCGCACCGCGCCCCGTCGGGCTCGTGGCCGAGGTCAAGCACGCCACGTTCTTCGCCGAGCAGGGGTTGCCCCTCGACGAACTCGTCGACGCCGTCCTCGGGGAGGCCGGGTGGCGGTCCGATCCGCGCCTCACGTTCGAGAGCTTCGAGAAGCAGGTGCTCCTCGACCTGAGGGCCCGGGGAACGGGCGGTCGCTCCGTCTACCTCATGGAGCGGCGGGGCGCGGCGGCCGACGAGCGCGCGCGGCACGGCTCCGCCGCCCCGACCTACGCCGCGGAGCGCACCGACGCCGGCCTGGCCGGGCTCGCGTCGCGCTTCGACGGCATCAGCGTGGACCTGTCGACCCTGATGGCGGGTGTCGACTCGGTCGCCGTGGGCGACGACCGGGAGGTCCGCAGCGGCGTGGTCGAGCGGGCCCACGCCGCCGGGTTGACGGTGTTCACCTGGACGCTCCGCGCGGAGAACCGGTTCCTCCCCGCGCCACTCCGGCGCGACGGCGACCTCGCGGCGCACGGGGACTGGGCCCGTTGGTTCACCTCGGTGATGCGCACGGGCGTGGACGGCGTGTTCGCGGACCAGCCGGACCTCGCGCTCGCCGCACGGTCGATGCTGCCCTGAGCGCTCCCGCTCAGTCGAGCGGCACGGCACGTCGGCCGCGGGCGATCCCCCAGGCGACGAGTGCCGCGGCGACGACGGTGAGGACGAGGGACCCGGTGGTCACGGCCTCCCGGAACCCCGCGGTCTGTGCGGCGGTCCACCCGCCCGCGGTGAGCCGACCGACGGCGGACGCGGCGAGGACGGTCCCCGTGACGGCGAGACCGACGCCGGACGCGACCTCGGTGGCCGTGTCGACGAGCGCGGCACCGATCGTCGTGCGCGCCGACGGCAGGCCGCGGAGGACGTTCACGCCCGCGACGACCCCGACGACGCGCATGCCGGCCGCCTCGAGCACGAGCGCGACGGCGACCCAGGGGTAGCCGAAGCGCCCGAGCACTCCGTACACGGCGAGACCGGCCACCACCGCGGCGGCGCTGGACCACGCCGCGTGGTCGATCCCGACGCGGTCGACGAACCGGCCGACGAACGGGCCGCCCGCGACGAGGACGGCGACCTGCGGGAGCATGCCGACGGCGGCCAGTGCCGGTGCCCAACCCCAGTCCAGCTGGAACTGCAGGGTCACGAGGTACCCGAGCCCGGCGGTGGCGAGTCCGGCGGCGGCCTTGAACGCGAGTCCGCTCGAGACGCGGGGCAGGGCGACCAGGGCGAGGTCGAGCAGGGGGTGCCGCGCGGTGCGTTCGCGGAGCACGAAGAGCGCCGCGGCCACGAGGGCGGCGAGGCTCGCGGCCCACGGCGCGCCGTCCTGCGCACCACGGTCGACGAAGAGCGTCGGCGCGACGAGGCCGAGAACGATCGTCGCCGTGCCGAGCGCCGCGCCGAGGACGTCGATCGGCGCGGGGTGGAGCTCCTCGGGCTCGTCGAGGGCCACGCCCCGGCTGACCCCGATGATCGCCAGCACCGCGATCGGGGCGTTCACGAGCAGGAGGACCTGCCACGGCGCGACCGCGAGGACGAACCCGCCGACGGTCGGTCCGATCGCGAGCCCCACGAGTCCGACCGTCGAGATCAGGGTGGTCGCGCGGACGCGGAGGTCGTCGCGGTCGAAGAGCCGGAACGCCAGCGCCATCGAGCCCGGCGTGGTCATCGCGGCGGCGACCCCCATCGCGACCCGGACCGCGATGAGCTCGCCGGTCGAGCCGACGCCTGCGGTCGCGAGACTCGTCACGGCGAGCAGGACGAGCCCGACGAGCATGACGCGCCGCCGCCCGAACCGGTCGGCGATCGCCCCGAACACGAGCATCGACCCGCCGAACACGACGGCGTAGGAGCCGGTCACCCACTGCAGCCCCGTCGTCGTCGTGTGCAGATCCCGGCCGATCGTGGGGAGTGCGACGTTGAGGATCGCGTTGTCGAGCATCTCGAACAGGAACACGGCCGACAGGCCGAGCAGGGCGGGCCACGCCTGTCGGAGCGAGGTGGGCGCGCGCCGGGTGGATCGCGCGCCCGGGACGATGGCGCTGGTGGTCGGGTCGGACATGACCATGACCTTATGTGAGTAAGTGTAGTTACACGAGCAAGTGGAGGAACGATGCCACGGACCACAGCGCGCGGTGGACCCGAGACGCGAGCCAGGATCGCCGCGATCGCGTCCGGCCTGTTCCACGAACGCGGTTTCGACGCCGTGACCGTCGCGGAGGTCGCGCGGGCCGCCGGCGTGTCCAGCGTCACCGTCTTCAACCACTTCCCGCGGAAGGAGGACCTGTTCCTCGACCGCTCGCTCGACGCCGCCGAGCTGCTCCGTGCGGCGGTGCGGTCGCGTCCCGCCGGCACCGACGTCCTGGCTGCACTGCACGCCGTGGCCCTGCGGCTCGTCGACGAACGGCATCCCCTGTCTGGGCTCGACGACCGGTCCGGTCCGTTCTTCCGGACCGTGGCGGAGTCCTCGGCCCTCGTCGCCCGGGCGCGCGAGATCGGCGCGGAACTGCAGCGGACCCTCGAGGACGCGGTCCGGGAGGACGGGTCGTCCGACGGTGATCCGACCCTGCTCGCGGCCTTCGTCGTGGCGGGCTACGCCACCGTCCTCGTGGTCACCGCGCGTCACGTGATCGCGGGGACCCCGGCCGACGCCCTCGTCGACGACCACCGGGCGCGGTTGGGGCGGCTGTTCGACGCGCTCCGGGACGGTCTCGCCCGCTGAGCTCCCGGCGCCGCGGGAGGCCCGGATGCGGGCCGCGGTCGGGCGTCGGTCCGGTGGCGGTGTCCGTGGTCGCGCCTAGACTGACCCGGTCATGACGATCGTGCTCGACCCCTTCGACTCCGCTCCCGACGACGGGGCGGGTCGACCCGCGCGCAGCGGCACCGCCACCTACGACGACCCCTTCACCGCCGGCCTCAACCCGCAGCAGAAGGCCGCGGTCGAGTACCGCGGCGAGTCCCTCCTCATCGTGGCGGGCGCGGGATCCGGCAAGACGAGTGTGCTCACCCGGCGCATCGCGCTCCTCCTGGCCAACCGCGAGGCCTGGCCGAGTCAGATCCTGGCGATCACGTTCACGAACAAGGCCGCGGCCGAGATGCGCGAGCGTGTCCAGGCGCTCGTCGGCGGGGCGGCCGAGGGCATGTGGATCTCGACGTTCCACTCGGCGTGCGTGCGCATCCTCCGACGCGAGTCCGAGCGGTTCGGGTTCACGTCGTCGTTCACGATCTACGACTCCGCGGACTCGCGCGCACTGCTCAAGCGGATCCTCAAGGACCTCGAGGCCGACGCGCTCGGGCTGACGGTCGGCGCCGCCGCCAACAAGATCTCGAAGCTCAAGAACGAGCTGCAGGACGTCGAGTCCTACGCCCGCGACATCAACACGAACGACCCGCAAGAGGTCATGTTCCTCGAGGTGTTCCGGCAGTACTCACGCGAGCTCCGGCGGGCGAACGCGTTCGACTTCGACGACCTCATCGGGCAGACGGTGTTCCTGTTCCGGGCGTTCCCCGACGTCGCCGCGCTCTACCAGCGGCGCTTCCGGCACGTGCTCGTCGACGAGTACCAGGACACGAACCACGCCCAGTACGCCCTGATCCGCGAGCTCACACGGCCGGTCGCACCCGAGCAGGTCGACGCGCTCGAGGCATCGGGGCAGCACGTCGACCGCATGCGGGAGCCCGACGGGTCGATCGCGCCGGCGTCGCTCACCGTGGTCGGCGACTCCGACCAGTCGATCTACGCCTTCCGCGGGGCGGACATCCGGAACATCGTCGAGTTCGAGCGGGACTTCCCGAACAGCCGGGTGATCCTGCTCGAGCAGAACTACCGGTCGACGCAGAACATCCTCGACGCCGCCAACGCCGTGATCGCGAACAACTTCGACCGGCAGGCCAAGAACCTGTTCACGGACGTCGGGGCCGGCGAGAAGATCACGGGCTTCACGGGTTACACGGGGCACGACGAGGCCCAGTTCGTCGCGGACGAGATCCAGCGGCTGCACGACGACGAGCACATGGACTACCGCGACATGGCGGTGTTCTACCGGACGAACTCCCAGACCCGTGCACTCGAGGAGATCTTCATCCGCGCGGCGATCCCGTACCGGGTGCTCGGCGGTACGAAGTTCTACGAGCGTGCCGAGATCAAGGACGCCATGGCGTACCTGATCACCGTCGCGAACCCCGCGGACCCGCTCTCGCTGCGCCGGATCCTCAACGTCCCGAAGCGCGGCATCGGCGCCGTCACCGAGACGGCCCTGCAGCGGTACGCCGACCAGCACGAGGTCTCCCTGCGCGAGGCCCTCCGGCACGCCGACGAACTCGGGTTCGGGCCGAAGGTCCGCACGGCGATCACCGACTTCGCGGCGCTGCTCGACGCCGTCGCCGAGAAGGCCCCGACGCAGCCCGTGGTCGACACCCTGACGCAGCTGCTCGACGGCTCGAAGCTGCTCGAGGTGCTCCGGATGTCGCCGGACGCCCAGGACGCCGCCCGCGCCGACAACATCGACGAGCTCGTGGCGGTCACGCGGGAGTTCCAGAAGAACAACCCCGACGGCACGCTCTCGGACTTCCTGACCGAGGTCTCCCTGGTCGCCGCGGCCGACGAGCTCGACGACTCCTCGGGCACCGTCTCGCTCATGACGCTGCACACCGCGAAGGGGCTCGAGTACGACGCGGTGTTCCTCACCGGCATCGAGGAGGACCTGCTCCCGCACCGCATGTCCGCCGGCGAGCCCGGTGGCCCGGCCGAGGAACGCCGTCTGTTCTACGTGGGCATCACCCGCGCTCGGAAGCACCTGTTCCTCTCGCTCGCGATGACGCGCGCGCAGTTCGGTGACGTCAACGTGGCCATGCCCTCGCGGTTCCTCCAGGAGATCCCGGACGGGCTCATCGAGTGGAAGCAGTCACCGGGCATGGCGAACAGCCGCGGTGGCACGCAACCCCGCGCCCTGAACGCCCGGCGCGAGGGCGGCGTCGGACCGGGCGGCGGCGCGGGCTGGCGCGGACGCGGCGGCGGGTTCGCGGGCGGCAGCTTCGACCGGGCCACGGCCGCGGCGAAGACCCGCCCGAAGACCGAGTGGTCGAACAGCGTCTCGGGGCAGGTGCGCGACAACGGCGACATGGAGCTCGCGCCGGGGGACCGGATCTCGCACGTCGACTTCGGCGAGGGACGCGTCACCGCGGTCACCGGGAACGGGGCGAAGCGGATCGCCGAGGTCCAGTTCGACACAGCCGGGCGCAAGAAGCTCCTCATCAAGATCGCGCCGATCGAGAAGCTCTGACGATCCGCGGGAGCCGGGTCGGCCTCCCGTCTTGCTCAGCGCACCATGCGGACGGTCGCGCCGATCGGCGGGAACGCGCCGGTGGTGCCGTCGGTCCTGAACCCGTTGCGCCGGTAGAAGGCCTGCGCCCGCGGGTTGTCGGCCGCGACCCACAGCGACGCCGGCCGGTCCGCGAGCGCCACGTCGAGGAGCGCCTGGCCGATCCCGGTGCCGTGCGCGGCGGCGAGGACGTAGAGCATGGTCAGTTCGGTGGGGCGGTGCGCGTCGGGGCGGTCGTCGGCGGCAGGGCTGGTCGGCTGCTCGTCCCCGTCGGGGTCGTCGGGGTCAGCGGTCGTGGCGAAGCCGATCACCCGGTCGTCGACGACCGCGACCACCGTGCCGAAGGACCCGGCGGCGAGGTTCTGTTCCCACCGCGCGACGCGCGGCTCGATCTGGAAGGCGGGATGGTCCTCCCCGTCGACGAGGTGCGCGTACGTCTCGCGCCACGACACGGCGTGGACCGTCGCGATGCCGCGGGCGTCCGCGGCGGTGGCGGTGCGGACGACGGCGCGGTGTGCCATGTCCTCAGGGTAGGACCGGTCAGGGCTGCAGTCGGTCGACCCGCCAGGAGCCCTCAGCGCTCCGGTAACGCAGGCGCCGGTACACGCGGTCGCGCGCGCTGAGCCAGAACTCCGCCACGTCCGGCACGAGGCGGTACGCGGCCCATGCGGGTGGTCGGGGCACGTCGTCGCCGTGCTCGTCGAGCAGCGCGTTGGCGTGCGCGATCAGGTCGTCGACGACCGACCGCGGGTCGTGTTCGGCGGGGAACGCCGCGGACTGGTGGGACGCCGCGGTCGCGGCCCGGGACTTCGGGGAGCGCGCCGCGAACAGGGCGTCGGCCGCGGCGTCGTCGAGGCGCACGACGTGCCCCTCGAACCGGAGCTGCTGCCCCGTCTCGCGCCAGTAGGCGTGCAGGGCGGCGTTCGGGTTCGCCGTGAGCTCGACGCCCGTGGGGGTGTCCGTGCCCGTGCCGAACAGCAGCCCCTCGTCGGCGAGCTCCTTGACGTCGACGGTCCGGGCGCTGAGCACACCCGTGAGGCTCGCGGTGGCGAGGGTCATCGCGAGCGGTTCGCGGACCTCCCGGGCGGTCGCGGCGTCGAGCCAGCGTCGCGCGAGCGTCATCGGGTGGTCGGGGTGGGCGGTCAGGCCGTCGAACTCCGGGAAGCTGGCGGTGTCGTCGCGGGTGATGCGGTCCGTGGTCACGAGCCCACGATGCTCCTGCGGGCGCGCGAGCGCATCACGACCACGGGCCTTCGAGCGCGTGCTGGGCCGGACTCCGTCTCTTCTGCCATCCGGTCCGACGGTGATCCGCGATGGGTGCGACGGGTCCTCCGGGCCCCCGCGGCTCGATCCGCGCGGGCTGTCCGTGGGCGTCACCACCGTCGTGCGCTCACGTCGTGGTCGGATCCGTCGCACCGAGCGCGGTCGACACGGGGTCCTGCGTCCTGACCCACATCGCGTGCTCGACGGGCAGTTCGTCGATCCACGTCGTGGTGACGGGATCGGGCACGCCCAGCGACGACGACACGTCGTACACCGCCTCGGCGTACCGCAGCGCGGCGTCCTGATCGCGAGCGGTGACGACCACGAGCAGGTCTTCCGGAAGGGACTCGACCGCATGTCGGAAGACCCACACGCGCGGTGTCTCTGCGGTGGCGGGAGCGTGCGCATGGAGTGCCTCGATGAACCGCCGATCCCGACGCGTCACCCGATCGAGCGCGACCTGTGCGCCGACGGGAAACGGCCCACTGGCGCTCACCAGCGCCGCCTTCTCATCGGGCTGCACGACCTGCGGGAAGGGGCGGTCGATGTCCACCACGAGACCCCACTCGTCGGGGATCCGACGGAGGAGCTCGTGCACCGGGATCGACAGCATCCGGGCAGGGGTCCCCGCAGGGATGCGAGCGAGGGCGTCCTCGGGCACGGTGAACCCCAACACCAGTGCGACACCCGCTGGCGTGCTGACCGCCAACGGAACACCCTGCTCTTCGTGTCGGAGGACGATGACCTGTGCCTCGGCGAACCCGTACTTCGAGCGAAGCATCATGTCGCGGTGCGCGTTCCGCGGAGGCGTCAGGGGCATGGGGTCATCCCGTCGTCGTCGGTGGTCGAGGGAGGCGGTACCGGGCTCCCGGGCTCCCCGTCGAACTCCATCATGGCCGCGATGCGCTGCCCGTTTCGACTGCGGTCACCGGTTCCGGCCGCAAGGGATTCCGCGTGTGACGTCGGCGTCCGGTTCACGGTTCGAGGACCAACGCGAATCGGGGTCGCTCCGCGCGGAACGGTTGGGGGAAGTCGCGCACGATGCCGTGGCCGTCGCCGAAGTCCTCGACGAGGACACCGGCTGGCAGTGCCGCCGTCGCGAGCAGCTCCGACCAGACGTGGTGGCCCGACACCCGGGCGCCCGCCGAGTGCTCGACCAGTCCGGACAAGCGCCGGTAGCGGCCGAAGGCGGAGTGCACGCGCGCGCCCGCACCGCGGAGCTGAGCCACCAGTGCGGGGAGACGGCCCCATCCGCCCTGCGGGTCAGCGGGGTCGCGGAGCGCGTCACGGAGCGGGATCGGACGCCGCATGACCGGATCGGCGGTGTCGGTCGCGACCGTCTCCGTGCCCGGACGAGCGAAGCGGAGGTCCACGGCGTACCGTGAGCCGCCAGCCTCGAGCCCGTCGCGGACCCGCAGTCCGTCACCGTCGTGCCCGAGGGTCGGTACGGCCTCGTACGTGGTCCCCGGCGGCAGCACCCACCGCGCCGCGAACTCGGCGGGCGTCGGCACGGGACCGAGCAGCGTCATCCGTCGGTCAGTGATGATCTCGTTCCCTCGCTCCATCGCGGGCCCTCGGTGTTCGAGGAGTTCGTACCCGGACGCCTGGTACCAGTTGACGAGGCCGAGCAGCCGCCCGTACTCGGGCCACATCGGGACGGGCGACGGCGGCACGACGAGCCGACCCGTGCCGTCGCCGGCGGGCTGGGTCGCCCAACTCGCCGAGCGCGGCAGGATCTCTTCGCCGCCCCGCGTGATCCCGCGGGGGCTCACTGCGCAGCGACGACGTGATGCCGGAGGTCGTCGGCGTAGTCCCAGGGCGTCGCCACGACGAGGCCGCGAGCACCGACACCCATGGAACGGAGTGCGGAGCCGTACTCCTCCATCCGGAGCGTGCCGGGGAGGGGATGGACACTGGCAGGATCCATGAGAGGCCGGTCGATCGACTGGAACGCCGTGCCCCACGACGAGCGGTCACCTGGGATGAAGACCTCGCTCGCGCCGCCTGCGCCGTACTGCGGATTGGCCACTGCCGATCCGACGGCGTGTGGCAGGGGCTGGGTGACCAGGTAGGTCTCGCCCTGCGGCCGGAAGGTCTGGAACGGGCCGCTCGCGTCGTGCACTCCGACCTGCACGCTGGCCGCGTACTGCGCGGCGTCACCACCAGTCGTGATGAGATCGTGTGCGGGTCCCTCGCTCATCACGTAGAACTCGCCGTTCCCGACCACCTGCAGACGTTGACCGACGATGGACGTCGGTCGACCCGAGCGCCACGGGTCGACCCCCGGGTAGCCGCTCTTCCAACCGCTCGTTGTGCCCTGCCAGTGCCGGGCGCGAGCGGCGACCGAGGGGAGGTCGGACCGCCAGTACGCCTCCACGCCGTCGCGGAAGGCGCCGCGCGCGTTCCGCACGTCCCGCACCCCGGCCGGGAGCCCCGCGACGACGAACGCGCGGAGCGACTCCACCGACCGGAGCGCCGTCCCGTGCCGCACGTTGGCGACGAGGTGCGGGAGCGCGGTGAACGACCGCGCCGTGTTCACCACTTCGGAACCGACGTGCCTGCCTGCGGAGGCGATCCCGCCCGCGAGTCCCGCGCCCTTGGCGAACTCCTCGCCGACCCGGGCCGCGGTGGTGATCCCCTTGCCCATCGGGATGCAGTCGAGGGCCGCGAACGCGAGGTCCCACCCGTCCGCCTGGCCCTTGGTCATCTTGTAGACGGTGTCGGCGAGCACGAGGAGCGCGACACCCGCGACGATCCAGGCGATCGGACCGCCGACGATGAGCGCGATGACGCCCCCCACGGCCACGACGACCTTGGCCACGGAGACGATGTCGCTCCAGACCTCGGACTGGAACACCTCGTCCCAGACGGACTGCTTGCCGAGACCGGCGTCGGCCGCGTGGCCGATCGCGGTCGCCGTGCGACGTTCGCCGTCCTCCCAGTCGCCACGGGCCTCGGCGACCAGACGCTTCGCGGCGTCGATCCGGGACTGCGCGGCGGTGATGGAGCTCTGTGCGGCGTCCACCCCGTCGGATGCCACGGCGGCGTTGTCGGACGCGGCGCGCAGCTGCGCCGGGGTCGGGACCTCCGCGCCGGCGGGCGGCGGCGAGCCGGCGGGGTGCGCGGCGGCGAGCGCGGTGAGACGGGAGGCCGTCGCCGCGTAGTGCGCCGCGGTCGCCTGGGCGTCGTCGAGCCGGTGACGGGCGGCGTCGAGGTCGCCGGCTGCGTCCTTGGCGTCGGCGAGGGCACCGTCGGCGCGGTACTGCGTGTGGTCGACGACGTCGGCCCACCCGAGGAGCGCGGTGGCGACGTCGGCGTACGAGTGCACGAGCTTCGCGAGGTCCGTGGGGGTGTCCTCGATCGCGCGGACGAAGACGTCGGCGGCTTCACCCCGCCAATCGGTGAGCCAGCCCGAGCCGCGGACGGACCGGAGGCGCGTGGTCGCGTCGTCGGCGGCCTCCGAGATGCGCTGGTACTCACGGGCCATCATGCGGACGACGGTGGGGTCACCGGCGACCGGGTCGAACCCCTGGTCCACGACCGCCCAGCCCGTGGGACGGGACACGGCTACCGTGCCGATCCGGCGTCGGTGGACCCACCGGCCTGGTCGTCGACCCGCAGGGCGGAAGCGAGGTGGGCGTCGGTCTCGCGGTAGGCGCGCTCGGACGTCGAGAGCATGGCGGCGAGGGCCGCGGTCGAGTCCGTGATCTTCCGGCGCTTGTCCTCCCACCGGTGGTCGAAGTCGTGCAGCGCGCCCTGGACGACCCGCGACCCGATCTCGTCGTCGGATGCGTCGACCTGCTTGTGCGCACGCTCCAGCGTGCGGTGCACGGTCGTCAGGTCCCGTTCCAGTTCGCCGAGACCCATGAGGTCGACGAGCAGTCGGTCTGCCATGGCGATGTCCCTCCCCGTCGCGCGGATACGCCGACGACCTGTGCGCCGCGGACGGCGCACGGGTCGTGGAGCGATGTCAGCCCTTGAGGCCCGATGCGAGCGACTCGTCGGTCTCGGACAGGGTCTGCGACGCCTTCGTCAGGAAGGACGAGAGCCCGTCGAGGCCCTGCACCGTCTGCGTGACGCCCCGGTTGAACTCGTCGTAGGACTCACCGAACGCCACGGACGACTTGTCGGTGACGTAGCCGTCGGAGATGAGCTGCTGGATCTTGCGCTGCAGCGCGGACAGACGGTCCTCGATGTCGGCTTGCCCCGCCTTGAGGTCGGATGCCGCTGCCTCGAGGTCCGCGTAGGACACGTTGATGTTCGCCACTGGTGCTCCCTTTCCCCGGAGTCATGCTGTATTTCCCCCCGTTCGGGGCGTTCCACGGCGCGACACTACCATCGACGCGTCGGCCGCACAGCGGTTCTCCACAGTTCATGCAATCGCATGTGCTAGGGGTCCCGCTGTCAGAGGTGCCCGCCACGATGGCGGGGCGAGGGGGGAGCAGGATGACGTTCACGTTCACGATGGTGGACCGCGACAGCGGGCAGACGGCCAACGTCCACGTCGACGGCGACACCGGGCGGGCGGTCCGCGAGGTCGTGGCCGAGGCCGAGCGGCTGCTCGCGACCGATGTCACGTCCGCCACCGGCCCGGCGACCTACTTCGTGGGCGAGCGCCCGTTGGACCTCGACGCGTCGATCGCCGCCTCCGGTGTCCGTGACGGCGTGGTGGTGAGCCGGAGCGCCGAGGCCGTCCCACCGCCTCCCGTCCGTGCGCTGTCACTCGGCGAGGTCCGGATCGTGTCCGGACCGCACGCGGGCACGGTCGTCCGGGCCGACGCGGGGATCGTCACGATCGGCTCGGGGGCGGCGGCCCAGCTCCGCGTGGAGGCCGCCACCCAGGCCGACGGCCTGGCGGACGCCGCCGCGGCGCTCGGCGGCCAGGGCGTGCCCGACATCGCGCTCCTGGTCTCCGTCGGTCCGGACGGCGCGACCGTGCGCCCGGTCAACGGGTACGCGGGTGCCGCGCTCGACGGCGATCCCGTGGTGGCCGAGACCACATGGGACGAGGACGCGCAGCTCACGATCGGGTCGGCCTTGCTCGCGTACGGACGCCCTCGGAGCCGCGGAGCGCACCTCGCGCTCGCCGAGGACGGCATGGCCCTGGAGTACAACCGGCCACCCCGCATCCTGCCGCCGGACGACCACGCGCGGTACCAGTTGCCGGTGCCGCCGGTCGAGCCGCCGGCCAGGGCCCTGCCGATCCTCATGGCCCTGGCCCCGATGGGCATGGCCGTCATGTTCGTGTCGACGACGGGCCGCTGGATCTACCTGCTCGTCGCCCTGCTCTCGCCCCTCGTCATGGTGATCACCGGGTTGCAGGGCCGACGGCAGGGCAAGAAGACCCACCGGCAGCGGGTGGCCGAGTACGAGGACACCCGGGCGCGGATCGAGGCGGACGCGACCGAGTCCCTCCGACGTGAGCGTGAGCGGTGGATCGCCGGCGCGCCCGATCCCGCGGACGTGTACGAGACCGCCGTCGGGCCGCTCCCGCGCCTCTGGGAACGCCGCCCGACCGACCCCGACCACCTGCTCGTCCGCGTCGGCACCGCGACGCAGCGGTCCGAGGTGACGCTCGAGGACCCCGAACAGCTCTCGCACAAGCGGACGGTCACCTGGGACGCTCGCGACGTCCCGGTGCGGATCGAGCTCGCGGAGCGGGGCGTGCTCGGGATCGCGGGCCCGGGGGACGACGCGCGCCGGATCGCGAACTGGGTGGTCGCGCAACTGGCGACGCTGCAGAGCCCGAAGGACCTGACGTTCGCGCTGCTCACCGACTCGACCAGGACGGGCCTGTGGGAGTGGATGTCGTGGCTCCCACACGTCCGCCGCGACGGCGCCGACCAGCCGGTCACGAGCATCGCGTCCACCGCGGCCGGTACCGCACGGCTCATCGCGGAGCTGTCCGCCACCATCGACGCCCGGAAGGAGGCCGGTGTCCGGGTCGGTCGGCAGGCGCAGCACGCCGGCCAGATCGTGGTCGTCATGGACGGCGCGCGCCGGCTCCGCGCCATGCCGTCGCTCGTCCAGGTGCTCAAGGAGGGCCCGGCGGTCGGCGTCTTCAGCATCTGCCTCGACCTCGACGAGCGCCTGCTCCCGGAGGAGTGCGACGCCGTGGTCGTCGTCCGCGACGGCCGCCTCCGCGTCCGCCAGCAGCGGAGCGAGCGGATCGACGACGCCCGCCCGGACCTGGTGGACCAGGACTGGCTCGAGTGGGTGGCGCGGTCGTTGTCGCCGATCGTCGACGCGAGCCCCGACGTCGAGGACGGCGCGGTGCCGTCGTCGTCCCGCCTGCTGGACGTGCTCGCGCTCGAACCGCCGACGTCCGAGGCCGTCCAGGCGCGCTGGATGCTCGGCGGGCGCAGCACGACGGCCGTGATCGGCGAGTCCATCGACGGCGCCTTCGCGATCGACCTGCACCGCGACGGGCCGCATGGGCTCGTCGCCGGCACGACGGGGTCCGGCAAGTCCGAACTGCTGCAGTCGCTGGTGGCGTCGCTCGCGGTGGCGAACCGCCCGGACGAGATGGTGTTCGTCCTCGTCGACTACAAGGGCGGCGCGGCGTTCAAGGACTGCGTCGACCTGCCGCACACGGTCGGGATGGTGACCGACCTCGACACCCACCAGGTCGAGCGCGCGCTGGAGTCGCTCGGGGCGGAGCTCCGCCGCCGCGAGCACGCCCTGGCCGCGGTCGGCGCCAAGGACCTCGAGGACCACCAGGACCTCCGCGCGAAACGGGCGGCGGCGGGTGACGCCTCGGTCCCCTCCTTGCCCCGTCTGGTCATCGTGATCGACGAGTTCGCGTCGCTCGCCCGCGAACTCCCGGACTTCGTGAAGGGCCTGGTGAACGTGGCGCAGCGGGGCCGCTCGCTGGGCATCCACCTGGTGCTCGCGACCCAGCGGCCGGGCGGCGTCGTGTCGCCCGAGATCCGGGCGAACACGAACATCCGCATCGCGCTGCGGGTGACCGACCAGTCCGAGAGCCAGGACGTGATCGGGGCGAACGACGCGGCGCGGATCGCGAAGACCACGCCCGGACGCGCCTACGTCCGGCTCGGCGCGGCGTCGCTCCTGCCGTTCCAGACCGGTCGCGTCGGGGGTCGCCGTCCGGGGGGCGTCGGCGAGGACGCGGACGTCGCTCCGCTCGTGCGCGAGCGGAGCTTCGCGGACCTCAGCGAACCGGCACCGCGCCGCGCTGCGACGGCCTCCGACCTGGCCGACGTCGAGGTCACGGACCTCAGCGTGCTGGTCCGGGCCGTCGGCGACGCGGCCATGGCGATCGGCGTCCCCGAGCAGCGCAAGCCGTGGCTCCCACCGTTGCCGTCGCTCGTGACCCTGGCCGACGTGGAGGCCGTGTCCGCGGCGACGGCGCCGCTCGCGGTGGCCTGGGGGCTCGAGGACCACCCGGACCGGCAGGAGCAGCGGCCCCTGGTGTTCGACCTCGACCAGGACGGCCACCTGTTCGTCATCGGCTCGCCGCGGAGCGGACGCAGTCAGGCGCTGCGGACCCTCGCCGGCGCGATGGCCCTGCGGCTCGGTGTCGGGGACGTGCACCTCTACGGCATCGACTGCGGCAACGGTGCCCTCCTGCCGGTCGGCGCGCTCCCGCACTGCGGTGCCGTGGTGCAGCGACACGAGCCGGAACGTGTCGCGCGGCTGTTGACCACCCTGCTCGGTCTCGTCCGGACCCGGCAGACGGCCTTCGCCCGCGGCGGGTACGGGTCCATCGCGGAGCAGCGCGAGGCCGCGCCCGCCGCCGACGAGGTCCCCATGCCCCACGTCGTGGTCCTGCTCGACCAGTGGGAGGGCTTCATGTCCTCGCTGGCCGAGGTCGAGAACGGCGCACTGCACGACGCCGTCCAGACGCTCCTGCGCGAGGGCGTCGGCGTCGGCGTGCACCTCGTCGTCACCGGGGATCGGACGCTCACTGCCGGGCGCATGTCGAGCCAGGTCGAGCGGAAGCTCCTGCTCGCCCTGGCGGACCGCGGTGACTACGCGTACGAGGGCGTGAACGGCAAGAAGTTGCCCGAGATCATCCCGCCCGGTCGGGGGTTCCGCAACGCCACGGCCACCGAGACCCAGATCGCCGTGCTCCCCGGTGGCGCCACCGGGCGGGCGCAGGCCGACGCCCTCCGCGGGATCGGTGACGAGGTCCGAGCGTTGGTGGCCGCGGACGCGCCCCGGCCGGTCCGGGTCGACGCACTTCCGCGGGGGATCACGCGCTCCGAGGCGGTCCGGTACCTGCCGGTCGCCGATGCGCGCGCCGGGAGGATCGGGGTCGGTGTGGGCGGCGACGAGCTCCGCTTCCACACCCACGACTTCGTCGACGACACCGCGGTGTTCGTCGTCGCGGGGAGCGCCCGCTCGGGCAAGAGCACGACGTTGGTCGCGATGGCCCGACACGCCCTGGACACGGGCGGGAGCGTCGTCGCGGTCGTCCCGCGCGACTCACCGCTGCGCGCACTCGCGGCCGAGCACGCACCGTGCACCGTGTTCACCGATCCCGGACTCCGCGCGGACGACCTCGCCGCGGCGGTCGAGGGGGCGGAGGGCTTCACCCTCGTGCTCGTCGACGACGCGGAGCTGCTCAAGGAGACCGATGCCGAGCCGGTGTTCCGCGCGATCATGGCGTCGGAGCGGGGGCGCCGCGTCGGCCTCGTGCTCGGCGGTGACGTCGAGGGCGTGGCGAGCGGGTTCCGGGGCTGGCAGGTGGACGCCAAGAAGGCACGACGGGGCCTGCTCCTCGCCCCGCTGAGCACCGTCGACGGCGACCTGATCGGTGCGCGCCTGACCAAGAGCGCGCTGGGTCAGGACCGCATGCCCGGGCGGGGGTTGCTGCACGACGCGGACGGCGTCCTCCGGGTGGTGCAGGTGCCGGAGGGCGACTGATCGCGTGCGCGCCGTCAGTCGAGCGGTGTCTCGGGCACGAGCGCGGTCGCCGGCTCGGTGCGGAGCACGTGACCCCCGAAGACGACGACGTCGTCCGGGCGGATCGTGGTGCGCTGGCCCCGCGAGAGCATCGTGGAGGGGAACCCCGGGCGGTGCAGCTCGGCGCCGTTGGCGGAGTCCGCGTCGAGGACCCAGAACGAGCCCTCGGCCCCGAACCCGAACGCCAGGTGGGTCCGGCTGAGCAACCGATCCGGGTCGTCGAGCGCGATCCGGTGCGCGGTGTCGTCGTCGATCCCGGCGGCACGGAGCGACGGGTCGCGTCCGAGGACCCCGGGGCCACGCACGAGCACGCGTCGGTCGTCGTCGAGCACGAGGACGACGGCAGCGGCGGGCCGCGCCGGCGCCGTGGCGTCGGTGGCCGCGGTGTGCCCGAGCGGCCGCTCCGGGAGCACCGCGAGGAGGTCCCGCACTCGTCCGGCACTCGCCCGCGGCGCGGGCGGTGGCGTCGTCACGACCCGTGCGAGTCGGCCGTCCGCAGCCATGCGCGTGACGTCGTCGGGCGCGACCCGTTCGGGCACGACGGTGACCGGACGACGACGGCGACGGAACCGGAGGCGCATCACCGCGCCTCCCGATCCGTGGCACCGCTCGCGCCCGCGTCGATGAGCTCGAACGTGTCCGTCACCGCCTCGAAGAGGTCGAACAGCGCCTCGGCGAGGTCCACCGCGGGTGAGGCGACGCTGACGAGTGCCACCTGGTCGTCCATCGGCACGAACGTCTGCATCGTCGCGACGGGGAACGACCGGTGCCCGGACGGATCGACGATCCGGCTGATGCCCCAGGTCCGCGGGACCCGCCCGACGCGGGGGAGGTCGTGGAGGTCGACGTGCGCGCGCGCAGCCTCGTCGTCACCGCTGTCCCGATCGGCCAGCGTGGCGACCCGGTCGGTCAGCGCCGTGAGCGGATCATCGTCCCCACCGGGTGCCGGGAGCATGCTGACCGTCAGCGCACCGGACACGATCCCGTCGTCGCTCGGTTCCGCGAACGCGGCGCAGTACCGGGCGCCGGAGTCCCAGGCGGACCGGGCGAACCGTCGGAGGATCCGGACGATCTCGGTGCGGTGCTCCCGCAGGGTCGGCTGGTCCCCGACCCGTTCCTGCACGAGGGCGCTGATCGCGTCGTCGCGGTGCTCGGGTCGGACCGGCAGCTCGAACCAGGTCCGCGGCACGGTGATGGCGAAGTGGTCGGCCCCCATGCCGACCACCGTAGCGGCTGAGGCTCAGCGCCTGATGCTCAGCGCCTGACGCTCAGCGCCTGACGCTCAGCGCCTGGCGCTCAGCGGCCGAGGCTCAGCGCCTGACGCTCAGCGGCCGACGACGGTGGTGCGGCGCGCGGCCGCCCGTCGGAGCGACCGCAGCAGCATCCGGACCGGGAGGCGCCGCACCGGTCCCGGGACCGCCGCCACGACCCGGCGCAGCACGGCGACGGTGCGGTCGTACCGGCGTTGCTCCGCGCCTCCCCATGCGAACCCGTACGCCGTCCGCAGGTCGGGCGGCAGCATCCCGACGGTGACGATCCGCGCGACGGGCATGAGCGCGCGGATCCAGACGGGCGCGAAGCGCGGGTGGAGCAGGTCCCGGACCACCCCGCGTGCCTCGTCGGTCACCCGGAGCGCCGCGGAGGCCCGGCGCCAGTACGCGTCGAAGGCCGCGGGCGTCGACGGCCACCGGTCCGCGGGGACTCGGAGCGCGCCGCCGAGCGGCTCGTACGCGGTGAGCACGGCTGCGGCCAGCGCCGGGTCGACCGGACCGCGGAGCACCTCGTGCATGCGGAGCGCCGACTCGTACAGGGTCGCGGCGACCCAGAGCTGGTGGTCCGGGTCGTCGGCGCCCTGCACGGGTCGGTGGGCGTGCTCGACGAACGCTGCTGCGGCGCGGGCGTCGGCGGGCGAGCCGAGCACGACCGCGTAGACGTACTGCAGCGTGTGCACGAGCCGCTGCTGCGGTCGGTGCGCGAAGTCACTGTGCCGGGCGACACCGGCCGCGACGACCGGGTCCGCGATCTGCAGCAGGATCGCGCGGCCGCCCGCCATGACGAGCGAGCCGTCCGCCGCGAACCGGCGGACGGCCGGGGAGACGGTCGTCAGAGCGACCGGTACTCGTCGTTGCCGAAGTCGACGCCCTGGGACTCGGGCTCGTCCTCGCCGTCGTTCTCCCAGAGGATCGGTTCGCCCTCGCGCGGGGCACCGCCGGTCGGTCCGTTCGCCGTGCCGTCGCCCGGTTCCGGATCAACGGTCTCGCCGGCGACGGCGTCGTTCGTGACGGTCTCGATGGACTCCTGGATCGCGTCCGGGTCCTCGTCGAACGCGACCTGGTCGTCGGTCGTCGTCTGCTCGCGGAGCTCGGTGGCGTCGTCGTCCGGTCCGATGGCGGGGTCGCTCATGGGGTCCTCCCGTGGTGCTGGTGGTGGGGACGGCCGTGGTGCCGTCCTCGTTCGTTCGTACTCGGTCCGGCCGGGGTGTGCCTCCGGACGGTGGCCGGCGGCGCTCCGCGCCGGGCGTCCGGAGCGGGGCGGTCGGGGTCAGGCCGTGACGAAGTGCGTCTCGCCGCCGGTCAGGTGCAGCTGCTCGGCGAGGCCCTTCTCGTCGGTCGCGCCCCAGCGCTCGACGATCTTGCCGTCCTCGAACCGCGCGGTCTGCAGTCCCCGGACGCGGAAGGTCCGGCCGGTGGGCGCGTGGCCCTGGAACTCGCCGCTGTGCGTGCCGGTGATCGTGAACACGACCGAGACGGAGTCGTCGTCGGCGACGAGCGTCTCGGGCTGCAGGGCGACGTCCGGGAACGCGGTCGTGAACTCCTGCCAGAAGGCGACGATGCCCGCCAGCCCCGGAGCGGCGCCCGGAGCCGGGCCGTGGTCGACGACGTCCTCGGCCCACACCTCGCCGAACCGGTCGAACGCACGCTGCTGGAGCAGTTCGCCGAGGTGCTGCTGGGCCTTCGTGTTGACGTCCTTGCTCATGGTGACTCCTGTCGTCGGGTCGGCGCGGGTGCGCCGCTGGGCCACCGCGTCGGGTGACGGTTCCTGGGTACCCGCACCGGGCCTCCCGGCCCCGGCATCCGGAGGTGCCGCACAGGCAACGCCGTGGCGACGCATCGGACCGCGATCCGCCACGCGGTGTTCACCGGGCGGTCACCTGCGCGACGCCCGCGGGGGCCAGGCTGCTCTGGCTCGGGGGAGTGGAGCGCGGCCGCCGACGGGTGGTCGAGCGGCCGCGCCTTCCCCGACCCGCGCCGGGCCGCCGGCAGCGGGTGACGACGGCCGTCAGACGGTCCGCAGGAGGCCCCGCTCGCGCACCGCGTCGATCGACAGCACGCGGTACCCCACCGACTCGAAGAACACGGTGATCCGGTCCTCCTCGGTGCTCATGACGGTCCCGTGACCCCACTCGTCGTGCTCGACCTCGGAGTCCGGCGGGTACGCGGCGTCGTTCGAGCCGTCCGCCACGTGGGCGTCCTGCGCGTACGCCGAGCCGGAGGCGCACGTGTCGCAGTTGCCGCAGGGCTGGGGCAGCTCGTCGCCGAAGTAGCCGAGCAGGAACTGGCGTCGGCAACCGAGGGTCTCGGCGTACTGCCGCATCATCGCGATGCGCGACTCCTCGATCCGCTCACGGTCCTCGGCGCGGGCGACCGCGGCGTCGGCGGCGGCGTCCGCGTCCCGCGCGGCGTCGTCGTCGGTGCGGACGAGGCCGTCCTCGGTCTCCTCGAGCGCCCCGCCCTCGACGAGGGCGTTCGCGTAGCGGCCGAGGGACCGCGTGGGCACCTCCGCCGCCTCGGCGAGCTCGGGACGACGGATCGCGCCGTCGTCGGGCACGGCGTCGAACACCGTCCGGAGCTTCGCCTTGGCGGGCGTGCCGGACGCGAAGAACCGCCGCAGCCCGAGGTCCTCGGCCCGGTAGTGGAGGGTCGTGGTCGCCGGATCGCCGTCGCGTCCGGCCCGGCCGATCTCCTGGTAGTACGCGTCGACGGACTCGGGCACGTCGGCGTGCACGACGAAGCGCACGTCCGGCTTGTCGATGCCCATGCCGAACGCGTTCGTCGCGACGACGACGTCGAGGGTGCCGGCGAGGAACGCCTCGTGCACCTCCTGCCGCTCGGACGCCTTGAGTCCGGCGTGGTACGCGCGGACGTTCCGCCCGCGGTCCGCCAGCTCGTCCGCGTACCACTCGGTCTCCTTGCGGGTCGCCACGTACAGCAGACCGGGGACCGGGAGGGCCGCCACCTGCTCGACGACGGCGGCCCGCTTGCCGTCGTCGTCGCTGTGACGCACGACCTCGAGCCGGAGGTTCGGCCGGTCGAACCCGCGGCTCAGCTCGAGCGGGTCCCGCATGGCGAGCCGCTCGACGATCTCGGACCGGACCGGACCCGAGCCGGTCGCGGTCATGGCGAGGACCGTCGGGTGACCGAGCCGCTCGACGACCTCGCCGAGGACGAGGTAGTCGGGGCGGAAGTCGTGCCCCCAGCTCGACACGCAGTGGGCCTCGTCGACGACGAACAGGCGCACGCCGAGGTCGAGCAGGCGTTCGACGACCTCGTCCTTCGCGAGCTGCTCGGGCGCGAGGAACACGTACTCGGCGTCTCCGCTCGCCAGGTCGGCCCATGCCTGTTCGACCTCGCCCGCGGACCGGGTCGAGTTGACGGCGACCGCACGGGGTCCGCCGGTCTGCTCTCGCGCCTCGAGCCCCGCCACCTGGTCGTCCTGCAGCGCGATGAGCGGGGAGACGACGACGGTCGGGCCGTCGATGAGGAGCCCCGCCACCTGGTAGATGCCGGACTTGCCGTAGCCGGTCGGCATCACGGCGAGGGTGTCACGTCCGCCGACCACCGCCTCGATCGCCTCGGCCTGGCCGGCGTGCAGGGCCTCCCAACCGAAGACCTCGCGGGCGGTCGCCTCGGCACGGTCGCGGATGTCGTCGCTCATGCACGACACCCTGCCGGAGCGCCGCTCGGAGGCGACCCGGCGGCCGGGGTACGACCGGCCCGGAGCGCTAGGCTGGCCGCGGCCGTTGTCTCGACATCGAGCGACCTCGACGTCGAGTGCGACCGTCCGACCAGCGCCGACGCACGACGACGGCGCTGCCCGAAGACGCACATCGCGGTGAGGAAGAACAGCGTGGATCTTTTCGAGTACCAAGCCAGGGACCTCTTCGAGTCCTCCGGCGTCCCCGTCCTGCAGGGCATCATCGCCGACACCCCCGACGAGGCCCGCGCGGCGGCCGAGCGCATCGGCGGGGTCGTCGTGGTGAAGGCGCAGGTCAAGGTCGGCGGGCGTGGGAAGGCCGGTGGGGTCAAGGTCGCGAAGACCCCCGACGAGGCGTACGAGGCCGCGCAGGCCATCCTCGGGCTCGACATCAAGGGCCACACCGTGCACCGCGTGATGGTGGCGCAGGGCGCGCAGATCGCCGAGGAGTTCTACTTCTCCGTGCTGCTCGACCGCGCCAACCGCTCGTACCTGTCGCTCGTCAGCGTCGAGGGCGGCATGGAGATCGAGCAGCTCGCGGTCGAGAAGCCCGAGGCACTCGCCCGCGTCGAGGTCAACCCGCTCACCGGGATCAACGACGCCGAGGCCGAGCAGATCGCACGCCAGGCCGGGTTCCCCGAGGACCTGATCCCCGCGGTCGTGCCCGTGTTCGTCGCGCTCTACGGCGTGTTCCAGGGCGAGGACGCCACGCTCGTCGAGGTCAACCCGCTCGTCCGTACCGAGGACGGCCAGATCCTCGCGCTGGACGGCAAGGTGTCGCTCGACGACAACGCGGGTTTCCGGCACGAGGACCACGCCGCGCTCGAGGACAGCGCCTCGGCCGACCCGCTCGAGGCGAAGGCCGGGGCGCACGGCCTCAACTACGTCAAGCTCGACGGCGAGGTCGGCGTCATCGGCAACGGAGCCGGGCTCGTCATGTCGACGCTCGACGTCGTCGCGTACGCGGGGGAGCGCCACGGCGGCGTCAAGCCCGCGAACTTCCTCGACATCGGCGGCGGCGCCTCGGCGGAGGTCATGGCCAACGGCCTCGACGTGATCCTCGGGGACCCGCAGGTGAAGAGCGTCTTCGTCAACGTCTTCGGCGGGATCACCGCGTGCGACGCCGTCGCGAACGGCATCGTCGCCGCGCTCGGGATCCTCGGCGACGCGGCCACGAAGCCGATCGTCGTGCGGCTCGACGGCAACAACGTGGACGAGGGCCGGCGCATCCTCGCCGAGGCGGCACACCCGCTCGTCACCGTCGTGGCGACCATGGACGACGCGGCCGAGAAGGCCGCCGAACTCGCCGCGGCCGCGGCCTAGAAGGGACCAGCACCATGTCCATCTTCCTCGACAAGGACTCGAAGGTCATCGTCCAGGGCATCACCGGCGGCGAGGGCACGAAGCACACCGCGCTCATGCTCAAGGCCGGGACGAAGGTCGTCGGCGGCGTGAACGCGCGCAAGGCCGGCACGACGGTCACACACGGCGACGTCACCCTGCCCGTGTTCGGCTCGGTGACCGAGGCCATCCAGGAGACCGGAGCGGACACGTCGATCGTGTTCGTCCCGCCGGCCTTCGCGAAGGACGCCGTGATGGAGGCCATCGACGCCGAGATCCCCCTCGTCGTCGTCATCACCGAGGGCATCCCGGTGCAGGACGCGGCGGAGTTCTGGGCACACGCGAAGGCACTCGGCGGGAAGACCCGGATCATCGGGCCGAACTGCCCCGGCATCATCACGCCGGGCGAGTCCCTCGTCGGCATCACCCCCGCGAACATCACGGGCAAGGGGCCGATCGGCCTCGTGTCGAAGTCGGGCACGCTGACCTACCAGATGATGTACGAGCTCCGGGACCTGGGGTTCTCCACCGCGATCGGCATCGGCGGCGACCCGGTCATCGGCACGACGCACATCGACGCGCTCGCCGCGTTCGAGGCCGACCCCGAGACGACCGCGATCGTCATGATCGGCGAGATCGGCGGCGACGCCGAGGAACGCGCGGCCGACTTCATCAAGGCCAACGTCACGAAGCCGGTGGTGGGCTACGTCGCCGGGTTCACGGCGCCGGAGGGCAAGACCATGGGGCACGCCGGGGCGATCGTGTCCGGCTCGGCCGGCACGGCCGAGGCGAAGAAGGCGGCGCTCGAGGCCGCCGGGGTCCGCGTCGGCAAGACCCCGAGCGAGACCGCGGCCCTGCTGCGGGAGGCAGTCGCCGCACTCGGCTGAGTGTCGCCCGGCCCGCCGCGCGCCGACCCGGTGTGCGGCGGGCCCTCCCGTATCCTCGTCCGCGATGAACCGCCCGGGCACCGCTCTCTTCGCCGCCGTCGAGGCCGTCGTGACGGTCGCCGTCGGCGTCGGGATCGCCCTCGTGCCGCTGACGCTCCTCTGGGGCATCGAGTACGGCCTGCAGGTCCCGTGGCTCGCGTTCTGGCGGGCGGCGGGCAGTGTCTGGCTGATCGGCCACGGCGTCGACGTCACCTTCGTGCTCGACGCCGCCACCGCCAAGGCGACCGGCCTCAGCGGCGCCGACGCGCCCATCGTCCTGACGATCGCGGCGCTCGGGTTCGCGGTGATCACCGCGTGGCTCGGCGCACGCGCCGGTCGACGCCTCGCCGAGACCGAACACCGCGTGACCGGCAGCATCGCCGGCATCGTCGTCGTCGCCGCGTTGGCGCTCGCCGTCGCGCTGTCGACCGTCAGCGTCGCGGCTCGTCCCTCGATCTGGCAGTCGGTCCTGCTGCCGACCCTCTGGTACGCCGTGCCGCTGCTCGTGGCGGCCGAGGTCGCCCGACGCCGCCGGGGCGCCGATCCCGACCCCGCGACCGCCGCGGTGCTCGACGCCGTCGACCGGATCCCGGGCCCGTGGCGCTCCGTGACCGACGTGGCGCTGCGCGGCGGTCTCGGCGTCGTGGCGGTGCTCGTGACCGCGGCGGCCCTGCTCGTCGCCCTGCTCGTGCTCGGGTCGTACGCCCAGGTCATCACGCTCTACGAACAGTCGCACGCGGGACTCGTCGGCGGTCTCGCGATCACGGTCGGTGAACTCGCGTTCCTGCCCGACCTCGTCGGCTGGGCGATGGCGTGGATCGTCGGCCCCGGGTTCGCGATCGGCACCGGGTCGGACGTCTCGCCGATCGGCACGACCCTCGGTCCGATCCCGGGCATCCCCGTCCTCGGCGCGCTTCCCACCGGAGGACACGCGTTCGGCCTGCTGTCCGTGCTGGTGCCCGCCGTCGGGGCGTTCCTCGTCGCCGCGCTGCTCCGCCCGCGGCTCGTCCGCGCCCTCGCGGAGGGGAACACGGCCGGACGCCGCGCCATCGCCGGCGTCGGCATCGGCGTGGTGGCGGGGCTGGCGACGGGACTCGCCGCGTGGCTGACCGCCGGTTCCCTCGGCCCCGGACGACTCGTCACCGTCGGGCCGTCCCCCGTCGCCGTCGGGGCACTCGCCGCGCTCGAGGCCGGTGTGCCGGCGGTCCTCGCGCTCGCGGTCGGCAGCGACCTGGTGCGGTGGCCGGAGCGCGACTCCTGGCTGCCCCGCCGTGAACGCTGGCGCGACGACGATGCGGAGGCGGCCGCCCCGCTCCCCGTGGACACCATCACCGAGGACGACGACGGCGGGTTCCTCGGCGCGCTCGACCGGGCCGGGGCGGCGGACACGACGACGGTGGGCGGCCGCACCGGTGGCCACTCCCGGTTCCGCGTGACGGGACGCAGTGGTGCGACGATCGCGCACCCCGAGCAGCCGACCGAGCCGGTGTCCGACGGGGACCCGGAGGTCGTCCGCGAGCTCGAGCGCGAGCGCGAGCGGGAACGCGAGGCCGCGCTGCCCCAGCTCCCGCTCGGATGGGCGGCCCGGCCGTCCCGGCACGCTGAGACCAGAGGGTCCGACGGCGCCGAGTCGACGTCCCCCGAAGCGGTCGGCGGCGAGGCGGACCAGTGGGACACCGACGTCGTCGACGAGATCCCCGAGCACGAGCTCCCGTGGTGGCGTCGGCCCAAGGGCGACGCCGGCCGCTGAACGACAGCCGCGGCGACGCCGCCCGCTGAACGACACCCGCGGCGACGCCGCCCGCTGAACGACACCCGGTAGGCTGGCGACCGTGCTCGAACTGGTGGTGCTGATCTCCGGTGCCGGATCGAACCTCCGCGCGCTGCTCGACGCCGCACGGGACGCCGAGTACCCCGCACGGGTCGTCGCGATCGGTGCGGATCGTGACGCCGAGGGGCTCGACCTCGGCGAGGAGTACGGCATCCCGACCTTCACGGTCCCCTTCACGGCGTTCGCGACCCGGCAGGAGTGGGGTGCCGCCCTGGCCGAGCAGATCCGCCCGTGGACGCCCGACCTGCTCGTGCTCTCGGGGTTCATGCGGCTGCTCCCGCACGACGTCGTCGCCGAGTTCAGCCCCGCGATCGTCAACACCCACCCCGCCCACCTGCCCGAGTTCCCCGGCGCGCACGCCGTGCGGGACGCCCTCGTCGCGGGCGTGCGGGAGACGGGCGCGAGCGTCATCCTCGTCGACGACGGCGTCGACAGCGGCCCGATCATCGTCCAGGAGCGGATCCCCGTGGAGCCGGACGACTCCGAGTCCACGCTGCACGACCGCATCAAGCACGTGGAGCGACGGCTGCTCATCCAGACCGTCCTCGACATCGCCAACGGAACCGTCGACCTGAAGGAACTCGCCCGCGCATGAGCGTCCACGCCGCCGATCCCAGCCTCTACCGCGAGCGCGACCGCGTCGCCGTCCGCCGCGCGCTCATCTCGGTGAGCGACAAGTCCGGCCTCCTCGACCTCGCCGCGGCCCTCGACGCAGCCGGGGTCGAGATCGTGTCCACGGGGTCGACGGCGAAGGCCATCGCCGACTCGGGCATCGGCGTCACCGAGGTCGCCGCGATCACCGGGTTCCCCGAGTCCCTCGACGGCCGCGTGAAGACCCTGCACCCGGCCGTGCACGCGGGTCTGCTCGCCGATCTGCGGCTCGAGTCGCACGAGCAGCAGCTCGCCGACCTCGGGATCGCGCCGTTCGAGCTCGTCGTCGTGAACCTCTACCCCTTCGTCGAGACCGTGGCGTCGGGTGCGGACACGGCGACGGTCGTCGAGAACGTCGACATCGGCGGCCCCGCGATGGTGCGTGCATCCGCGAAGAACCACGCCAACGTGGCCGTCGTGGTCTCGCCGTCGTCGTACGCCGAGGTCATCGCCGCGGTCCGGTCGGGAGGCACGGACCTCGCCCTCCGCCGTCGGCTCGCCACCGCGGCCTTCGCCCACACCGCGGCGTACGACACCGCCGTGGCCGCGTACTTCACCGAGCACGTCGCGGGCGGCCCGACGGTCCATGGCGACGTCGCGCAGCCGGGAGGCCCGGGGAACGGATCAGCGGACGGGTCCGGCGCCAGCGGCTTCGCACCGACGATCCAGCTCGAGGGCTCGCTCGCGGCGGGTCTCCGCTACGGCGAGAACGCGCACCAGGCCGCCGCGCTCTACACCGCCGCCGACGGCCACGGCATCGCGCAGGCGACCCAGCTGCACGGCAAGGAGATGTCGTACAACAACTACGTCGACGCCGACGCAGCGCTCCGTGCCGCGTACGACTTCACGGAGCCGGCGGTCGCGATCATCAAGCACGCGAACCCCTGCGGCATCGCGGTCGCGGCACCCGACGCGGCCGACCCGATCGCCGACGCCCACGCCCGTGCCCACGCGTGCGATCCCCTGTCCGCGTTCGGCGGGGTCATCGCGGCGAACCGCCCCGTGTCGCGCGGCATGGCCGAAGCCGTGGCGGACATCTTCACCGAGGTCGTGATCGCACCCGCGTTCGACCCCGAGGCCGTCGAGATCCTGTCCGCCAAGAAGAACATCCGGCTGCTCACCCTGCCGGCCGACTTCGCCCTGGCGCCCCGCGAGGTCAAGCAGATCTCGGGCGGGTTCCTCGTGCAGGACGCCGACCGGTTCACGACGTTCGACCAGGCGACGTGGGACCTCGTGTCCGGGGACGCCGCGGACGACGTCACCCTCGCGGACCTCGTGTTCGCGTGGAAGGCCTGCCGGGCCGTCAAGTCGAACGCGATCCTCCTGGCGAACGCCGGGGCGAGCGTCGGCGTCGGCATGGGCCAGGTGAACCGGGTCGACTCGTGCCACCTCGCCGTGACCCGGGCGGGCGACCGCGCCGCGGGGTCGGTGGCCGCCTCCGACGCCTTCTTCCCGTTCGCCGACGGGCTGCAGGTCCTCATCGACGCGGGTGTCCGGGCGGTGGTCCAGCCCGGCGGGTCCGTGCGCGACGCCGAGGTGATCGCTGCGGCGAACGCGGCCGGCGTGACGATGTACTTCACGGGCGAACGCCACTTCTTCCACTGAGGCCCGGCGCGCCACCCCGGGGCGACACGCCGCACCGCATTGCATCGTGCGACTGCCTGCGAATAGTCTGTGAGGCTCCGACCGGCCTCGACACGCCCAACCAGCGCGGCCCGGTGGTCGGCGTGACGATGACGACGACTGGAGTGACGATGAACGCGATGACCAGCACCCTGGCTCCCGCCGGCCTGGACGCCTTCGGAGTCGTCGCCCCGTCCGTCGAGGGACCGACGTTCCGCTAGTCGCCCCCGCGGGGACCAGCACGCCGCCGACGGGCCACCGGTCCGCCGCTCGCGGCGCGTGACGCCTCGGCGTCCGCCCCCGCCCGCCCCACCCGGCCACGCCCATCGTCACCATGACGTCGGGCGGAGGTCCCGCCTCCCGGCCCGCCCGACGGGTCGGAGGTCGCATCAATCCGCACTCCGGTCCCGACCGGTTCGACGATGAGGTCTCCCCATGTCGAGAACGCCCGCTGCAGCAGCGCGTCCGTCCACCTTCCGCGCCATCGCGCGGATCTACCCCTACGTCCAGCCCGCGATCGGGCGCATCGTGCTCGGCATGGTCGCCGCGATGGTCGCGTCGCTCGTCGCGCTCGCGATCCCGTTCGTCCTGCAGGCCCTGGTCGACGGGCCGCTGAAGTCCGGCGACCGTGGCCAGATCGTCCCCGCGGGCCTGGCGGTGCTCGGCCTCGGGGTGCTCGAGGCCCTCATGATCGCCGCGCGCCGTCGCCTGGTCCTCCGGCCGGGCACGTACGTCGAGTCGCGCATGCGGAACGCCCTCTACGCCAAGCTCCAGGACCTGCCGGTCGCGTTCCACGACCGGTGGCAGTCGGGTCAGCTGCTGTCGCGGTCGGTGTCGGACCTCAGCCTGATCCGACGCTGGTTGGCGTTCGGCATCGTGCTGCTCGTCGTCAACATCGTCACGATCATCGTCGGCTTCGGCGTGCTGTTCACGTGGAGCTGGCTGCTCGCGCTCATCTTCATGGTCGCGTCGATCCCGATCTGGATCAACGGCCTCGTCTTCGAGCGCAAGTACTCGGTCGTCGCCCGGCGCAGCCAGGACCAGGTCGGTGACCTCGCGACGAGTGTGGAGCAGTCGGTGCACGGCATCCGCGTGCTCAAGGCGTTCGGCCGCGGCCGGTACAAGCTCGACGAGTTCAGCGAACAGGCCGAGCAGCTCCGGGGCACCGAGATCGAGAAGGCCCGGGCCATCGCCGGCATCTGGCTGTGGCTCCTGCTCGTGCCCGACGTCGCGTTCGCACTGTGCCTGCTCGCCGGGATCTGGCTGGCGTCGCAGGGCCACCTGACGGTCGGGGAGCTGTTCGCGTTCTTCTCGGCAGCGGCGGTCCTCCGGTTCCCGATCGAGTCCATCGGCTTCCTGCTGTCGATGACGTTCGACACCCGGACCGCGGTCGACCGGTTCTTCGAGGTCATGGACTCCGAGAACACGATCCAGGACCCGGAGCACCCGCGCACGATCGCCGACCCCCGTGGTGCGTTGACGTTCACCGACGTGCACTTCCACTACCAGGACGCGCCCGCGGGCACGCCGGACCTCGTCGACGGGGTGGACCTCGTCCTGCAGCCGGGCGAGACGATGGCGCTCGTCGGGCTCACCGGGTCGGGCAAGACGACGTTGCTCGCCCTGGTGCCGCGTCTGTACGACGTCACCGGCGGCTCGATCACGATCGACGGTGTCGACGTCCGCGAGCTCACGCGCGAGGAACTGCGGCACCGGGTCGGCGTCGCGTTCGAGGACGCCACGCTCTTCAGCGCCTCGGTGCGGGACAACGTGCTCCTCGGCCGCCCGGACGTCTCGGGGGACGAGGCCGAGGCCCTGCTCCGCGAGGCGCTCGACGTCGCGCAGGCGGAGTTCGTCGACCGGCTCCCGGACGGCGTCGACACCCGCGTCGGCGAGGAGGGCCTGAGCCTGTCCGGCGGGCAACGGCAGCGGCTCGCACTGGCCCGGGCGATCGCCGCCCGACCGAGCGTGCTCGTGCTCGACGACCCGTTGTCGGCGCTCGACGTCGACACCGAGGCCCGGGTCGAGGCGGGACTCCGACGCGTCCTCGCCGAGACGACCTCGCTCATCGTCGCGCACCGCCCCTCCACCGTGACGTTGGCCGACCGGGTTGCGCTCATGCAGGACGGGCGCATCACCGCCGTCGGGACGCACCACGACCTGATGGCCACGAACGACCACTACCGCTACGTCATCTCCTCGCTCGACGAGGACGACGCGACCGCGCGAGAGGAGGCACTGGCATGAGCGACCCCCAGCGGACGTCGGCCAGGCCGGACGCCCCCGGCGAGCCCGAGGACGAGTACCAGACCGAGTTCGAGGAGCGGGCCCAGCCCGCCACGGACACCGCACAGCCGGGAGGCCCGGCCGCCGCCGTCACCGCGGCCGACGACGGGCAGCCGGTCACCGCCTCCATCACGGTGCGCGGTGTGCGCGGCGAGGAGCGGGAGCACTTCACGAAGGCCGAGAGCCGACGGCTCCGGCGTCGGTCGCTCGCGCTCATGCGCTCGCTGCTCGGACCGCTCCGGCGCGACCTGTGGACGATCGCGATCGTCGTGGTGGTGTCGACCGGCGCGCAGGTGGCCGGTCCGACCCTCATCGCGTACGGCATCGACAGCGCGCTGCCGTCGGTGCTCCACCGACAGGACTGGCTCCCCGCGTACCTCGTGGTGGCCGGCTACGTCGCCGTCGCCGTCGCGGGCGCGCTGCTCACCGCCTGGTACACCGTGCTCGCGGCGAAGATCAGCCAGAAGATCCTGCTCGACCTGCGCAAGCGCGTGTTCCTGCACACCCAGCGTCTGAGCCTCGAGTTCCACGAGACCTACACGTCGGGGCGGATCATCTCGCGCCAGACGAGCGACCTCGACTCGATCCGCGAACTCCTGGACTCCGGGCTGAACCAGCTCATCCAGGGCGTGCTCTACATGGTGTTCACGGCCATCGCGCTCGTGTCGCTCGACCCGACGTCCGGCCTCGTGCTCGCGATCGCCCTCGTGCCGCTGTGGTTCCTGACCCGGTGGTTCCAGAAGCGCTCGCAGCAGCTGTTCCGGGCGACGCGTGTCACGAGCGCCCGGGTGATCGTGCACTTCGTCGAGACCATGACGGGCATCCGGGCGGTGCAGGCGTTCCGCAAGGAGTCCCGCAACCGCGACGAGTACGCCGGGTACGTCGAGGACTACCGCGCCGCGAACGCCAAGGTGTTCAACCTGTTCGGGACGTTCGACCCGGGCCTCGTGCTCATCGGCAACGCGACGCTCGCGGCGGTCGTCATCATCGGCGCGTTCCGCGTCGTCGGTGGCTCGCTCGAGATCGGCGCCCTGCTCGCCGTCGCCCTGTACGCCCGGCGGTTCTTCGACCCGGCCGAACAGCTCGCGATGTTCTACAACGGGTACCAGTCGGCGTCCGCTGCGATGGAGAAGATCTCGGGCGTGCTCGAGGAGGAGCCGAGCGTGCCGGACCCGGTCCGGCCGCAGCACCTCGCCCAGGCGAAGGGCCGCGTCGACTTCGACGACGTCGTGTTCGCGTACAACGCCGAGACGGTCGTGCTCCCCGAGTTCGACCTGCACATCCCGGCCGGTCAGACGATCGCGCTCGTGGGGTCGACGGGCGCGGGCAAGTCGACGCTCGCGAAGCTCATGGCGCGGTTCTACGACCCATCACAGGGCTCCGTGCGGCTCGACGGCATCGACCTGCGCGATCTCGACCCGCGGGACATGCGGCGCGCGATCGTCATGGTCACGCAAGAGGCGTACCTGTTCTCGGGGTCCGTCGCGGACAACATCGCGCTCGGCAAGCCGGGGGCGTCACGCGCCGAGATCGAGCGGGCGGCGAAGGCCGTCGGCGCCCACACGTTCATCGAGGCGTTGCCCGACGGGTACGACACCGACGTCAACAAGCGCGGTGGCCGGGTGTCGGCGGGCCAGCGGCAGCTGCTGTCGTTCGCCCGGGCGTTCCTGGCGGACCCGCGCGTGCTCATCCTCGACGAGGCCACGGCGTCGCTCGACATCCCGAGCGAGCGGCTCGTGCAGGAGGGTCTCGAGACCCTGCTCGCCGACCGCACCGCCGTGATCATCGCGCACCGGTTGTCGACGGTCGCGATCGCCCACCGGGTGCTCGTCATGGAACACGGGCAGATCGTCGAGGACGGCACGCCGGACGACCTCATCGCGGGTACCGGCCGGTTCGCCCAGCTCCACGCGGCCTGGCGGGACAGCTTGGTCTGACCCGCCGGCCCCGGTCCGGCCGGCCCGGTCCGGCCGGCCCGGTCCGGCCGGTCCGGTCCGGCCGGGCCCCGGCCCGGTCCTCCCGCCGAGATCGCAGAACACGCCGCTCATGTCCTCACCTGAGCGGCGTGTTCTGCGATCTCGGCGACTCCGGGGGCGGCGCGGGGGCGTCCCGGGACAGGGCAGGATGGTCCCCATGAGCGACGGTGCCCGACCGACCACGACCCGACCGGACCGGACGGGAGGCCCCGCTGCGGCCCTCCCGATCGGCGTGCCCTGGTACGGCGCCCCGCTGCCCGTCGCCGTCCGCCGGTTCTGGCGCGGCTACGTGGTGCTGCGGGGCCGCGCGAGCCGCAGCGAGTGCTGGTGGTGGCTGCTCGTCGCGGCGCTGGTGGGTCTCGTGTTCGGCATCGTGGCCGGGATCGTCTTCGGGGTCACCGTGGCCACGCTGCCCTCGGGCACGACCACGAGCGGCGTCCCGGACGGGCCCGTCATCGCGATCGTCGTCGTCGTGGCCGTCAGCGCGGTCTGGGGCCTCGCCACGCTCCTGCCGACGATCGCGCTCGGGGTCCGACGCCTGCACGACACGGGACGCAGCGGGTGGTGGCTGCTGCTCGACCTCGTCCCGGTCGTCAACCTCGTGCTGCTCGTGCTGCTCGCCCTGCCGACCGCCCCGCGGGGCGACCGCTACGACCTGGAGGCCGGGCGCGCGACCGCCTGACGGCCGCGGCCCGGCGACCGGTCAGGCCGAGGCGGGGTGCAGCACGACCTTCGTCCAGCCCTCGTCGCGGGCGTCGAAGTGCCGGTACGCGTCCGGTGCCTGGTCGAGCGGCAGGTCGTGGCTCACGATGAAGGACGGTTCCGCCTTGCCCGCGGCGATGAGGTCGCGGAGCTGCCGGTTGTACCGCTTGACCGGCGCCTGCCCGGTGCCCATGTGCTGGCCCTTGAAGAAGAACGTGCCGTAGTCGAGCGCGATCTGCCCGTTCTTGGCGAGCTCGTCCGAGGCGCCCGGGTCCTGCGGCAGGTAGACACCGACGACGCCGATGCCGCCCGTGAACCGCACGGACGCGATGAGGCGGTTCAGCACGAGGTTCGGCTGCTCGTTGCCCTCGGGGTCGTGTGCCTGGTACCCGACGGCCTCCACACCGGCGTCCGCCCCGAGCCCCATGGTCTGGTCGAGGACCGCCTGGACGGGGTCGACCTCGGCGTCGTTGATCGGGATCGCACCGATCGACTCCACCAGACGCAGGCGGTCCGGCTGCCGGTCGACGACCATGACCTTCGCGGCACCCTTGATCGTGGCCGACAGTGCCGCCATCAACCCGACCGGGCCGGCGCCGTACACGACGACCGAGTCGCCCGGCTTCACCCCCGCGAGCTCGGTGCCGTGCCATCCGGTGGGGAAGATGTCCGACAGCATCGCGTAGTCGTTCTCCTTCTCGACCGAGTCCTCGCCGAGACGGAGTGCGTTGTAGTCACCGAACGGCACGCGGAGGAGCTCCGCCTGCCCGCCGCGGTACGGACCCATGTCCGCGTAGCCGTACGCCGCACCGGCCGTCTCCGGGTTCGGCTGCGTCGTCAGGCAGAAGCTCGACCAGCCGCGCTCGCAGTTCTTGCAGAAGCCGCAGGCGATGTTGAAGGGGAGGACGACGCGCTCGCCGACCGAGACCTTCTCGACCCCGGAGCCGACCTCGATCACCTCGCCGAGGTTCTCGTGTCCGAAGACGCTGCCCGGCTCGATGTCCGTCCGGCCGTCGTACATGTGCAGGTCCGACCCGCAGATGTTCGTGGCGGTCACCCGGATGAGGATGTCGGTCGGCTTCTCGATCCGGGCGTCGGGGACGTCCTGGACGCTGACGTCGCGCGGTCCGTTGTAGACGACTGCTCGCATGGTGCTCCTCCTGTTCGTCGCCGGACGACGGGAACGCCCGGCCCCCCGGGACGGTACGCGCGGTGCAGGCCGACTCCGGTCAGGGTGTGTCCCCCGCGAGCGGTTCAGGAGGGCGACCAACGCGCCCGACGCATGTCGACCCTCCAGGTCGGGGTGCCCGGCCGGAGCGGGGTCCCCTCGGTGCGCCAGTGCTCGAGGGCGCGGGCCTCGTGCTCGACGGGCGGCAGACCCCCGGCGCGGACGACGCGCCACCACGGCAGACCGTGGCCCTCGTGCGCCATGACCCGGCCGACCTGCCGCGACGCCCGAGAGCCGAGCACCGCCGCGACGTCGCCGTACGTCATCACCCGGCCGGGCGGGATGCCGCGGACCACATCGGCCACCGCGGCGCCGAAGTCCGTGCCGGGGTCTCCGGGCTCGTCCACCACCGGGTTCAGAGTGTCAGGGCGGCGAAGTGCTCCCCGTACTGCGTCTCGCCGATGACCTGGAACCCGATCGCGCGGAAGAACGGCTCGGGGCCGTCGTCGCCGGGCTCGAACATGACGGTCAGCCGGTCGAACCCGCGCGAGCGGGCTTCCTCTGCCAGGCCGTGCACGGCGAACCGGCCGACTCCGCGGCCCTGGGCCGAAGCGGCGACGTTGAGCCGCCAGATGCAGCTGCGGAGCTCCTCCTGGCTGTTCTCGGCGTCGAAGTTCCCCATGATGAACCCGACGACCTCGTCGCCGTCGAGCACCACGCGCGGCCAGGCCGTCGTCGGTCGGACGTAGGCCTCGGCGATGGAGTGCGACACCGGCTGGACGTACTGCTCCTGCCCTGGCTTGAGCGTGAGCGAGTTCGCCGCGACGATCGTCGCGGCGGAGAGGGGCTCGAGGCGGAGGTCCGTCATGCCGGTCAGGGTAGCGGTGCTCCTGCGAGCGGACCAGAGGGGCTGCCACGAGCTTCCGGAGAACCAGGACGCCCGGGCGTGGCGGGTCGGGCGATAGGGTCGGCCCCGGACGAACGGAGGAGCGATGGCCGAGCATCGACGCGGTGCCAACCTCCCGGCCATCGGCGGGTTCAACCGCACCGTGGTCCTCGACGCGATCCGCCGGAGCACCGACGGGCTGAGTCGCGTCGAGCTCGCCGACCGCACGGGGCTCAGCCCCCAGACCGTGTCCAACGTCACCCGGCACCTCATCGACGCGGGCATGGTCGTCGAGTCGGGCACCGTGGTCGCGGGCCGCGGCAAACCCCGCACGATCCTCCGACTCGATCCCACCAGTCGGTACGCCGTCGGTGTCCACGTCGACCCGGCGGTCGTCACGAGCGTGCTCCTCGACCTCAGGGGGGCGGTCGTCGCCGGGGCGAGCGTCCCGACGCCCTCCGCGGCGAACCCGGACGACGTCGTGTCGACGATGGCCGACGCGGTCGAGCGACTCGTCACCGACGCAGGCGTCGACCGCGCGGCGGTGCTCGGCGTCGGGGTGGCCTCGCCCGGACCGATCGACCCGGAACGGGGCGTCGTCCTCGACCCGCCGTTCCTGCCCCGGTGGCGGGACGTCCCGGTGCGCGACGCGCTCGCCGCGGCCACGGGCCTCCCGGTCCTGCTCGAGAAGGACGTGACGGCCGCCGCCGTCGGCGAGATGTGGCTGACCGACGAGGCGTCGGCCCGGAACTTCGCCTTCGTGTACTACGGCACCGGGTTCGGCGTCGGGCTCGTGATCGACCACGAGCCGCTCCGCGGAGCGGGCGGGAACGCCGGCGACGCCGGCCACATCATGATCGACCAGGGCCTGCTGGCCGAGCTGCCCGAGGGGCCGGGCCCGCGCCGGACACCGGACCGCGGCAGCCGGGGGGTCGGCACCGCGCCGGTGACGACCCGGGCCACCCGGTCGGGGGAGGGCCGGGCCGAGGTCGGCGACACCGTGACGCCCGAGCGCCTGGTCCGCTTCGGCGCCGCGGCCGGACTGGACATCGGCGCGCCCTGGGCGACCGGGGACGGCCCCACCGACGTGGCCGCGGTCGACGCCGCGTTCTCCGAGCTGTCGGCCCTGGTCGCGGAGGGCGACCCGATCGCGCGGGCGATCGCCGCGGCGGCCGGCACCGCGATGGGCCGTGCGGTCGTGGTCATCGTCAACCTGCTCGACGTGGACCGCGTCGTGTTCGGCGGACCCTTCTGGTCGCGCATCGCCGTGGAGGCCCTGCCCGCGGCCGCGCAGGCGATCGCGTCGTCGCCGGTCCTCGTGGCGAAGCACCCCGTCGTGGTCGAGCAGAGCGAGATCGACGAGGACGTCACCGCCGTGGGAGCGGCGTGTCTGGTGCTCGACACGACGTTGTCGCCCCGGGCCTCCACCCTGCTCATCGACCGCTGAGTGCCGCCCCGGCCGCCGGTCGGCCAGGCAGCCCCCTCTCCGCGAAATCGCACTCGTTGTCGCTCTGAGCGCGTGCTGAACGGCAACGAGTGCGATCTCGCGGGATCGGGGCGAAACGCACCCCCGTGGTGCTTGACAAGCATTAAGTCCATACGGTGGACTAATCGCGGACCGGGCAAGGGAGCCCGAAGCGTCCTGTGGAGCAAAGGAGCACCATGAAACGCCCTCGTCTCATCGCCGCGGTCGCAGCAGCAGCGGTCGCAGCCCTGGCCCTGGCCGGGTGCAGCAGCTCGGGATCCTCGAGCAGCGACACCATCAAGATCGCGTACCAGAAGTTCGGCAGCTTCCAGCAGCTCGACCACCACATGAAGGACGTCAAGGCGGCGTTCGAGAAGAAGTACCCGAACATGACCGTCGACCTGGTGCCGATCCAGGCGCAGGAGAACGACTACTACACGAAGCTCGCGCTCATGAACAAGGCGTCGGCCACCGCGCCTGACGTCATGTACGAGGACACGTTCCTCGTCAAGGCGGACGCGCAGGCCGGGTACCTCCTGCCGCTCGACAAGTACACGGCCAAGTGGAGCGACTGGAGCAAGTTCTACACGAACGCCAAGCAGGCGGGGCAGGGCGTCGACGGCAAGACCTACGGCGTCCCGATGGGCACCGACACCCGGGCCCTCTGGTACAACAAGGACATCTTCAAGAAGGTCGGGCTGCCCGTTCCGTGGCAGCCGAAGACCTGGCAGGACGTCCTCGACGCGGCGAAGACGATCAAGGCCAAGGACCCGAGCGTCATCCCGTTCCACATGTACTCGGGCAAGCCGCAGGGCGAGGCCTCGACCATGCAGGGCTTCGAGATGCTCCTGTACGGGGCGGACGGCAAGGGCAACACCCTCTACCAGAACAAGAAGTGGGTGACGGGCTCGAAGCAGTTCGTCGACGCGCTCCAGTTCGTCAAGGACGTCTACCAGGGCGGCCTCGGCCCGACACCGCAGCAGGAACTCGACCCGAACGTCGGCACGACCGTCGCGAACACGTGGCTGCCGAAGGGCCAGCTGGCGATCGACCTCGACGGTTCGTGGCAGTCCGGCACGTGGCTGAAGACCGGGACGGCTCCGTGGTCGCAGTGGTCGAGCGTGCTCGGTCAGGCGCCGATGCCGACGCAGAACGGCCAGGCCCCGGGCTACAACAGCATGTCCGGTGGCTGGACGCTCGCGGTCGGGGCGCATTCCGGGAACCCGCAGGCCGCGTTCAACTTCATCACGATGGCGTTGGACAAGCAGGGGTCGCTCAAGTACGACATCCAGAACAGCCAGATCGCGGTGCGCAGTGACGTCGCCGAGGACCCGACCTACGACGCGTCCAACCCGACGTTCAAGTTCTTCTCCGGACTCGTGGAACACACGAACTTCCGCCCGGCGACGAGCGACTACAGCCAGATCTCGAACGCCATCCAGGTGGCCATGGAATCCGTGATGACCGGGCAGCAGACGCCGAAACAGGCGGCTGCGACCTACGACAAGGCGGTGATCGGGGTGGTCGGTCAGGACCACACCGTCCAGATCAAGTAGGCCGGCCGGCCGGGCGCCCGCCGCTCAGCGGGATCGCGCCAGCGATCCGCGGCGGGCGCCGGGCGAGCCTGCGAGCCCGGACGGGCCCGCACCGCGCCTCCCGGCCCGACCCGGTCACCCCACCCCACCGGCCACGACCCAGCGAAGAGGCGGTACCCCGATGGCAACCCAGATCGCGCCGGCCCTGCCCGGCACCCGCGGACCCCGACGAACGGACCCGCCCCGGCGGCGGAGCGGACACGGCCTGCGCACGGCCGCACGGGCGACGCCGCTCGTGCCGGCGATGGTCCTCATCGTCGTGTTCCTGGTCGGGCCGATCATCTCGTCGTTCTACGGCTCGTTCACGAACTCCGCGCTCACCGGCGCGGCCGCGTCGAGCCAGCAGTTCGTCGGACTCAAGAACTACGTCGACCTGTTCCAGGACAAGGACTTCCCGAAGTCCGTGCTGCTGACGCTCGTGTTCCTCATCGGCTCCGCGGTGATCGGGCAGAACGTGCTCGGCCTCGGCCTGGCACTGCTCATGCGGGAGGCGAACCGGGTGATCCGGGCACTCGTCGGCACCTTCGTGGTGGCCGCGTGGGTGCTCCCCGAGATCGTCGCCTCGTTCGCGGCCTACGCGTTCTTCAACGACAAGGGCACGCTCAACACGTTCCTGTCGATGATCGGGATCACCGGCGCGAACTGGCTCTACACGTACCCGATGATCGCGATCATCCTGGCGAACATCTGGCGCGGGACCGCGTTCTCGATGCTCGTCTACTCGGCGGCCGTGCAGGAGGTTCCTGACGAGATCACCGAGAGCGCCGAGGTCGACGGTGCCACCGGCTGGCAGCGGCTCGCGTACATCACCCTGCCGGTCATCCGGCGGAGCATCTCGACGAACCTCATGCTCACCACCCTGCAGACCCTGTCGGTGTTCACCCTCATCTACGTGATGACCGGTGGCGGCCCCGGCACGAACAGCTCGACCCTGCCGATCCTGGCGTACCAGGAGGCGTTCAAGTTCTCGCAGCTCGGGTTCGGGACGGCCATCGCGACGATCCTCCTCATCGTCGGCGCGGTCTTCTCGATCGTGTACATCCGGGCGCTGAAGCCGGAGGTGGACTGACCATGGCCATCACGATCGACCAACCCACGGCCACCGTGCCGGGGAACGCGCGCACGGGTGCCCGCGACCACGCCCGGTCGCTGCACATGACGAGCCCGGGGCACCGGACGATGCGCTGGGTGGCGAACGTCGTCCTGGCGATCGTCGCGATCTGCTTCGCCGTGCCGCTCGTCTGGCTCGTCCTCGCATCGTTCGACGCGAGCGCGACCCTGAGCGTCAAGCTGCCGACGCACTTCACCCTCGACAACTTCACGAAGGTCCTCACGCCGCAGCTCGCGTTCGTGCCGTTGCTCAACAGCCTCATCCTGTCGGGCGGATGCGCGATCGTCACGGTCGTCATCGCGATCCTCGCCGCGTACCCGTTGTCGCGCTACCGGATGCGGGTCAACAAGCCGTTCCTGTACGGGATCCTGTTCGGGACGGGCCTGCCGATCACCGCGATGATGGTGCCGGTCTACAGCCTGTTCGTGTCGCTCAACCTCATCGACAACGTCGCCGGGACCGTGTTCTTCCTCGCCGCGACGAGCCTGCCGATGGCGATCTGGATGGCGAAGAACTTCATGGACTCCGTGCCCGTGCAGCTCGAGGAGGCCGCCTGGACCGACGGCGCCTCCATGATGGCGACGCTGACCCGGATCGTCGTGCCGCTCATGCGTCCGGGCATCGCCGTCGTGTTCATCTTCGTGTTCATCCAGGCGTGGGGGAACTTCTTCGTCCCGTTCGTCCTGCTGCTCTCGCCCGACAAGCAACCCGCCGCGGTCAGCATCTTCAACTTCTTCGGGCAGTACGGATCGGTGGCGTACGGGCAGCTCGCCGCCTTCTCGATCCTCTACTCCGTCCCGGTGATCGCCCTCTACGTGATCGTCTCCCGCGGCCTCGGCGGCGGGAACGCGCTGGCGGGCGGCATCAAGGGCTGACGCCCGGGAGGCCCGACCGCGATCCGTCACGGACCGCAGCCCCGCCACGCCCCGGCCCGTCCACCAGCGCCGGTCCCGCCACGACCGGATCCGTCACCACCGACCCCTCCACACGCACGCCCGTCACCAGGAAGGCATCCCCGTGCACCACGACGAACCCCTCGTCCAGAGCCGCATCGCCCGGCTCGTCCGCGACCGCATCGACCCCCACGTGCACCGCCGGACCGCTCCCGTCACCATCACGGCCTGGCAGGTGCCGGACGAACCCGTGCCGTTCACCGAGGCCGTCGCGCAGACGTACGAGCCGTTCGCGATCGGCGACCCGTGGGGTGGGAAGCCCTGGGGCACGACCTGGTTCCACGTGACGGGCACCGTGCCCGACGACTTCGGCACCGGCGAGGGCACGAGCGTCGACCTCGTCGTCGACCTGGGCTTCAGCGCGCGCCAGGCCGGGTTCCAGGCCGAGGGGCTCGTGTTCCGGCCGGACGGCAGCACCGTCAAGGCGATCGAGCCCCGCAACACCGCGGTGCCGATCACGGCCGGGCCGGGTGGCACGGTGGACCTCTGGATCGAGGCGGCCGCGAACCCCGACGTCGGCGGGCACTTCGCGTACGACGCGACCCCGCTCGGATCGAAGCGCACGGCGGGGCACGAGCCCATCTACCGGCTCCGGGAGCTCGCACTCGCGGAGCGGGACGACGTCGTCTGGGAGCTGCAGCAGGACCTCTCGGTGCTCCGCGGCCTCCTCACCGAACTCCCCACGGACTCCACCCGCGGGGCGGACGTCCTGCGGACCCTCGAGCGCGCCGCGGACGCCCTGGACCCCGACGACGTCGCCGGGTCCGCCGCCGACGTCCGCGCCGTGCTCCGTGCCGTGCTCGACGTGCCCGCCTCGGTCGCGTCGCACCGTGCGATCGCGGTCGGGCACGCCCACATCGACTCGGCGTGGTTGTGGCCCGTGCGCGAGACCATCCGCAAGTGTGCCCGGACGTTCTCGAACGTCCTCGAGCTCATGGACCGCGACCCCGAGTTCACCTTCGCCTGCTCGAGCGCGCAGCAGTACGCGTGGATGCGGGACCACTACCCGGAGGTCTTCGCCCGCATCAAGGAGCGGGTCGCCGAGGGCCGTTGGATCCCGGTCGGCGGCATGTGGGTCGAGTCGGACACGAACCTCCCCGGCGGTGAGGCCCTCGCTCGGCAGTTCGTCGCCGGCAAGCGGTTCTTCATCGACGAGCTCGGGTTCGAACCCCGCGAGGCCTGGCTGCCCGACTCGTTCGGCTACACCGGCGCCCTCCCGCAGATCATCCGCGCGGCCGGCTCCCGGTGGTTCCTGACGCAGAAGCCGTCGTGGAACGAGACGAACGTCATGCCGCACACGTCGTTCCACTGGGAGGGCATCGACGGCTCGAGGGTGCTCACGCACTTCCCGCCCGCGGACACGTACAACTCCGAGCTGTCCCCGGCGGACCTGCACCGCGGCGAACGGCAGAACAAGGAGCGCGGCACCGCCGACGTCTCGATGCTCCTGTACGGGTTCGGCGACGGCGGTGGCGGCCCCACGCCCGAGATGCTCGCCGCGGCGCACCGCCAGCACGACCTGGAGGGCTCGCCGCGCGTCGAGCTCGGCACCCCGGCCGACGTGTACGAGGAGCTCGAGCGTCTGCTGCCGTCGCCGTCGGTGTGGTCGGGGGAGATGTACCTCGAGTTCCACCGCGGCACCTACACGTCGCAGATCCGGACCAAGCAGGGGAACCGGCGGTCGGAGCACCTGCTCCGCGAGGCCGAGCTCTGGGCGACGACCGCGGCCGTGCGACTCGGCCTCGACTACCCGTACGCGGCGCTCGAGGACGCCTGGCACACCGTGCTCCTCCAGCAGTTCCACGACATCCTGCCCGGCTCGAGCATCGCCTGGGTGTACGAGGTCGCGGAGGAGCACTACGCGGCCGTCGCGGCGACGCTCGAGGGGCTCATCGGCACGTCGACGTCCGCGCTCGCCAACGGGGGAGCCGCCGCGCTCGCCGGGGTCGCCGCCTCCTCGACCGCGATCGCCGACGGTGCGGGCCCGCTCGACGCACCGACCACCGCGGACGCCCTCGGCGTCGGCGGCGACGGGACGACCGGCGCGGTCGTGCGCTTCAACGCGGCGCCGGTCCGCGCGGAGGGGGTGACCGCGCTGGCTGGCGAGGTCGTCCCGGAGCCGGAAGCCGTTCCTCCCGTCCGGCGGGGCGACGCGTGGGTGTTCGACACCGGTGTCGTGGTGGCGACCGTCGACGACGACGGGCTCGTGGCATCCGTCGTCGACGCCGCGTCGGGGCGCGAGGCGATCGCCCCCGGCACCCGGGGCGCGCTGTACACGGTGTTCCGCGACACCCCGAACCAGTGGGACGCCTGGGACATCGACCGGTCGTACCAGCGGCACGCGACCGAGCTCGCGACGGCCGACACGATCGCGGTCGAGGGGGACCGGCTCGTCGTGACCCGTGCGTTCCACGACTCCACCGTCACCACCCGGTTCTCGGCCCTCCACGGCGAGCCGGAACTCCACGTCGAGACCGAGGTCGACTGGCACGAGCAGCAGAAGTTGCTCAAGCTCGGGTTCCCGATCGACGTCAAGGCCGACCAGGCGTCGTCGGAGATCCAGTTCGGTCACATCGACCGGCCGACCCACCAGAACACCTCGTGGGACTTCGCGCGGTTCGAGACGAGCGCGCACCGCTGGGTGCACGTGGCCGAGCCGGGGTTCGGGGTCGCGGTGGCGAACGACTCGACGTACGGGCACGACATCACCCGCGTGACGCGGCCCGACGGTGGGACCACGACGCTCGTGCGTGAATCGCTCGTGCGCGGGCCGAAGTTCCCGGACCCGTCGGCGGACCAGGGCCGGCACGTGTTCCGCACGGTCCTCCGGGTGGGAGCGACGGTGCTCGACGCCGCCGACAGTGGGTACCGGCTCAACCTGCCGGTGCGCGCGGTCGCGGGGGACACCCCGGTCGCACCGATCGTCACCGTGTCGGACCCGGCGGTGTTCGTGGAGGCCGTCAAGCTCGCGGAGGACCGCTCCGGCGACGTCGTCGTCCGCCTGTACGAGGCACGCGGCGGGCGGGCGACGGACGTGCTCGTCGACCTCGGGTTCCCCGTGGCCTCGGCCACGCGGACCGACCTGCTCGAGCGTGACCTCGCCGCTGGCGAGCCGGGCTCGGGTGCCTGGGGTGCGGACGAGCCCGTGACGCTGACGCTCCGTCCGTTCGAGATCGCGACGCTGCGGGTGCGGCGGGCCTGACGGCGGTCCCGGCCAGCCGGCCAGCCGGCCAGCCGGCCAGCCGGCCGGACCGGTCGGCCGGACCGGCCGACCGGGATCTCGGCGAAGACTCGGCGACCTCTCGGCATCCTTCTAGCACTCGACCCGCCCGAGTGCTAATCTGGTCACAGCTTGAGTCGATGCGACTCAAGTCCTCGATCACTCGACACGAAGGAGCTGATGACGATGGCCAACTTCGACCCGTTCCGTGAGCTCGACCGCATGGCGAGCAGCCTGTTCGAGACCCGCGGTCCCCGTGTGATGCCGATGGACCTCTACCGCGACGGCGACCACTACGTCCTGAGCGCGGACCTGCCGGGCATCGACCCGGGCTCGGTGGACATCGACGTCGACGGTCAGCTCCTGACGATCCGCGCCGAGCGGACCGTCGGGGCCCCGGACGGCGCCAAGTGGATCACCCGCGAGCGCCAGTCGGGCTCGTTCCTGCGCCAGCTGACGCTCGGGCAGGGCCTGGACACGGCCCGCATCGCGGCGAGCTACGACAACGGCGTGCTCAGCGTCACGATCCCGGTCAGCGAGGCCGCCAAGCCCCGCCGGATCGAGGTCACGACCGGCAACCCGAGCGGCCAGACCCTCCGCGTCGGTGCCGGCGCCGAGGCCGGTCCCGCGGAACTGCAGTCCTGACGCACGCGAAGGGCCCCGACCATCGGTCGGGGCCCTTCGTCGTGCCCACCACTCCGGCGAGATCGCACTCGTTGCCGCTTTGGACCCGTGCCAAGCGGCAACGAGTGCGATCTCGCGGTGAGAGGGGGCGGAGAAGGCGAAGGGCGGGGTCAGGCCCGGGCGTGCCGGATGACCGGGCGGGCCAGGAGGCCGATGAGCCAGGCGAAGACGGCGAGCACGAACGCGCCGACGATGCCCCACCCGAAGCTGTCGACCCGCAGCCCGAAACCGATCGAGGTCGAGATCCCGGCGACGACGAGCAGCAGGACGGCGTTCACGATGAACGACACGAGCCCGAGCGTCAGGATGTAGATCGGGAACGCGACGATGCGGATCAGCGTCCCGATGATCCCGTTCACGAGCCCGAACACGAACGCGACGAGCAGGTAGGTCAGGACGGTGGCGACGAGCCCCTGATCGCCGAAGGCGTCGACGTGCACGCCGGGGACGATGAGCGTCGTGAGCCAGAGGGCCACGGCGTTGACGACGAGTCGGACGAGGAATCGCATGCCCCCATACTGCCCGCGGTGACCGCCCTGTGCCGAGGGCCGGACGGTGTGCGTCGCTAGGCTGACCGGGTGACCCAGCAGCCCGTCCGCCTCCGTCCCGAGATCGCGGCGCTCCCGGCCTACCGGCAGGGCCGTCAGGCGCCCGGCGACGCCTTCAAGCTCTCGAGCAACGAGAACCCGTTCGACCCGCTGCCCGGCGTGGTCGAGGCCGTCCAGCGCCAGACCGCGTACAACCGGTACCCGGACGCCTCGGCGATCGCGGTGCGGGCGGTCCTCGCCGCCCGGTTCGGACTGACGGTGGACGAGGTCCACGTCGCGTCCGGCAGCGTCGCGATCCTGCACGAGCTCGCCAAGGCCGCGGCGGGCCCGGGCGACGAGGTCGTCTACGCCTGGCGGTCGTTCGAGGCCTACCCCGGACTCGTCACGGTCGCGGGGGCCGAGAGCGTGCAGGTCCCGAACCGGCCGGACGGTGGCCACGACCTGCCGGCGATGGCGGCCGCGGTCACGGAGCGGACCCGCATGGTGATCGTCTGCTCGCCGAACAACCCGACCGGGCCGATCGTCACGGGCGCCGAGTTCGCCGCGTTCATGGAGTCGGTGCCGACCGACCTGCTCGTGGTCCTCGACGAGGCCTACGCCGAGTTCGTGACGGACCCGGACGCCGTCCGCGGCGCCGGGCTGCTCGAGCGCTACCCGAACCTCGTCGTGCTCCGGACGTTCTCGAAGGCGTACGGGCTCGCGGGCCTCCGCATCGGCTACGCGCTCGGCCCGGCGTCCGTGCTCGACGCCGCCCGGTCGACCGCGATCCCGCTGTCGGTCACGGCGCAGGCCCAGGCGGCCGCGCTCGTGAGCCTGGAGCGCGAGCCGGAACTCCTCGAGCGGGTCGACCGCATCGCGGCGCTCCGGGACCGCGTGCGCGACGCCCTGCTCGACCAGGGCTGGCGCGTCCCGGTCGCGCAGGGCAACTTCGTCTGGCTGCCGACGGGTGAGCGCACCGCCGCCGCCGCCGAGGCGTTCGAGCGGGCCGGGATCATGGTGCGCGCGTTCGCTCCCGAGGGCATCCGGGTGTCGATCGGGGAGTCGGAGGCGGTCGACACGCTCTTGCGGACCGCCCAGCACGTTGTCGGGAGTCTCACGGAGTAGGGCCTCGCGCGGCCAGTAGGTTGGTCCGCATGCCTTCCCCCGCCGCGGGTCCCGCGACGACCACGATCCGCATCCTCGACCCCGACGGGCGGTTCGTCGAGGACGACACGAACGCCGAGTACGCCGCCGTCGCGCGGAACATCCCCGACGACGTCCTGCTCGGTCTGCACCGCGACATGGTCGTCACCCGACGCTTCGACCACACTGCCGCGAACCTGCAGCGACAGGGCCAGCTCGGCTTGTGGGCACCGAGCCACGGGCAAGAGGCCGCCCAGGTCGGGTCCGCGCACGCCCTGCGTCCGCAGGACCACGTGTTCCCCTCGTACCGGGAGCACGCCGTCGCCCTGACCCGCGGTGTCGACCCGATGGAGATCATCGGCGTGTTCCGCGGCAACGCCCACGGCGGGTGGGACCCGGACGCCCGGGGCAACACCCACATCTACACGCTCGTCATCGGCTCCCAGGCCCTGCACGCCACCGGCTACGCGATGGGGCAGCGGCTCGACGGCGTGGTCGGCACGGGCGACCCGGGGGTCGACGCCTGCACGATCGTCTACTACGGCGACGGTGCGACGAGCCAGGGCGACGTCAGCGAGGCGTACGTCTTCGCCGCGAGCACCGGTGCGCCCGTGGTGTTCTTCCTGCAGAACAACCACTGGGCGATCTCGGTGCCGGTGTCGGTGCAGTCGCCGACGCCGCTCGTCGACCGGACCCGCGGGTTCGGGATCCCCAGTGTGCACATCGACGGCAACGACGTCCTCGCGGCCTACACGACGACCCTCGCGGCCGCCGACGACGCCCGCGCCGGTCGCGGCCCCCGCTTCATCGAGGCCGAGACCTACCGGGTCGGCGCACACACCTCCTCGGACGACCCGACGCGGTACCGCGGCGACGACGAACTCGCCGCCTGGGTCGCGCGCGACCCGATCGTCCGGTCCGAGCGTCACCTGCGGGCGCGCGGCGTGGACGAGTCGTGGCTCGCCGCGATCGAGGAGGAGGCCGAGGACGTCGCGGCCGACGTGCGACGCCGGACCACGGCCCTCCAGGTCCCGCCGATGGAGGCCATGTTCGACCACGTGTACCGCGAGGCGCACCCACGCGTCGCCGAGCAGCGCGCGTGGCTGCGCGCGTACGAGGCGGCCCACGACACCGCAGGAGGCGATGCCGCGTGAGCGGGACCGAGGAGCTCGTCGACTACACCCTGCGCACCCACCCGGGAGCGGGGGCGGTCCCGTCGGATCCGGCCCCGGTCCTCCCGATGGCGAAGGCGCTGAACGCCGGGCTCGCCGCCGCGATGGAGCAGGACCCGCGGGTGCTGCTCATGGGCGAGGACATCGGCACGCTCGGTGGCGTGTTCCGGATCACCGAGGGGTTGCAGGAGCGGTTCGGGTCGCAGCGCGTCATGGACACCCCGCTCGCCGAGTCGGGGATCATCGGCACCGCGATCGGCCTGGCGCTCCGCGGGTACCGGCCCGTCGTCGAGATCCAGTTCGACGGCTTCGTGTGGCCCGGGTTCGACCAGATCACATCGCAGCTCGCGAAGATGGCGAACCGCCTGCCGGCCCACATGTCGGTGCCCGTCGTGATCCGGATCCCCTACGGCGGCCACATCGGCGCGGTCGAGCACCACCAGGAGAGCCCCGAGACGTACTTCGCGCACACCCCGGGCCTCCGCGTGGTGAGCCCGAGCACCCCGAACGACGCCTACTGGATGATCCAGGAGGCGATCCGGTCGGCGGACCCGGTCGTGTTCCTCGAGCCGAAGAGCCGGTACTGGCCGAAGGGGCAGGTCGACCTGGTCGACGGCGGCGTCCCGATGCACACGACGCGCATCGCCCGGACGGGGTCCGACGTCACGGTGGTCGGGCACGGCGCGATGGTGTCGACGCTGCTCCAGGCGGCCGAGATCGCCGAGACCGAGGGCACGAGCCTCGAGGTCGTCGACCTCCGATCGCTGTCGCCCATCGACTGGGAGCCCCTGCTCGAGTCCGCTCGTCGGACCGGCCGTGTCGTGATCGCGCAAGAGGCCTCCGGCTTCGTCAGTCTCGGCAGCGAGATCGCGGCGACCATCGCCGAGAGGACCTTCTACACGCTCCAGGCACCGCCCCTGCGGGTCTCGGGGTTCGACATCCCGTTCCCGCAGTCGAAGTTGGAGCACCTGCACCTGCCCGACGCCGACCGCGTGCTCGAGGCCGTGGACCGCGCACTCGCCTACTGATCCTGTCCGAGCGCGCTTCCCTGGCCGCGCCGGCCCGACCGAGAACGGAGTCACCATGCCCGTCGCAGAATTCCCGCTCCCCGATGTGGGAGAAGGCCTCACCGAAGCCGAGATCGTGCAGTGGCGCGTCGCGCTCGGGGACGAGGTCAGTGTCGACCAGGTCCTCGTCGAGATCGAGACCGCCAAGTCGCTCGTCGAGCTCCCCTCGCCGTTCGCGGGGACGGTGACGCGGCTGCTCGTGGACGAGGGCGCCACGGTGGAGGTCGGCGTGCCGATCATCCAGGTCGACTGCCCGGTCGAGGTCGGCTCCGGCGAGGTCGGCTCCGGCGAGAGCGGCCCCGCCGGGGCCCGCTCGGGCGCCGGAGCAGCCGACTCCGCGTCGGACGGCATCGCGGCGGGTGCTGCGGGCCCCGACCGGTCGGGAGGCACGACGGCTGTCCTCGACGCACCGACCGTCACGACGACCCCGCAGATCGCCGACACCGCGATGCCGCTCGGCACCGACGAGGCGTCGGGCGCGGTCCTCGTCGGCTACGGGTCCGCCGCCGGTGCGCCGTCGCGCCGCCGGCCCGGTGCCCGTCGCGCTGCCGCCGTGGCCGTCGAGGCGGGGCGGGCGACCGCTCGGGCCGACCAGGAGGCCGCGCACGAGGCGGCTGCAGCACGTCGCCCCGCGAGCGTGCCGGCCGCGTCGGCGCTGCCGGTCGTCGCCAAGCCGCCGATCCGCAAGCTCGCGAAGGACCTCGGTGTCGACCTGACCGCCGTCGTCGCGACCGGGCTCGCGGGCGAGGTCACGCGCGACGACGTCATCCGCTCCGCGACCCAGGCCACGGTGTTCCGCAACCTCGAGACCCCCGAGTGGGGCGACGTGCGCGAAGAGCGGATCCCGGTCAAGGGGGTGCGCAAGGCGATCGCGACCGCGATGACGTCGAGCGCGTTCACCGCGCCGCACGTCAGCCTGTTCGTCGACGTCGACGCGAGCCGTGCGATGGAGTTCGTCGCACGGCTCAAGACCTCGCCCACGTTCGCCGGGGTCAAGGTGTCGCCGTTGCTCATCATGGCGAAGGCGGTGATCTGGGCGGTGCGGCGGAACCCCACCGTGAACTCGACGTGGACCGACCGCGAGATCATCGTGCACCACTTCGTGAACCTCGGGATCGCCGCGGCGACCCCGCGCGGTCTCATCGTGCCGAACGTCAAGGACGCCCAGGACATGTCGCTGTTCGAGCTCGCGCAGGCGCTCGAACGGCTCACGCTGACGGCGAGGGACGGCAAGACGACGCCCGAGGACATGGCGGCGGGCACGGTCACGATCACGAACATCGGCGTGTTCGGCATGGACACGGGAACCCCGATCCTCAACCCGGGCGAGGTCGGGATCGTCGCGATGGGCACGATCAAGCCGAAGCCGTGGGTCGTCGACGGCGAGGTCCGATCGCGCATGGTCACCACGATCGGCGCGAGCTTCGACCATCGTGTGGTGGACGGCGACGTCGCCAGCCGCTTCGTGCAGGACGTCGCGTCCGTCATGGAGGAGCCGGCGCTGCTGCTCGACTGACGGGCGACGTCCGGAGCGGCCACGTCCGGAGCGGCGACGTCCAGGGCGGCGGGGGCCCGCGCGTCGGCGTCCTCGATCACGCCTAGGCTTGGACCATGACCGATATACCAGGTTTCGTCCTCGAGGAGTCGCCCATGTCCGCTTCGCCCGTGCCCTCGCCCGGACCCCGCTCGGGTCCCGACCGCTCCGGCCGACCACGACCCTTCCCGGCGCGCATCGAGCGTCCGTGGCTGGCCGTCGCGGTCACGATCGTGGTGGTGCTGGTGCTCCCGTTCGCCGTCCTCGCCGGGCAGGCCGTCAGCACCGGGTCGGGCGTGAACCCGCTGTCGTCGTCGCAGGCGCTCCTGCACCAGTCGGCGGGCGAGGGCGTGCTGCTGGTCGTGTTCGCGGTGATCGTGACCGTGTTCGGCGGGTGGCGTCGGGTGCTCGCCGAGAGCGCGTCCGCTCGCCCGTGGTGGGCGGTGGCGGCACTCGTCGCGTACGTCGTGGTGGCGGTCCTGACGTTCCTCGCTCCGGTCCGCTCCGGCGCCGCCGGGTACCTCGGGGCGCTCGTCGTCGCCGTGATCGCGGTCGCGGTGGTCGAAGAGCTCGTCTTCCGTGGGATCCTCGTGTCGGGGCTGCGCCGGGCGACACCGGAATGGGCGGTCTGGCTGGTGTCGACCGCGGTGTTCGCCCTCATGCACCTGCTCAACCAGGGTGAGGCGGCGGGTGGTCTCTACCAGGTCGTGACGACCTTCGTGCTCGGCTCGGCCTGCTACCTGGCCCGACGCGTGACGGGGGCGCTCTGGGGCGCCGTGCTGCTGCACGCGCTCTCCAACGGGAGCCTCGGGTTCCGCGGGCACGCCGCCGTGGGCGTTCCGCCGCTGCTCGTGGTCGCCGCGACGGCGGTCATCGTGGTCGCCGCGGTCATGGGGATGGTCGTCGCGCTCCGTCGCGCTCCGCAGGACCGGGTCCACACCAGCGGCAGGGCGACCCCGCGCTGAGCGCGTGGCGGCTCAGCGGTCCTCGACGTCGTCGATGTCGTCGACGTCCTGTTCGACGTCGGCGAGTCGCTGCTGCCACACGATGCTCGCGGCCGCACCGCCGAGCACCTCCGTGGGCTCACGGTCCTGCTCCTGCGCGAGCGCACTCCCGAGGCCCGCCGTGAGGCTGCCGCCCATGGCCCCGAGGGTCTCGACGACCTGTTCCTGTCGCGGCGTGAGCGGTTCGTCGACGAGTTCGGCGACGACCTCGCGGAGGTTCTCCTCGCTCGCGCGGAAGGCGTCCTCGTCGCCGGTCGTCATCGCGGTCGCCTCGCCCACCATGGCGAGCCCGAGACGCGCTGCGTCGTCCTGGATCCGTGTCACCCGTTCCGTCTGTGTCGTCTCGGGGTCGTCCTGGTCGATCCGTCCGTGCTCCTGATCCGTCATGCCGGGGACGGTACGCGCTCTCCATGGACGCGCGTCGGGTACCCGGCTGTCCCCGGAACGTGGCCGTCACGTCGGTTGCGGACACGCGCGGCCCTCGCCCGGTTGGATGGACGGATGAGCCGATCCTCCCGTCATCCCCTCGGTGTCACCCTCGTCGAGGATGGTGCCAACGTCGCCGTGTTCTCCGCCACCGCCGACCGCGTCGAGTTCTGCCGGTTCGACGAGGACGGGACCGAGCACCGCACCGAACTCACGAACCGCACCGGGTACGTGTTCCACGACATCGTCCCGGACGTCGCCGTCGGCACCCGGTACGGCGTCCGCGTGCACGGTGCGTGGGACCCGGCGAACGGGCTCCGCCACAACGCCGCGAAGCTCCTGCTCGACCCGTACGCCACCGCGATCGACGGCGACTACGAGTGGGGCCAGGCGCTCTTCGGGCACAAGATGGACGCCCCGGACGAGATCGACGACACCGACTCCGCCAGCGCCATGCCGAAGTGCGTCGTGGCCGATCGGGCGTTCGACTGGGACGACGACGCCCCGCTCCGCACCCCGCTGTCCGACACGATCGTGTACGAGACGCACGTCAAGGGGTTCACGAAGCAGCACCCCGACGTGCCCGAGGAGATCCGGGGCACCTACGCCGGCATGGGGCACCCCGCCGCGATCCAGCACCTCGTCGACCTCGGCGTCACCGCGGTCGAGCTCCTGCCGACCCACCAGTTCGTCCAGGAGGCGACGCTCACCGACAAGGGTCTGCGGAACTACTGGGGCTACAACACCATCGGCTTCCTCGCACCGCACAACGAGTACTCGTCGTCGGGCACCGCCGGGCAGCAGGTGCGCGAGTTCAAGGAGATGGTGAAGGCCCTGCACGCCGCCGGGCTCGAGGTCTTCATGGACGTCGTGTACAACCACACGGCCGAGGGCAACCACATGGGGCCGACCCTGTCGTTCAAGGGCATCGACAACACGTCGTACTACCGGCTCGTCGAGGGCGACGAGGAGCACTACTTCGACACGACCGGCACCGGCAACAGCCTCAACGTGGCCCACCCGGCCGCCCTCGCGCTCATCATGGACTCGCTGCGCTACTGGGTCGAGGAGATGCACGTCGACGGCTTCCGGTTCGACCTCGCGACGACGCTCACCCGCCAGGGCGGCGAAGCCGAGAAGTTCTCCGCGTTCCTCGACATCATCCACCAGGACCCGGTGCTGCGTGAGGTCAAGATGATCGCCGAGCCGTGGGACACCGCCGGGTACCAGGTCGGCGGGTTCCCCGCGGACTGGTCCGAGTGGAACGGGAAGTACCGGGACGACCTCCGCGACTTCTGGCGCGGCACCCCGGGGTCGCTCGGCGCCGCCGTCCAGCGCGTGCTCGGCAGCCCCGACGTCTACGAGGCGTCCCGCCGCTCCCCGCTGTGCAGCGTCGACTTCGTCACGGCGCACGACGGGTTCACGCTCGCCGACCTGACGATGTACGCCGAGAAGCACAACGAGGCCAACGGCGAGGACAACAACGACGGCGAGAGCGACAACCGCTCGTTCAACGGCGGCATCGAGGGACCGACCGACGACGGCTCCGTGAACGACTACCGGAACCTGCAGCGCCGGAACTTCCTCGGGACGCTGCTGCTGTCGACGGGCGTGCCGATGATCCTCGGGGGCGACGAGATCGCCCGGAGCCAGGGCGGCAACAACAACGCCTACTGCCAGGACGACGAGATCTCGTGGTACGACTGGGCTGCCGCCGACCGCGAGCTGCAGGCGTTCACCGCCTCGGCGATCGCGTTCCGCAAGGCGCACCCGGCCCTGACCCCCGAGTGGTACCGCGTCGCGCCGGAGCACGGCGTCGAGACCGTGCAGATCCTCCGCGCCGACGGTGAGCCGTTCGGCGACGACGACTGGGAGGACCCGCTCAACATGGCGGTGACGCTGCTGCTCACCGACGGCGAGGACGTCGTCGCGGTGCTGCTCAACGCGTCCGAGACCGTCGTCGAGTTCACGCTGCCGGAGCGCCCGGGCGGCGGCGACTGGTCCCTCGGGCTGTCGAGCGACGCGGAACAGCAGGTCGAGGAGGGCGCGACGACGCTCCTGGTGCGCGACGCGTCGTTCACCGCGCTCGTCTGAGCACTGCGCGCGGGACCACGGACGGGTGGTCGGGCGTCACGCCCGGCCACCCGTCCGTCGTGCCACCCGCCACACGTCGACGCGGTCCTCGCCCGAACCGAACCGTCGTTCGAGCACGGCCCGTCGCACCGCCGCGTGGACGAGGGGCAGGTGTGCCAGGTCCTCGCGCACGGACACGGTCGTGACCACGTAGTCGACCGTGCGGCCGTCGTCGGTGCGGCGTCGGACCTCGGGATCGCTGTCGAGCTTGTGGAACCACACGACGTCGTCGGGGTCACGGCCGGCGCGCACGAGGTCGAGCCACATGGCGTCGTCGACCACCACGACCGCGTGTCGACCGACGCGGGCGGCGAGCCACCGTTCGGCGGATCGCATCGGACGGTCGGCATCGGCGGTCGTCAGCCAGCGGAGGCCCTGCGTGGCGCTCGGCACCCAGAACGCGCCGACGGCGACCACCGCGAGCACGGTGCCGGCCGCCATGGCACGCGTCAACGACCGGGGGAACCGGCGGTCGTGTCGCAGCCATGCGCGGAGGCCGCCCTCCACGACGAGCGCCACGAGGACGGCACCGAACGGCAGGAGCACGACGACGAACGGGACGGGCAGGTACCCGCCGGGCCGGAGCGCCACGGCGACGTGTCCGAGCACGAGGACGGCGATCGGGCGGAGCCGCTGCCGGGCCGTGGCGAGCACCGCGGCGGCGAGCCCGGCGACGACGAAGGGGGCGTCGAGGGACCACCACGACGCCAGCGTGCGCGCGGTGTCGCTCGTCGCGTCGAGGACGGAACCCCCGGCCTCCCGACCGGCGACCTGGAACCACGCCGACCCCAGGAGGCTCACGTGACCCGCGCCGGGGAGGAGTTCGTCCTTGATGGTGGCCGACACCGGGTACACGGCGACGAGCAGGACGAAGAGCGGCACCGCCACACCGGCGGCGGTGCGGCGGACGGCCGGGTGCCCGCGCTGCGCGGCGACCCACGCCAGGAACGGGACGACGAGCACCGTCGTCTCCTTGGTGAGGACCGCGACCGCGCACGCGGCGGCCGCGCCGGCCCAGGCCGGCAGCTGACGGTGTCGCGCCGTGACCAGGACCGCCGCGAGCAGGACCCACGGCACGGCGAGGTCGTCGAGGTAGACCATCCGGTGGAACGCGACCGCCAGCGGCGAGATCGCGAAGACCGCCGCCGCGACGGTGGCCGCGACCGGGGAGCCGCCGAGGCGTCGGGTCAACAGCCAGGTCAGGACGGTGGCCGCGAGGGTGGCGGTGACCACGGCCTCCCGGCCGGCGAGCACCGCGGACTGGTGCCGTGCCAGCGCACCCGTCGCGCCGAACCACAGGGCGAGTTGCATCCACCCCGCCGGGGGATGGTCGTACCAGTAGGTGTAGTGGGCGAGCGCGCCCGAGTGCAGTGAGGACCAGGCCTGCGCGACGTACGTGCCCTCGTCGTCGGCGCGCTGGGGCGTGCGGCCGAGGCCGACGCACAGTGCCACGATCTCGACCACGAGCACGGGTCCGCACCAGACCACTCCCCGCAGGACCGCGGTGCGGCTGCTCACGCCGGGGCCCGGCCCGGCGTGGGGGCACCGCGCCGCTGACGCCGGTGCAGGCCGGTGTGCACCGTCTTCTGCCACGAGTGGTCGCCGCGCACCTCGCGCCACACCGCGACGACGGCCGCGACCGACAGGACGACCTGGAACGGGATCGCCCCGAGCACGAGTCGGACGTGGTCCCCCGGCCGGACCCGACGGCCGAAGGCGCGACCGAACTGGTCGAGTGCGAGGCACTCGACCACGAGCATGAGCGCGGACGGCGCCACGGGCGCGAGCGTCACGAGCGTCACGGGGACCGGGAGGCGCACCGCCAGCGTCTCGACGACGGCCACCGGGACCGACATGCCGATGAGCACCTGCGCGAACGGCATGCCGAGCACGACGCGGGCGAGCGTGCGCCGCCGCCACGACGGGAGGCCCTTCCAGGCGCCGCCACGCAGCACCTGGAGGAACCCCTGGTTCCAGCGCACCCGCTGGCGGAAGAGTCCCCGGAGGTCCGGCGGGGTCTCCTCGCGGGTCGAGTACGTCGGGTCCGTGACGACGTCGATCCGGGCGCCCGCTGCGGAGAGCCGGATGCCGAGCTCGCAGTCCTCGGCGAGGCAGTCGTCCTGCCAGCCGCCGATCCGCTCGAGCACCCGACGGCGGACGAACACGGTGTTCCCCGCGAGGGGCACGACCCCCGCCGCCGCGTGCGCGTGCAGCCGTGACCCGAACCAGAGCGCGTACTCGACCACGTTCCGGACGCGCCACCACGACCGCGCGTGGTTCATCAGCTGCACCCCGCCCTGCACCACGTCCGCGCCCGTCTCCGCGAACCGCGCGTCCACCCGCTCGAGGAGTCGCTCGTGCACGTCGTCCTCGGCGTCGAACACCCCGATGACGCTGCCCGTGGCGACCGCGAGCCCGCGGTTCAGGGCGCGCGGCTTCGTCTTCACCCGCCCCCGGTCGACCACCACGCGGACGTGGTCCGGGTGCCGGGCCGCCGCGGCCTCGGCGATCCGGGCCGTCGCGCGGTCGTCGTGCCCGACGATGACGATCACCTCGAACCGCGGGTGCGTCTGGGCGGCGAGCAGGTCGAGCGTGTCCGCGAGGACCCCCTCCTCGTGCCGGGCCGGCACGAGGAGCGAGAACGACCGCGTGCACGCCCGCAGCGTCCGGTCGAACCGGCTCCGCGCCACCCGCTCCGGTGATGCCTGCGTGTGCAGGGACCACAGGAGCGTGAGGGCCGCGAAGGCCGTCAGGGCCGCGGCGAGGGCGAGGTGCGTGGCGATCGCGGCGGCGAGGAGTGGCGCGTCGAGCACGGGGTCCCTCCACATCACGGGGCGTCGGGGGTCGGCGTCCCGAGACCGCATGGTGTGCGGGTCCGGACGTGTCGAGGACGTCGAACCGCACCGATCCGCCCGTCGGCGTCGCTCCTTTACGGCACGCACTCACCCGGGCGGGGATCCGCTGTCACCCGCGGTCCCGTCCCGCCGGATGACCCTGGCGCTCCCAGCGCTGTTCGCTACTGTGTGCTCGACTGGTCATGTCCGCACAGGACCAGCCCCCGGTCGCCGGGCCTCCACTGCGGGCGAGGAGTACGACGCGTGGCACGACGCAGCGACGAGGGTGCGGCACGACGGATCACCGAGAGCGCGATCCCGAAGCACGCGCAGCTCCGGCGGATCCTGCTCGAACTCGTGACCGAGCGACTGCAGCCGGGCGCCGCCATCCCCTCGGAGCGGCAGCTCATCACCGAGTACGGCGTCAGCCGCATCACCGTGCGCGAGGCCCTCGGCCAACTCGTCAACGAGGGCTACCTGACGCGTGTCCGCGGCAAGGGCACGTTCGTCGCGCACCGACCCGTGCAGTCGACGCTCCACCTCGCCTCGTTCACCGAGGAGATGCGTGCGCTCGGACACACGCCGACCACGGTCGTGCTCGTCCGGGAGGAACGGGTCGCGCCCGCGGACACCGCGGCCGCCCTGCACCTCGAGTCCGACGACGTCGCCGTCCACCTGAAGCGCCTGCGGCTCGCCGACGGCGTCCCCGTGTCGATCGACGACGCCTGGTTCTCGCGCGCCGCGTACCCGGGGCTCCTGGAGCACGACCTCAGCGGCTCGGTGTACTCGCTGGTGGCCGATCGGTACGGGCTGCCGATCGTCCGCGCGGTGCAGACGGTCGCGGCGGACCCGGCGAGCGACGACGTGGCGACACTCCTCGGCACCCGGACCGGGGCGCCCGTGCTCGTGTTCGACCGCGTGTCGTTCGCCGAGCCGGGCCCGGTGGAGCACACCCGGAGCTGGTACCGGAGCGACCGGTACCGGGTCCAGATGGAGGTCTCGGCCGAGGCGCCGCGGACGATCGCGCTGATCTAGGTCGTGTAGAGCGTCGCGCCCTCGGGCACGGAGCTGCCCACGGCGTCCTGGGGGACCGAGTCGGGCGTCGAACCGAGGACGACGACCGGGCACACCGGGACGTAGCCGGCCTCCACGATCGCCGCCGGGTCGAACCGCACGACGGGGTCGCCGGCCGCGACGGTGTCCCCCTCGGCGGCGAGGAGCTCGAACCCCGCACCGCCGAGCTTGACCGTGTCGATGCCGACGTGCACGAGGACGTCCGTGCCCTCGGCACCCTCGATCGCGAACGCGTGCGGGTGGAGCTTGACGATCGTGCCCGCCACGGGCGCCACCGCCGTCACGGACCGGGCGTGCTCGTCCGGGCGCACGGCGACGCCCGCCCCGACGAGCTGGCCCGCGAACACCGGATCCGGCACGTCGGCGAGCCCGACGACCGGTCCGGCGAACGGCGTGCGGACGTCCGTCACAGGATGTCCTCGATGTCCTGCGCCAGGTTGTCGGCCTCGGGGCCGACGATCACCTGCACGCCGGTGCCCATGGCGACGACGGCGATCGCACCCGCCTGCTTGAGCGCGGCCTCGTCGACGAGCGACGGGTCGACCACCTCGGTGCGGAGGCGCGTGATGCAGCCCTCGACCTCCTCGATGTTGTCGGCGCCGCCGAGTGCTGCCACGATCGCTTCTGCCTTCGACATGGGTCCTCCTCCAGGGGATGAACTGCGGTCTCGACGGGGCCGGGACCGGGTTGTTGACACGGACCACGCTGATGTGGAGACTACAGCGAACTGGTCATGACCGGACAGGACCGGCACTGTTCTCGAACAGTACCGACGCGGGATCCGGGCATCAACCACCCATGCTCCACCCGATGACGAGAGGATCCACCATGACCACGGCCGAAGCCGTCCCGGTGTCCACCCCACCGGCCAAGAAGCCCAGTCGCGCGTTCGCCAACCTGCAGCGGCTCGGCCGGAGCCTCATGCTCCCGATCGCGGTGCTCCCGGCCGCCGGCATCCTGCTCCGCCTCGGGCAGGCCGACCTGCTCGGCGCCATCCCCGGGTTCGGACAGTGGGCCGCGGTCATCTCCGCCGCCGGCAACGGCGTCTTCACGTGGCTGCCGCTCATCTTCGCCGTCGGCATCGCGATCGGGTGGGCCAAGAAGTCCGACGGGTCGACCGCCCTCGCCGCGGTCGTCGGCTACATGGTGCTCTCGAGCGTGTTCACCGCGATGTCGCCCATCGTGCTCGGCACCCACAAGAACGCCGCCGGCACCGTGCCCACCATCAACTACGGGGTCCTCGGCGGCATCGTGATGGGGCTCGTGTCCGCGGTGCTCTGGCAGCGGTTCCACCGGACGAAGCTGCCCGACTTCATCGGGTTCTTCTCCGGCCGACGCCTGGTCCCGATCCTCAGCGCGTTCGCCGGGCTGTTCATCGGCGTGGCGATGGCGTTCCTCTACATCCCGTTCGACGCCGTCATCACCTGGATCGGCAACGCGGTCGCGTCCAACTCGGTCGTCGGCGGCGGGATCTACGGCGCGGCGAACCGCCTGCTCATCCCGACGGGCCTCCACCAGATCCTCAACTCGGTCGTCTGGTTCATCATCGGCGACTACCACGGTGCGCATGGCGACCTCAACCGCTTCTTCGCGGGCGACCCGCACGCCGGCATCTTCATGACCGGGTTCTTCCCGATCATGATGTTCGGTCTCCCGGGCGCGGCCCTGGCGATCTGGCGTCACGCGAAGCCGCAGAACCGCAAGGTCGTCGGCGGCATCATGCTCTCGGCCGCGCTCACCTCGTTCGTCACGGGCATCACCGAGCCGCTCGAGTACTCCTTCATGTTCGTGGCCTGGCCGCTCTACGTCGTGCACGCGGTCCTGACCGGCACGTCGCTCGCACTCGTCAACGCGCTCGGGATCCACGACGGCTTCACGTTCTCCGCGGGCGCGATCGACTACGTGCTCAACTTCGGAAAGGCGCAGGGCGCGATCTGGCTCATCCCGATCGGCATCGCCTACGGCGTCATCTACTACTTCGTATTCAGCTTCGTCATCAAACGCTGGAACCTCCGGACCCCGGGGCGCGAGGACGACGCGGCGGCCGAGTCGGTCGAGGCGGCCACCACGCCCTGACGTGGCGCGACGGACGGGAGGCGCGGTGCCGGTCGGTACCGCGCCTCCCGTCCGTGGTTTTGACGATCATTCTCAACAGGTCTAGCGTCGAGGGGCGGCAGCGCACGGACGCTCGCCGCGAGGAAGGACCGCCGTGACCCCGCGCGCACCCCACGAGGACGAGCAGGACGCCGTCCTGTCCCTGCGTGGCGCCGGGCTCGCGTACGGGTCACGGCACCTCTGGCACGACCTCGACCTCGACGTCCGGCCGGGGGAGTTCCTCGCGGTCCTCGGACCGAACGGCGCCGGCAAGACGAGCCTGCTGCGCACCGTGCTCGGGCAGCAGACGCTCACGACCGGCTCGATCCGGTTCCTCGGCGAACCCGTCACCCGCGGACACCGGCGTATCGGGTACGTCCCCCAGCAGCGGCTCATGGAGTCGGGCACGCCGCTGCGGACCCGGGACCTGGTGGCGCTCGGGGTGACCGGGCACCGGTGGGGCCTCCGCCCGGCCCGCGCGGCGGAACGCGCCCGCATCGACGCGATCCTCGACGAGGTCGGCGCCGCCGCGTTCGCCGACGCCCCGGTCGCCGAGCTGTCCGGCGGCGAGCAGCAGCGCGCCCGGGTCGGCCAGGCGATCGCCGCGGATCCCGCGCTCCTGCTCTGCGACGAACCCCTCATCTCGCTGGACCTCCGGCACCAGCGCGAGGTGACCGCGCTCATCGACCGGCAGCGTCGCCAGCGGGACGCCGCCGTGCTGTTCGTGACGCACGACGTCAACCCGATCCTCGACGTCGTCGACCGCGTGCTCTACATCGCGCGCGGCCGCTTCCGGATCGGCGCGCCCGACGAGGTCCTCCGCGCCGACGTCCTGTCCGACCTGTACGGCACGCCGGTCGACGTCGTCCGGACCATGGGGCGGATCGTCATCGTCGGTTCGAACGACCCGCACGACCACCTCGGTGAGCACCACCACCACGAGGGCGATCACGACCTCCGGATCGCCGACGACGCGACGGAAGGACCGGCGCGCCGATGATCCTCGCCACCGACCTGCACCAGCTGCTCTCGACCGTGTTCTCGTTCCAGGACTTCGGCGCGCTGCTCGGCCTCGTGCGGAACTCGATCCTCGCCGGCGCGGTACTCGGGATCGTCGGGGGGCTCATCGGGCCGTTCGTCGTGGCCCGCAACCTGCCGTTCGCCGTGCACGGCATCAGCGAGCTGTCGTTCGCCGGGGCGTCCGCCGCACTGCTCATGGGCGTCGACGTCGTCGCGGGGTCGCTCGTCGGGTCCGTGCTCGCCGCGGTCGTCATCGGCCTGCTCGGATCCCGGGCCCGCGAGCGCAACTCGATCATCGCGGTGCTCATGCCGTTCGGCCTCGGCCTCGGGATCCTGTGCCTCGCGCTGTACCGGGGCCGCGCGGCGAACAAGTTCGGGTTGCTCACCGGGCAGATCGTGGCCGTCGACGACCCCCAGCTCGGGATCCTGCTCGTCGTCGCGGCGATCGTCGTCGTGACGCTCCTCGTCATCTGGCGACCGTTGCACTTCGCCAGCGTCGACCCCGACGTGGCCGCGGCCGCGGGACTGCCGGTCCGGACCCTCGCCCTCCTGTTCATGCTCGTCCTCGGGCTGGCGACCGCGGTGTCCGTGCAGGTCGTCGGGGCCCTGCTCGTGCTCTCGCTGCTCGTCACCCCCGCCGCGGCGGCCCTCCGCGTGACCGTGCACCCCGTGCTCGTGCCCGTCCTGTCGATGGTGTTCGCGGTGACGAGTGTCGTCGGCGGCATCCTGCTCGCCCTCGGCGGAGGCCTGCCGATCAGCCCGTACGTGACCACGATCTCGTTCGCCATCTGGGTCGTCTGTCGGATCGTCGGTGGTCGGCGGGACGCTCGGGGGCGGGACCGCATCGCCCGCCGAGCGGCACGCGAGGACCCAGTGACCACGACGACACCAGCGGAGGTGGGTGCATGACCCCGACGGACGCGACGGACGCGACGGACGCGACGGACGCGACGGACGCCCTGCCCGCGGCGGACACCGCCGACGCGACCCCGCACAAGCGCGCGACCCGGCAGCGCGGGGCGGTGCGCGAGGCCCTCGACGCCACCGAGGGCTTCGTGAGCGCCCAGGGTCTGCACGCCCGGCTCCGCGACACCGGGTCGACGATCGGCCTCGCGACCGTGTACCGCGCGCTGGGCGGTCTGGCCGACGAGGGTGCCGCGGACGTCCTGCAGCAGGACGGCGAGACCCTGTACCGCGCCTGCACGCCGGGCACGCACCACCACCACCTCATCTGCCGCACGTGCGGCACCACCGTCGAGATCGAGGCGGACGAGGTCGAGTCGTGGGCGCAGCGCGTCGCCGCGGAGCACGGGTTCACCCGCGCGAACCACGTCGTCGACGTGTTCGGCGAGTGCGCGGCCTGCAGCGCGCGGCGCTGACAGGGGGCGGCGCACCGCACCACGGGTCGGCCGGGAGGCACCACGCGGGTCCGGCACACGCCTCCCCGTCCGTCCCGGGTCGGCGTTAGGCTGCGGCGCATGTACGTGATCCTGGTGCCGGGGATGTGGCTCGACGCGAGCGCGTGGGACGACGTCGCCCCGGTCCTCCGCGCCGCCGGGCACGAGGTCGAGGCCCTGACGCTCCCCGGGATGCACCCGGGCGACGACCCCGCGTCGGTCGGGTTCGAGGACCAGGTCCAGGCCGTCGTGAACCGCGTCGACGCGGCGAGCCGCACGACCTCGGGTGCCGAGTCGATCGCCCTCGTCGGGCACTCGGCCTCGGGCGCCGTGGTCGGCGTCGCGGTCGACCGCCGGGCGGCGCGCATCCGTGCCGCGGTGTACGTCGACGCGATCCCGTTCCCGGAGGGCGACTGGGACAACGACGAGTTCCCGGTGGTCGACGGCGTCGTGCCGTTCCCGGAGCGTTCGGCGTTCGGCGAGGCCATGGTCCGCGACACCACCGACGAGCAGTGGGCGGCACTGCAGGCGCGGGCGATCCCCGTGCCCGCGGGGGCGACCCGACAGCACTTCCGGCTGACGGACGAGGCACGCCGCCGGGTCCCGACGACGGTCATCACGAGCGAGATGAGCCCGGACGAGCTCACCGCGGGGATCACGGCGCACGCGGACTGGGCGACCGAGCTCGCGGCGACCGAGGACCTCCGCATCGTCGGCCTCGACACCGGGCACTGGGCGATGTCCACCCGGCCGGCGGAGCTCGGGGCGCTCATCGTCGAGGCGCTCGCGCCGCGGCCGACGCAGGGGGTCTGACCCCGCGCTCGCCGGCGCGGCATTCGCCGGCCCTGCGCTCGCCCGGCCCGGTGCCCACCTGCCCTGCGCCCGGCCGGACCGGTCCCGACCCGGACGCGCGTAGCCTCCCGGCCATGGACGTGAGCACGCTGACCACGTGGGCCGGCGCGACCGACTACGACCTGGCGCGCCAGGTGCTGCAGCGTGGTGTCGCGGCGGTCTACGCCATCGCGTTCCTGTCCACGCTCGCGCAGTTCCCGGCGTTGCTCGGTGAGCACGGCCTCCTGCCCGTGCCCCGGTACATGCGGCTCCGGTACGCGCAGCAGCAGCCGATCGTGTGGCGGTGGATCCCGTACACCGACAGGCGGCTGCGGATGCTCGCGGGAGCGGGCGTCGTGCTCGCGCTGTCGGTCGTCGCCGGGTTGCCGCAGCTCGGGCCCGCCTGGGTGCCCGCGGTCGTGTTCCTGCTCATGTGGCTCGGGTACATGTCGATCGTCGACGTCGGCCAGACGTTCTACGGCTTCGGATGGGAGTCGTTGCTCCTCGAGGCCGGGTTCACGGTCGCGTTCCTCGGCTCGGACGACGTCGCCCCGTCGGTGATCGTCCTGTTCGCGATCCGCTGGCTCGTGTTCCGGCTCGAGTTCGGTGCGGGGATGATCAAGATGCGGGGCGACGCGTCGTGGCGGGACCTGACCGCGCTGTACTACCACCACGAGACGCAGCCGATGCCCAATCCCATGAGCCGCACCGCGCACCTGCTGCCGAAGCCCGTGCACCGGTTCGAGACGCTCGGCAGTCACGTCGTGCAGCTCGTCGTGCCGTTCTTCCTGTTCGCACCCCAGCCGGTCGCGAGCATCGCCGCGGCGCTCGTCGTCATCACGCAGCTCTGGCTCGTGGTGAGCGGCAACTTCGCGTGGCTCAACGTCCTCACGATGCTGCTGGCGTTCGCCGCCATCGACGACCGGGCGTTCGGCGCGGTGATCCCCGCAGTGGACGCTGCCGCGGGGCCGACCGCGACGCCCGTGTGGTTCGTCGTGCTCACCGTGCTCGTCGGGCTGCTCCTGCTCTGGCTGTCGTGGCCGCCCGCGAAGAACCTGGTGTCGAAGCGGCAGCTCATGAACGCGAGCTTCAACCGCTGGCACCTCGTCAACGCGTACGGGGCGTTCGGCAGCGTGACGCAGCAGCGGTCCGAGGTGATCGTCGAGGGCACGGAGGCCGAGGTCCCGCAGGAGGGCGACTGGGTCCCGTACGAGTTCAAGGGGAAACCGGGGGACCCGCGCCGGCGCCCGCGGCAGTTCGCGCCGTACCACCTGCGGCTCGACTGGCTCATGTGGTTCCTGGCGCTCGGCGCCGACGACGGCTGGTTCCGGGTGTTCGTCGTGCGCCTGCTCGAGGCCGACCGACCGACGCTCCGCCTGCTCCGGGTGGACCCCTTCGACGGGCGGCGTCCACGGTGGCTCCGCGCGCGGATGTTCCTGTACCGGTTCGCGACGCGCGAGGAGCGCCGTGCGACGGGCCTGTACTGGGTGCGGCAGGAGCAGTTCACCCTCGTGCGTCCGACGGGGATGGCGCCCCAGCGCGAGCGGTGACCCCGGGTCCGGTCCGGCCCCGCCACCGGCCCGGGCCCCGGCCGGGCGCCGGCCCGGCTCGCGAGCGTGCAAGACGGGCCGCTCACGTTCCTCCCGCACGGCGCGTTGCTCTTTCGGCGGACGGGAGCGGCGCGTCGGGCGGTCTCGGCGCGGGCGCGAGCGGTGGCCGCGTGCGGCCGGCCGGGAGGCGCGGCTTGCGACGCGCCCGGGCCTCACGTAGGCTTGTCGCTTGGTCCGTCGCGTCCGCGCGGCGAACTGTTGTTCTGCCCTCCGACCATCGCAGCAGCCGTGGTCGCGCGGATCCGCTCCCTCGGGAACGGACGGGGCGGTGCGCACACCCCCCTCGCTCCTGTCGATCGGTCGACACGAGCGCGTGCGCGCCGGGCAAGTGACCTTGGGTGTGGCCGATCCGGCCGCACGGTAACCATCTCAGGAGGAGACCATGGCAGCAGTCTGCCAGGTGACCGGCGCCGTTCCCGGCTTCGGGCACAACATCTCACACTCGCACCGCCGGACGAAGCGCCGCTTCGACCCGAACGTGCAGAAGAAGACGTACTTCGTGCCGTCGCTCCGGCGCAACGTCACGCTCACCGTCAGCGCGAAGGGCATCAAGGTGATCGACGCCCGCGGCATCGAGTCCGTGGTCAAGGACATCCTGGCCCGTGGGGAGAAGATCTGATGGCCAAGCGCGGTCAGGACATCCGTCCGATCATCAAGCTCCGTTCCACGGCGGGCACCGGGTTCACCTACGTGACCAAGAAGAACCGCCGGAACAACCCCGACCGCCTCGTGCTCAAGAAGTACGACCCGGTCATCCGCAAGCACGTCGACTTCCGCGAGGAGCGCTAAGCATGGCCAAGAAGAGCAAGATCGCCAAGAACGACCAGCGCGCGGTCATCATCGAGCGCTACGCCGAGCGTCGTCTCGAGCTGAAGAAGGCCCTCGTGGACCCGAACGGCACCGACGAGAGCCGCGAGGCCGCCCGCGTCGGCCTGCAGAAGCTCCCGCGCGACGCCTCGCCGGTCCGCTACCGCAACCGCGACGCCATCGACGGTCGCCCCCGCGGCAACATCCGCGAGTTCGGCATCAGCCGTGTCCGCTTCCGCTCCATGGCCCACCGCGGCGAGCTCCCCGGCATCACCAAGTCGTCCTGGTGACGCCGACCCGCTGACACGGCGGGTCACCACGAACGAACGCTCCTCGCCCCTCGGGTCGGGGAGCGTTCGTCGTTCCCTGGGTGATGCGGTCGACCCAGGGTGATGCGGTCGACCGCGGGTGATGCGATGGGCCGTGCGCTCGGTCACATGGGTCACAGCAGCCCCAGCAGTCCCGGGGAACCGCGAGAATCCGGGCGAGTTGGCCGGGATGCGCCCGGGTGGCTGGTAGGTTCGCCTACGGTTCCACGGGCCCTCGGCCTCGTGGTCACCCCGCTCGGGTGCGGCATGCGCCCGGTCTGTACCGCTGAGAGTCCGAGGAGGACATCCATGGCTGACAAGTCCCTCAACCGCACCGAGCTCGTCGCCGCGATCGCGACCGAGTCGGGCCAGAGCCAGGCCGCCGTCAACGGCGTCGTCGACGCGCTCTTCTCCGTCGTGTCGAAGTCGCTCAGCGAGGGCGCCAAGATCTCGATCCCCGGGTGGATCGCGTTCGAGAAGACCCACCGCGCCGCCCGCACGGGCCGCAACCCGCAGACGGGCGAGGCGCTCGAGATCGCCGCGAGCGACAGCGTCAAGGTGAGCGCGGGCAGCAAGCTCAAGGCCGCCGTCAAGTAACGACGGCGAATCGACGACGGGGACGGCGCGTTGCGCCGTCCCCGTCGTCGTTCCCGGCCTGTCGTGCGTTCCACGACCGCGATCCACAGTCGGTCGGGGTCGCCGGGGCATCGCCGTAGGCTGGACGGGTGACTCGTCTCGCCCGGATCGCCGCGCCCGCGGTGCTGCTCCTCGTGGCGTTCGTGTCCGTGCTCGTGGCACTCGTCATCGGTGGTGCGGCGGACGCCCCGCTCGTGTCGGATCCCGGTGCCGCCGTCCGGTTCGGTCTGCCGATCGCCAAGACCGTGGTGGACCTGGCGGCCGCCGCGACCATCGGCGGCCTCGGGCTCGCCACCGTCGCGCTGTCCCGCACGGCACCGGAGTGGAACCGAGCACTCGACGTCGCCGCCGCCTCCGCCGGCGTGTGGACGGTCGCCGCCGCGGTCACCACGTTCTTCTCGTTCCTCAGCGTCGTGGACGTCCCGGTCACGCTCGACCAGCAGTTCGGCCAGTCCCTCAGCGTGTTCCTGACCGGCACGGATCTCGGGTTGGCGTGGATCGTCACGGTCCTCGTCGCCGCCGTGGTCACGGTCCTCTGCTTCGCGGTCCGCTCCCGCGGGCTCGTGGCCCTCGTCGCCGGCGTCGCGATGGTCGGCCTGGTCCCGATGGCCGAGCAGGGGCACGCCGCGGGCACGGCCAGCCACGACGCAGCCGTCACGGCACTCGGACTGCACCTCGTCGGCGCGGCGCTCTGGGTCGGCGGGCTGCTCTCCCTGGCGCTCCTCCGCGGCGTCCTCCCCGCCGAGCGGCTGCCGCTCGTCACCGCGCGGTACTCGAGCATCGCGCTCGGGTGCTTCGTGCTCGTGGCCGCCTCGGGGTACGCCTCCGCGTCGATCCGCGTCGGGAGTTGGGGGGCGTTGCTCACCCCGTACGGCGTCCTCGTGCTCGTCAAGACCGCGGCGCTCCTGGGCATCGGTGTGCTCGGCGCACTGCAGCGTCGTCGGACCGTCGTCGCGCTCGCGGCCGACCCCGCCCGACGGCGCCCCTTCTGGACGCTCGTGGTCGCCGAGCTCGCGGTGATGGGCGTCGCGTCGGGCTTCGCGGCGGCACTCGCCCGCACTGCGCCCCCGGTCGACCAGGTCGCCCTGAGCACGACCAGCGACCCCACGCCCGCCGAACTGCTCACCGACGATCGTCTGCCCGCCGCGCCCGGTGCGTGGACGTGGCTCACCGGCGGTTCGCTCGACCTGTTCTGGGTCATGGCCGTCGTGCTGCTCGCCGCGGTGTATGCGGCCGGGATCATCCGCCTCCGGCGCCAGGGTCGGCGGTGGCCGGTGCTGCGGACCGTGTCGGCGATCGCGACGGTGCTCGTGCTGCTCGCCGCGACGAACGGGGCGCTGCACCGGTACGACCGGTTCCTCGTGTCGTCGGCGCTCGCCGAGCACGTCCTCCTCGGGCTCCTCGTGCCGGTGCTCGCCTGGGGTGCCGGTCCGGTCCTCCTGATCCGGGCCGCGGTGCACCCACGGCAGGACGGCAGCACCGGCGTCCGCGAGTGGACCGGGATCCTCGTCGACAACGTGGTCGTCCGGTACCTCGCGCAGCCGTTCCCCGCGGCCGTGCTCCTCGGCGCGCTCTGGTGGGCGTACGTCGACACCGACGTCCTGCGGTGGGCGGCCGACGACGGCATCACCCGCACGGTGACCGACGTCGTGTTCCTCGCGGTGGGGCTCGTCGCCGTGCCGACGCTCCTGACGCCGGTGGCGGTCGGGGCTCGACGCCCGAGCACCGGCGCGGCACTGGTCCGGATCGGCAGCGGGGCGCTCGTCGCGGCGTCGATGGTGGTGCTCGGCTCGGTGCTCCGAGGCCCGCTCGGCCTGGTCCAGGCGTCCTGGTTCGGCGCGATGGGCCGGACGTGGGGCTCCGATCCGGTGGTCGACCAGGCGCGGGGCGGACTCGTGCTCGTCGTGGCCGGCATCGCCTTCCTCGTGCTCGTCGTCGTGGTGGTCCTCGTGCGGTCCCGACGCTCCTCGTCCGAGGGTGAGCCGACCGTCCGGTCCACGGGTCCGACGGCCCGGGTCGACGCCGGTGTGACGACGGCGGTGGCCCGGTCATGAGTCCCGAGCTGACGCCGGAGCAGCGGGCGGTCTTCGAGTACATCGAGTCCACCCGTGACCACGTGTTCATCACCGGCCGGGCGGGGACCGGCAAGTCGACCCTCCTGCACCACCTGTCGTGGAACACCGCCAAGCAGGTGGTCATCTGCGCGCCCACGGGTGTCGCGGCGCTCAACGTCGGCGGTCAGACGATCCACTCGCTGTTCCGGCTGCCGATCGGACTCATCGCGGATGCCGACCTCGAGCAGAACAGCGAGGTCCGCAAGCTGCTCAACACGATCGACACCGTCGTCATCGACGAGATCTCGATGGTCAACGCAGACCTGCTCGACGCCATCGACCGCTCCCTCCGCAAGGCACGCCAGCGCTCCCGCGAGCCCTTCGGCGGCGTGCAGGTCGTCATGTTCGGAGACCCCTACCAGTTGCCACCGGTGCCGGGGGACGCCGACGAGCGGGCGTACTTCGCCGACCACTACCGGTCGATGTGGTTCTTCGACGCCAAGGTGTGGCTCGAGACCGAGCTGCACATCGTCGAGCTGGCCCGCATCCACCGGCAGCGTGACGACGCGTTCGCGGCGATGCTCACGGCCGTGCGGCACGGGCGGGTCACGGCGGACGTCGCGAACGCGCTCAACACCGCGGGAGCGCGACCGGCTCCGGACGGCGTGATCACCCTCGCGACCCGGAACGACACCGTCGCGCGGATCAACAAGACCGCCCTCGACCGACTACCCGGCCGCGTGAAGACCGCCAAGGCCGAGGTGAGCGGGGACTTCGGCGGCCGGAACCACCCCGCCGACGAGGCGCTCGAGCTGAAGCCCGGCGCACACGTCATGTTCCTGCGGAACGACGCCGACCAGCGGTGGGTGAACGGGACGATCGGCGTCGTCACGAAGATCCGCGACACCGTCTGGGTCGAGGTCGACGACGAGGAGTTCGAGGTCCAGCCGAGCGTGTGGGAGAAGGTCAAGTACTCGTACTCCGCGGCGACGAAGGAGCTCAAGAAGGACGTCGTCGGCGAGTTCCAGCAGTTCCCGCTCCGCCTCGCCTGGGCCGTCACGATCCACAAGTCGCAGGGCAAGACGTACGACCGCGCCGTCGTCGACCTCGGGAACCGGGTGTTCAGCGCGGGGCAGGCGTACGTCGCGCTGAGCCGGATCACCTCGCTCGACGGGCTCTACATGACCCGGGACCTCCGGCCGCGCGACATCATCGTCGACAACGACGTCCGGCGCTTCATGTCCGAGGCGCCGCGGATCGTCGCGACCGCGTTGCCGGCGCCGCCCCGGTGAGCTCGCGCGTCCGCTGACGCGGTGGCCGGGTGATCGCGCGGTGACCGGGGGGCGATGACCGGGTGGTGACGCGGTGACCGGGGGATGACGAGACCGCTGGCTGCGGAGACCGGGCGATGACGAGACCGCTGGCTGCGGAGACCGGGTGACGACGCGGAGACCGGCGACGACGCGGAGACCGGGCGATGACGGGGGAGCCGGGGAGCGCCTCCCATGCGGCGCGCCGCGCGGACAGGACGACGCCCCCGGGATGTCCCGGGGGCGTCGTCGGTGGCGTGGAGCGGGAGCGCTCAGGCGCCGGCGCGGTTGAGGCCGCGGATCGCCCGCAGGTTCTGCTTGTCGGCACCGATCGCGGTGAGCACGAGGATCGCGCCGACGATGACGTGGAACACGTTGTCGGTCGTGTTCGCCGCCAGGACGTTCGCGCTCGTGTTCATGAACACGAACCCGTAGACGCCGATCACGAGGACGATGACGCCGACGAGCAGGTTCATGCCCCGCGCCGACGGGAGCGTCCCCATGCCGGCGATGAGGAGGGCGGCCGCGAGCGCCGTCCAGATGAACGCCAGGGCGGGGTTCACGAGGAACGCGCCCCAGAGGTAGCCGCCTTCGTTGCCGAGGAAGTGGTGGCCGCCGTTGCCCGCGAAGAGGAAGCCCAGGATGCCCCAGATGGCGAACATCGAACCCGCCGTCATGGCGAGCGCCCGGTTCGGTGAGGACGCGAAGCTCGGCTGGACGATGGACATCTCGTTCTCCTCTCCTCGGACGTCGTGGTCGTCCTCGGGATCGTGGGTCAGTGCCGCCCAGATGCGCGCCGAGCGCGACGGTCGGTGGTCGCTCTCAGCCTCCGGCGGGCGGGGAAACGGTATCGTGTCCCGCCCCGACCGGCCCAATCGGAGCGCCGCCACGATGCGGATGCCCACGCCGACGACCACCGCCCCGATCAAGAGGAGTCCCGTGACCTTCACACCCGACCGCACCGGTGAGGTGTCACGTCGGGGACGGTGGTTCCTGCTCGCTGCCGTGGGTTTCGTGGTCGTGCCTCTCGTCTACGCGGCCGCCGTGCTGACCCCGATCGGTCAGCGCCTCGAGGACGCTGCGCTGAGCGGGGTCCGGGACACGGACCTGTTCGGGTCCGACACCGCGCTCAACGTCATCTCGGTCCCGGTGATCCTGCTGCTCGTCGTCGTGATCGTCGCCGTCGGTCTGGGCCGCCGGCGGCTCGGCGTGGGCATCGGAGCCGGGGTCGTGGTGCTCGCGTCCGCGGGGACGTCGACCTTGCTCAAGCGTATCGCCGCGCGCCCTGAGATCGCCGGGTCGACGACCCCGAACTCGTTCCCGTCGGGTCACGCCACGATCGCGCTGGCGGCGTCGTTCGCGGTGCTCATGGTGACCCCCCGGCGGTTCCGGCCCGTGGTGCTGCTCGTCGGCGCCGCCTACGCGGTGATCGTGGCGAACCAGACCGTCGTCTACGGCTGGCACCGGATGAGCGACATCGTCGGCGCGTGTGGGGTCGCGCTCTTCTGGCTCGGGATCGTCCGGGCGGTCGGACCGCGGGTCGACCTCGGCCTGCGGGGTGACCGCGACGCTCCGCGGGGGCCGCGCGTCCTCGTCACCGGAGCGCTCCTGGCGGCCCTCGGCATCGCCGTGCTCATCGGCGCCGTCGCCGCGGTCGTGTTCGTGGTGAGCGACGCGGCGGACGGTCCGTCCCTGCTGGTCGCGGGTCGGATGGCGGCGTCGGGGAGCGTCGTGCTCACGATGCTCGCGGTGTGGCTCGCCGACGGCATGCACCACGCCGGTGGGGGTGATCGGCGCTGACGAGCGGTCTGGCCGGAGTGCGTGAGGCCGTCGCCGCGGTTCAGCGCTGCGAGACGGGCGAGATGACGAGCTCGTCGACGCGGACGTGCCCGGGAGCGTCGAGGACGAACTGCACGGCTGCGGCGACGTCCTCGGGGGCGAGCATCACCGCGCGGGCGTCGGCGTCCGGCACGACCGGACGCATCGCCAGGAAGTCCGAGTCGACGTCTCCCGGGCACAGGTGGCAGGCCCGGACGCCGTGCTCGGCCTCCTGGTCGTTCAACGTCCGGACGACGGATCCCAGGGCGGTCTTGCTCGCGCTGTAGGCCACGCCGGCCCCGGGCGAGAACTGCCATCCCGAGTACGACGACACCACGACCACGACGCCGGCCGCCCGCCGCAGCTCCGGCAGCGCGAGGTCGACCGCCGCCACCACCGCCGTGAGGTTCGTGTCGACGATCTGTGTGAAGCGGGCGAGGTCCTGGTCTGCCCATCGTCGGGCCGGGTCGTTGAGACCGGCGGCGAGGACGAGACCGTCGATGCGGCCCAGACGATCGACGAGCTCGGCGTGGGCGGCGGCCAGGGCCCGCCGGTCCGTCACGTCGACCGGCAGGGCGATCGCGTCCCCACCGTCGGACCGGACCTCGGCCACCACCGCGTCCAGGGCCTCCCGGCGACGGCCGCTCACCGCGACGCGCCACCCTGCGGCCGCAGCCGTCCGCGCCGCCGCGCGCCCCATCCCGGTCCCGCCGCCCGTGATCCACAGCACCCGTGCGTCATCGCTCATCGTCCGTCCTCCTGTCGTCAGTATGCTCGGCGGCACGACGCGGACGGGTGGAGGCAGCGAGGATGCTGATCGAGTTCAACGACCAGGTGGTCGTGGTGAGCGGTGCGGGCCGGGGGATCGGACGCACCATCGCGGAGCGGTTCCTCGCCGAGGGTGCAACGGTGTTCGCGCTCGACCTGGCGTTCGGCGCGGCGGACGACGGAGCCGCTCCGACGCCGGCCGACCGGTTCGTCGAGCTCGTGTGCGACGTCAGCGACCCGGCCTCGGTCCGCTCCGCGATCGCGACGATCGTCGAGCGCGCCGGACGGATCGACGTGCTCGTGAACAACGCCGGCATCAATGTCGAGGGCACCATCGACACGCTCGACCCCGACCGCTGGCGGCGGTGCTTCGACGTCAACGTGGGCGGGGTGTTCCTGATGAGCCAAGCGGTGATCCCGACCATGCGGGCGCAGCGGTCCGGACGCATCGTCAACGCGGCGTCGTTCGCGGCGATCGTGCCGAGCGTCGGGAGCGCCGCCTACGCGGCCTCGAAGGCGGCGGTCGTGCAGTTCACGCGGGTCCTGGCGGGTGAACTCGGGCCGTGGGGCGTCACGGTGAACGCCTACGCCCCGGGCATGGTGCCGACGGCGATGAACGGCTTCGCCGACATGGACGACGCAGCGCAGGCGCGGCTGCTCGACACGCTGTCGCTCCGCCGCTGGGAGACCGCCGACGACGTGGCCGACGTGGTCTGCTTCCTCGCGAGCCGAGCGGCCGGGTACGTCACCGGCGCGCTCATCGACGTGAGCGGCGGGAAATTCGCCACGCAGATCCCGGCGAAGGCGTACGAGATCGCGGCGACGACGGACTGACGCGGTCCGGTTCCCGGTTCGGAGAGCGGCTGCGTCCGGATCCGGGGAGGGGCTGAGCCCGGGTCAGGGGCAGTGCAACGTCGACGATGCCCGCTGCCCTTCGCGGCGTTCGACACGGTGCTGTGAGAGGGGCGCGCCGCAGATCGGGCACGCGCGGTCCACCGTGCGGTCGTCGGGGCCCTCGGGACGCCCGGCGCCGATCTGCGACGGCCCCATCTTCTCGATGAGCGTCGTGTTCCAGCGCGTGTACCAGCGTCCGAATCGACCCGCCATCGCTCCTCCAGTTCGTTCGTGCCCTAATGATCAGTGTACGACGCTGTTCTGCCTCCTGACCACGAGCGACGGGTCAGGAGGCGTCGTCGACGACCGACAGGAGGGCCGTCAGGTCGTCCTTCAGGGCCTCCAGACGGGCGACCGGCCACCCGAGCCGCTCGGCGACGGCGAGCGGCACCGCCCGCGCCCGCTCGCGCAGGGCGCGACCCGCGGTCGTCAACGACACCTGCAGCTGGCGCTCGTCGCTCGGGCTGCGGTCACGACGGACGTAGCCGGATGCCTCGAGCCGCTTGAGGAGGGGGCTGAGCGTCGCCGAGTCGAGGTGCAGCTCGCGCGCGATCGCCCGGACCGACCTGGGGGAGTCCTCCCACAGCGCGAGCATCACGAGGTACTGCGGATGCGTGAGACCCATCGGCTCGAGGAGCGGCCGGTACAGCCCGATCACGGCCCGGGATGTCGCCGCGAGCGCGAAGCAGAGCTGACGGTCGAGGGCGAGCGGGTCCACGGTCTCCGGCGCAGCGGTCATGGCTCGATCCTACGTTCGTGCCCTCATGGTTCGTGCCCTGCCGCCCTCGAACTGGGGCGCGCTGGGACGTTGTCGGGCGTCCGGCCGACACCTACGCTCGGAGGAGTACCCGCTGCACCCGGACGGACCGGACCCCGCCCGTGCCCGGTCCGAGCGGTGTATCCCTCCCGGTCCCTGCTCCTGTCGACGCGCTACCCGTCCCGTCGAGCGGACGCAGTGGACCGGGACCCCGAAGGCGTCGTGTTCCACGCGTGTCGCCGCCTCCACCCTCCCGGTGCCAGCGACGCGGACGCATTGCGGAACGTGCGGTCGTGTCGTTTCTCAACCCAGATGAGACACCCTTCGCAGTGATGAGACCATGCGGCGCCTGAACACGGCCCTCCTAGCGAGATCGGATCCCTCTCACCTGACGTGAGACCGTTTTGAGCCATCCATCGTGCCGGCCGAACCGGGGAAGACCTTGGTTCCTGTGAGCGAGCCCGATCGATGGGCGCCTCACAATGACGACCAGACCACGCGATACGTTCAGCATGCGAGATTATAGATCCGAACTCGCCACTTAGGGGGTAACGTCGACGAACCCGATCAGGTCCAATCTATCCTCTCGGATTAATGCCACAGTATCGCCATATCGTCGCGAGTTCGGAAAAGCGCGAGCCTGAACGATCATTTCGTCGGCGAGCTCCACTGCTCCAAAAGTACCGAAGACGTGCACGCCATTCAGGTGCTCAACCAAGAACCCCGAGTCTAGAGCTTGCGTCGAGATAGTGCTCCGTAGCGACCGCGCATTCTCCTGAGAGAGGTTCAGCTTGTCCTTCTTCTGGAGGCGAAGCGGTCGATCATCGAAGGCCTGGATGTTGACAATCTCCACCTCGTCGCGAACTCGCACGAGCAGGCGGTAACTCGCATTACCAAGGACTTCCACGTCGTCGCGTCCAAACGAGAGTCCTTCGCCGATGGCGTCAGTAAGCGTAGAAGTCAGTGGTCGAGGCGCCTCGTACTTTGTGACCATTCTTTCTCCACTGTCGCTTCCTCGGGACGCGCGGGGTCTATCGGCTTTGATGAAATCAGGTACAGGAGCCTCGCCGTAGTTCAGAAGGTGCACTGACGAGCTGGAAATGGAACGGGAGTAGGGGGCAAGAGGCCTGACGGTGGCACGCTCGGCTTCTTCGTACCATCCCTCACCTTCGCCGAAATGAACCTCGCGGGCCACGAGACCCCGCTCGCCGAGGGATGCGGCGAGCTGTCCAGCGCCGGCGACAACGGAGGTGGTTGGGGCGTCCGTTACTTGCAGCAGTGGCACCTGGTGTTGGGCCTGCTGTCGAGGTTCGAGTCGGGTTTCATATGTTCCGCTGTCGGTTGCCGTGAATAGTCGATTCCCGTAGACGACCGTGTCGGTCACATTGCCGGGCAGTCGCTCAACGGGAGCGGGGCTTAGCATCGAGGCGTCGAGGGTGACTACGAGCTCGGGCTGCCCTTGCAGAGGAGCGAATAGCTCGCGCCTGACTGACTGGAGTGCCGTCATCTCTTTGAAGTCTCGGGAAGACTTGCGCTGGCTTCGAAGAATGAGTTGGTTAGCTAGGACTTGAACGTGCTCATCGCTGGCCATAGCGATCAAGCCTGAGAGTCGGTCTACAGGTACGGAGAGAATTGTACCTAGGCGATCCCATACGTAGAGGTTATCTCGATATAACCAGGCATCTTCCCATAATCCGGGAATCTGTACAACAAGGCGGCGAATGGTCATCAGACGGCCTGCTTTCGTAGCTTCCTTGCGAGCGCGTGCTTGATCAGTCCGGCCGTCTCCCAAGCCGTAATCACCGCCGGGGGTGCGGAGCGGACTGTGCCGGGACTTTCTTTTCCGACGGGGTGCCCGTGCCAGTCGGAAGAGCCGAGGGCGGGAGGAAAAAAGCGTGCTAGCAGTTCACCGCGTGTTCCAAATGGGCGACTGAGGTCGTCGGTCACTGCCCAGACCTGATTTGAAGCGGCAATCTCGTGCGGGTGTTGCACTTCAAGCCCGCAGAAAACGTGGCACTCATCGTCTTCGGGGATTCCCCACTGTGACTTATCGGACGCGCGACCGACTTCTCTGTGATGCGGGTGGCTCAGGTACCCCCTACCCCCGCAGGTGGTGAAGGTGGAAGCTGGCGGCCCAGTCAATCGTACGTGCACGAAAGCCAACCTAGGGCACTCCTGAGATGTTGTCAGTACCTGTAAGACGCGCATGCCCTTCCTCGGCTGCGGCAGGTGTCCTGAGTCCAGCAGCGAGGACCCGCTTCACGCTGTCTGAGCGGTGTGTTCGAAGTTGGAGCTGTCGAGCCTTGTCTCGTTTCGCCCTGTGGCCCGCGATGTGTGCTGGGGTTCTCGAACCCGCTTTGGTTTGGGGCGACCTGTCCCGGGTTTCCCGGACACCTGAGTTGGGGCGATGATCGTCCCGGAGAAGGAGTCCGTGATGCCTGCTGCGAAGCCTGAGGAGTTCCGTCGCCGCGCTGTGGCGCTTGCCCGGCAGGGTGAGAAACCGGTCCGTGAGATCGCGAAGGACCTCGGGATCAGCGAGTCGGGCCTGCGCCGCTGGATGAGCGAAGCGGCCGTCGAAGAGGGCCGCGCCGAAGGGATGACCCGTGACGAACGAGCTGAGCTGGTTCGGTTGCGTCGGGAGAACCGGGTGCAAGCGATGGAGATCGAGATCCTGAAGCGGGCCAGCGCACACTTCGCGCGGGAGAACGTGCTCCCAAAATAGGGTTCCGGCTCGTCCGCGAGCTCGCCGATGACGGGGTGCCCGTCGCGGTGACGTGCCGGGTCCTGCAAGTCTCGCCGTCGAGCTACTACGAGTGGCGATCCCGCCGTGCCTCGGACCGCGACATAGACGACGCGTACCTGATCGACCAGATTCGGGAGATACATGTTCGCTCTCGCGGCACCTACGGGGTCCGTCGGGTGCACGCGGAGCTGGTTCTCGGGCAGTGGCGCCGGATCGGGCACGGCCGGGTCGAAAAGCTCATGTGCCTTGCCGGGCTGCAGGGAGTCCATCATCGGAGATGGCGCACCAGCGGCTCGGGCCGGCTGCCGGCCGTGTTCGAAGACCGGGTGAAGCGGGTGTTCGCCGCAGACGCGCCGGACAAGCTGTGGGTCACCGACATCACCCAGCACCGCACCGGCGAGGGGTGGGTGTACTGCGCGGCGGTGATCGATGTGTTCTCCCGCCGCTGCGTGGGCTGGTCGATCGCGGACCACCTCCGCACCGAACTCGTGGTCGACGCGATCCAGATGGCCACCTGGCGCCGCCAGCCCACGGGAACCATCGTCCACTCGGATCGTGGAGCGCAATTCACGTCATGGTTATTCGGCAGCCGGCTCCGCGAAGCCGGGCTCCTCGGCTCAATGGGACAGGTCGCGTCCGCGTATGACTGTCAGTCTGTTTCTGCTGGGTCGAGACTCGATCTGGAAGTCCTGGCCGCGGCGGCCTGACCCTTGCTTACGAATGACCCTCTGGTGTCTTTGCGTTGATCTGTCGGCCGCCCGGCCGGGCGGCGTATGAAGCACTGCCGCCGGTCGGGCGTGACCTGATAGGAGCCTGGAGCTGACTTTGCGAGCGTCCCCATGACAGTCCTGTCCACCCGCCGGCGACAGCGTGAACCTCACGATGACCGGCAGGAAGGCAGCACAGCATGGCACCGGAAGCACCGGCACGATCGGGTCACGTCGTCATCGGCGTGGACACCCACAAACACATTCACGTCGCCGCGGTCATCGACCCCGTCGGCGGGATCCTCGACTCGCTGACGATCCCGACGGATCACGGCGGCTACCAGCGGCTGCTGGACTGGGCGGCGTCGTTCGGGCGCATCATCGCGTTCGGCATCGAGGGCACCGGCTCGTACGGCTCCGCACTGGCGTCGTTTCTCCGCCGGAACGGTCACGAGGTCGTGGAAGTGTCTCGTCCCGACCGGCGGCTGCGACGGCTGAACGGCAAGTCCGACACCCTCGACGCCGAGAACGCGGCACGCTCGGTACTTGCCGGCTTCGCCACCGCGGTCCCGAAGACCGCCGACGGCGCCGTCGAGATGATCCGGCAGCTCAAGGTCGTCCACGACACCGCGGTCAAGGACCGCTCCTCGACGATGATCACGCTGAAAGCCATGCTCGTGCACTCCAGCGACGACCTCCGCGAGCAGATGGCCGGGAAGTCCCGCAAGATGCTCGCCCGACACCTCGCCGCACTCCGACCGCGCGGCATCGACACCGTCGATGACGCCAACCGGCACGCGCTGCGCAGCCTCGCCCGCCGCTGGCAAGCTCTCCACGCCGAGGCCGCAGACCTGGAACAGATGATCAAGGACCTCGTCCGGGCCGTGGCGCCGGACCTCCTCGACCGGTTCGGCGTCGGCGCCGACACCGCCGCCGAGATCCTCATCGTCGCCGGCGACAATCCCGAACGGATCCGTTCCGAGGCGGCATTCGCGAAACTCGCCGGCATCAGCCCCGTCCCGACCGGGTCCGGGATGACCAGCGGACGACATCGCATCAACCACGGCGGCCACCGTCAGCTCAACGCCGCGATCTATCGCACCGTGATCGTCCGGATGCGGTTCCACGAGCCCACCATCCGCTACGTCGAACGCCGCACCGCAGAAGGCAAGAGCAAACGCGACATCATCCGCTGCCTGAAGCGATACGTCATCCGCGAGGTCTATCACCTCGTTAAAGCGAACCCGGCGACCGGCGAGATCGCGAGTTGACAACTATAGGAGCATCAACGCGCTGATGGAGTCGCTCTTCGGCTCGATGCAGATCGAGCTCCTGGACCGCTGCGACTGGCCCACCCGCGCCGAGCTCGCGTCGGCGATGTTCGAGTGGATCGAAGCGTTCTACAACCCCACCCGACGCCACTCCGCGCTGGCCTACTACTCACCCATCGAATTCGAGAACCTCTACACCGCCGCCGAAACCGCGGCATGATCAACACAAAGAGAGCGTCCGGGAAACCCGGGACAGGTCAGCCGCAGATCACGATGCCGTATGGGCTCGGCGACACCACCGACCTCACCGACACCCTCACCGTCCTGAAACTGCGCGGGGCTTCGCGCGGTCGTCGAGACGTACGACACGATCCGCCTCGCCGACGGCCGCCGCGCACGCTTCCCAACGCTGACCCAGCGCCCCCGCGACGAAGACCCGAACGACGCGGAATTGCTCCTCCTGGCACCGCGGACCGTCACTGCCACGCAAATCGCGCTCGCGGAGCAGACGGCGGCGGTCCTGCTGGTCGACGTGGACCGGCGACGCGTCTGGCTCGACGGCAGACAAGCCCTCGGGACGAAGGAGCGGTGGAAGGACGCCGCCCCCATCTACGTCGCCTTCGCCGTCGCGCGGATACTTGCCGTCAACGGCTCCACCTTCGAAGCGCTGGTGCGGGCCGGGCTGGCTCCCGGACAGGTTGACGACGCGCTCGCACGCCTCGGGAAACGCGTGCACCGCACCGACATCGGTTGGGAATCACGCCAGGTGGGCGGACTCGTGGCCTTCGCGATCGCCTGTTACCCCGGACCAGGCGGCACCCGGACCCGGTGGACATCCGACCTGCCGCTCGTCGAGCAAGCGGAACGGCTCATCAGCGTCGGATGCCGCATCTCTGGCCGCGCCATCTCCGACCGCCCCGGCTACCCCGCCATCAGCAAGCGAGAGATGCCGTACCGGCTCGTCGCGTTCACCGAACAGGAAGTCGACATGGTCGCGCTCGGCTTCCAACCCGACACGATCGGCTTCGCCGGCACCGAGCTCATCCGGCCCGCCGATCCCACCGTCGTTCTCACCGCAGCGGCTGCCGGCTACACGGACCGCACTGATGACATCATCACCGCGAACACGCTCCTCCGCGCCGACATGCGCAACGACGACGACGCCGCAGCCCTGCAGGAGGTCCGCGACCGGCTGCAGTTCCTCGCCGACACCGGCTACGACCTCCGCCACAACCTCCCGAGCTGAAGCGATCTGCCTGACGAATAGCGGCGTCCTTTAGAGGCAGGTCCGTGAGAATCCGATCGGACGGGCTATGTGGGGCCCACCGACGCTCAGCGCGCTGGCGGTCCGCCGCTGGCCGGTGGACGACGGTCGCCGGAAAACCACTCGCGGGCATAGGGGGCTCATCCCGCTCAGCCAGTTTGGACAGGAGCGGGTTTCGCACTGCTGCGAGCCGTTCCATATAGGGTCAGCGCGTGCCATCCCTAAACCTCATCGACCGTGAACGAAGAGTTGAGCTGTCCGCTTGGATGTCTGAGACCGGCTATCACTGGGCGGGCCAGGAAGACGAAGACAAGTTCCTCGCTCGTCTGTATGACCTCCGTCAGATGCCCTCAACTGATGGCCGTGCGGCGTACCCCACTGCGGCCGAGGACATCCATCAGCATCAGGTACGCAACCGCGACTGGGACGACGACTGGGTCTTCGGCGATCCGCGGTTCAACTTGTGGAATTGCTCGGATGAGGAGTTCCTGAAGTTCCTGCTGAACACGTTGCGGCCGAGGACCCAACCGGACCCTGCTGTCACCGCGCTGATGGCCGCGCAGTACAACACTGTGTTGGCTCCCACCGGATGGGAGTTCATCGACGACCACCATGTCGGCGAGAGCATCTACTACGCGTACCGGCGACGTATGGGTGTTCACGATCCGAGCCGCATTGAGTTGACAGCCCCTGACGTGGTAGATCGATTCGTCCTAGATCAGCAGCTTGGGCGTCTCCGCCGTGACATCGAGACCGACCCCGCGGCCGCGATTGCTCATTGCAAAGAGCTGATCGAGTCCCAACTCAAGCTAGTCCTTCAACGGTTCGGAGAGCAGTACAGCGATCGAGATGATGTCCCAGCACTGTACGGCCAGGTGTCGCGTCGACTAGGCATCCATTCGAACGCGGTCCCGGGGGACTCGCGGGCTTCTGAGGCTGTGAAGCAGGTTCTTCGCAACCTGTCTTCCGTCGTCAAGAACATCTCTGAAGCGCGCAACGCGATGGGAACTGGCCACGGCCGCGCGGAAGCGAGCCCGGCTGAGCGTCGTCACGCTCGACTGTTCTTCAACGCGACGGTAACCGTCACCGAGTTCATAGCTGAGACGTGGGCGGCGGGCGAAGACGAGTGAGACAAAGACGACCCCATTTGATGCGACCGCGCCGAATAGCTCAGGTTCGACGTGCGGAAACACCGGAGTAGCCGACCGCTAGAGGATCCTCACTCAAACGCAGGGCGAAGGCGGACATCAGCTGTAAGTGGTTAGCTGTCTCCGCGGAACCGGACACCAGGCATGAGGAGTTGAGCGAACTTGTCCCGAGCCGCCTTCTTTTGAGGCCAAGTACACATGCTGCGCCTCCTGAACCGGGAGGAACTTGCGCGATAGGTTGTCGGCATGACTTCGGTTGCAGCCTGGGAACGTCGAGTTGGCGAGCGCTCCGAGATGGTGGTCGCGAGCGACAGTCGGCTAGGCGGAGGCGAGGAGTGGGATGCTTGCGCCAAAATCTTTGACATCGGTCGGGACGATGCCGTCCTGGCGTTCGCGGGGCACACGTGGCGAGCCCTGCCGCTCGTATTCCAGGCAGTAGCGACGACCCGCTCATACAGCGGCTCCTCCTTAAGGACGCTGGACCTTCCACAGTTCGCCAAGCACCTCGAGAGTGTTCTGAACGTGGTCCTTGACGAGGCCAAGGGGCCAGCGTCGAAGGAACCGCCTCACTGCGAATTTTTGCTCGCCGGATGGTCTTGGAAAAAGAACGCTTTCCGTGCTTACCGTTACGCGTTTGACCGAACGGCGTGGCGGTTCGTTGGAATCGCTTCGCCGCAACAGCTCCCTCAGGCCCTCCGAGCCCCAGGACGAGGAACGATCTTTACCCAGATCGGTGATGGCGGTTGGCGACTGCAGGGGCTACTTGCGCGCGACTACAACCGGGGCGCGATCTCCGGACCGCTCGGTTACCACCCGCTTGAGTACCTGTACCGGCAGACGAAGGACGCGTCGCTGGAGGAGGCCTCAGTCGGAGGGCCGATCCAGGTGGCAAAAGTGTATCGATCGATTCGTGTCGAGCACTTCGCAGTGCGGACGGAAGATGGGTTGTCCATCTCAGGTCGTCCAGTGCTCCCATACGAGCATCTTGATGTACGCGCGATCGAGCGTCGGGACGACGGGTACTGGTTCACCGAACCGATGACGGCTCAGATCCCTGCGTTGGGTGAGGCGCTCGAGTCGCTCGATGAAGACGAAAAGGGGGATCTGCCGACGCCGGAACTCGATGCAGACGCCGGCAGCAGCGCGTCTGTTTCCTAAGAATCGACATCCGTCGCGACGTCAGGGTCTTCGTTCGGATCCGCCCCGGACGATTTCAATGGGGAATTGCTGTCACCCGAGACGCTGTGTGCTACTGCTCGCGTACCCTCTAGAAGGCAAACGCGGCGAGGCAGCTAACGTGCTGGAGCTTTAATGGCTCACCGCCGCTTGACTATCGAGGCGGGTTGATGACACTTGCGTACCATCTATGTCGACGGCTCGCCGACGTGCTCCACGAAACACTGGGGTTGCTGCGTTCACCGGGGTGGGCTTCGAACCGATCCCGACGGCAAACGTCATAGGGGCGAAGCGAGGGCTCTTTGGCGGCCACGCTCCTTCCCGCAACGGCGTCCCGGTCAGGCTGAGCTGTTCGCACGTAGCAGTAGCCTGCGTCGCCTCTCGTTTTCGTGTAGCACCAAAGCGAACTTCAGTCGCACCCCATCCGCTGTGCGCGCCTAGCTGTACTGCCCAGGGACGTTGGTTGTGTTGCGACGACTCGCTGTAGTCGTTGGGATGTGAGAAGGACCTCCTGCAGTGGAGTGGAGCTGTCTAGTTCACACACTCTCCGCAGGAGGTCCTCGTGTCCCACGCTAACGCTGCCCTGACACCACGCCAACGCCTCCGGATAGGTCGTCTGATCGTCGATGACGGCTGGCCAGTCCGGCACGCAGCCCTGTTCTTCCACGTGTCCTGGCCGACCGCGAAGCGCTGGGCCGACCGGTATGCGGCCATGGGCGCCGAGGGCATGCATGACCGCTCGTCCCGTCCGCACCGGTCCCCGAACCGCACCCGCCCTGAGCTGGTGAAGAAGGTCGTCGCACTTCGCTGGCGAAAGCGCCTCGGTCCCGTTGGGATCGGCGGGCAACTCGGCATGCCGGCCTCGACAGTGCACGCCGTGCTGACCCGCTGTCGGGTGAACCGGCTGCACCACATCGACATCCGCACCGGCGAACTCGTGCGCCGTTACGAGCACGAACGTCCGGGCGCGATGATCCACGTCGACGTGAAGAAACTCGGCAACATCCCCGATGGCGGCGGCTGGCGCTACGTCGGCCGACAGCAAGGTGGGCGGAACCGGTCAGCAACGCCCGGTAAGGGCCGCAGCAAGCATCGCGGCCCGCTGATCGGGACCGCGTTCGTGCACACCGTGATCGATGACCACTCCCGCGTCGCTTACGCCGAGATCCACGACGACGAGAAAGCAGCGACCGCGATCGGGGTGCTACGGCGGGCCGTGTCGTGGTTCGCCGCACGCGGTGTCCGGGTGGAGCGGGTCCTCTCCGACAACGGCTCTGCCTACAAGTCCCACGCCTGGCGCGAGGCCTGCACTGAGCTGGAGATCACGCCGAAGAAGACCCGCCCCTATCGGCCGCAGACCAACGGGAAGATCGAACGCTTCCACCGCACCCTCGCCGACGGGTGGGCGTTCTCACGGCACTACCCGACCGAGCACGCCCGCCGGAACGCCCTCCCGGCATGGCTGCATCACTACAATCACCACCGGCCCCACACCGCCATCGGGAACCGGTCACCGATCACTCGGTTGACCAACCTCCCTGGGCAGTACACCTAGCGCATCGGGGCGCACGGGGCGCAGGTCAGCTTGCTTTCGGCTTCCATCGGACCGGGCCTAGACTCGCCTGCTGATCCGCGAACTAGACGATTCGACTCATAGCTTCCACGAAATCACGCACCCATGCGAGCTCGTTGTCAATCTCCGTACGCTTCAGTGGTTGGTGCGTAATGTGGTGAGGTTTTGACTTCCTTTGGATATCACCCTCGTGAACAATTGCATTACGGCGATGCGCCAATGTGTTCAAATGGTCAATGATGTCCGATTTCTTCTCCCCTAGGTCTGAGCCGAGCTTGCTCCAGCAGTCCGAGACACCACACATCTTCAACGCGGTCTCTACGCCCCGGCTCGACTGGTAAGTGTCACGGATGATGCGCTCGCGAAGAACGTTACGAGCCTTCACGATCGGCTTGTTCGCAACGTTCTGCTGGCGCGCAAGCACGTCAGCACGCGCCATCGCGCTGAGGTCTCCGAACGGGATATCTAGCTTGCGCAGCTCCTTGGGAAGCGGTGCATACAGATCTACTCGAGCCACACGCCAGTGGAGGAAAGTATCGATCGAGGCTGAGGCCATCGACCGGGCCAGCCGACGGATGTCTGTACGCACGTCTTCCGCAGTCGTTGAGGTCTCGAGCGCGAGCAGGGCTTTAGCTCGGTCCAAGACGTCCGTCGCGGCTTCAAGTGGCGTGACAGGCATTGGGATCCCCTCAGTCAATTACTCTGCACGGTATCCGAAACGCGGCGGTACAGCCACCACCTCGCCTGGCGAGCGTCTGACGCCGCAAGAGAAAACGTGATCCTCGGCAACCACGCACCAGGGCTCCCCGCACTCGCGACTGCGCTCGGGTTGGGGCCAGTGGTCGACACGACTGTGACAAGCGCGCTGATTGGCGCTGAGAAGCTCAACCCCCGCATCTTCCAGTACGCGCTTCAGCTCACCAGCGCTGGTGAGGACGTATGGATGCTTGGCGACAACCCGATTGCGGAGATCGCCGGAGCTCAAGCAGTCGGCACGCGCGCGATACGCGTCGGCGACGGGCAGACTCTGACCGATGCCGCTGCCGAAATCACTGTCGCGGTTCGATGAATCATGCTCGCTGACACTCGCAACCCGTCCGGTAGCCGATCGGCTATCGAGCGGCGTCGGACCGCTGCATCCCGATCGTCTCTCGGTTTTCTCGGCGACGGCCACTGCCCTGCGGAGGAAGCTGGCTGCGTGTTCTCACCCGAAGCGTGCCACCTGGCTCAGAGCTTGTCGATCCAGGTGTCTTCATCACGGTCCGCCCATGAGTTACCCGTATTCGCGCGCCCAGCATGGCGCACCTTGCTCTGAAGGCCGTAGATCAGTGACTGAGCCGCGGTCTCCGTGAGATCGCTGACCGCCGCTATGCGTTCACCGGTGAGTTTTTCGACGACATCGAACTGCTCTCGTGCTGTCGAGATCCCCAGCCGCGCGAACGCGCTGCGGATCGCAAGGCGCTGAGAGTCGGTCATCGGCGCAGGTTGCGCAGGCCGGACGTCGGGATCATCGAACAGAGACAGCTCATCACTCACCCCACAATTGTGACTGACCCGGATCTCGGGCCGCACGTTCAGCTGTGTGGAACGAGAGTTGGTCCTTTGGCTAATTCATGGCAGATGGGAGCAGTACTTCCCGCGAGATTCACACTGCTACCATTGGACCATGAGGCAGCGATGACCAGTCCGCGGTATCAACCGCGAACACTTGCGCTGGAACCCAGAGGGTTCGGTCGAGCGCTGCGCCTCCGCTGGCGCGACGTGAGCGAGGTCAATGCGGACCAGCTTGGCGCCGCTCATTTGCAGCACCTCATCGCCTACGAGATCCGCGACCAGGCGGAGCGGCAGTGCGGCTCCATCCGCGAGTACGCCACTCTCTCGGGCCAGAAGTACGACCGTCTCGCTGGCGTGCTTCGAGGCGACCAGATCATGCGCCTGGAAGACATCGCGATCGCTCAACGCCACCTTGGCATCAGTACCGGCTGGAGAGAAGATGACTTTGACCGCTGAGAACTTCGTCGTCCCTCCGCACAGCCAGTCGATGCGCGACGGACGCCTCAAGCTGACCCCGGCAAACCGGGCGCTCTCGCCGGAAGCCACACCTCAGGAGTTGTTCACGTCGGACGCGGTCCGGGAGAACGCTCCGTTCGCCGATGACCGCTCCGTGCTGCTCCTCGGAGACGTGAAGGAGCGCCTTCGCCAGCTCATCAACTCCGGCATCAAGGTCGACGCGATCGTGACCTCTCCGCCGTACTACGGGCAGCGAGACTACGGGGTGGACGGTCAGCTCGGACTCGAAGCGCATCCTCGTGAGTTCATCGCACATCTCGTCGAAGTCTTTGACCTGTGCTTCCAACTGCTGAAGGACACCGGCTCGCTCTGGGTCAACATCGGAGATACCTACTGGAGCGGCAAGGGGGCACACAAGAGCGTCGAAGCAAAGCAGGGCGCGCGTCGCTTCGGTGTCCGCCCACAGGACCGTCCCGGCGATGGCGGATGGGCGCGCCCCAAGCAGCAGCTTCTGATCCCACACCGTCTCGCGATTGCACTGCAGGACGAGGGGTGGCTGGTCCGAAACGACAACGTTTGGATCAAGCCCAATCCCGTCCCCGACCAGGTTCGAGATCGATCATCAGCGTCACACGAGTACGTGTTCCACTTCACGAAAAGCCGCTGGTACTACTACGACCGGCACCCCGTAGGCCGCACGATGCCATCCGGCAGCATCCTGCCGCCGCTGAGCACCTGGAGTGCAGCGAAGTCTGCTGGGGGCACGAAGCACCGCGCCTCGTTCTCGGAGGAGCTGGTGCGCATCCCTGTGCTTGCGACCGTCCCGAATGATGGTGTCGTTTTGGACCCCTTCAACGGATCGGGGACGACCATGACCTTCGCTCGCAAGCACGGTCGACGAGCGATCGGAATTGACCTCAGCGAGGAATACTGCCAGATTGCGGAGGACCGCCTTCGCGCGATCGCGGACGGCGACATGACGGTCTGAGAACTCAAGGGGGGCTCGTGAGCGAGTACTTGTCGGCGTCGTACCTTCGAGACGTCGTGCAGCGCTTGCAAGCCTCCTCGCTCGCCAGCAGGGCCTGCGACTACTTCATCTTCAAGCGTGCGGCCACCCTCGAGCACGAGCGGACAGGTCGGTACGAGGTGGTCACCGGTATCGGCGCGCCACTCTTTCAGGAGGCCATCTCGGAATGGGCTCGTCTCGATCAGCCCCAGGACCCATGGAGCTACTTCGTGCCGATTGGCACGAAGACCAAGACTCAGGGCTACCGCAAGGTCAAGTGGAACTCAAACGGTCCGTCCGACAGCGTCAACGGCAATCAAGCCCTGCTTGACTTCCCCTTCCGGCGTATCCCGAACATCAGTCCGATGACGTTCGGATGGGAACCGCAGCCAGCCGACGTGCTGCGGGGACACTTCACCGACGCGAAGCCCGGTACGCCTGCTCGACTGACTGACGTTGCGGCGTGGTGGCTGCGCTTCACCGACCTGGAAACGGTCCCCGGATGGGCAGCTGAACGCAATACGTCGACGTTGACGACGTACTTCCGTGCAGCGCACTCCGTCGACGACGCGGAGGTGCGTGCGCTGTTCGACGACGTCACGGCGGCAAGGGAATTCCTCCTGCCCGACCAACTCGCGGACAGCCCAGCAGGCTCGGACAGCTACTTACCGCCGCCGCCAGCAGCGACATCGGCCCCCGCCCGAGCGTCGACGCCGGCACTGGCCGCTCCAAAGGAACTTGACGAAGGCCTCAGCGCCCTCGTCACGAGCATCGACGATGCCGGGTTCACGTTCAGGCCGTGGCAGATCGCGGCGTTCATGACGGCGGTTCGTACGAAGCCGTTCGTGATCCTGGCCGGTATCAGCGGCACCGGCAAGACCAAACTCCCTCGACTCGTCGCCGACGCCACCGGCGCGCACGCCACCATCGTGCCCGTACGTCCGGACTGGAACGACAGCACCGAGCTACTCGGCTACACACGCATCGACAACACCTTCGTCCCGGGCTCGCTGCTTCGAGCATGCGCTGCGGCGGCGGCAGACCCTGACCAGCAGCACTTCTTCGTTCTCGACGAGATGAACCTCGCACGCGTCGAGTACTACCTCGCGGAGGTACTCAGCCGGATTGAAGACCGGCACATCGGCGATGGTCCGTACACCTCGGAGCCGCTGCTGCCCGACGCCCCAACCCAAGACGAAACCGACTGGGGGTCCGTGGGTCTTCCACGGAACCTGTGCATCGTCGGCTCCGTGAACATGGACGAGTCCACCTTCGGGTTCTCCAAGAAGGTCCTCGATCGCGCGTTCGTGATCGAGTTCTCCGAGGTGGACCTCGAAGTCCTCCCTCAGGTCGCCAGCGACGTGCCGACAAGTGTCTGGCCGAGATCAATGTGGGAAGTGGCAAGCGCAAGTCTCGCCGCGTACCCAAGCCCGGACGATGCCATCGTCAGCCGGGTGATCTCGACCCTCGTTGCGATCAACCGACCGCTGATGCAAGCACAGCTGCAAATTGGGTACCGCGTTCGCGATGAAATCGCGCTGTTCTGCCTCGCCGCCGCCGACTACAGCGACCAGTTCGTGGCAGCAGCGGGCGATGAGATAGACCCGCTCGATCTCGCCCTGACGATGAAGGTGCTGCCGCGACTGCAGGGATCAGCTGCGGACCTCGAAGATGTCCTCGAGCAGCTGTTCGAGTGGGCCACACCCGACCGAAGCGACGACGCGACAGTCGGCGGTGGAACGGCCGGTTTCCCGCTGGTCGCGCAGCGGCTCGACGTAATGCTGCAGCGGCTGCGTCGAACTGGCTTCACCAGTTACTGGCTCTGACGCCGATGGGAAGCACGATCCTTGAAGTAGAAGCCGACGGCCTTCTTCTCGCGATCAGCGCGGCGCCCCGCCACTTCGCGCACGCCAAGGGCGTTCCGCCCACGAAGCTTGACGTTGTTGGAGCCACCGCGGTTCGAGTCGGCGGAGTCGAAATCGTGGAGCGCTCCGCTCTCGCACTGTACGAGGATGTCGAGTACACGCTGCGAGCATCATCCGATGATGGCGTGCCACCACGATTGTGGGCCCGAGATCCGCTCTTGCTCGCGCGCGTCGAGCCCTTCGGCCCGATCGTTTCAGGCCCTGTCAACTTCCACCGTCAGGTTGGCCAGGTAGAACTCGTCGTTGCAACAGGACGAGCGCGAGTTTCAATCCGGCTCGACGTTCGACCTACCAAGGTCGACTATGAGAGCGACTACGAGGCGATGCTGCTCGCGGCACGCCAGATGCATGAAGCGCTCGTGCTCGAGTATCTTCGCGCCACGCACCGCCTCGGCAGTGCGAAGCAGGGGGCGAACCCCTCAACGGTCGGCTGGGCGACGCTGGTGCGGAACCGCATAGCCGACCTCGGCGTCGCACTGCGGCTGGTGCAGCGACAACCACAGCACGCACTGCAACGAGCCGTAAGTGAAAAGCGCGCCACTCACGTAAAGGGGTCGGACAGAGAAGCAATCCGCGCAATCGGCCGTGGTACGGGCAGGGGAGCCTGGCAGACAGCAGCATCGTTCGGGAAGATCCGGACCTTCCTCCCCGCCCGCTCATCGGTGGCGTCTCTGGACACTCCGGAGCACCGCTGGTTGAGCCGGGAGGTACACGCGCTGCACCACGGCCTCGCCGTGGTGGCGAGGCAAGTGCGGGAGCAGCTCGGTCGGAGCCAAGCCCGGTACGGCTACTCGGTTCGGCTAGCGCAAGAGCTGCAGGAGCTACGAGACCTGCATGAGCAGGCCGGCGAACTCCTCGGCTTACCGGTGCTCCAGCATGGTGGAGCCGTCCCAGCGGGGTTCAGCTCGCTGCAGCTGACGACGGGCATCGGATACGCCGACGCGACGCGGATCCTGTTGGAGCTGAAGCAAGCACTGACGGTGGACCGCGGCGCCGTCGAGCTGTCAGTGGTAGACGTTCACGACCTCTATGAGATGTGGTGCTTCCTCTCGGTGGTGCGCATCATCGGATCATCTCTGGATGCGCAGCCAGATCTGGCGGACCTCGTCACGCTCTCAGAAGCCGGGTGGCGTGTGAATCTGGCGAAGGGACACGCCAGCGCGGTGCGCTTCCGGACCCAGAACGCAACAGTGCGGGTGCTCTACAACCCGATCTACAGCCGACCGACTGGCGTCCATAAGCCAGACATTGTGGTGGAGGTGACCGGCGACGAATTCAACCGCGTCATCGTGTTCGACGCGAAATACCGGGTCGACTCGTCCCCTGCATACGTGAATCAGTATGGGCAGCCGGGTCCACCGGCCGATGCGATTAACGCGTTGCACCGCTACCGCGATGCGATTGCGGCAAACGGTCAGCTGGAGCTTGCGGAGGCGGTCGCGCTGTTTCCGCTCGACGCAAGGGATGCTGACGGCTTCGAGTCGGCAAAGCTGGCGCAGTCGATCCGCTCTGTCCGTGTCGGGGCGCTGCCGTTCCTGCCGAGCAACATGACCTTCGCCGAAGAACGTATTCGAGAGCTACTGAGCGCAGCGCTAACACCGATTTGCGCATCGGACAGCGACGTCAGCCTCTGAGCGTGCTCGCGTCACGCCGAGTGGCCGCGGAACTCCCGCCAGAGCGCTTCGCTGTGTTCGTACCGCAGATACCGCTCAGCCAGCTGCGACGCTGTCGTTCCAACGACTGCCGACATCGCTGAGACCCAAGCATCGATCGTCACTGGAACGATAGTGTCCGTCGCGTGGGAGCCGTACTCCCGCAGAATCGAGCCGGCATTGACGTCGGCAGATCGGTGAAGTCCGATCAGGGTCAACCGCTCGTCGCCGTGTTGGGCCGCGATGCTAGCTGCCAACGCATGCACGCGCGTGAGTTGATTGAGTCGAGGGACGGCACAAACCAGTTCCACGTCGCGCCAGCAGCGGCGAGTGCGCTGGAGCATCTCATAGTTCGGGTTGGCATGTAGATCCAGTACTCGGGAGTTGAATCGATCGACGTACTTCACTTCAAAGGCGATCGTCTCCGACGCCGTCGTCGTCCTCACTCGAGCAATCGCGTCGATGCGGGTCATGTCGTTCAGGTAATCACCCCGGTTGGATGGGGCGTACTCGTAGGCGAAGCTGACCAGCTCGACGAGGTCCGATCGCCCGCACGCTAACGACAGCACCTCCAGAAAGTGGTCCGGTCGCTGCAGGAGCGGGGCAAAGATGTTGAACATGAGGGCCTGACTTGAGACCAAGTGCCGAGACGTTTGCACTGGGTCTACGCCCCATCCTTCTGCGTGGCGTGCGAGGAACGCGAAGTGTGTGACGGTGTCGACAAAGTTCAGTCCGGCTGCTCCGCTCAGTTCGTCGAGAACCGCCCCAGAGAGACGACCGCGCGTGGATCTTGACGCTCCGTACTCCACCTTCAACACGCTCGCCCGGAACCACGACTGATGGAATCGTGCTCGCTGGCTAGCGAGCGAGTCGCTTGCGGATTGTGGGCCGAGCGCTTCGAGCAGAGCCGAGGTCGTGGCGCCGGTCATCTTCCTACGGTAGTCGGTTGCGGAACGATTCGAGGTCGGCCTGTTCGAGGCTCGCACGCGCGGCAGACTGGCCCCGTGGCAATTTCTGCGTGGGACGTGTGGACGGAGCTGGTCATCCCGGCTTCCGCTGGAGGGGCGGGTGTCGTCGTTGCAATCGCTGCGCTGCGAATCAACCGTCAGGCAACGCAACTCGCGAAGGACAGCGAGCTGGCGCGCCGAGCAGACGAAGACCGACGCGACCGAGAGGAGAGCCGGAAGGACGTCTTGCGCGAAGCTGCGGCGGAAGGATGCCTCTTGATCGAGTGGCTCCACGTTTCGCGGCCTCATGGAATATCCGCGATGGTGACCCGTCCGCTTGACGGACCGCCGCCGCCAGAGTCAGCCGCGCTGCGACTTGGTCGTGAAGCTGCAGCAGCATTAGGCGTTAGCGCCGTTCCCGGCGCATCCCTCCTCTACGCGCTGACGGCCCACGATCTCCCGGGTGGTGCAGCCCAGAAGTACCGCTTCCACGCGGACGACCTCGCGGTGCAGTATCGAGACAAGTGGCAGGATCGGGCACTCGCCCGTATACAGGAGTGGGCCGTCGATCCGTGGGAGTCGGAGCGTCGTCTGCAGGAGGAGCTAGACGTCGCACAAGCGGATCCAGAGCGGTACGCACGAGTAGGTCTCGGCCGAGGCTGGGAGGACGCCTACGAAACGGCCGCTTCCGAAGGGTCCTGGGCTTGAGCCCCCAGCCGATCGGAGCACGAGGATGATTGGAGTGGAGCGGGTTCATGGGTGATCGGCGCGCCAGTGATGAGTACTACGTGCTCGGCTTGTGCGACAAGGTGCTCCGGGAGCAGTCCGAGCGGCAGAAGCGCTTCGACTGGCTACGAGGCGACCTCTCACCCCGCACTGGACGGCGGTCGGCACTCCCTGTCGATGGCTACTGGCCCGAAGCGAACATCGCCGTGGAGTTCCACGAGCGTCAGCACACCGACGCGGTGCCTCTTTTTGACGCCCGTCAAACCGTGTCCGGGGTCACGCGGCGTGAGCAACGCCGCCTCTACGATGCGCGAAGAGCGGAAGCCCTGGCAGATCACGACATCCGTCTCGTCGTAATCCCGCAAACGGCATTCACGTTGAAGCGGAGACGCATCGACCGAGACCCGCAACTGGACTGCGAAATCGCTCGCAGGCTTCTGATGCGGTGAGATCAACGCTCCGTGTCCGCGTACTCGTGTCAGCCGGGCGACCTCGCCGCCGCGGCATTCACAGCGGCCTGTCGACCAGACCTCGTGAATTCGTACAAGCGCTGGCGCGGGCCACGCCTGGCCTGGTCGTCATCCCAGCGAGACGTCAACCAGCCCATCTGTTCGAGGCGACCGAGTAGCGGGTAAACCGTTCCGGCCGGACGCCCGGTCTGCTGAACGATCACCAATCCCCAGATCGGCTTTCAGCGCACAGCAGCACGTTCAGTACCTGCACTGTTGGCAACGTCACTCGTTGCAGCGGCTCCATCCCGCCCACTCTAGCGAAAGGCGAGCATGTGCCTAGAGGCCCCTGTCCCCCCTCCTGCCGATCGGACACGGCGTGGCACGCGAGCGTTAGGCTTGAACCGAGCGCGGGGGCGTTGTCCCCCCCTCAACACGTCGTCCCGCCCAGCCGGAGAGACACGTGCCCCCAATCCCGTCTCTCCGTCTTTCCGCAACAACCCTCGCGACGGACGCGTGGGGTGACAGCGGCGATGGGTAGAGCGCACGCTCGGCGTGCTGCTACGCGGGCAACTCTTTGTCGCCCTCATACGCTTCGTCCGCGGCGGGATGCGCCGAAGCGCTCGGCGCCAACCACTCGCTCTCGGGACGGGCGACGAGACGGGCATTGGTGTACGCCATATCGAGCGTGAGCACCGTGTGCCCGCGGTACGCCCGATCGCCTACGGCTGAGACAACGAGGGCCAGGTCTGCGTCGCCGTCGCCAGTCAAGTCGAGCGGCATCAGGAACTGCGCCCCCGCGTCTCCGAAACGGGGGTACCACTGCGGGATTACGAGTTTGTGATTGCGGCGAACGCGCCGCAACGTCATCTGAATCGCGGCGTCGAGCGATTGCCTCGCTCGCGCCGGCTGGGCGGCCATCGCTGGGGGGAACCGTTCGATGTTGTCGCTAAGGATGTGGTCGTACGCAAGCTTCAGTTCCCGTCGCCAGTCATAGACAAGCTCCGACGCAGCGGTAACGTACTCAGCCATCTGCGGCGGTTCGCCGAAGTGGCGGAGGACGTCCCTGTGCGACTCGGGCAGCCAGCCAACGAAGTACCAGCGCTGTGCACCTTCGCGCTGGTTCCTTCGGAAGAAGCCGAAGATCTCTTCCGCATACGGCGTGAGAAGGCCGGTGTTGAAGGCAGCGTGCTCCCCGTCGGGCGTCACGGCGATCTTGTCCTCCATCACCAGGCGCCGATACGTGTAGCTGAGGAAGCTGTCGAGGATCGGGAGGGGGCGACCGGTCGGGTTTGAGCCGGTCCATTCCTCCGGTTCGGCAAGATCAGCAAGCGATTGCAGCGTCTCCTGCCACGCGAGCCGACCCAGTTGTCCGGGCTCGAGCGTGACTACGGCTCCGTGAGGAGCGAGGTAGTGGAAGAAGGCGAACGCCCGGAGGCGTTCGGCGTGGCCCTCGGTGACTTCACCGAGTTCGGCAGGTTGGCGGCGGGCGACGTCTCCGGGTGTTGGGGTGCCAGTCATCCGCATATCATAACGTGAGGATGGTTTGGTTTGGCGGCGCCTGGAATCCGTCTGGTCACGCGAGCACGGCCGACTCCGGCCAATGACGCTTGCTACCAAGTTCAACTTCTATCGTTACGTCGAGATCGCGTGATCTTATCGACCTGCGGCTGCCGTCGAAGTCATTAGGAAGTTAGTTGAACAGCTCAATCACGGTGGCTATTCAAGCTGAGCCGTCCGCCCGCTGGTCGCTGCTCCGCGGAACTGGCTATCGCGATGCGGCAACGCTGCGAGAGGATCCCTCGATATGACCACCAACATCCACGTCGGCCTGAGCGGTCTTCGCGACGCGCTCGTCTTCCTCGAGAACACGAACAACACCCTTGACGGCGCTTCAGCGGTCGGCACCTCTGCGTTCTGGGCATGCGCGCTCGACGAGCAGCTTCGCGCCGTTGATTCCGAATACGAGCGAAGACGTGACGATAGTGCAGGTGGCCGTCTGCTGCCGGGGATCCGCCTTGTTCGCAATGCGGTCACGCATGGTGCTGTTGTCGCGGTAGAGCAAGCTCCCAGACTCGTCCTCCCAATGCGCCTACCAACCACGCTCACACACCTCGCTTACCGCCCGCTCGAGGACGTACTCCGCGACTGGGTAGGAAATCGGATCCAGACCAAGGACATTCAGCGCCAGGATGAGATCTACCGAGCCCATATCGCAGGCACAGCGGTACTCGACACCATGGCGGCCGCATACGACTGGTTCGTCGGCGACACCGGCCTAACGACCAACGACTTCCCATGGCGTGGGTATTAGGCAGGAGGCCCGCTACCTCGCTCGTCTTGGCCGCAACTGCTGCGAGCGGGCGTCGCTGGCGCGGTACATCGGCAGCTAATCCCGCGAACCGATTGGGTCTTCGCGGCCACGAGCCGGCGCAGCCAGGCCAGCGGTCGTAGAGCCCTCGACGACTCCCTCCCGGCCGATCAACGGTTTCAACGACGAGACGACTGTCTGAGTTACGAGCCAACCGATTGAGTGACGAGCGCTGACCAGGCAGTTTAGAGAGCCTTGGCGAACCGCGAGAACATCCCGTGAAACGCCCCCGTGATGGTGTCGGACGCCGATGACGCGTATCGCAGGACCGCCAGTGCCAGTGCCAGTGCCAGCGCTTCTGTCGGCTGCGCTCCTTCGGAGTCGAGGACCTTGAGGGCGACCCGAACGTGCTGGTTCAAGGACGCTCCCGTTGTCGCCGCGGTACTTCGCCGTGCCCGTGCTGGATCCGGAGACCGACAAGAACCGGGTGCCCTCGACCCTTAAGGCGAGGATGCCGCCGAGGTTTGATCGTCGCGCTCGGTACTCCCCGAGCCTCCGCGATGGACGGCGACGGCGACGGGTTCCGAGCGATAGGAGGTTTGCGCGCTCCTTGAGGCCGTGCCAGGCGATGGGCGGTGCCAGCTTGCGCGGGGTCGCAAGCTCGACCCGGCGCCCGATTCCGGGGCTGGAGTCTCAATTACTCCCAGAGGAGTCTCATCTGGCTTGAGAAACGACAGGTCGACACGGGGCGCTGTGGAGCGAGTGACGGGAATCGAACCCGCGCTACCAGCTTGGGAAGCTGGAGTTCTACCATTGAACTACACTCGCGTCGCCCGGAGGCTCGAGCCAGCTTAGCGGATGCGCGCGGCACCCGCGCGCACGAGGTGGGCGGGGCCTCCCGGTCGATCGCCGCACGTCGGCACGCGGAGCGGGGCGCCCGTGCCAGCCGGGATGCTCGGGCCGCCTCCGGGACGTCCCTCCAGGATCCCTGGGAGCGGCCGTGCTCCACGGACACGCCGAGCGTCCGTGTGTACCGTCCACGGTGCCGAGCGATTCCCTGCGCTCGGTGCCCATCGGCCCGTGAGCAGCACTCGGGAGGCGAAGCGGATGGTCAGACACCCACTCATCGACGACGTCGTCGGACCGGCGATCGTGGTCGAGTCGAGTGCCCCGGTGGTCTGGCTCACCGATGCCCTCGCGTCGTTGCTCGCCCGAGCCGCGACGAGCGAACGCCTCGTCGTGCTCCGGACCGAGGCCGACGCCGCGATCACACCCGCGCTCCGGCACGCCCTCGGTGCCCACGGTGCGGCATGGGCCGTCACGGACCGCGACGGCTCCCTGCGCGACGGGCGCACCGGGGTCCGCGCGACCTCCATCGACGACTTCGTGCTCCGCGGCCCGGAACTGTCCGGGACACCGTCGCCCGAGCACCCGGTCGCCCCGCACGCCGTCCCGCAGGTGAGCATCGACCTGACGCTCCGACACCACCCCGACCGCGAGATCAACGTCGGCGGTGCGCTCGAGGCGCTCTGCGACGCGGCGGACAGCTGCCCGGAGCGATGGGGAACCGCCGAGCCGCTCACCGTGCCGTGGGACCGCTGGGTCGTCACCCAGTACGCCAAGCACCGCGCGCCGGACGTCAGCACCTCGTACGCGATCGGGGACGGCATGGCGGCCACCATGACCGCGCACATGACGAACGGCTTCGTGGTCGAGACGCTCTCGGCCATGGTCACCGAGCCGGACGGCGGAGTGGACGCCGTGCTCGACGCCGTCCGCGAGGTCGCGAACGACGTCGTCCCGGTGTTCGGCGTCGTCATGCGGCGCCACGGCGATGCTGACCACATGGTCCGCGCGGTGTCGTACGGCGAGCCCGAGCCCGCCGCGGTCGTCGTCGGCCCCGAGGCGACGGCGTTCCTCGACCGCAGCGGCCACTGGCCGCCTGCCGACACCCGCATCGAGACCTTCGGGTCGGACGGCCACGAGGGTCTCCTCGTCCGGTTCGACTCCGGCTGGGACGCGCTCGAGGCGTTCCTCGACCGCATGGACGAGGACCGCTTCCTGACGCTCGTGGGCGGTGGCCCGCTCGAGCCCGCGCAGGCCGAGGGTGCCCTCGACGAGCACGATGCACGGACGCTCGGAGGCGCCGGTGCCCCGTGACGTCACCCTGCTCTCCCGCAAGCCCGTCGACCTGCGGGAGGTGGCGGAAGCGATCGTCGCGCACGCGGACGGTTGGGGCGTGCGCGCTCTCGACGACGGCTCCGTGCTCCAGGTCTGCCGTGACGCCGATCACCCCGTGATCAGCGTCCTCGGTGTGCACCGGGTCGACGCCGCGAGCGAGGTGGAGCGCATCCTGCCCGACGCGCCCCCGCTGCCCGTACCGCTGTGGTGGGTCGACGCCGTCGCGCCCTACGGGCCGGACGGGGAGGCCGGGGTCGCCGCCGCCGAGGAGGCAGCCCGAGCGCTCGACGCGGTCTGCATCGTCCACGGGAGCTGACGACCCCCGGCCGCCGGTTCCCCCGCTCGGCGCAGCGGAAGGCGGCCGGGGTGCTACCGCTGGTCCCCAGCGCCGGGAGCCCGACGGCCGTTCATCGCCGCGAGCCGCTCGTTGTACGCGTTGAGTTCGGCGTCGCCGTCACGGTCCGCCTGCCGGTCGAGGCGCTTGGCGGTTCGCTCGTCCGACTGGATCCAGCCCCGGACGACGAGCAGTGCGACGAGCACCATCGGGATCTCCGAGGCGCCCCAGGCGATCCCCCCGCCGGTGTGCTGGTCGGCGAGGAGCGCGGCGTCGTTCGTCTGCCCGAGCGCGTGGTACCAGTCGAGCGCGTAGACGTCCGAGCTCGTCATGACCGCGACCCCGAAGAACGCGTGGAAGGCGAGCGTGGCCAGCAGCGCGATGATCAGGATGGGGTACGGCGGACGCTTCGGCCCCGGGTCGACCCCGATGAAGACCCAGAAGAACAGGTACCCGCTCAGGATGAAGTGCACGACCATCACGACGTGCCACTCGTGGGACTGCATGGCGTACTGGAACGCGGGCGTGAAGTAGAAGACGATGAGCGAGCCCGCGAAGAGGGTCCCCGCCACGGCGGGCTGCCCGAGGAAGTGCATGTAGCGGGAGTGCACGAACAGCATGAGCCACTCACGCGAGCCCCGGCTGCCGTCGTTCCGCACGGGCAGGGTCCGCAGCGCCAGGAGCACGGGGCCGCCGAGCACGAGCGGGAGCGGCACGAACATCATGAGACCCATGTGCTGGATCATGTGGCTCGAGAAGTGGATCATCCCGTAGACCGCGGGCCCACCGCTCGTGAACCAGATGAACAGGACGCATCCGAGCAGCCACGCCACCGTCCGGTGGACGGGCCACTTGTCGCCGCGGCGACGGAGCTTGCGGACCGCGAGCAGGTACCAGACGGCCATCGTCACCGCGACGGCGAGCCACGCCCAGTCGATCTGCCACTGGGTCAGGAACGTGTGCAGGGTCTGTGCGGGCGGGTACGGGAACCCGATCAGGCCGCTGCGGGCGTCGTCGCCCACGACCGGCGTCTGCGGTACCGGCGGCTGGCTCCGCGACAGACCGACCGAGACGCCCATGGCGATCGCCATGAACACGATCTCGGCCAGGGCGAACCGCACGAACAGGCGCCGGTCGGACGGGTCCCGCAGGAGGCCCGGGACCAGTCGGCGACGCTGCACCACGCCCGCGATCCCGAGCAGGACGAGGATCGTCGCCTTGATCGTGATCAGCCAGCCGTAGGGCGTGGTCACGAGGTCGCCGGGGCCGGTGATCCGGAGCGACGCGTTGATGATCCCCGAGAACGCGACGGCACCGAAGCACCAGCCCGCGAGCGTCGAGTAGCGGGCGACGACCCGGCCCGTCGCGCCCTTCGTGCCCGTGCGCAGGAGCACCACCGCGACCAGACCGCCGACCCAGACGCACACGCCGACCAGGTGGATCGCGAGCGAGTTGACCGCGTTCGCGTGCTGCAACGACCCCGCCGAGTGCCCGGAGAGCGCGAGCGGCAGCAAGGCGAACAGCGCGACGCACGTGGCGACGGCGAGCGTCGTGACGCGGGTGGCGAACGCGGCGATCGCCGTGGCGATGAGGACCGCCGCCGCCGAGACCACGAGGGACTCGCCGATCTCGACCTGGAACGCGAACACCAGGAAGTTCCGCGCGTACACGGGGCTCGTCAACGGCACGCTGAGGGTGGTCGCGGCCGTGAGGAGCACCCCGACGACCGCGGCGAGGAACCAGACGGACCCGGACACGGCGGCCCACCGTGCGGCGCGGTGCTGGATCCGCGACATCTGCTTCGGGTCCTTGCGCTGGGCCGGCAGCGCGAACGCGGCGACGATGAGCAGCCCGACGGTGAGCGCGGCCATGCCGTCGTGCACGGCGCGGGCGATCGGCAGGCTGACGGCGACGAAGTTCCCGGCGTCGACCAGTGACCGGTCGCCCGTCAGCGCCCCCGTGAACGCCATCGACCCGACCGCGCAGGCCACCGCGAGCGGCACTGCGATGGCGAGGACCGTCGCGACGGTGGACGCGCGGGCCGGGGCGGGCTCGGTGTCCGGTGCTGGGCCTCCCGGCAGTGCGCCGTCGGTGTCGGAACCGGCGCTGCGCGAGGGGTCGACGCGGTCGTCGGCAGCGGTGGGGGCACCCTCGGTGGGGGAGGAGGTGACGGTCATGCCTGGTCTCGACGGCCTGTTCTCATCAGCGGATGCGCGGCGGGGCCGGGAGGGCCGGGGTGCGCGGACGGTCAATCGTACGTCCGCCTCCCGACACGCCCGCTGAGTCTCCACAGGCCGGACGCTGCAGCCCCACTCGGTGCACGACGGTCGCGGGCGGAGGCGGCTGGCACCGTCCGGACCGCGCGCAATACGATCGACCCGTGCTGCTCTCCGACCGCGACATCACCGCTCAGCTCGACGCCGGACGGATCGGCCTCGACCCGTACGACCCGTCGCTCGTGCAGCCCTCGAGCATCGACGTCCGGCTCGACAAGTTCTTCCGGCTCTTCGACAACCACAAGTACCCGCACATCGACCCGTCGGTCGACCAGCCGGACCTGACGCGGCTCGTCGAGACCACCGGGGACGACCCCTTCGTCCTGCACCCGGGAGAGTTCGTGCTCGGGTCGACGTTCGAGGTCGTGACGCTGCCCGACGACATCGCGGCGCGACTCGAGGGGAAGAGCTCGCTCGGACGCCTCGGGCTGCTGACGCACTCGACCGCGGGGTTCATCGATCCCGGGTTCTCCGGGCACGTCACGCTCGAGCTGAGCAACGTCGCGACGCTGCCGATCATGCTGTGGCCGGGGATGAAGATCGGGCAGCTCTGCTTCTTCCAGCTCTCCAGCCCGGCGGAGAAGCCCTACGGCTCGGCTGAGTACCAGTCGCGGTACCAGGGGCAGCGGGGTCCGACGGCGTCCCGCTCGGCGCTCAACTTCCACCGGACGGACGTGTCGGGGGAGCGGTAGCGCGCCGGCTCCTCGCCCCCCGCCGCTCCCGCAGACGCGCGGGTCGTGCCCACCGCCGGGAGGCCCATCCCGGCCCGGAACGACGAGGACCCCGCCCGCGACTGGGTCGCGGACGGGGTCCTGTGTGCGTCGGTGACGCGGCGGGTCAGCCCTGCTTGGCGAGCTGCTCGAGCGTCGGGTTGTTCTTGTACGCCTGGACCGCGTTCTCCTTGGTCACGAGGACCGGGGTGAGCTCGATCGCGGGCACCGTCTTGACGCCGTTGTTGTTGTTGGCCTTGTCGAGGACCGTCTTGGGCTTCTTGCCCTGGCTGAGGGTCTTGACCAGGTCGACGGCCGTGTTGGCCTCGAGCGTCGTGTCCTTGTAGATCGTCGAGTACTGCGTGCCGTTCATGATGAGCGGGATCGACGCGGTCTCCGAGTCCTGGCCCGTGACGATCGGGTTCGGCATACCGGCGGCCTTGGTGGCCGTCAGGATCGCGCGGCCCAGGGTGTCGTTCGGCGACAGGACGCCGTCGAGCTTGGTGCCGCCCGAGTAGTAGTGCGTGATCAGGTTCGTCATGCGCGACTGGGCGTTCTGGGCGAGCCAGCCGTCCGTCTCGACGTTCTGGAACTTGGTCTGACCCGACACGACCTTGAGCGTGCCGTCCTTGATCTTCGGGGTGAGGACGCTCATCGCACCGTTGTAGAACACCGTCGCGTTCGCGTCGGTGGACGCACCGGCGAAGATCTCGACGTTGTACGGGCCGTTGCCCTTGCTCTTCTTCAGGCCGTCGAGCAGGGCGTGCGCCTGCAGCTGACCGACCTTGTAGTTGTTGAACGCGACGTAGTAGTCGACGTTCTTCGTGTTGAGCAGGTTGCGGTCCCACGCGATGACGGTCGCGCCGGAGGTCTTGGCGGCCTTGACCTGCGAGCCGAGCTGCGAGCCGTCCTGCGCGCCGATGATGATCGCCTTGTCGCCCTTGGTGACCATGCCGGAGACCTGGCTCTGCTGGTCGGACACGGTGTTCGTGGCGGCGGCGTACTGGATGTCGGCCTTGAAGCCGGCGGCCACGATCGCCTTCTTGAAGGCGGCGCCCGCGAGCACCCAGTTCTGCGACGTCTTGGCGGGGAGCGCGACGCCAATGGTGTCGCCCTTCTTGATGTCCGCACCGCTCGCGCTCGAGCCACCGCGGGCCGAGCAACCGGTGAGGGCGAGACCGGCGACGAGCACGACGCTCGCACCGACCATGAACTTCTTGCGCATGTGATTGCTTTCTCTTCGTTGAGGTAGGGGAGGGACGGTGCCGACCCTCCCGGGTCGTGTCGACGGCGGAGGCCGTCGTCGGGTGCCGGCGGCGGTGGTGACCGCCGCCGGCGGGTTCAGGGGATGGATGGGGTCAGTGGGAGAGGACCTTGTCCGGCTGGTCCTGGATCGACTGCGGCTGCTGGTCCGCGATGGTCGTCTCCTGGGTCTCCTGCCGCCGGAACTGGCGCATCATGCCGCCGATGAGCGACGGACGGCCCTGCGACTTCGAGTAGACGTCGAAGGCGACGGCCACCAGGAGCACGAGACCGCGGATGATCTGCGTCATGTTGGACTCGATGCCGAGCAGCGACAGGCCGTTCGTCAGGAGGGCCATGACCAGACCACCGACGATGGAGCCGGAGACGGTACCGATACCACCGGAGACCGCGGCACCACCGACGAACACGGCGGCGATGGCGTCGAGCTCCCAGCCGGTGCCGTCGTTCGGGCCCGAGGCGTTCGAGTAGGCGGTGAACACCATGCCGGCGACGGCCGCGAGGAGCGACATGTTCGCCATGACGAAGAAGTTCACCTTGCGGGCGCTCACGCCGGACAGGACCGCGGCGTTCGCGTTGCCACCGACGGCGTAGACCTGACGACCGAAGATCGTGTTGCGGGTCACGAAGCCGTAGATGATGACCAGCACGCCGAGGATGATCGCGACGACCGGGACCGAGGTGCCGACGTTGCCGGACGCGAACAGGTAGGTCGCGAACAGGGTCACGGCCACGAGCACGCCGGTCCGGACGAACGACACCCACACCGGGGGGACCTCGGCCTGCATCTTCTTGCGACGCTGGCGACCGCGGACCTCCATGTAGATGAGCGCGAGCGCGGTCACGATGCCGAGGATCAGGGTGCCGTTGCTGAAGCCGAAGTCCGGGCCGAAGTCCGGGATGAAGCCGGCGCCGATGGTCTGGAAGTCGTTCGGCACGGGGACCGACGTCGAGTTGCCGATGATCTGGTTCGCGCCACGGAAGATCAGCTGACCGGCGAGTGTCACGATGAACGCCGGGACGCGGACGAACGCGACCCAGAAGCCCTGCCACGCGCCGACCGCCGCACCCACGGCGAGACCGAGGATGATCGCGAGCCACCACGGGAAGTGCCAGACCGCCATGGACTGCGCCACGATGATGCCGACGAACGCCGCGACCGACCCGACGGACAGGTCGATGTGACCGGCGATGATCACCATGACCATGCCGAGCGCCAGGATCAGGATGTACGAGTACTGGAGGAAGACGTTGATGATGTTCGTCGGGTCCAGCGTGAGCCCGTGGGTGAAGATCTCGAAGATGATCACGATCGCGACGAGCGCGATGATCATGCCGTACTGGCCGACGCTGTTGCCCTTGCCGAAGAGCAGTCTGAGGTTGTTCATTTCGTGAGTGCGCCCTTCCGCGCGGAGGTCATGCTTCGCATGAGGGTTTCGGGGTCCGCCTCACCGGCGGGGAGGTCGTTGGTGATCGCACCCTCGAAGATCGTGTAGATGCGGTCCGAGAGGCCGAGGAGCTCCGGGAGCTCCGAGGAGATGAGGATGATGCCCTTCCCCTCGGCCGCGAGCTGCTGGATGATCCCGTAGATCTCGAACTTCGCGCCGACGTCGATGCCGCGGGTGGGCTCGTCGAGGATGAGCAGGTCGGGGTCGGTGAACATCCACTTCGACAGGACGACCTTCTGCTGGTTCCCACCGGAGAGCTTGCCGACGCCCTCCTCGACCGTGGGCACCTTGGTGCGGAGCATCTTGCGGTACTTCTCGGCGACGTCGTACTCCTCGAGGGAGTCGACGACGCCGCCCTTCGAGATCTTCTTGAGGTCGGCCGCGACGGTCGAGCGCTTGACCGTGTCGAGGAGGTTGAGCCCGAGCGCCTTGCGGTCCTCGGACACGTAGCCGATGCCGTTGTCGATCGCCTGCTGGACGTTGTTGACCTTGATCTCGCGGCCGTCCTTGATGATCTGGCCGCTGACGAAGGTGCCGTACGAGTGGCCGAAGATGCTCATCGCCAGCTCGGTGCGTCCCGCACCCATGAGGCCTGCGAAGCCGACGATCTCGCCGCGGCGCACGTGGAAGTTCGAGCCCTTGCAGACGAGGCGCGTGGGGTCGACCGGGTGCTGGACCGTCCAGTCGCGGACCTCGAAGAAGACGTCGCCGATCTTCGGGGTGCGGTCCGGGAACCGGCTCTCGAGCGAGCGGCCGACCATCCCGCGGATGATGCGGTCCTCGTTGACGCCGTCCGCCTGGACGTCGAGCGTCTCGATGGACTTGCCGTCACGGATGATCGTGATGCTGTCCGCGATCTGCTCGATCTCGTTGAGCTTGTGGCTGATGATGATCGAGCTGACGCCGCGGGACTTGAGGCCGACGATGAGGTCGAGCAGGTGCTGCGAGTCGTTCTCGTTCAGGGCCGCCGTCGGCTCGTCGAGGATGAGGAGCTTGACGTTCTTGTGCAGCGCCTTGGCGATCTCGACGAGCTGCTGCTTGCCGACACCGAGGTTCTTGATCTGCGTGTCCGGGTTGTCGTCGAGGCCGACGCGGGCCAGGAGCTCCTCGGCGCGGAGCTGCGCCGCGGTCCAGTCGATGACGCCGAATCGGCTCGGCTCGCTGCCGAGGAACAGGTTCTCGGTGATCGACAGCTCCGGGATGAGCGCGAGCTCCTGGTGGATGATGACGATGCCGGCCTGCTCGGACTGCTTGATGTTCGCGAACCGGACCTCCTCGCCTTCGTAGACGATGTCGCCGGTGTAGGTCCCGTAGGGGTACACGCCGGACAGGACCTTCATCAGGGTCGACTTGCCCGCGCCGTTCTCGCCGCAGATCGCGTGGATCTCGCCGGCGCGCACGGTCAGGCTGACCTCGGAGAGGGCCTTGACGCCGGGGAACTCCTTGGTGATGGACCGCATCTCGAGGATCGTCTCGTTCGCGGTGATCGACCGGGTCTCGGTGCCGGTTTCGAACTGGCCGGAGCCGGTTCCGATCGGGTGTGACGCCACAGTGCATCTCCTTCTGCCGAGGTGTCGGCAGTCCTTCTGGTGATCGCGCCAGCGGAGGTCACAGCAGCACTGTGTCGGACTCCGTTGTCGCGTCCGGGTCGTCCGCCATGTGAACGGTCACATCGAGCGGAACGGGGGCAATATTACGCACAGGTTCCGGGCGGCTGTCAATTCCCAGGGGTCGCGGTTTGGTAACGCGGTCCGGAGGCCCCTGGAACGGGGGTCAGGGGCGGTCACGACCGGCTCCGGGGCGAGCCGGTGGAGCCGCGGACGACGAGTCGGGGCACGATGTCGACGGGCCGGAGGTCGCCCTCGACCGGGAGCAGGAGGTCGACGCAACGGCGCCCGAGCTCGGCGAAGTCGACGGACACCGTGGTGAGCGGCGGCCAGAAGTGCTGCGCCTCGGGGATGTCGTCGTAGCCCACCACGGACAGGTCGCCGGGGACGTCGAGCCCGTAGGAGCGGGCGGCGTGCATGACGCCGAGGGCCATGGCGTCGTTCGAGCAGAAGATCGCCGTGCAGTCCCGCCAGCGCAGGAGCTCGCGGCCCGCGTGGTACCCGAAGTCGGCGGTCCAGTCCCCGAGGATCGGCGGCTGCACGGGCATGTCACGGTCGGACATCTCGCGCAGGAACCCCTGCATGCGCGCGTCCGCCTCGATCCAGTCCCGCGGGCCGGCGATGTGCCGCACGTACTGGTGCCCGAGGTCGAGCAGGTGCGCCGTGGCGAGCCGCGCCCCCGTCATCTGGTCCACCCAGAGCGCGGTCGGGTCCTCGCCGATGCTCGATCGCAGCGTGACGTACGGCGTCTGCATGCCGGACTCGGCGATCACGTCGAACACCCGCGTCTGCGGCGCGATGACGACGATGCCCTCGACGTCCTGGTCGAGGAGGTGACCGAGGCCCTGGCGGATCGACGCGTCGTCCGGCGCCGCGATGTTCGCGGTCGTCACGAAGTACCCGCGTCGGACCGCGGCGTCCTCGATCGCCTGGAGGGTCAACGTCGGCCCGTAGTGGGAGCGCTGCGAGGTGAGGACCCCGATGGTGCGGGAGCGACTGGTGACCAGGGCGCGGGCGGCCCGGTTCGGCCGGTACTGCAGCTGCTCCATGGCGGCGACGACCTTGTCCCGGGTCGCCTCGCGGATCGCGTCGGAGTTGTTGAGGACGCGGGAGACCGTCTGGTGCGACACCCCCGCGACCCGAGCGACGTCCCGGATGCTGGGCGCACGCGACTTCTCTGTCTTCGCCGACGCCATTGCCTTCTCATTCCACCCCGATGTGCACGTTCACATCGCGAGCCACATCATTATGCACGTTCCGCTGTCGGGCGCCGCATCGAGTTCGCGCAGGCACCGGAGCGGCGGCCCGGCCGCAGGGTCGCGCAGTGGAGGGGACGCCTCCCGGGCCGCCGTCCGGACGACCCGGGGACGGGGGCCACCAGGCGTCCGCCTCAGTCGAGCGCGCGCGCCGGGAGCACCGCGAGCTGCCACCCGAGCCACGGGCTGAACGCGAACGGAGCCGCGGCGACCGCGGCCCGCAGCTCGTCCTCGGAGACCCAGATCCACTCGGCGACCTCGTCCGCCGCGGGTCGTGGCACGTCGGTCGTCGTGGCACGGAACACCGGGCAGACCTCGTTCTCGACGATGCCGGACGCGTCGACGGCGCGGTACCGGAAGTCGGGGAGGACCGGGGTCACGTCCGCCACGGTGATCCCGAGTTCGCGCGCGGCACGTCGGGCGATCGCATCCTCGAAGGACTCGTCCGGCCCGGGATGGCCACAGAACGTGTTCGTCCACACCCCGGGCCAGGTGGCCTTCGTCAGGGCCCGGCGTGTGACCAGGATGTTCCCCTCGGGATCCGACACGTGGCACGAGAACGCCAGGTGCAGCGGCGTCGCGTCGGTGTGCACGGCGAACTTGTCGGCCACACCGATGGGGGCGCCGTCGTCGTCCAGCAGGACGACGGTTTCCGGGAAAGTGCTCATCGCGATGGATAGGTTAGGCCAATGAACGACGACGCGACCGCCGTCGCCCGGGACGGACTCACGCTCGTCGACGAGTGCCTCGAGCGGTTCTTCGCACTCGCCGCGCGTCGGGCCAGCACCTACGGCCGTGCGTCCGAGGACCTCTGGCGTGTGCTCAAGCGCGCCAGCACCGGCGGCAAGCAGTTCCGCCCGCGGATGGTGCTCACCGCCTACACCGGGCTCGGCGGGCGGGACCTCCATGCGGCGGCCCACGTCGGCGCGGCATACGAGCTGCTGCACACCGCGCTCGTGGTGCACGACGACGTCATCGACCGCGACTGGTCCCGGCGGGGCGTGCCGAACGTCGCCGGCAGCTACCGGGACGAGGCCACGACGGGCGGGATCCCGACGCCGGTGGCCGAGCACCGCGGCACGAGCGCGGCCGTCATCGCCGGGGACCTGGCCCTCGCGGGCGCGCCGCGGCTCATCGAGTCGAGCGGCGTCGACGGCGAGCGCCGCACGCGACTGCTCGACCTGTTGGACGAGGCCGTGTTCGCGAGCGCCGCGGGCGAGATGACCGACGTCGACCTGTCGATCGGGGTCATGCCGAGCGTGGACGAGATCCTCGCCATGGAGCGCGCGAAGACCTCGGTGTACTCGTTCGAGGCACCGCTGCAGTCCGGCGCGGTGCTCGCGGGGGCGTCGGACGCGGTGGTCGCCGCGCTCGGGGTGTTCGGGCGCGAGATCGGGGTCGCGTACCAGGTGGTCGACGACATCCTCGGGGTCTTCGGGGACGAGGCGACGACGGGCAAGACCGCGGTGGGCGACCTGCGCGAGGGCAAGCGCACCGTGCTCGTGGCCCACGCGGCGACGACCGAGCACTGGGCCGCCATCGAGCCGTTCCTCGGGAACCGGGACCTCACCGACGACCAAGCGGAGCACCTGCGCTTCCGTCTCCTGTGCAGTGGCGCGCGCGACGTCGCGCAGGAGCGGGTCGAGCGCCACGCGAGCCTCGCGACGGCAGCGCTGGCGGGCCTCCCGGACGACCTGCGGTGCCAGCTGGCGGCGATCGCGACCGAACTCGTGGACCGGGTCCGGTGACCCGGGGCGACGTGACGGGCGCGGCCCCGACCGTGACCACGGGGCTCGGCCTGTACGACGCGACCGCGGCGGCCGCCTCGTCGGTCGTCATCCGCCGGTACTCGACGTCGTTCGGGCTCGCATCGCGCCTGCTGCCAGCGCACGTCCGCGAGCACATCGAACACGTGTACGCGCTCGTCCGGGTGGCCGACGAGATCGTCGACGGCCCCGCGACCGAGGCCGGCCTGGACCCGACACTCGCGGGCCGCCTGCTCGACGAGCTCGAACAGGACACCGAGCGTGCGATGACGATCGGGTTCTCCGTCAACCCGGTCGTGCACGCCTTCGCCCGGACCGCCCGGACCACCGGGTTCGGGGCCGAGCTGACGCAACCGTTCTTCCGGTCCATGCGGGCCGACCTCACGCGCAGCGAACACGACGACGCCTCGTTCGTCGACTACGTGTACGGCTCCGCCGAGGTCGTCGGACTCATGTGCCTCCGCGCATTCGTGTACCGGGCGGGACGGCCGACGTTCGACGAGGCGGTGCTCGTCACGGGGGCTCGTCGGCTCGGGGCCGCGTTCCAGAAGGTCAACTTCCTGCGCGACCTGCGGGCGGACTTCCTCGAGCTCGGCCGGTCGTACTTCCCCGGGGTCGACGTCCGGTCCTTCGACGAGGCGACGAAGGCGCGGCTCGTGGCCGACGTGCAGGACGACCTCGACGCCGCCGCGCGTGCGCTCCCGCTCCTGCCCGGCCGGGCACGTCCTGCGGTGACCCTCGCGCACGCTCTGTTCCAGGAACTCAACGACCGGATCGCCGCGACCCCGGCCGAGCGGCTCGTCACGACGCGTGTCCGGGTCCCCGACCCGGTCAAGGCCGCTCTGGCCGCCCGGGTGCTCGTCGGCCGCGCCCCCGTCCCTCGCGTTCGACGCGGCAACCGGCCGGGAGGCACGGCATGAGCACCGAGACCACCGCGGCCGACCAGGCCGCCGACACCGCGCCGTCCGGCCGCCGCGTCCCCGCCCGTCGCGTCGTCGTCGTGGGTGGCGGCATCAGCGGGCTCGCCGCCGCCGCACTGCTCGCGCGCGACGGCTACGCCGTGACCGTGCTCGAGCAGCGGTCCGAGCTCGGGGGGCGCGCCGGGACCTGGGCGGCCGGTGGCTTCCGGTTCGACACCGGGCCGAGCTGGTACCTGATGCCCGAGGTGTTCGACCACTTCTTCCGGCTGCTCGGGACGTCCGCGGCCGAGCAGCTCGACCTCGTCCGACTCGACCCCGGGTACCGCGTGTACAGCGAGGGCCACGACGAGCCCATCGACCTCGCCGCGACCCGCGAGGCCAACGTCGCGCTCTTCGAGTCGATCGAGCCGGGATCGGGCCGTCGGCTCGAGCGCTACCTCGACTCGGCGGCCGAGACCTACGCGATGGCCGTGCGCCGGTTCCTCTACACGAGCTTCCAGGACCTGCGGCGGCTCGCGACACCCGACGTGCTCCGTCGCGCCGGGCGGCTGCTCCGCCTGCTCACCCGGCCGTTGTCGTCCTTCGTCGAGGCCACCGTGCAGGACCGACGCCTGCAGCAAGTGCTGGGGTACCCCGCCGTGTTCCTCGGCACGAGCCCGTATGCCGCGCCGAGCATGTACCACCTGATGAGCCACCTCGACCTCGCCGACGGCGTCCTGTACCCGCAGGGCGGCATCAGCACGGTGATCGACGCGGTCGAGCGGATGGCATCGGCCGAGGGCGCGAGGATCGTGACCGAGGCCACGGTCGACCGGATCGTCGTCGAGCACGGCGCGGTGACGGGCGTGCACCACACGACGTCCGACGGCGACGCGGTCACGACCCCGGCCGACCTCGTCGTCAGTGCGGCCGACCTGCACCACACCGAGACCGACCTGCTGCCGCCGCGGTACCGATCGCACGGCGACGCCTACTGGGAACGTGGCGACCCGGGTCCGAGTGCGGTGCTCGTCTACCTCGGCATCGACGGACCCGTCCCCGGCCTGCTGCACCACACGCTCGTCTTCACGGCGGACTGGCACGCGAACTTCGGCGCGATCTTCGGCAAGGAACGCCACGTGCCCGACCCCGCATCGATCTACGTGTCCGCGACCTCGGAGACCGACCCCACCGCCGCGCCGGCGGGGTCGAGCAACGTGTTCGTGCTCGTCCCGTTGCCGGCCGACGTCGGGATCGGACGTGGCGGGATCGACGGTGCGGGGGATCCCGAGGTCGAGCGCATCGCGGACCGGGCGATCGCGGCGCTCGCCGAGCGTGCGGGTGTCCCCGATCTCGTCGACCGCATCCGGGTGCGCCGCACCGTGGGGCCGAGGGACTTCGCCGACGACTACAACGCGTGGAGCGGGAGCATGCTCGGGCCGGCCCACACCCTGCGGCAGAGCGCCTTCTTCCGGGCGCGGAACGCGTCGACCCGGGTCGACGGGCTCTACCACGTCGGGGCGTCGACGATCCCCGGCATCGGGCTGCCGATGTGCCTCATCAGTGCCGAGGTGCTGCTCAAACGGATCCACGGTGACACCTCGACCGAGCCGCTCCCGGAGCCGCTCGAGCGACGGCGGCCCTGATGCCCGGGCTCTACCTGGCGGGTCTCGTGGTCGCGCTCGTCGGCATGACGGTGCTCGACGCCCGGTTCCGCCTGTTCTTCTGGCGGGGCCCGCGGCGGGCTGCCGCCGTCATGGCCGTCGGGATCGCGTACTTCCTCGTGTGGGACCTCGCGGGGATCGGGCTCGGTGTCTTCCACCGCGGACCGTCCTCGTGGCTCATCGGTGTCCAGGTGGCGCCGGAGGTCCCGGTCGAGGAGCTGTTCTTCCTCGCGCTGCTCTGCTACGTGACGATGGACCTCATCGGCTTCGTCCGACCCGTCGTCGAGCGAACGGCCCCACGGCGCGTCGAGCCTCCCGCCCGCCGGACGAACGGGGCGGCGCGGTGAGCGGGGTGCCGCCGCGGGTGGCCCGCGTGCTCTCGGTGCTCCCGGCCGCCGGGGTGGTGCTCCGATGACCGCGGGCGCGGCGACCTACGCCCTCCTCGACCTCGCGTTCCTCGCCGTCGTGGTCCTCGTGGCCGTGGCCGCCGCGGTCGTCGCGGTGCGTCGGGTGGCGGCCCGGCGCGGACCGGAGGCCGTCGTGCGGTGGCGTCGCATGGTCCTCCTGACCGGCCTGGTGGCGGGCGTCGTCCTGGTCGTGGCGACGGTCGTGTTCGACAACGTGATCGTCGGCACCGGGATCGTGGCGTACGACGCGCAGCGGATCAGCGGCATCCGTCTCGGCGTCGTCCCGGTCGAGGACCTGGCGTACGCGATCGCGGCGGTCCTGCTGCTGCCGTCGCTCGTCGTGCTGTTCGGGCCCCGGTCGAGGTCGGAACAGTGAGCGCCGCGAGGCCGACGGCCCGACCGCGCCGCGCGGGGTCGACACTCCGGGCGCTGTTCGTGTCGTCCCGGCCGGTGAGCTGGGTGAACACCGCGTACCCGTTCGCGGCCGCGTACGTGCTCGGCACCGGGGTCGGGACGCACGAGGCGGACGGCTTCCACCTCGCGGTCCTCGTGCTCGGGGTCGTGTACTTCCTCGTCCCCTACAACCTCGCGATGTACGGGATCAACGACGTGTTCGACTACGAGTCGGACCTGCGGAACCCGCGCAAGGGCGGCGTCGAGGGCGCCCTGCTCGACCGCAGTGTGCATCGGACGACCCTCGTCGCCGTCGTCGTGACGAACGTGCCGTTCCTCGTCGCACTCGTGTTGCTCGGCGCCCCGTGGAGCTGGCTCGTGCTCGCCGTCAGCGTGTTCGCCGTCGTCGCGTACTCCGCGCCGGGGTTGCGGTTCAAGGAGCGGCCGTTCCTGGACTCCCTGACCTCGAGCACGCACTTCGTGTCCCCGGCGGTGTACGGCCTGACGCTCGCGGGGGCGCACTGGACGGGGTCGCTCCTGGCCGTGTGCGTGTCGTTCTTCCTCTGGGGTGTCGCGAGCCACGCGTTCGGTGCGGTCCAGGACGTCGAGGCCGACCGCGCCGGGGGCATCGGGTCCGTCGCGACGGTCATCGGTGCCCGGGCCACGGTGCGCCTGGCGTTCGTGGCCTACGTCGTCGCGGGGCTCGTCGTGCTCGCGACGCCGTTCCCGGGGCCGTTCGCGGCGATCGTCGTCGTGCCCTACGCGCTGAACGTCCTGCCGTGGTGGTCGGTCGCCGACGCCGACGCCGACGCGGCGAACGCCGGGTGGCGCCGGTTCCTGCTCGTGAACTACCTGGCGGGGTTCCTCGTCACCATGGTGCTCATCGGGTACGCCGCGACCCGCTGAGTCGCGGCGGCGCCCCAACGCACGCGACCCCCGTCCGACTCCACCCGACCCGCGCCCCGAATCCACGCGACCCGCGCCCCGAATTCACGCGACCCGCGCCCGACCTCACGCGACCCGCTGGGTCACGTCGGCGAACCCCGACCTCAGTGCGCGGAGCGGCGCTTGGCCTGCTCGACCGCGCTCCGGATGCCCCGGCGCCACTGGGGGCCGTGCCCGGGGAGCACGATCCGTGCCTCGGTGTCGACGAGCCGGTCGAGCGACTCCAGGGCGGCGCCGCTGTCCGCGGTGGCCGACCCGGCGACGATCTGCGGGCCGATCCCACCGGTGTACGGGTCGAGCGTGACGATCGCGTCGCCGGCGATGAGGGCGTCGCGGTCGGCGAAGTACAGCGCGACGTGGCCGTCGGTGTGCCCGGGCGTCTCGATGATCCACGGGGAGGCCTGCACGGCGTCCCGCTCGTCGAGCGGCTTCGTGTCGGTCACACCCTCGACCATGAGCGCTCCCGCGACCACCATCCGCGCGAGCTTCGGGAGGCCGGCGGGGTGTGTCAGCGGGTACACGAGCCGGTTCCGCTCCGTCCGGTACCGGTAGGGGTGAGCGGCCAGCTCCGCGTCCCGCGGGTGCACGAGCACGGGCACGTCCCACTCCCGACGCGCACGGGCCGCGGTGCCGACGTGGTCGAAGTGCCCGTGCGTGAGCGCGATGCCCTCGACGGCGTCGGGGGTGTACCCAAGCTCGGTGATCGCGACGAGCAGGTGCGGCCACGCGGCGGGCAGACCGCTGTCGACGACGAGCAGTTGGTCGCCGGTCTCGACGAGGTAGAGGTTCGTGTGGGCGATCTCGAGGCGGTGGATCCCCTCGGCGACGTCTCGGAACAGCATGGCCGCAGGCTACTCGTCGGCGCCCGCGCGGGCCGTCGGCGGCACGACGGCGTGCGTGACCGGGGGACGGCCGACGTCGGCGCCTGGGAGACCGGTGCGAGCCGCATGAGCGTCCACTCGACTCCGAGTAGGCACGACGGTGGACGACTCCACACGAGAGGACCACCATGAAGAGACTGCTGTTCATCGCCGGCATCGCGCTGGGGTACGTGCTCGGAGCCCGAGCCGGACGCTCCTCGTACGAGCGCATCCGCACCCGGGCGCAGGGCGTGTGGTCGGACCCGAAGGTGCAGAAGGGCCTCCACGACGCCGAGGGCTTCGTCAAGGACAAGGCACCGGTCGTCGCGAGCAAGGTCAAGGACGCGGCGACGAGTGCCGCCGGCGCCGTGCAGAGCAAGGTGAAGTCGTCGGGCGACACCGACACCGACGCCTCGAGCACCGACACCGTGGCCGGCGGACCCGGAACCGCGGGTCCGAGCGCTGCGGGCAAGCCGGAGGCGCCGAGCGCCGCCACGTCGAGCGAGACCGACACGACCGGTACGGCAGGCACGCCGTCGCCGGACGCGGTGTAGGCCCGGTATGGCCGACAGCGGATCGCGCGACAGCATCCCGCAACTCGAACTCCAGAACGTGCGGACGCGCGAGGACCTGCGCCACACCGTGAACGAGGTCGTGCGGCGCTCGGACGTCCCCGCGCAGTGGCGCTTGGCGGTCGCGAAGGCGCGTCAGCAGTTGCACCGGGACCCGACGCCCCTCGTGGCCATGGCCGTCACGGCCGGTGCGGGACTCGTGGCGATCGTCGGCGGCGTGGTCATCGGTCGGACGGACGCGGGGCGCCTCGACGCCGCGCGGGAGCCGATGCTGCTGCCCGTCTACAAGCCCGGCAAGACCAAGAAGAGCGGCAAGCGGAAGAAGGCCGCCTTCGCCCGCAAGCCCGACAAGCTGAACCCCGTCCAGAAGCGTCGCGACGCCGACGACCGGTGAGTCGCCACCCCGCGACCCGCTGACGACGTCGACCACAGGAGGAGCCACCGATGGCAAGGAACACCGCACCGGACCCGGACGACCCCCGCAAGCCGGACGACCCGACCGACCTGACGAAGCCCTCGTGGCAGTACACGCTCAAGAAGACGCTCCGCGAGTTCTCGAGTGACCAGTGCACCGACCTGGCAGCCGGCCTGACGTACCACGCCGTCCTGGCAGTGTTCCCCGCGATCCTCGCGATCGTCTCGATCCTCGGCCTGTTCGGCGAGGGGCAGGCGACGGTCGACCAGGTCATGAAGGTGCTCGGCAACGTCGGTTCGAACCAGGTCGTCGACCTGCTCAAGGGCCCGATCAACGGTCTCGTCCGGTCGCCCGCGGCCCCGCTCGCGTTCATCGTCGGTGTGCTCGGTGCGCTGTGGTCCGCGTCCGGGTACGTCGGGTCGTTCGGCCGTGCGATGAACCGCATCTACGGCATCCGTGAGGGGCGTCCGATCTGGAAGCTCCGCCCGACGATGCTCGGTGTGACGGTGTTCACGGTCGTCCTGCTCGTCATCGGCGCGCTCATGCTCGTGCTCTCCGGCCCGGTGGCCGAGGCGGTCGGCAATGCGATCGGACTCGGTTCCGTCGCGGTGACCGTCTGGGACTACGCCAAGCTCCCGATCCTCGCGGCGATCGCGGTCGTGATCATCGCGATCCTCTACTACTGGTCGCCGAACGTCCGGCAGCCGAAGTTCCGCTGGATGAGCCTGGGCGCGCTCCTGGCGCTCCTCATCTGGATCATCGCCTCGATCGCGTTCGCGTTCTACGTCGCGAACTTCTCGCACTACAACAAGACGTACGGGTCGCTCGGCGGCGTGATCGTGTTCCTCCTGTGGATCTGGATCACGAACTGCGCCCTGCTGTTCGGCGCCGAGTTCGACGCCGAGGTCGAGCGCGGCCGCGAACTCCAGGCCGGCATCCACGCCGAGGAGGACATCCAGCTCCCCGAGCGCGACACCCGCCAGATCGACAAGCAGGACGAGAAGCACGCGAAGGACGTCCTCTCCGGCATCGAGATCCGCGAGAGTGCCGGTCGAGAGAAGTGAGCAGGGGCCTCCCGTCCGTTGCGCCGCGCGCGTCGCGGCCGGGAGGCCCGACTCGGCCCGGCACCGCAGCCGCGTTCCGTAGGCTGACACGGTGACCGACACCGTGCCTCCCGTCCGACCGACCGCACTCGTGACCGGGGCGACCCGGGGGATCGGACGCGCGATCGCGGCCGACCTCGGCCGCACGCACCACGTGCTCGTCGGTGGGCGGTCCGCCGCTGCCGTCGCCGCCGTCGTCGACGCGCTGCCGTCCGCCGAGCCGTTCGTGGCCGACCTCGTCGCGGGCCCGCTGCCACCGCTGCCGGACCGGCTCGACGTGCTCGTGCACTCCGCCGGCATCGAGGAGGGCGGCCGCGTCGCCGACACCCCCCGCGAGGTGTGGGAGCGCGTCCTCGCCACGAACGTCGTCGCGGTCGCGGAACTCACCCGGCTGGCGCTGCCCGCGCTCCGGTCCGTCCGCGGCCTCGTCGTCACGATCAACAGCGGCTCGGGGTTCGTGAGCGGGCCCGGCGGCGGCGTCTACGGTGCGTCGAAGTTCGCCCTGCGGGCCTTCGCCGACGCCCTCCGCGAGGAGGAGCGCGAGCACGGGGTCCGGGTGTCCGGCGTCCACCCGGGACGCGTCGACACCGACATGCAGGTCGCCCTCGCCACGAAGCTCGGCGAGGACTACGACACCCGCTACTACCTGGCGCCCGAGGACGTCGCCGCCGCGGTGCGGACCGTGGTCGACCTGCCGGAGCGCGGCACCGTCGAGCTGCTCAGCGTGCGGCCCACCCGCAAGCGCTGACCCCGGGGTACACCGCGGAGCGCCAGGCACGGAGGTGCGCCGCGCAGGATCGGGACATGGCCGACGACGAGCAGCAGACCCGCGAGGACTTCCACCGCGCCGTGAACATGACCGCGACCGAGCTGCGGCACTGGCTCGACACCGACGACTCGAAGGCCGTGGGGCAGAAGCCCGACGGCGGCGGCGAGTCGACCGGCCACGAGAGCGGCCGGCACATCGTCCGGATCCTCGAGGAGCGACAGGGCGAGTACACGGACGACGACTACGCGCACATGCGGAAGGTCGTCGGCTACGTCGCCCGGCACTCCGCCCAGCGTCCCTCGGGCGACGACACGCACACGCGCTGGCGGTACTCCCTCATGAACTGGGGCCACGACCCCGAGAAGTGACCGGGCGCCTGCTCAGCGCAGGAGCACGGGACCCGCGTCGATCCGGAAGCGGAACAGCGAGTACGGGTACACGCGGAGGTCCTCGCCGCCCTGGTAGTCCGCCTGACGGTGCAGCTGGTTCGCGGTGACGTAGAGGTAGCCGTCCGTCGCGACGGACATCGTGTCGGTCCACAGCAGGCGCGGGTCGTGCACGAGGGTCTGGATCTCGCCGGTCGGCAGCCGCCGGGTGATCGACTCGTGCTCCCAGTTCGTGGCGTACAGGCGGCCCTGGTCGTCGGACTCCAGGCCGTCCGCGCCCCCGCCCTTGTCGCCCTCGTCGACGACGGTCCCAGCGACGGTCTCCTCCGAGATCGCCCGGTCGACGAGCGCCCCCACCGACACGCTGTACCAGCGGCGGCTGATGAGCGGGCAGTACCAGAGCCGCTCGCCGTCCGCCGAGATCGCGATGCCGTCCGCGCCCATCGTCACCGGCTTCGGGGCCGCACCCGGGGCGCGCTGTGCGAGCACCCGTCCCTCGGCCATCGGGACCATGTCCTGCGGCGGGCAGGCCTTGGTGGACGGATGGTCCTCGAGCCGCCGCCACGCCTCACCGGTGGCGAGGTCCACGACGATGATCGCGTTCGGGCCCTCGGACGCCGAGTCCGTGACGAACGCGAACCCGGCCTCGCCGCGGCGGAGGTCGAACCGCACGTCGTTGAGGTACGTCGTCTCGTACGCGACGCTGCGCGGGAGGACGATCGTCTGCACGACGCGGTCCGTGCCGAGGTCGACGCACACGAGCTTCGGGCCGCCCTCCTTGGTCGGACCCATCATCGGGCTGCCCGTGTCGAGGATCCACAGGCGGTCGTCCGGCGCGACGACGATGCTCTGCACGCTGACGAGCCGCTCGGCGTCGTCGATGGACCGTGCCTGGTTGATCTCGACCGACGGGTAGGGCACCGCCTGCCCGTCCACGAGTTCGACGACCGTGGCCGGGACGTCGTCGCCCCACTTCGGGAAGTTCACGAACACCCGGCCGCCGTGGGAGACGCTCACGCCGGTGGGCATCGGGCCGTCGGTGAACTCGTGGACCACCTCGAGGTCGCCGCGTGGTTCGTCTTCGGGGGCGGTCGGGGCGGCGTGGTCGGCGTCGAAGTCGCTCATGCGGTGGACGGTAGGCGCGGGGCCTGGGGGTCGCCGGTGCGCGTCCCCCGGCGTCTGGCCGCGCATGTCGTCGTCGCGCGGACCGCGTCGGCCGTGCTGTCACGGTGCGCCGTGCGAGGCTGGTGCGTATGACCGACAACCTCCTCGGCGTGCCCGAGACCCGCCTGCCCGACGATCCGGACGTCACCGCCGCGCTCGCCGCGGGCACTCCCGTGGCCGACGTCGCGACGGCGCACCCGTCATCGAGCCTGGCGTGGGCGCTCCTCGCCGACGAGGCCTGGGACCGCGGCGCCGCGCTCGAGTCGTACGCCTACGCCCGCGTGGGGTACCACCGTGGCCTCGATGCCCTCCGGAAGGCCGGCTGGCGCGGGCAGGGCCCGATCCCGTGGGCGCACGAGCCGAACCGGGGCGTGCTCCGCTCGCTGTTCGCGCTGCGCCGGGCGGCCGACGGCATCGGCGAGGAGCCGGAGGTCGAGCGCCTGTCGACGTTCCTCCACGACGCCGACCCCGCCGCCGCGGACGCGATCGCCGCCGAGCAGCGCTGACGCCGCCGCGGGCCCGTCGCGAGGTGCACCGCCTCCGTCCCGTCGAACACCCGCATCGCGGGGTTCGAACGGAAGGAACCGGTGCGACACCGGCAGGCCCGGGTGCCCTACCCGAGCAGCACCTCCCACGCCCGCGCCGCCGGCCACAGCTGGTGCTCCGGCAGGACGTCGAGCCCGCACGCGCGCGACCCGAGCCCGTGCTGCGCCTCGTCGAGGTACAGGTACAGCGCGTCCGAGGCCGGCAGCTCGTGCGGGTGCCCGGCCGCGGTGATCTGCTGCGCGGTCCAGCGCGACAGCGTGAACCCCGCGCGGTGACCGGCGTGCGCACCGTGCCCGGATCCGGCCGCGGGCACGGTCGTCACGCGGAGCGGCCCGAGCTCGAGCCACCGCAGGTCCGGCCGGTGCCCGGTCTCCTGGGGCCGTGAGTACCGGACGGACAGGTCGTCGACCGCGGCGGTGAACCGACCGACGCGGACGGCGTGGGACGAGTCGGCGTAGGACTCGTCGGGCCCCGTCCCGAGCCAGGTCACGTCCGAGTCGGCCAGCGAACCGGGCAGGTCGAACCGGACGCCGATCCGCGGCCAGGTGCAGTCCCACGCGCCGAAGGGGACGGCCTCGGTGCGGAGCAGCACGCCCTCGGTGGTCGCGGTCCACCGGTGCACGACGTCGACCCCGGCGCCGCTGTTCGCCGCGGACACCCGGACCCGCTGGACGAGCCCGTGCTCGGTGCGCTCGACGGCGACCAGCCGGTGCGTCAGGCGGTGCAGCCCGTGGGCCTCCCACCGCACGGCCGAGGCGGGAGCGATGCCGCCGACGCCCAGGGTGAGCGCGGGGTCGGCGACCTCGTACGAGCCCTGGGACGCACCGCGGTCGTTGTCGGTGGGCGCGCGCCAGAGCTCGAGGCGCGGCCCGGCGACGGGCAGGCCGTGCCACGTCGCCAGGTCGCCTCGGGCGTCGAACGTCGCGATCCCCAGGGCGTCGCCCTGCCACGACGGCCGGGAGGCCCGGTGCGTGCCCACCCCGCGAGCGTCGGTCGCCCGGCCGGTGGCGTCCGCCACGACGGGGACGGGCACCTGCGTGCGGGCGAGGACGTGCCCGGTGTCGGCCCAGGCGGTCGGCCCGGCGAGTTCGGCCGTCACGTCGAGGAACAACTCGCCCTCGACGCCCTCGGCGGCGACCGCGAGGACCTCGGGCGGGACCGGAACCGTGGCGGAGGCGCCGGCCGCGACCAGGCCCGGGGCGAGCCTCCCGGCCGCGACCGCGACGCCGTCGCGCTCGAGCGTCCAACAGAAGCGCAGTCCCGCGGTGGACGCGGAGTGGTACCGGTTCTCGACGAGCACCGTGCCCCCGGCGACCGTCGTGGAGACGCTGATCCGGATCGGCGCGACGACCGCGGCGAACTCGGCGAGGCCCGGCGTCGGGGTGTCGTCGGGCAGGACCAGACCGTCCATCACGAAGTTGCCGTCGTGCACGACCTCGCGGAAGTCGCCGCCGTACGCGTGGTAGGGGGTGCCGTCGGCCGTGTGGCTGAGCAGGCCGTGGTCGCGCCACTCCCACACGAACCCGCCGTGGAGGCGCGGGTACCGGTCCACGAGGGCCTCGTACTCCGCGATCTGGCCCGGTCCGTTGCCCATCGCGTGCACGTACTCGCAGTGCAGGAACGGCTTCGACCGCTGGCGTGCCGCCTCGGCCGGACCGCACCCGAGGAGCGGGGTCACGACGGGGCCGCCGCCGATCGACTCGGTCTCGACGAGCGAGGGGTACATGCGCGAGTAGACGTCCGTGTAGGAGCCCGTGTAGTCGCCCTCGTAGTGGACCGGGCGCGAGCGGTCACGGCGGTGGACCCAGTGCGACATCGCCGCGAGGTTCCGGCCCGTGCCGGACTCGTTGCCGAGGGACCACAGGACGATCGACGGGTGGTTCTTGTCCCGCTCCACCGTCCGGGCGATGCGGTCGAGGTAGGCGTCCTGCCACCCCGGGTCGTCCGACGGGTTGCCGGCCCAGCCCAGGTGCTCGAACCCGTGCGTCTCGAGGTCGCACTCGAGGACCACCCAGAACCCGAGCTCGTCGGCGAGGTCGAGCACCCGGGGGTGCGGCGGGTAGTGCGAGGTTCGGATGGCGTTGACGTTCGCGCGCTTCATCATCGCCATGTCCGCGCGCGCGTGGGCCTCGTCGAACACGCGGCCCCGCTCCGGGTGGGTCTCGTGCCGGTTGACACCGTGGAACACGACGCGCTCGCCGTTGACGAGGAACCGGTCGCCGCGGATCTCGACCGTGCGGAACCCGAGTCGCAGCGTCACGGTCTCGCCAGCGCCCGTCCCGCCCGCGGTCGTCCCCGACGTCAGGGTCGCCTCGTACCGGCGGGGGACCTCGGCGCTCCAGGGCTCGACGGCCGGCAGCGTGACGGGCTGGACGTCCGCGGCGGTCGCCCACCGTTCCTCCAGGCCGAGCTCCGGGATCCGGAACACCACCGGGAACACGGCGTCGAGCTCGACCGTGACGGTACCGACGCCGGTGGCGGGGGCGCCGGACGCAGCGGTGCCGGCGGCGGCGGCCGACGCGAGCAGCGGAGCCCAGTCGGCGCGGACGAAGGCGTCCTCGATCGCGGCGACCGGGCGCGCGAGCAGCGTGACGTCGCGGAAGACCCCGGGCAACCACCACTGGTCCTGGTCCTCGAGGTAACTCGCGGCGGACCACTGGTGCACCCGGACCGCGACCGTGTTCGCGCCCGGGCGGAGCAGCGCCGTGACGTCGAACTCGGTCACGAGGCGCGACCCCGTCGACCAGCCGACCTCGACGCCGTTGAGCCAGACGCGGAAGTGCGACTCGACCCCGTCGAACCGCAGGACGACCCGGTCGGCGTCCGCGAACGACGCCGGGAGCTCGAACGTGCGGCGGTGGTCGCCCGTCGGGTTCTCCTCCGGCGGGTGCGGTGCATCGATCGGGAACGGGTACTGCACGTTCGTGTAGATCGGCGCGCCGTGCCCGTGCAGCACCCAGTGCGACGGGACGGGCAGGGTCTGCCAGTCGGCGTCGTCGAACGTGTCGGCCGCGAAGTCCTCGGCGACCTCGGCGACGGGCGACCAGCGGAACCGCCAGTCCCCGTCGAGCGACAGCGACGGTGCGTCGGTGTGCAGGTGGGCGCGGGGGCGACGGCGCGAGGCCGAGCCGGGAGCGGTCGAGTGGAGGTCCGAGATCGCCCGGGGAGCGGGCGCGGTGGCGATGTCCGTCATTGGGTGCTGTCCTCGACCGCGAGGGTCGTCGTCGATCCTGGTCCGCCGGCCGGCGGGTGCTCCAACCCTAGCGAGCGTCCCCTGCGGCCCGGGCGTCCGCTCTGCACGGGGCGCCCGCCGGACGGGAGGCGCGGGACCGGCCCGTCCCGGCACTCCCGACCTCGACGTCCGCCGTGAGCTGCGGACACACGCAGGCGCGGCCGCCGACCATGGCGGGACCGACGGAAGGAGATCGACATGATCGAACGGGGCAACACCACCCACAGCCCGGAGGTCGACGAGCAGATGGCGCACGAGGCGCAGAGCATCGTCCAGGGGCACGGCAGTTCGTCCCACGTGGAGGAGTTCCGGCAATCGGAACCCGTCACCGACGACACCGACGCCCCCGAGACCCTCGCGGCGTCCGGCTACGACGGCGAGTTCGTCGACGACGCGACGCACGCGCTGCCCGAGGACGACGCCGACGGCATCGACACGACCGTGTACACGAGCGAGACGGACCAGGTCTCGGAGGGGAAGGTGGTGGACCATGGCGCCGACGACCGCTGAGCAGGTCTCGGAGGAACACCGGGGGCTCGCTGCCCTCCTCGCGCAGCCCGGTACCTGGTCGTGGGCGTACGTCGACGTCTCGGGCGACCGGGAGGACCCGCAGCACCTCGCCGCGCTCCAGGTCCGCGCCGCCCGCGACCAGCTCATGGCGCAGGGGGCACCGTCCGCCGACGTCGAGGTGATCGAACGCGAACTCGGTGAGGCACCCGGCGTGCCCGCCCCGGTCGCTCGGTTCGTCCTGGCGCGCGACGGCGAGCTCGTCGTCAGCGAGGTCCTGCCCGGGCACATGCACGGACCCGAGAGCGTCGGGTACGGCGCCGTCCCGGACCTCGTGCCGCTGCTCGCCCACCGGCCGCTCGACGTGCCGTTCCTCGTGGTCGAGGTCGGACGCGAGGGCGGCGGCTACCGCGCCTACCGGCTCGGGCACGCCGAGCCGAGCGGGCAGCAGGAGGAGGAGTACGTCGAGGGGCGTACGGACACCCTCCACAAGTTCCAGGGCGGCGGCTGGGCGCACCTGCGCTGGCAGCACCACACCGAGGAGATCTGGCGCGAGAACGAGGCACAGGTCGTCGAGGCCGTCGAACAGGCGGTCGACCGGCTGCGGCCGCGGCTCGTCGTCGTCGCCGGGGACATCCGCGCGCGCCAGCTGTTCATCGACCAGCTGAGCACCGCGACCCGGCCGCTCGTGTCCGAGGTGCCGGTCGACACCCGGGCACCGGATGCGTCCGAGAACGCCCTCGTCGAGCACGTCGAGATCGCCCTCGCGCGGGTCGTCGCCCAGCGCCGCCACGACGTGGAGGACCTGCTCCGTACGCACGTCGGCCGTGGCGACCGCGAGGCCGTCACCGGTGTCGGACCCGTCGTGTCGGCGCTCCAGCAGGCGCAGGCGTCGATCGTCGTCGTCGACCCGGCCGCGTTCGAGGACCGCACGGTGCTCGCGCTCGACGCCGCGCCCTGGATCGCGACCGCGCCCGAGGAGGCCCTCGGCACCACCGTGCTCGGGTCCGTCCCGGCTGCGGTCGGCATCACCCGTGCGGCGCTCGTGACCGACGCGGAGGTCGTGCTCGTGAACGCGGCGTCCGTGCCGTCCGGGGCGCCGGTCGCCGCGTTGCTCCGCTGGCACGTCGGGCCGGACGTGCCCGGGGCGGGGCCCGCGGCCGGTGCGACCGGGCGGGGCGAGGGCCCCGACCGGGGCTGACCTCCCCCCGCGAGATCGCAGGAGATGCCGTTCAGCGGGCCTCCAGAGCGGCAGATACTGCGATCTCGCGGAGGGGGCGGAGGGAGGCGGAGGGTGAAGGGGGGCGGTCAGGCCGGGCCGTGCTCCCGGTCCCTCCGCGGGACGAGGGCCAGGGCGACGACGGGCAACGCCGCGACGACGAGGAAGCTCCCGGCGAACCCCACCGCGCCGACCAGGGCACCGACCCCTGGCCCGACCGCCGACGCCGCCACGAACTGCCCCGTGTTCTGCGCCCCGAGCGCCCGACCCGACCAGTGCGGCCCCGCGGCCTCGGCGACGGAGGTGAACGCGAGCCCGTTGTCCGCCACGGTCACGGCGGTCGCCACGACGAGGAACACCGCCGCGGCGGCCAGGTGCGTCGCGTCGACGGCCGCGAGGACGCCCATCACGACGGCGGCGGACACGGCCACGACGCGTAGGGGTCCGACGCGGGACCCGGCACGGTCGCTCCACACCCCGACGACGATCCGCCCGAGCGCACCGACGAACTGCGACGCGCCGACCAGCACCCCGGCGGCGAGCGCGCTCCAGCCGAGGTCCCGCGTCAGCCACACGAGGCCGTACGTCGAGAGCGTGAACTGGGGCACGACGAGCAACACGGACACGGCGTGGATGCGCCAGAGGAACGCGGACTCGCGGTAGGGGTTCGTCACGACCTCCGCGGCGTCGCGGCTCGGACGCGGCGGATCCACCACGGCGAGCGCACAGCAGACGGCGAGCACGGCGGTGAGCGCGATCGGCAGCACGAGCGCCGCCCGGACCCCCGCGCTCCCGGCGATGGTCGGGACGGTCAGCGCCGCGAGCGTGACCCCGAGTGGCTGCGACATCTGACGGATCCCCATCGCGAGTCCGCGCCGGTGCTTCGGGAACCAGCCGACGACCACGCGGCCGCTGGCGGCGTTCGTCGAGGCGCTCGTCATCCCCGCGGCGAGGAACGCGACGCCGAGGAGGACCGGGTTCCCCGCGGCGAGCAGGGCGCCGGTCGTGGCGAGGGCGGTGAGCACCAGGCCCCCGGCGATGACGACGCGCTCGCCGTGTCGGTCGGTCACGGCGCCCCAGGCGATGAGGGTCAGGACCATGCCGAACGTCGGCGCGCCGGCCAGGAACCCCGCGGCCGTGAGCGGCATGCCCTGCCGGGTGAGGAGGGGGATGAGGAACGCGGGTGCCGAGACGACGAGCGTCCCCGCTGCCTGTGCGGCGACGCCGAGGGCGAGCATGACCCACGCCCTCGTCGTGGTGACCGTCGTCGTCATGTCACCGCCTCCCGAGTCGTTGGTATACCAAGACGGTATACCATCGCGCGGGCCCCTCGGCTACGCTGACCGACCGTGACCGCACCGATCGACGCCGCGCCCGTGTCGCAGACCACCCTGCTCTACGACAACCTGCGGGCCGCGATCCTGTCGCTCGGCATCGCGCCCGGCGAGCGGATCTCCGAACGCGGTCTGGAGGCCCGGTTCCACGCCTCACGCACGCCCGTCCGGGCAGCGCTCTCCCGTCTCGAACGCGAGGGCCTCATCCTGCACGAGGGGCGGTCGTGGACCGTCACGCCGATCGACCTCGACGAGATCGCAGCGCTCGCCGAACTCCGCGTCGTGCTCGAGCCGGCCGCCGCCCGTCTGGCGGTGGAGCGCGCGACGGACGCGGCGCTCGCCGAGGTCCGGGCGCACCTCGAGACCCTCCGTCCAGCGCCCGACGAGGCCGCCGGTGTGCAGGCCGGCAGCACGTTCCACCTCGACCTCGCCACGCTCGGCGGCAACCGGTTCGTCACCGAGGCGATCGCCGACGCGATGACCCGCCTGGAACGGAGCCGGTGGCTCGAGGTGCGCACGCCCGAGGCCCGGGACGCCGCGTGGGACGAGCACAGCGCCATCCTCGACGCCGTGGCGAGGCGGGACGCGGACTGCGCCGCGGAGCTCCTCGCCGCCCACGTCTCCGGCACGAACGACCGCCTCATGGCGTTCATCGCGCAGGAGCGGCGCCGCCTGCGCGGCGCCGGCATGGCCGTGGTCGGGAGCAGCACGCTCGACTGACGCCGCGCCTCCAGGCCGACGCCGCGCCTCCAGGCCGACGCCGCGTCTCCAGGCCGACGCCGCGTCTCCAGGCCGACGCCGCGCCTCCAGGCCGACGCCGCGTTTCCGGGCCGACGTCGGACGGGAGGAGCAGCATGGGTCGTGTGCACCGCCTCCAGACCGTCCCGCCGTTCGGCGACCTGCCCACCCCCGACGGCGTCGACGTCGTCGGGGTCGACCTGCCCGTCGGTCGGCTGACCGCGTACCGCGGCCTGCCGGACGGCCCGAGCCGCGGCAGCGTCCTGCTCGTGCCCGGGTTCACCGGGTCGAAGGAGGACTTCCGCCCGCTCGTGCCGCTCCTGCGCGATGCGGGGTGGTCGGTGCTCGCGATGAGCAGGCGGGGGCAGGGGGACTCGGCGGCGCCCACCGACCCGGCTGCGTACGCGCTCGACGAGGAAGCGGCCGACGTCGTCCGGGTCGCGGCCCTGGTCGACGACGGCGCGCCCGTGCACCTGCTCGGGCACTCGCTGGGCGGTGTGATCGCGCGGGCGGCGGCCATCGCGAGCCCGAGCGCGTTCCGGTCCGTGACGATGTTGTGCTCCGGGCCGCACGGGTGGCCGAACCGGATGTTCCTGGCTCGACGTCTGGCGGCGGAGCAGGGGAACCGGGCGCTGTTCGACGCCCAGAACCCGATCGCGATCGGCGTCGCGGACGCGGCCCTCGACCAGGCGACGCGGTTCGCCCGCATGCGGATGGACCGGTCGAGCACGGTCGGCATCACGACGACGGCCGCGATCCTCGAGCTGCCCGACGACACCACCGCGGCGCTCCGGGACACCGGACTGCCGACCCTCGTCGCGCACGGCGAGGACGACGCAGCGTGGCCGCAGGTGTGGCAGCACGACATGGCCGAACGGCTCGGCGCGCGGTACGCGGTGATCCCGGACAGCGCGCACAGCCCGGCGGTCGAGGCTCCGGAGGCGACCGCGAGGCTGCTCGACGGGTTCCTCGCGGACGCCTGAGCGCCGGACGCACGGAGCGCCGGTCCTTCCGGGTAGGTTCGGCAGCGACCCCACCCGAGGAGGCCACGTGTCCGGTGCCGCGATCGCCGTCGACGACTTCGTGATGCGGTTCGGCGACCGCACGGTGGTGGACGGCCTGTCGTTCCAGGTGGGTGCGGGCGAGACCTTCGGACTGCTCGGCAGCAACGGTTCGGGCAAGACGACCACGATCCGGGCGCTCCTCGGCATCACCGAGCCGACGTCCGGCTCCCTGACGATCGACGGTGCCCGCTACCGGGCCACGGCAGGCGGCGGGGTCGGGTACCTGCCCGAGGACCGCGGGCTCTACCGCAAGGAGACCGTCCTCGATGTCATGACGTACTTCGCGCGGCTCAAGGGGATGACGTCGCGGCACGCGAGCGTGTGGTCGCAGGCGTACCTCGAGCGCGTCGGGCTCGCCGACAAGGGGCGGCTCCGCGTCGACAAGCTGTCCGGCGGTCAGCAGCAGAAGGTCCAGCTCGGCATCACGATCATGGACCGGCCCCGGCTGCTCATCCTCGACGAGCCGACCAAGGGCCTGGACCCGGTGAACCGGCGGTTGCTGCTCGACCTCGTCGACGAACGCCGGGCCGACGGCGCGACCGTCATCCTCGTGACGCACCACATGGACGAGGTCGAGCGGCTCTGCGACCGGATCCTGCTCCTCCGAGACGGCGTCGCGGCGGCGTACGGGTCGATCCCCGAGGTGCAGGACCTGTTCGGCGGGGCCGTCGCCCGCGTGCACGCCGAGCGCGAGGTCCCCGTGAGCCCGCGCTACCGCGTCATCCGGCGCGAGGGCCACGAGACCGACCTGGCGCCGACCGAGCCGACCGACGGCGCGGACCTGCTGGCCTCGCTCGTCGCGGCAGGCATCGGCGTGACCGGGTTCGAGATGCGGCGCATCCCGCTCGACGAGATCTTCGTGCAGGTCTACGGGCACGACGCCGGTGTCGAGACGCCCGTGCCCACGCCGGTCGCGGCGGAGGCCCGGGCGTGAGCGGGCGGTTCGGCAGCGGCCGGCTGGGCACCGTCGTCCGGTTCGAGTTCGTCCGCACCATCAAGAAGCCGTCGTTCTGGATCGGCACGCTGGCGCTCCCCGTGCTCATCGTCGTCGTCGGGCTGCTCGTGGGCGCGGGCAACGCGGCCGGAGCCGACTCCGTCACGAGCATCGGTGCCGCGACGAAGGTCCCGTTCACGTACGTCGACCACTCGGGTCTCGTCTCGGAACGGGTCGCGGCACGGTGGGGAGGCACGCCCACGTCCGACGCGCGGGCGGCGGTCGCCCGCGTCCGGGCCGGCACGCTCGACGCCTTCGTCGAGTTCCCGGCCGACCCGGCGACGGGCACGATCGAGGTCGCGGCACGCGACGCCGGACTCTTCGGCAACCAGAAGTACGCGAACACGGCGACGAAGGTCCTGCATGCGAGCGTCGCCGCACGCGTGCACGACCCGGAGGCCGTCCGGCTCCTGCGGGGGACCCCCGCCACGAACGTCACCGCCTACGCGCACGGACACGTCGCCCCCGGATGGGCGTCCGCGCTCCCGCCGATGGTGTTCGCGGCGGCGTTCTTCGCGCTCGTGCTGTTGCTGGCGGCGCGCATGGTCACGGTCGTGGTCGAGGAGAAGGAGAACCGCATCTCCGAGATGATCCTGACGACGCTCGACGCGACCGTGCTCGTCCGCGGCAAGGTGATCGCGATGCTGCTCGTCGTGCTCGTGCAGCTCGCGGTGTTCCTCGTGCCGTCGCTCGCGACGATCGGGGTCGTCCTGCCCGTGCTGGCGGCGCGGTTCGGGCCGATCCCCGTCGACCCGTGGCGGATGCTCGTCGGGGCGCTGCTGCTCGTCGGCGGCGTCCTGCTGGCATCGAGCCTGTTCGTGACGGTCGGCGCCGCGGTGCCGACCATCAAGGACGCCAGTGCGCTGCAGTCGGTGGCGCTGTTCTCGGTGCTCATCCCTGTGTACGCGGTCTTCTTCGTGCTGACGAACCCGACGTCCCCGGTGACGGCGGTGTTCACGTACTTCCCGACGTTCACGCCGGTCACTGCGATGCTCCGGAACGCGATGGGGACCCTGGACCCGGTCGCGTCGGTGGTGTGCGTCCTCGAGCTCTACGTGGCGGCGTTCCTCGTCCTCCGCTTCGCGGTGTTCCTCTTCCGGCACTCCGTCGCGCAGTACGGCAGCAAGGTGACGCTGCGGCAGGTGCGGTCCTGGCGGTCCGCGCGCCGACCGACGGACTCGTCCTCGGCCTCCTGACCGGTCACACACGGACTTGCGTCGGGTCGACGCAACTTCTGGCACGTGGACTTGACGTCCAGCTGGTGGTGAGTAAAGTTGAGTCCAGCAGGCGCAAGTCCTGCGACGACTTCCATCGGTCCCGCCGTGACGGCAGGGCCAGCACCAACAGAAGGAGACCCAACACATGGGACGTGCAGTAGGCATCGACCTCGGAACGACCAACTCGGTCGTCTCGGTCCTCGAGGGTGGTGAGCCCACCGTCATCGCGAACGCCGAGGGCATGCGCACCACGCCGTCGATCGTGGCGTTCACGAAGGACGGCGAGGTCCTCGTCGGCGAGACCGCCAAGCGGCAGGCCGTCACGAACGTCGACCGCACCATCGCCTCGGTCAAGCGCCACATGGGCACGAACTGGAAGGTCGACGTCGACGGCAAGGGGTACACCCCGCAGGAGATCTCGGCGCGCATCCTCGGCAAGCTCAAGCGCGACGCGGAGCAGTACCTGGGCGAGGACGTCACCGACGCCGTCATCACGGTGCCGGCGTACTTCAACGACGCCGAGCGGCAGGCCACGAAGGAGGCCGGTGAGATCTCCGGCCTCAACGTGCTCCGCATCATCAACGAGCCCACCGCCGCGGCGCTCGCGTACGGCCTCGACAAGGGCAAGGAGGACGAGCTCATCCTCGTCTTCGACCTCGGTGGCGGCACGTTCGACGTCTCCCTGCTCGAGGTGGGCAAGGACGACGACTTCTCCACCATCCAGGTCCGCGCCACCGCCGGTGACAACCGCCTCGGTGGTGACGACTGGGACGCCCGGATCGTCGACCACCTCGTCAAGAAGTTCAAGGACGCCCACGGTGTCGACCTGTCCACGGACAAGATCGCGCGCCAGCGCCTCAAGGAGGCCGCGGAGCAGGCGAAGAAGGAGCTCAGCTCCCAGATGAGCGCGAGCATCCAGCTCCCGTACCTCACGCTGACGAGCGACGGCCCCCTCAACCTCGACGAGACCATCTCGCGCGCGCAGTTCGAGCAGATGACCTCCGACCTGCTCGACCGCACCAAGAAGCCGTTCAACGACGTCATCCGCGAGGCCGGGGTCAAGGTCTCCGACATCGCGCACGTCGTGCTCGTCGGTGGCTCCACCCGCATGCCGGCCGTGGCCGACGTCGTGCGGCAGCTCACCGGTGGCAAGGAGCCGAACAAGGGCGTCAACCCGGACGAGGTCGTCGCCGTCGGTGCCGCGCTCCAGGCCGGTGTCCTCAAGGGCGAGCGCAAGGACGTCCTCCTCATCGACGTCACGCCGCTCTCGCTCGGCATCGAGACCAAGGGCGGCACGATGACCAAGCTCATCGACCGCAACACCGCGATCCCGACCAAGCGCAGCGAGACCTTCACGACCGCCGACGACAACCAGCCGTCGGTCGCGATCCAGGTGTTCCAGGGCGAGCGCGAGTTCACCCGCGACAACAAGGCGCTCGGCACGTTCGAGCTCACCGGCATCGCACCGGCCCCGCGCGGCATCCCGCAGATCGAGGTCACGTTCGACATCGACGCCAACGGCATCGTGCACGTGTCCGCGAAGGACAAGGGCACCGGCAAGGAGCAGTCGATGGTCATCTCGGGCGGCTCGTCGCTGTCCAAGGACGACATCGAGCGCATGGTCCGCGAGGCCGAGGAGCACGCGGCCGAGGACAAGGCGCGTCGTGAGGCCCAGGAGACCCGCAACTCGGCCGAGCAGCTCGCCTACTCGATCGAGAAGCTCATCAAGGAGAACGACGACAAGCTCCCCGCGGACGTCAAGTCCGAGGTCCAGGGTGACGTCGACGCGCTCAAGTCCGCGCTCAACGGCGACGACGACGCGGCGGTCAAGTCCGCGTTCGACAAGCTGAACGAGTCGCAGAGCAAGCTGGGCCAGGCGATCTACGCCCAGGGCCAGCAGGCCGACGCAGCCGGTGCCGCCGGTGCGACCGACGGTGCCGCGACCGGTGACGACGAGGACATCGTCGACGCCGAGGTCGTGGACGACGAGGACGACAAGAAGTAACCCATGGCAGACGAGAACCGCAACGAGAACGAACACGAGGAGCCGATCGTCCGCGACAAGCGGCGGATCGACCCCGAGACGGGCGAGCTGCGGTCGGAGTCGGCGGCGGGGGCGGACGACGCCCCCGCCGGCACCCCCGGCCAGACGTCCGAGGACGGCGGCACGGCAGACGTCGACGGCACCGAGGACCTGGTGGACGCCGAGGACGCCGACGTCGAGCTGAGCCCGGAGGACCAGGCACTGCTCGACGACGCGGCCCGCGGCCTCCGCGAGGACACACTCACCGTCGACGAGCGCGACCTGGTCGCCGAGATGCGCGCGGACATGCTCCGGGCACAGGCCGAGCTGGTGAACTTCCGGAAGCGCGTCGAGCGCGACCGCGAGGCCAACCGCGACGCCGTGATCGCCGAGGTCGTGCGCGCGCTGCTCCCGGCACTCGACGACCTCAACCGCGCCGAGGCCCACGGCGACCTCGCCGAGGGCCCGATGCAGGTCATCGCGTCGAAGCTCCGCGGCGGGTTCGACCGCTTCGGCCTCACCCCGATCGGCGAGAAGGGCGAGAAGTTCGACCCGCAGGTCCACGAGGCGATCGTGCAGCTCCCGACGCCGGGCGCGACGGAACAGACCGTCGCCGACGTCGTCGAGCCGGGCTACAAGCTCGGCGAGCGGGTGCTCCGCGCCGCCAAGGTCGCGGTGTCGGTGCCCGCCTGACGATCGACCCCGGCGAGCGGGAGCCCCTGTGGGCTCCCGCTCGCCCCGGTTCCGGGTGCGACCCGCCCCGGGACCCCGAGACGACATGACGAAGGAGGTGTCGGTTGGCCAGTCAGGACTGGTTCGACAAGGACTTCTACGCGGTCCTCGGCGTCTCCAAGGACGCGTCGGACGCGGACATCAAGAAGACCTACCGCAAGCTCGCGCGGCAGTACCACCCGGACTCGAACCCGGGCAACGCCTCGGCTGAGGCGAGGTTCAAGGAGATCTCCGAGGCCTACTCCGTGCTCTCCGACAAGGAGCAGCGCGCCGAGTACGACCAGATCCGCGCCATGGGCTCCGGTGCGCGCTTCACGGCGGGTGCGCCGGGCGGTGCCGGTGGCTTCGAGGACGTCTTCGGCGGCATGTTCGGTGGGGGCGGCGGCGGTCAGCGCGTCCGCTTCGGCCAGGGCGGCGGCGGTGGCTTCGAGGACATCCTCGGCGGCATGTTCGGCGGGGGCGGTGGCTTCGGCCAGTCCTCCGGCGGCTACCGCGGGTTCGGCGGTCCGACGAAGGGCCGCGACGTCACCGCGTCGACCACGCTCGACTTCACGACCGCCATCGCGGGCGACACGGTCAAGCTGACGCAGGGCTCCGGACGCCCCGTCAACGTCCGCATCCCCGCAGGCGTGGCCGACGGCCAGAAGATCCGGCTCAAGGGTCGAGGCGAGCCGAGCCCCGACGGTGGCGAGGCCGGCGACCTCGTCGTGACCGTGCAGGTCCGCAAGCACCCGGTGTTCGAGCGCGACGGGCTGAACCTCCGCGTCGACGTCCCCGTGACGTTCGTCGAGGCCGTGCTCGGCGCCACCATCGAGGTCCCGACGCTCGGCGGCGGCCCGGTCAAGCTCCGGGTGGCTCCGGGGACCCCGTCCGGACGCGTCCTGCGCGTCAAGGGCCGCGGCGTGACGACGAAGAACGGGACGGGCGACCTGCTCGCGACCGTCCAGGTCGCCGTGCCGTCCCACCTGACCCCGTCGGCACGCGAGGCGGTGGAGGCACTCGCCACGGCCCTCCCGGCCGAGAACCCGCGCGACGACCTGATCGCGCGCGCCCGGGAGTCCTGAGGCCATGGACGAGTACTCGCCGGTCCTCGCGATCGCGATGGCGGCGGAACTGGCGGGGCTCCACCCGCAGACGCTGCGGCAGTACGACCGGCTCGGGCTGGTCGTGCCGCAGCGGACGCGGGGTGGGTCCCGCCGGTACTCCATGCGCGACGTCACGCAGCTGCGCGAGGTCGCGCGGCTCGGCGCCGAGGGCGTCAGCCTCGAGGGCATCCGCCGCGTGATCGACCTCGAGAACGAGAACACCGCGCTCCGCGCCCGGGTCCGCGAGCTCGAGAGCGCACTCGCCGACGAGCTCATCAGCCGTCCCGGCGCACGGATCTTCGCGGCGACCATGACCGGAGGGGCGGTACCGCTCCGTGCGGGGTCCCGGCCGGAGCGCAACACGGCCGTCGTGCTCTGGCGTCCCCGGGGAGACTGAGGCCCGGCGTTCCCAGCGCGGCCCGGTAGCCTCCCACGATGCCCTCGTTCGACTTCGTGGACCACTTCCGGCGTTTCCCGGAGGTCGAGGAGCCCGATCTCATGGCGATCGACGGCACCGACCGGTTCATGCTCGACGAGGCGCCGCTCATCCACGGCGATGCGCTCCGGCACCCCGGCGCCGTCACCGTCGTCGACGACCAGTTCGGGGTGCTCACCCTCGGTGTGATCGCTCTGCACGGCGCGAGCGAGGTCCGCGTCCTGCAGGACTCGCTCGTGGGGGAGCGGGCGCTCGCCGCCAACGCCGGCACGTTCGGCCGGGGCGGCTTCCAGCACCCGCAGAACGACGAGGAGGCCTTCGAGGACGCGCGCCTCGTGCTGTTCCGCCTGCCGAAGTCGCTCGACCGGCTCGACGAGATCGCCCGATCGGTGGCGCGGTTCGCCGCTCCCGACGTCGTGCTCCTGGCCGGGGGCCGGACGAAGTACATGACGCTGTCGCAGAACGACGTCCTCCGCCGCTCGTTCGGTGACGTCACGGCGAGCCGGGGACGCCACCGTTCCCGCCTGCTCGTCGCGACGGACCCGCTCCGGGCCGCGGCGAACCGGGCCTCGATCACGGACCCGTGGCCCCGACGGGTGTTCTCGGACGAACTCGGGTTCACCGTCGCCGCGCACGGCGGGGTGTTCGCGGGGACCGCGCTCGACCAGGGCACGCGGGTGTTGCTCGACGTGGTCGACGACGCGGTGCCCGGCGCCCGGGACGTGGTCGACCTGGGGTGCGGCAGCGGTGTGATCGCGACCGCGGTCGCGCGCCGTCGGCGTGGGGTGCACGTCGTCGCGACCGACGTCGCCACGTCGGCCGTGACCTCGGCGCGGCTGACGGCGGACCTCGCGGGGGTCGGCGACCGGGTGACGACGGTGCGGTCCGACGCCGGCGACGAGCTCGACGACGAGAGCGCCGACCTCGTGCTGTGCAACCCGCCGTTCCACGACGAGACCGCGGTGACCACGGACGTCGCGGTGGAGATGTTCCGGCACGCGGCCACGGTCCTCCGCCCGGGCGGCGAGCTTTGGGTCGTCTGGAACTCGCACCTGCGCTACCGCCCGATCCTGGAGCGGCTCGTGGGGCCGACCCGGCAGGTCACGCGCACCCCGAAGTTCACGGTGACGGCCTCGACGCGCCGCTGAGCTCGTCCGTCGCCTCGCTTGCGCGCCCCAGCGACAACTGCGCCGTCGTTGACGCGCGCACTCGTCGCGGGCGAGCGCACTCTCGCGCGCACTCGTCGCGGGCGAGCGCACCCTCGCCGGTCATGGTCGCAGCGGTAGCCCCGCACCGAGCAGTTTGCGCGCGAGGTCGTGGTGCCGAAAGAGCTCCGCCCACCGAACGCGGCGGACGGCTCGGACCTCGGGCAGCGCCCGCACCCAGTCCTCCCGGTACTTCTCGTCGATGACGACCTGCTCCGCGCTCCGGCCGCCACGGAGTGCCGGATCGCGGTACTTCCCCTCGCCGTCGAACTCGAGCACGACGCCCTGGTCCGGGAACCAGAAGTCGACACGGGCGAGGCTGCCGCGCGGTGAACGGAACTCGTGCTGGAGCACGGGCGTCGGTGCGCCGAGTTCGTGCAGCACGACCCGCATCAGGCTCTCGCCGACGGACTCCGCTCGGGCATCGGCGAACGCGATCGCCCGAGTGGCTCGTGCCGCCCCGCGAGGCCCCGCGCCGTGGACCAGTGCGAGGACGGACCGACGGTCGAGGCCCCGCCGGAGCGCCTGGTCCAGCACGATCACCGACGAGCGGAAGGCCATGGTGCGGGCGAGGTCGGCGGCCGTGGCGGTGGGGCTGCTCGCGCGCACCAGGTGGCCGAGCACCGTGACGGCGATGCTGTCGGTGGACGTGGTGGGGTGGAGCACGACGGAGCGGCGGCGGGTCTCGCTGCGGACCCGGTCCGGCTCGGTGAGGGCGACCCGGTCCGGCCACCCGCCGAGGACCGACCAGTCGTGGACCGCGGCGGCCGAGCAGTGCGCGACGATCCGGCGTTCCCCGAGTGTCGGCGCGACGGCCGCGATCCGGACGAGGTGCCGCTCACGCTCGTCGAGGCGCTCCCACGCGTCCCGGTGGACGTAGGTTCCGCGGAGGAGCCGGACCAGCGTCGGTTCCCGCGCCGTGCCTCCCGGCTGTGCCTGCAGGGCGGCGCGTTGCAGCGAGCGAGCGACGTCCGGCGGGGTGCGGACGTCGACGCGGATGAGTTCGAGCATCTGCCGATGCTCCCGGTCCCGGCGTCGTCGCGCTGGCGCTCTCCACAGGGCGGGCGTGCAGTGCGCGCCGGAACGACGAAGTGCGCGGTCAGACGACCGCGCACTTGTCGTTGTCACGCGCACTCCGGCGAGCGGAGCCGCGCGCGCCGGCCCTCAGGCGGGCACGTAGTCGAACGTGTCGGGGTCCGGCCCGGTCCGCTGCCCCTTGTCGAGCGACGTGATGTCGGTCATGTCCTCGCCCGAGAGCTCGAAGTCGAACAGGGCGAAGTTTTCCTCGACGCGGGATCGGGTGACCGACTTCGGGAACACGATGTCGCCGCGCTGGATGTGCCAGCGGAGCACGACCTGCGCGGGCGTCTTGTCGAGGGCCGAGGCGATGCGGGTGATCGTCGGGTCGTCGAGCACGAGGCCCTGCGCGATCGGGGACCACGCCTCGGTGGCGATCCCGAGCTCGCTGTCGGCCGCACGCAGCGGGTCCTGCACGAGGTAGGGGTGCACCTCGATCTGGTTCACCGCGGGGGTGACCGTCGTCTCGTCGCGCAGACGGTGCAGGTGGTGCGCCTGGAAGTTCGAGACGCCGATCGAGCGGGACGTCCCCACGTGGTAGAGCTCCTCGAGCGCCTTCCACGTCGGCACGAAGTCGATCACGGTCGCCAGCGGCCAGTGGATGAGGAACAGGTCCATGTAGCCACCGAGCAGCTCGGCCGACTTCTTGCCGTTCTCGAGCGCGGCGTCGGGAGCGTGGAACCCGTTGTTGAGCTTCGAGGTGATGAAGATCTCCTCACGGGGGATCCCCGATGCGGCGACGGCCTCGCCGACCTCCTTCTCGTTGCCGTACATCTCGGCCGTGTCGATGTGGCGGTAGCCGACCTCGAGGGCGGTGAGCACCGCCTCCTTGGTCTGCTCCGCGGGGATCTGGAACACCCCGAAGCCGAGCTGCGGAATGGTGCGGCCGTCGTTCAGGGTGATGTCGGGAACGGTGCTGGTCACGGTGCTCCTTGGTCTGGGTCGTGGTGCCGTGCGGCACCCGTGCCGAACGGCACCCGTCGAGTCAACACCCCGCTCCGAGCGGACGCTCCGGGAACGTCCGGCTGGGATCGGCCGGGAGGCCCGGCACCCGTCCGGCGGGCGCGTCCGGCCGGGAGGCCCGGCACCGCCCGCGGCAGGTCCGGTCCGGCGGGGAGGCCCGGCACCGCCCGCGGCAGGTCCGGTCCGGCGGGGAGGCCCGGCACCGCCCGCGGCAGGTCCGGTCAGGCGGGGAGGCCCGCCTCCCGCCCGGTGATCGGGCCCGGTCCCTCAGATGGCCAGCGAGGCCGTGATGTAGGAGCGCAGCGCCTCGCCGTAGGCCGTCGCGGCGTCCGGTGCGGCGAAGGTCCGCTCGACGTCGTCGATGCGGCAGGTCACGGTGTGCACGACGCCCTGAGCTGCGGTGTCGATGCGGGTGAGCCCCACGAACGCCGGCCCGAGCAGCGTGCGGAGCTGGTCCTCGCGCGGGATCCAGAGTGCGTCGTCGGCCGCCACGGAGTCGAGCGCCCACTCGGTCGTGCCGTTGAAGCCGAGGATCGTGCCGCTCGGGTACTCGTGCTTCTCGATCGTCATCTCGGACACGGTGTAGACGTCGTCGTCGACCCCGGGCTTGTCGATGACGAAGCGGTCCCCGGTCTCGGGGTGCCACCGGAGTCCTGCCTCGCGCAGGGTCCGGGCCAGGTCGACGCTGATCATGGTTCCACCATGCCACGCGGTGGTGGATCCGGACTCGGGTGCTGCCGACCGCCGGTACACGGAGTCTGACGGAGTGTCGTGGACGCAGGGACTAACATTCCGTCGCAGCTCAAGGCGGCGTCCCCGGGAGGTCCGGGGACCGCGCCGCAAGGTGACGACGACCGGAGCGGTGGGGGCCCGACGCGGCCGATGCCGCACCGTGTCCCGACCGCCGGCACCGCAGCGCGGGGCCGAGAGAAGGACCCAGATGACCCTCGAACGCGAGGAACTGCGAACCGACTGGACCGCCATGCTCGCGGAGGACGCCACGAGCGGGGTGCCCATGGGCCTCCCGGCCGGGGTCCGCGGCACGGCGATCCCGGCGACGGTGCCGGGGCAGATCCACACGGACCTGGAGCGTGTGGGCCTCGTGCCCGACCCGACGCGCAACCGCGACGAGGAGCTCGTGCGCTGGGTCGGCCAGGCCGACTGGGCGTACCGGCGGCGGATCGACGTCGACCCGCGCGGACACGACCGGGTCGACCTCGTCGCGGACGGTCTCGACACGGTGGCGTCGCTGTCCCTCGACGGCGTGTCGATCGGGTCGACACGGAACATGCACCGGCGCTACCGGTTCGACCTGCGGGACCGGACCGGGGGCACGAACGAACGCACGGACCGCGAGCTCGAGATCCTGTTCGAGTCGCCCTACCGCGAGACCGAGCGCATGGCGGACCGGTTCGGCAGCATGCCCGGCCCCTACGACGAGCCGTTCGCGTACGTGCGGAAGATGGCGTCGAACTTCGGCTGGGACTGGGGCCTGACGTGCGTGACGAGCGGGCCCTGGCGGCCGATCGCGATCGAGCGCTGGTCGACCGCCCGGCTGCGCGACGTCCGTCCGCTCGTCGACGTCGAGGCGGGCGAGGGCGTCCTCGACGCGCACATCGCGATCGAACGCTCCGGTCCGACGCCGGCCGGTGCGACGACGGCGGACCGTGACCACGACGGTGAGGACGACGACCTCGTGCTCGTCGTCACGGTGTCCGGGCACGACACGAAGCAGCGGTCGCGGGTGACGGTGACACCGAAGGAGGACGAGGCCGTCGTGACGGTCCGGATCCCCGACGCGCGGCTCTGGTGGCCCCGGGGGTACGGCGAGCAGGCGCTGTACGACGTCGAGGTGCAGGTGCAGACCACCGACGGCGAGGTCCTCGACCGCGACGTGTTCCGGACGGGCTTCCGGTCCCTCCGGGTCGACACCCAGCCCGACGCCACCGGCCGCCCGTTCACGATCGTGGTGAACGGCGCGCCGATCGACGTGCGCGGGGTGAACTGGATCCCCGACGACGTCATCGTGTCCCGGGTCGACCGCGCCCGGTACGCCGCGCGGCTCGCCCAGGCGACGGCGTGCAACGCGAACCTCGTGCGGGTGTGGGGCGGCGGCGTGTACGAGTCGCGGGACTTCTACGAGGAGTGCGACGCCCGGGGCCTGCTCGTGTGGCAGGACTTCCTGTTCGCCTGCTCCGCGTACCCCGAGGGCGAGCCCATGCGCTCCGAGGTCATCGCCGAGGCCCGGGACAACGTGGCGCGCCTGAGCCGGCACCCGAGCCTGGTCGTCTGGAACGGCAACAACGAGAACATCTGGCTCCACGACGACATGGGCTGGGCGGCGGAGCTCGGTGACCGACCGTGGGGCCTCGACTACTACCTGGACCTGCTGCCGACCATCGTCGACGCGGTGGACCCGTCGCGCTTCTACACGGCGGCGAGCCCCTGGTCCGGCGACGAGCGCGTGTACGCGAACGACGTCGACCACGAGACCCACCACTCGTGGCAGGTCTGGAACCAGATCGGCGACGAGCACTACCGCGACAGCGTGCCGCGGTTCGTCAGCGAGTTCGGCTGGCAGGCACCCCCGCAGTGGCGGACGATCCGGGAGGCCGTCGACGACGAGCCGATGACCCCGACGTCGCCCGGCGTGGTGCACCACCAGAAGGCCGAGGACGGCATGGGGAAGCTCGCCCGTGGCCTCGCGCCGCGGTTCCCCGTGCCGCAGGGCGACACCGACGACGTGTTCGACCGCTGGCACTACCTGACGCAGCTGCAGCAGACCCGCGCCATCGCGACGGGTGTGGAGCACTGGCGCACGCACTGGCCGCACAACACGGGCGTCGTGGTGTGGCAGCTCAACGACCTGTGGCCGGTCGCGTCGTGGTCGGCCGTCGACGGCGCCGGGCGTCCGAAGCCCCTGTTCCACGAGCTGCGCCGCCTGTACGACGACGTGCTCCTGGCGATCGTGCCGATCGAGCCACCCGCGGCGGGGGAGCGGGACCGGCCCCTCGACGGACGGGACCGTGCCGCCGACCCGGGAGGCGCGCACCCCGCGACCCTGTCCCTCCCCGTCCCCGGGGCGGCCGACCCCGCCACCGAGCCGGGCCGTCCGACGGTCGGCAGCGACGAGGAGGCCCTCGGGGACCTCGCGGACACCGCGGTCATCGACCCCGGGACCGTGCGCGGTCGACGACGCGACCGGGAGGCGGACCGCCGCGTGCCCGTCGAGATCGCGATCCGGTCCTCCCGGCGGGGACTGACGACCACGGTGCGGGTGCGACGGATCGACATGTCCGGACGGATCCTGCAAGAGGTCGTCCTGCCGGTCGAGCTCGCCGGACCGGGCGTGCTGCGGCTCGCGGTGCCCGACCACGTCGGTGTCGTCGACGACCCCGCCGAGGAGCTCATCGTGGCGGACATGGACTGGCGCCGGGCGGTGTGGACGCCCCTGCCGGACCAGGAGATGCACTGGCGGCCGGCCGAGTACCGCGTGTGGGTCGAGGACGCCGCGTCGGGGTCGGTGCTCACGGTCGAGGCGCAGGGGCTCGTCCGCGACCTGCTCGTCCAGCCCGACCGGGTGAGTCCGACGGGCCGCGTCGACCGCGGGTTCATGACGCTGCTGCCGGGGGAGCGCGTGCCCTTCCGGCTCGACGGTGTCCGGGCCGACCGGAGCGCCGAGCTCGTGCGGGCACCCGTGCTGCTCACGCTCGACCGGGTGCTCGCGGACGAGGCCGCGGCCGCCAGTACCCGCTAGCCCGGGCGGCACCGAGCCTGTCCTGAGAGCATCCCGGTGCCACTGGGCTTCCGGGCGAGGCGGCGGTACCATGGAGCATCACGGACTCCCCCGGGGTCGCTTCGACGGCGATGCGCTCCCGACGAGTTCCAGACAAGGAGTGGACATCATGTTCCAGGGCCTCACCGGCATCCACCTGATCATCATCCTCGGCATCATCGTGCTGCTGTTCGGTGCGACGAAGCTGCCGGCCCTCGCCAAGGGTCTGGGGCAGTCGATCACCATCTTCAAGAAGGAGATGGAGACCAACCACGACGCTCCGACCACGACGACCACGACCACGACGGCGGCGCCGCAGGCCGGCACCGTGCAGCCGACCGTGCAGCAGGAGCCGGTCCTCAACCCGACCCCGTCGGTCCAGCCGCAGTCGGACCACCGCGTCTGAGACACCGCGTCCGGGTCGCCGCGCGCGGCCCGCTGCATGCCCCGCCGGCACCGCCGGAGGACTCCCAGCCCCGGGACCGAGACCGCCGCAGCCTCTGTGAGGCGCGGCGGTCTCGTCGTTCCCGGGGATAGCGTCGGTGGCGGTGCCCGACGCGTGGGCGCCGAGAGGAGGCCCCCATGGGCAAGGTGTGGTTCATCACGGGCACGTCCCGCGGACTCGGCCGTGAGTTCGCCCTCGCTGCCCTGGGGCGCGGTGACCGGGTCGCGGCGACGGCGCGCGACGCGGCGACGCTCGACGACGTGGTGGCCGCCTACGGCGACGCGGTCCTGCCGCTGACGCTCGACGTCACCGACCGCGCACAGGTCGACGACGCGGTCCGCCGCGCGCACGAACGCTTCGGACGCCTCGACGTGGTGGTCAACAACGCCGGGTACGGCCACTTCGGGTTCGTCGAGGAGCTCACCGACGCCGAGCTCCAGGACCAGCTCGACACGAACCTGTTCGGGGTGCTGCACGTGACGCAGGCGGTGCTCCCGATCCTGCGGGCGCAGGGCTCCGGTCACATCGTGCAGATCTCGACGATCGGCGGCATCGCGGCGTTCCCGATGATCGGGGCGTACCACGCGTCGAAGTGGGCGCTCGAGGGGCTGACCGAGGCCCTCGCCCAGGAGGTGCGCGGCTTCGGCGTCGACGTGACGCTCGTCGAGCCCGGCGGGTTCTCGACGGACTGGGCCGGGTCGAGCGCCCGGCACTCCGCGCCCCTGCCGGCGTACGACGGGCTCCGTGAGCAGGTCCTCGCGGGCCGGGCTGCCGCGAGTGCCGGCCGGGGTGACCCCACGGCGACCGGGGCGGCGTTGCTCCGTATCGTCGACGCCGACGACAAGCCCCTGCGGGTGCTGTTCGGGGAGCAGCCGACGCACCTCGTCAAGACGCTCTACGCAGACCGCCTGCGGACCTGGGTGGAGTGGGAGCCGGTGTCGCTCGCTGCGCAGGGCGGGACGCACGCCGGCGAGCCGGCCGCCGGATGACCGACGGGGCCGACGGATCCGGCGCCTCCGACGGATCCGGCGCGTCCGACGGATCCGGCGCGTCGGGCAGCGTCGACGCCGATCGGCCGGGAGGCCCGGCACCGCTCCACCGCGACCGTCGCGTCGTGCTCGTGGTCGCCGTCCTCGCCACGTTCGTCGTCGGCCTCGACAGCAGCGTCGTGAACGTCGCCCTGCCGTCGATCGGCCGGGAGCTCGGCGGTGGGATCGTCGTGCAGCAGTGGACGGTCGACGCCTACCTCGTGACCCTCGGGGCGCTCATCCTGGTCGCGGGCTCGGTGTCCGACCTCGTCGGGCGGGTCCGGGTCGTCACCTGGGGACTCGTCCTGTTCGGGCTCGCGTCGGTCGCGTGTGCGATCGCCCCGACGGGCGGCGTGCTCGTGGGCGCGCGGGCCGTGCAGGGCGTCGGGGGCGCGCTCGTGACGCCGAGTTCGCTCGCGCTCGTCATCGCCGCGTACCGGGGTGCGGCACGGGCCCGGGCGATCGGCACGTGGACGGCGTGGTCAAGCGCGTCGGTCATCGCCGGGCCCGTGATCGGTGGGGTCGTGGTGGACTCGATCGGCTGGCGCTGGGTGTTCGTCCTCACGGCGGCGCCGATCGCGGTGACGATCCCGCTCGTCCGTCGGGTCACCGGGGACGTGCGCGCGACGGACCGGCCCGCGATCGACGTCGTGGGTGCCGGCCTCGCCGTGCTCGGGGTGGGGGCGCTCGTCCTCGGTCTCATCGAGCAGGAGCGCCTCGGATGGGCGTCGCCGCTCGTGGTCGTCGCACTCGCCGTCGGGGTGGGGGCGCTCGCCGTGTTCGTGCCGTGGGAGCGCCGCGTGGCGGCCCCGTTGCTGCCCCTCGACCTGTTCCGTGCCCGGTCGTTCACGGTCGGGAACCTCACGACGCTCGCGGTCTACGGCGCGCTCGGCCTGTCCGGGTTCACGGTGACGCTGTTCCTGCAGGAGGTCTGGGGGCTCTCCGCCTGGTTGGCGGGCGTGGCGACCCTGCCCCCGACGCTCGTGCTGCTCGGGTTCTCCACGACGGTCGGGCGGTGGTCCGGCCGCACGGGGCCCCGGTGGTTCATGGCGGGCGGCCCGGTGCTCGCGGGGCTCGGCGTCCTGGTCATGCTCGGCGCCGGGGACCGCCCGCGGTACTTCGCGACCGTGTTCCCGGGCATGCTCCTCATGGGTGTCGGGTTGACCCTCATGGTGGCGCCGTTGACGAGCGCCGTGCTCGGGTCCGTCGCGGAGACGCGGGCGGGTGTCGGCTCGGCCGTGAACAACGCGGTCGCCCGGATCGCGAGCCTGGTGCTCGTGGCCCTGGCGGGGGTCGTGCTCGGCGCCGACGGCATGAGCGTGGGCGGCTTCCACCGCGCGGTCATCGTCATGGCCGCGTTGCTCGTGGCGGGCGGCACCGTGTCGGCGATCGGCATCAGGAACCCGCGCCGCGATCGCCCGACGCTGGCGGACGCGGTGCCGTCGGAGTAAACTTGAGTCAACAAGACTCAAGGTGCCGGAACCACCGCACCAGGACATCAGGACCACAGGAAAGGACGCCCCCATGGCCAACCTGCAGGGCGCTCCCGCGTCGCAAGAGCAGCAGAAGACCGCACTCGAGCAGTACGGCGTCGACCTCACGGCGATCGCGCGGAGCGGCAAGCTCGACCCGGTGATCGGACGCGACTCGGAGATCCGCCGGATCTCGCAGGTGCTCACGCGCCGGACCAAGAACAACCCCGTGCTCATCGGCGAGCCCGGCGTCGGCAAGACCGCCGTCGTCGAGGGGCTCGCGCAGCGCATCGTCGCCGGTGACGTCGCCGACAGCCTCAAGGACAAGCGGCTCGTCTCGCTCGACCTCGCCGCGCTCGTCGCCGGGGCCAAGTACCGCGGCGAGTTCGAGGAGCGCCTCAAGGCCGTCCTCAAGGAGATCGACGACTCCGACGGCCAGGTCATCACGTTCATCGACGAACTCCACACGCTCATGGGCGCCGGCGGGGGCGAGGGCTCCGTCGCCGCCGCGAACATGCTGAAGCCGATGCTCGCCCGCGGTGAGCTCCGCCTGATCGGGGCGACCACGCTCGACGAGTACCGCGAGTACATCGAGAAGGACGCCGCGCTCGAACGCCGGTTCCAGCAGGTGTACGTCGGTGAGCCGAGCGTCGAGGACACCGTCGCGATCCTCCGTGGGCTCAAGGAGCGCTACGAGGCGCACCACAAGGTCACGATCGCCGACTCCGCCCTCGTCGCCGCCGCGGCCCTGAGCGACCGCTACATCACCGGTCGGCAGCTGCCCGACAAGGCCATCGACCTCATCGACGAGGCCGCGTCGCGCCTCCGGATGGAGATCGACTCGAGCCCCGTCGAGATCGACGAGCTGAAGCGGAGCGTCGACCGCCTCATGCTCGAGGAGTTCGCGCTCAAGAAGGAGAAGGACGACGCCTCGAAGGACCGCCTCGAGAAGCTCCGCGCCGACCTCGTGGAGCGGCAGGAGCGCTTGACGGAGCTGCAGCAGCGCTGGGAGCTCGAGCGGGCCTCCCTGAACCGCGTCGGCGAACTGAAGACCCGGCTCGACGACCTCCGCATGCAGGCCGAGCGCGCCCAGCGCGAAGGCAACCTGGAGCGGGCCTCCCGGCTGCTCTACGGCGAGATCCCGGTGATCGAGCGGGAACTCGCGGAGGCCGAGCGCAACGAGCCGGCCGGTCCGCAGATGGTGAACGACCGTGTGACCGACGAGGACATCGCCGCCGTCATCGCCGCGTGGACCGGCATCCCCATGGGGCGGCTGCTCCAGGGCGAGACCGAGAAGCTCCTGCACCTCGAGACCGAACTCGGCAAGCGGATCATCGGTCAGCGCGAGGCCGTCACGGCCGTGTCCGAGGCCGTCCGGCGTTCCCGGGCGGGCATCTCCGACCCCGACCGCCCGACCGGGTCGTTCCTGTTCCTCGGCCCGACCGGCGTCGGCAAGACGGAGCTCGCGAAGGCGCTCGCCGACTTCCTGTTCGACGACGAGAAGGCCCTCGTCCGCATCGACATGAGCGAGTACGGCGAGAAGCACTCGGTCGCGCGACTCATCGGCGCCCCGCCCGGGTACGTCGGGTACGAGGCCGGCGGCCAGCTCACCGAGGCCGTCCGTCGCCGCCCGTACTCCGTGATCCTGCTCGACGAGGTCGAGAAGGCGCACGCCGAGGTCTTCGACGTCCTGCTCCAGGTGCTCGACGACGGCCGTCTGACCGATGGTCAGGGCCGCACGGTGGACTTCCGGAACACGATCCTCGTGCTCACGTCGAACCTCGGGTCGCAGTTCCTGACCGACCCGTTGCTCGGTGCCGCGGAGCGCGAGGAGTCCGTGCGCGCCATGGTGCAGCAGGCCTTCCGCCCGGAGTTCGTCAACCGCCTCGACGACATCGTCGTGTTCCAGGCGCTGACGACCGACGACCTCGGTCAGATCGTGTCGCTCTCGGTCGACCGGCTCGCGACGCGGCTCACGGACCGTCGGCTCGAGCTCGCGGTCACGCCCTCGGCCCGGACCTGGCTGGCGGAGCGCGGGTACGACCCGGTGTACGGCGCGCGGCCGCTGCGTCGCCTCATGCAGCGGCAGATCGACGACCAGCTCGCCCGGGCACTGCTGGCGGGCGACGTCCGCGACGGCGACACCGTCCGCGTCGACGTCGCCGACGACGGCGAGTCGCTGACGGTCGAGCCGTTCGTGGTGCCGGAGTTCGTCGAGTAGCGCTCGGCGGGACGGACGGGAGGCGCGGGGTGCGGAGGACGCACGCCGCGCCTCCCGTCCGTGGTGCGGGTGACCGACGCCGTGCCTCCGGCGATCCGGCGGGTGAGACATCGCGTGGGCAGCGCCATGTCGTGTACGCGGAAGGTGCGGATCCCGGACCCGGGGCCCTACCCTCCACGGGATGCGGGTGCTGGTGGTGGATGACGAGCAGTCCCTCGCCGAGTTGATCGCCCGTGGGTTGGAACGGCAGGGGATGACCGTCGACGTGGTGTTCCGCGGCGACGAGGCGGACGAACTCCTGGCGGTGAACGACTACGACGTCGTCGTCCTGGACCGTGACCTGCCCGGGCTCCACGGCGACGAGGTCGCTCGTCGGTGCACCGCCCGTGGTGGGTGCACGCGGGTGCTCATGCTGACCGCCGCGACGACCCTGGCGGACCGCGTGGCCGGGCTCGAGCTCGGCGCCGACGACTACCTGCCCAAGCCCTTCGAGTACCCGGAGCTCGTCGCGCGGGTGCGGGCACTCGGCCGCCGGAGCGCCCCCGCTGCCCCGCCGGTGCTCGGGCACGACGGGATCGTGCTCGACACGAACCGGCTCATGGCCACCCGCGACGGGCGCCCGCTCGACCTGACGCCCAAGGAGTTCGGGCTGCTCGAGGTCCTCCTCCGGGCCGACGGCCGGTTGGTGAGCGCGGAGGAGCTGCTCGAGAAGGTGTGGGACGTCAACGTCGACCCGTTCACGTCCGCCGTGCGCGTGACGATGTCGAAGCTCCGCCGCAAGCTCGGTGAGCCCGATCCGATCAGGACGGTGCCGGGCAAGGGGTACGCGCTGTGACGACCGGGTCGGGGCGCGCCGACGGGTCGCGCCCGGGTCGAGGACCGCGGATGCGGTGGAGCATCCACACGCGCACCGCGGTGGCGTTCGGCGGCCTGTCGATGGTGCTCGCCGCGGCGGTCCTGGTGTTCGTGAACCTCATGACGCAGCGCGGGATCGTGACGGTGCTCGAACTCGACGACGGCGGAGCGTGTCCCCGCGCCGACGTCGCGGGGTGCGGCACGAGCGCGAGCCCGGTGTGGACCGTCCCCGAGGCGACCGCGTCGGCGCGCGCGGCGCTGCCGGGTGCGCCCCCTCCGGAGGGGCACACCGGCCCGAGCGGGTCCGTCGCCGGCGTCGCCCGTGTCGGGCAGCTGGTGGCGTCGCAGCAGTGGCTGTGGTCGGCGGTCGGCATCGGGACGGCCGGCCTGGTCGCCGCCGGTGCCGGCTGGCTGGTCGCCCGGGCCGTGCTCCGTCCGATCGGTGTGATCCGCGCGACCGCGGAGCGGATCTCGGCGACGACCCTGCACGAACGCATCGACCTCGGCGGCCCCGACGACGAGGTCCGACGGCTCGCGGACACGATCGACGCGTTGTTCGGACGGCTCGAGCAGGCGTTCGAGGGGCAACGCCGCTTCGTCGCCCAGGCCTCCCACGAGCTGCGGACGCCGCTCGCCCTGCAACGGGCCGCGATCCAGATCGGGCTCGAGGACGACGCCGACCCCGACACGATCCGCGCCGTCCGCCAGGAGCTCCTCGACGCGAACCGGCGGAACGAACAGTTGGTCGAGGGCCTGCTCGACCTGGCGGAGGCGGAACGGGGTGTCACCGGCCGGGCCCAGGAGGTCGACCTCGCGGACGTCGTCGAGGGCGCCGCGGCCGCGTCCCGGACTCGTGCGCGGTCCGCGGGCCTGGACCTCCACGTCCAGCCGGGCGACGGCCTCCGGGTGGCGGGCGATCCGGTGCTCGTCCGGCACCTCGTCGAGAACCTCGTCGACAACGCGCTCGAGTACAACCGACCGGACGGGTTCGTGCGCATCGAGGTGACCCACGACGGGCTCGTCGTCGAGAACAGCGGGCCACTCGTGTCACCGGAGACCGCCCGCACCCTGACCGAGCCGTTCACGCGCGCGGAGCAGCAACACCCGGGCCGTCGACACAGCGGCATCGGGTTGTCGGTCGTCGACGCCGTCGTGCGGGCGCACGGGTGGCGCCTGGCGATCACGCCCCGGTCGGCGGGCGGCCTGGTGGTCCGCGTCCACGGTGTTTCGCCCGTGTGACCGTCGACCGGACGCCCGCGAAACGGCCCGCCCGCTGGACTGTCCGCATGGAACGAACCAGTGACACCGACCGGCCGCGGAGGAGGCCCGGTGCGGCGCTCCTCCTGTCCTCCACGATGGCGCTCGCGGTGAGCGTCGTCCTGTCCGGGTGCTCCGACGCGCCCGGATCCTCGTCCTCGCGCGGGGGCTCCAGCTCCGTCGGCGCCGCCGCGTGGGGCTCCTGCATGCGGGACGCGGGGTTCGACATCGAGGACCCGTCCGAGGCGGAGTGGTCCTCCGGAGTCGTCCGTGCTCCGTCCGGCGCGGACGGTGACGCGTTCCAGCGCGCCTCCGCGAGCTGCCGGGGGGACGACGCGCCCAGGGCCTCCGACGAGCAGAAGGCCATCTGGGACCAGGAGCTCCGCGACTTCTCGGCGTGCATGCGGGAGCACGGCCTCGACGACTTCCCGGAGCCGGAGCCGGAATCGGGGCTCGACTACGGCAAGTACGCCGAGGAACCGCTGCGCGACTCACCGACCGTCACGCAGGCCGACGAGGAGTGCAGCGATCGGTACCTCGCCGACTGGGGGACGACCGGATGACCCGGGAGACGCCGTTCACCGAACCGGGTCGCCGGGAGGCGGCGACCACGACGCACAGGAGGACCACCATGACCATGACCACGACCACGAGGTCGCTCCGCGATGACGGACGGCGCTCCGGACTCGGCGGGTCGGTACCGACCCACGGGGTCCGGGTGACGCTCGCCGTCGTCCTCGCCCTGCTCAGCGTGACCGGCGCGACCGGCTGCGCGGCTGGGAGCGGGCGGGACGAGGCGGGCCGCACCCGCTCGTCGGCACCGAGCACGGACGCGAACGCGTTCTCGGCGTGCATGCGGGACCGGGGGATCCCGATGGAGGACAGCGACCCGACGCAGGGGGGCGAACGTGCAGCGGTACCGGAAGGCGTCGACCCCGACGCCTACCAGCGTGCACTCGTGTCGTGCGCGGAGGAACGCGCCGGTGGTGCCGAGCCCGCGGAGGCGGTGGACGCCGATCCCGAGGTGTCCCGGTGCATGCGCGAGCACGGGATCACCGATTACCCCGACCCCGTGCACGGCCAGGTGGACTACGACCCCGGTGACCCGCCCTCGAGCGCGTTCCTCGCGGCCGAGGAGACGTGCTGGAAGCAGGTCCACGGCGCGGAGATCGCGAAGTGAGCCGCCGCGTACGGCCGGCGCGACGACCCACGCGGCCCACGCGGGTGCGCCGCGGGACGGCGGTCACCGTCGGCGCCGCGGTCGTGGTGGTGGTCGCGAGCGCCACGGTCGCGGTGACGACCGTCGTGCCCGAGGACGATCGCGCGGTCGCCGCGCCCGGCAAGGCCGCGTCCGCGAGCGCGACCCCGTCCTCCGGGGGCGGAGCCCCGAAGCGCACCGCGGACGGACGCCCCACGGCACCCGTCGTCCGGGGCGACCTCACGGAACGCCGCACGTTCGCGGGCACGCTCGGCCACGGGACGCCGAAGGACCTGCTCGGGTCCGGGAGCGGCACCCTGACCGGCCTGCCCGACTACGGACAGGTCGTGCACCGGGACGAGGCGCTGTACTGGCGCGACGAACGGCCGGTCCGGGCGATGCACGGCGCGGTCCCACTGTGGCGTCCGCTCGAACGGGGCCTGCGCGGCACCGACGTGGCGCAGCTCAACCGGAACCTCGCTGCCCTCGGGTACGACGTCGCGCAGGACGACCGCTTCGGCACTCGGACGGCCGCGGCGGTGCGTCAGTGGCAGCGGGACCGCGGGTTCGCGGTGACCGGACGGCTCACGGCGGACGACATCGCCTTCGTGGACGGGGACGTGCGCGTCGCCGAGCCGAAGGCCACGGTCGGTTCCCCGGCGAGTGGACCGCTCTACGGGTACACGAGCACCACCCGCACCGTGACGGTCCCGATCGACGAACTCGCGGCCGGCTCGTTCCCGGTCGGGTCCACCGTCTCGGTCGGCTTCTCCGGATCGACCGAGCACGTCGACGGCACGGTGCGCTCGGTGGGCGCGGACCCGTCGTCGGACGACGGCGGCCTGGTCGTCGAGATCGACCTCCGTGCCGCGGTCCCGTCGGGCGTGGCCGAGGCGGCTGGCGTGGACGTCCAGGTGGAGGGCGAGACGCGGAAGGGGGTGCTCTCGGTCCCGGTCGGGGCACTGCTGGCCGCGCGCGGCGACGGGTACGCCGTGGATCGCGTCCGGGCGTCGGGCGAGACCGAGCGGGTACCGGTCGAGGTCGGGTTCGCGGCCGACGGGCGCGTCGAGGTCAGCGGCGGGGTCCACGAGGGCGACCGGGTGGTGGTGCCGTCATGACCGCGGTCGCGACCGTCCCCCGGCGGACGACGGCGCCGGACGACCCGGAGGGCCGCGTCCTGGTCCTCGAGGGCGTCACGAAGCGGTACGGCGAGGTCGAGGCCCTGCGCGGGATCGACCTGCGGGTGTCGGCGGGCGAACTCGTCGCGGTCGTCGGGCCGAGTGGCTCCGGCAAGTCGACGATGCTCAACGTCATCGGCACCCTCGACCTGCCGACCGAGGGCCGGGTCGTCATCGCCGGGCACGACGTCGGCACGATGTCCGACGACGCGGTGTCGCGGCTCCGCGCGGACCACATCGGGTTCGTGTTCCAGCACTTCCACCTGGCGCAGGGCGCCACCGCCGTCGAGAACGTCGCCGACGGCCTGCTCTACACGGGCACCGGCCGCCGCGAGCGCACCGAACGGGCCGCGGACGCGCTCCGCAGGGTCGGGCTCGGACACCGGCTCGACCACCGTCCGCACGAACTCTCCGGCGGCGAGAAGCAGCGCGTCGCGATCGCCCGGGCCATCGTGGGCGACCCCACCGTGCTCCTCGCCGACGAGCCGACGGGCGCGCTCGACACCGCGTCGGGCGCAGCGGTGCTCGACCTGCTCCGTGAACTCAACGCGGGGGGCACCACGGTGCTCGTGATCACCCACGACCTCGAGCTCGCGGCCTCGTTGCCCCGGCAGGTGCGCATGCGCGACGGCCGGATCGCGGACGAGACCCACGGCGGAGGCGACGGGCACGACGGACGCGGTGGGCGCGTCGACGCCACGACGCTCGCCGACGCGATCCGGGCAGCGGGCACGGGGACGGAGGCGCGGGCATGACCGCGACCGGCCATGTCCACGCCGGCGACCTGGTGCGGCTCGGACTGTTCGGGCTGCGGACCCGTCCCACCCGGGTCGTCCTCTCGGCGCTCGGCATCGCGATCGGCATCGCCGCGATGGTCGCGGTGGTCGGCATCTCGAGCTCGAGCAAGGCGAAGCTCGACGCCCTGCTCGACGCGCTCGGGACGAACGTGCTCGCGGCACAGCAGGCCACCGGCTTCGGCGAGCCGGAACCGCTCCCCGTCGACGGGGTGTCGACGGCCGTCCGACAGTCCGACGTCCTCGACGCCGCCGGTGTCGGGCGGGTCGAGGACGGACGCGTCTACCGGAGCGCCCGGGTCCCCGCGCTCGAGTCGAAGGGCATCGGCCTCGTGGCCGCGTTCGGCGACGTCCCACGCGTGCTCGCCGGTCGGTTCGCCGCGGGGCACTGGCTCGTCGGCGCGGACGACGCATCCGCGCCGGAGCAGGCGGTCCTGGGCGCGGAAGCGGCGAAGCGCCTGGGGATCGACCGGGTCACGGACGACACCGCGATCTGGACGGACGGACATCGGCTGGCGGTCGTCGGGATCCTCGAGCCACTCGCCCTCGCGCCGCAGCTCGACACGCAGGTGTTCATCCCGCGCTCCACGGCCGCAGGGATGGGGTTCGACGGGCATCCGACGCAGATCCTCACGCGGGTGGACCCGGACGCGGTCGCCGAGGCCCGCGAACGGTTGCCCCGGTCGATCAGTCCCCTCCACCCGAAGGACGTCGCCGTGACCCGGCCCTCCGACGCGCTCGCCGCGAAGAACGCGTCGCAGGACTCGTTCACCGGCCTGCTCGTCGGTATCGGCGGTGTCGCGCTGCTCGTCGGCGGCATCGGCGTGGCGAACACCATGGTCATCACGGTGCTCGAGCGCCGAGCCGAGGTCGGGGTCCGCCGGTCGCTCGGGGCACGCCGACGGGACATCCGCGACCAGTTCCTCGTCGAGTCGCTGCTCCTGTCGCTCCTCGGCGGCGTGGCCGGCGTCACGATCGGGGTCGCCGTGACGGTCGGGTTCGCGCTCGCCCAGGGGTGGCCGGTCGCGATCCCGGCGTGGGCGGTCCTCGGCGGGGTCGGGGCGACCGTCCTCATCGGCGGCGTCTCGGGCATCTACCCAGCCGCGCGGGCGGCACGGATCCCGCCGACGTCGGCGCTCGCGGCCGCATGACCCGGGACGGACGGGAGGCGCGGCACCGGACGGTCGCCGCGCCTCCCGTCCCCGGGTTCCTGCGTACCGGCCGGGAGGTCCGGGACCGACCCGAGCGGGCCTCCCGTCCGCCGACTACGGTCTGGGACAGCCGATCCGAGGGAGCGTCATGCGGGAGATCCGTGCACTGCAGAGTCTGACCAGCGCGATCGAGCACGCGAGCGTGCTCGACAAGCTCATCGACGTCGACGTGAAGGCCGTCAAGGCCCTCGTCCAGCCCGACGCCCTGAAGCAGCTGCTGCACGGCGTGCCGTTCGGGCACCCGCTGCACCCGCTCATGGTCCAGGTACCCCTCGGCGCGTGGCTGTCCTCGGCCCTGCTCGACCTGCTGCCGGGGACGCACCGGTCGTCCCGAACGCTCGTCGGCGTCGGCGTGGTGTCGGCCGGCGTCGCGACCACGGCCGGGCTCACCGACTGGTCGGAGCTCGATCGCGAGCAGCAGCGCACGGGGTACGTGCACGCCGTGGTGAACGGCACCGCGATGACGCTCTACGGGCTGTCGTGGTGGCAGCGGAAGCGCGGGAACCACCTGCGGGGCAAGGTCCTCGGCATGCTCGGACTCGTGGTCGTGTCCGGCGGCGGCTACCTCGGTGGGCACCTGTCCTACCGCCAGCGCGCGGGCGTGAGCGACCACGGCGAGGTGCCGTTCGAGCGTCCTCCCGTCGGCGCCTGAGACCGACGCCGGGTGCCACCGGCGGGACTGGTCGCACACGGCCGGACGCGGTAGTGTCCGGGGGTCTCCGGCGTCAGGGGTGGCGCCGGGGTGGAGATGCCGGGGTGGCATCGGCGGGAGGCGGGCGTCCGACTGGGCGCCGCCTCCCGTTCCCACTCCGAGGGGGTGCCCGGCCACAGGGCACCGCGTGTCCAGGCGCCGTCGGTACCGTGCGGGCATGACGATGACCGCCACCGCCCGCACCGACGGTCCGAGCGGGGTCGGCGGCCTCACGGGGTTCGTGCTCGAGGTGGTCGACCGCCTGGGCGAGTGGGGCGTCGGACTCCTGCTGTTCGCGGAGACCGTGTTCCCGCCGATCCCGAGCGAGGTCATCCTGCCCCTCGCCGGGTTCCTCGCCGGCGCGGGAGCGATGGACCTGGCGCTCGTCCTCGTCGCGGCGACCATCGGCTCGTGGCTCGGGGCGCTCGCCCTCTACGCGCTCGGGGCCCGGGTCGGACTCGAGCGCTCGATCGGGTGGGCGGCGCGGTTGCCGCTCGTCGACGAGGACGACCTGCGTCGCGCCGCGCACTGGTTCGACCGGCACGGAGCGGCGGCGGTGTTCCTCGGGCGGCTCGTGCCCGGCGTGCGGAGCCTCGTCTCGCTGCCGGCCGGTGCCGGGCGGATGCACCTCGTGACGTTCTCGGTGTGCACCGTGCTCGGCAGCGTCGTGTGGAACACGGCGCTCGTCCTCGCGGGTGCGGCGCTCGGCTCGCGGTGGGAGCTGCTCGAGGGCTGGTCGGCGTGGATCGACCGCGGTGTGTACGCCGCGCTCGTGGCCGTCGTCGCCGTGTTCGTCGTGCGGCGCGTCCGGCGTCGTGGGCGGGAGCGCCGGCAGCGGGGCTGAGCCCCTCGAGCCCGACTGCGCGGCTCGTCGTGCGCGCTCGTCGTGCGCGGGTCGTGCGCGCGCGGACGACAACTGCGCTCGCGCCAGCACGCGCAGTTGTCGTCGACACGCGCAGGTGCCGCCGGGATCACCGGTACGGCCGGGGAACTGCCCTCAGGACCGGAGCGCCGACTCCTTGTGCGCGGCCTTCTTGCCGGACTTGGCCGACTCGACGATCCAGTACGGGTCGTCGTCGGTGGGCTTGAAGTCCTGCCCGTCGAACGTGAAGTCCTTCGTCTTCTTCTCGCGCGCGGTGCCGGTCGTCTCGCCCTGCGAGGTGTTCCAGTGCACCTCGTCGCCCTCGTGGATCGCCATGCGCTGGACCGTACCCGGCGACCTGCGAGGACGTGCAGCGCTCGCGGTACATCCACCGGTCACAAGTGGATAACACGGCATGCGCGCCGGAGGTGCACGCGTAGCGTGGACGGTGCATCGCCCACCCAGCGACGCGCTGCGCACCCCCGGCGCCCCGAGAGGATCGACGAACCCGAATGAGTCTGGTCTCCAGCACGGTGACGGCCGACACCGTCCTCGCCGGGCGATACCGGCTGACGGAGGTGATCGGCACCGGCGGCATGGGGACCGTGTACCGCGCCCGTGACGAGCACACCTACCGCGACGTCGCCATCAAGCTGTTCGCGACGCCCCAGTCGATGACGCACGCGGACCGGGTCCGCCAGGAGCGCGAGATCCGGCTGCTGAGCATGTTGAGCCACCCCGGACTCATCCCGCTGTACGACGCCGGGACCCACGAACTCGTCGACGGGCCCCACCGGTTCATCGTCATGGAGCTCATCTCCGACCCGACGCTCCTGCGCCGCCTCGCCGACGGACCCCTGCACAACTACGAGGTCGCCTCGCTCGGGGCGCAGCTCGCCGACGCCCTGGCGTACGTGCACGCCCGCGGCATCGTGCACCGGGACGTCAAGCCGGCGAACATCCTCATCAACGACGAGGGCTCCGCCGGGTTCGCCCGCACCGTCAAGCTCACCGACTTCGGCGTCGCCCACTTCGTCGACGGCTCCCGCCTGACCGGCGACGGCACGATCATCGGTACCGCCGCGTACCTCAGCCCCGAGCAGGTCGCGGGCGAGTCCATCACGTTCGCGACCGACGTGTACTCCCTCGGCCTGGTGCTCCTCGAGGCCCTCACCGGCAAGCAGGAGTACTCGGGCACGGTCATCGAGGCCGCCCTCGCCCGGTTGCAGCACGACCCCGAGATCCCCGAGACGGTCGGCAGCGAGTGGCGTGACCTCCTCGTGGCGATGACGTCGCGTGAACCCGAGGAGCGGCCGAGCGCCGTCACCGTCGCCCGCGTCCTGCGTGGAGGCGCGTCCCGCGTCACGGGACCGGTCCCGCTCGGCCGGACCCGGTCCTCCCGTTCGTCGCACCGTGCCGAGCACCGGCTGCACCGCGCCGCACACCGGCACACCCGCCGGGGCACGTTCGACGCGGTGCGGCGGTGGCGCCGCCGGAACACGATCGTCGGCAGCCTGGCCGGCATCGGCGTGGTCGCGGCCTGTTTCGGGTCGTACCTGCTCGGCGCTGCCGTGCACTAGACGACGCCGAGGGTGCACGGGCACGCCGGGTGCTTTCGCCGAGGGTGCACCACGCGCCGCTTCCTCTGAACCCGAGCGACGCGTCGTGCGCTCTCGCCCGGCGGGGTCGGCACGGGTCGAGCACCGAGGGTCACGGGAAACGCCCGGGGCGACGCCGACGGACCCGCGGCCGTGACAGCGCAGGTGCGGTCGGGCAGGATCGGAGCATGACCACCGACGCCCTCTGGATCAAGATCTGCGGACTGTCGACCCCCGAGACGGTGGACGCCGCGATCGACGCCGGAGCCGATGCGCTCGGCTTCGTGTTCGCGGCGGGGAGCCCCCGCACGGTCACGGCCGACCAGGCGAAGGAACTCGTCGAGCGGGTGCCGGAGGGCATCGACGCGGTCGGGGTGTTCCGCGACCAGGAGATCGACGAGATCGTCGGGGTCGCCTCGGCGGTGGGGCTCACGACGCTCCAGCTCCACGGCGACGAGACCCCGTCGGACTTCGCGCGCGCACGCGACGCCGGGTTCTTCACGATCCGGGCGGTGGCGGCCCAGGACTACCTCCGCGAGACGCCCGAGCAGCGCGCCGCGTACGACCACGACCTGCTCCTGCTCGACGCAGCGGAACCCGGGGCCGGCAAGCTCGTCGACCCGAGCACGATCGCCGGACGCGTCGACGAGGCCTGGATCCTCGCGGGTGGACTCACGCCGGCGAACGTCCGCGCCGCCGTGCAGCTGTTGGACCCGGACGGCGTGGACGTGTCGAGCGGCGTCGAGTCCTCGCGCGGCGTCAAGGACCCGGCGCGCATCCGGGCGTTCGTCGAGGCCGTCCGCAGCATCGCCTGACCCGCCGCGGAGGCGAGGGGCGGGCCGCGGTGTCGCGGGCGCGCGCCGACGACGAGCGGGCGCGCGCCGACGACAACTGCGCCGTCGTCTGCAGGCGCACTCGTCGTCCAAGCGCGCACCTGCGGGGCCGGACAGGAGGGACGGGGCCGGGCCGGGCCTCCCGGTCAGCGCATGCGCGGGCCGGCGTCAGACGACGGGCGCCCGGAAGCGGGGGATGAGCTCGTCGAGGTAGTCGGCGGTGTCCGGCCAGCCCGTGACCGCGTGGCAGGGGACGCCGAGCGCCTTGACGGGGTAGTCGTTGCCCTCCGGGTCGAGGCGGTCGCCGACGAACAGCATGTCGTCGAGCGCGATGCCCGTGATCTGCGCGAGTTTCGTCATCCCGTACGCCTTGTCGATGCCCTTGCGGGTGATGTCGATCGACGTGGAGCCGCCCGAGCGGACCTCGAGGTCGGGGAGCTGCGCCTGCACGAGCCGCTTGAGGTGGTCCTTCTTGCTGCCGTCGGGGTCCCACGCCTTCTTCGCGTCGACCGGAGCGGCCTGTCCCAGCGCCGAGAACGTGATCTGCGAGCCGCGGTCCTCGATGATCGGCCCCCAGGTCTCGGTCTCCCACAGGCCGGCCTGCTTCGCCTGGTCCTCGACGGCGGCGATCGCTCGGGTGCGCTCGTCCTCGGTCAGGTCCTCGGCGTACTCCAGGTGCCAGTCGGCGTCGAGCCAGCGGTAGTAGCGGGTACCGCAGGTCGGCATGAGGTGCAGGTCGTCGAGGCGGAGGCCGTCACGGGCCCGGAGCGGGGCGACGAGCTGCTGGTCGAACTGGGCGAACTGGCCGCCGGAGATGACGGCGACGGGCACGGCGTCGAGCAGGCGGGCGAAGGTGTCGAGCATGCGGGGGTCGAGCGGGGACTTCGACGGGGCGAGGGTGTCGTCGAGGTCGAAGGCGACGAGACGGGGTACGGGCATGGCGACCATCCTGGCAGAGGCGCCGGGGCGGCAGGAGGGTCCGCGGGGACGAGGCCGGCCGCGCTGGCCAGGGGTCTCCCGAGCGTCGGTAGGGTGAGCGCGTGCTCATCGTCCTGGCGGGGCTGCCCGGTGTCGGCAAGTCGACGTTCGCCGCGGCGCTCGCGACCCGGGTCGACGCGGTCGTGCTCGCCGTCGACCTCGTCGAGGACGCACTGCTCGCGGCCGGGCTGCCTGCCGGGTCCACCACGGGTGTCGCCGCCTACGGTGTGGTGGAACGCGTCGCGGAGGCGCAGCTCGCCGTGGGACGATCGGTCGTCGTCGACGCCGTGAACGACGACCCGCGCGCTCGCGAGCAGTGGATCGGGCTCGCCGAACGGTCGGGCGCCGAGACGCACTGGTTCGAGCTCCGGCTCGCGGACCCGGACCGGCACCGCGCCCGTCTGGAGGGCCGGGGTCAGCGCTTCACGCGCCTCCCGGAGCCGGGTTGGGACACCCTGGCGCCGCGTGCGGACGCCCTCGACGGATGGGCGGCGGAGCGCTGGGCGGCGGAGCGCACGGTGCTCGACGCGGCGGAGCCGGTCGAGGCCCTGGTGGCCGCGGCGCTCAGGGCCGTGCGGCCGCCGCGCCCCTGACGGGGCGCTGCCCGCCCTTGCCGGGGCGCGTCCCGCCCACCCCCTCGCCGAGATCGCAGAAGATGCCGCTCTGACAGGGGTCGAAGCGGCATCTTCTGCGATCTCGGCGGAACAGGGGCCCCGGGGTCAGTCGCGCGCGAGCACCAGCTCGTCGAGGGGCAGGCGCGTGCGGGGCGCGAGTTCGCGGGCGGCGGCCTGCTCGTCGAGCTGCGACGGGTCGGCGACCGTCCCGATCGCGGTCACGGTGACGGGCACGAAGCGCTCGGGCAACGCGAACGCGGTGCGGAGACCGTCGACGTCGATGCCGCCGAGCTGGTGCACGTGCAGCCCCTCGGCGTGCGCTTGGACGGCGAGCGCGGCGATCGCCTGACCGAGGTCGTACTCCGCCCAGCGGCGGGGCTGACCGTCCTCGTCAGCGGTCTCGGCGATCGCGACGACGAGGGCGCTCGCGCGGTGCGCCCACGCCTGGTTGAAGCCCATGAGGTGCTCCATGATCACGTCGAAGGTCGGGGTGCCGCGGCGGCCCACCACGAACCGGCGGGGCTGGGTGTTCGACGCGGACGGGGCCCAGCGCGCGGCCTCGAGCAGCGTGGTCACGGTGTCGTCGTCGATCGTCGCCGTCTCGTCGAACGAGCGGGGGCTCCAGCGCTCCTCGAGCAGCGGCACGAGCGGGCGGCTGGAGTCGGTGGAACGGGTCAGCGTGGTGGTGTCGGACGTTGCGGTCATGGTGCCTCCCAACGGTGTTCCATGCGAACGTATTCCCACGGGTGTCGTCGACTCCGACCGGCGCCCGATGTCGGATCAGACGGCCGTCCCTCCGCCGATGCGCTCGATGCCAGGATGGACCCGTGAGCGGAGTGCTGATCGGGTTCGCGATCATCGGCGCCGTGATCGCCACGGGGTACCTCGTCGGACGGCTCGGGGTCCTCGGCCCGCACGCGCAGTTCGTCATGAGTCGGCTCGTGTTCTTCGTCCTGACCCCGTGCCTGCTGTTCCACACGATCGCGACGGCGGACATCCACGTGCTGCTGTCCGAGATGCTCGTGGTGTCGCTCGTGACCGCGCTCGTCGTCGCGCTCGGGACCGCCGCCGTGTTCCGGTTCGTGCTGCGCCGCGACCTCGCCCAGACCACGGTCGGGGCGCTCGCCGCCGGGTACGTCAACTCGAACAACATCGGCCTGCCCGTCGCCGTCTACGTGCTCGGCCATCCGGCGTACGTGGTGCCGGTCATCCTGCTGCAGCTCGTCGTGCTCGCGCCGATCGCGCTGACGATCCTCGACACGGCGACGTCCTCGGGCGGGGGCCTGCGGCGGCGGATCCTCGGACCGGTGAGCAACCCGCTCATCATCGCGTCCCTCCTCGGCCTGGTCGTGTCGCTGACCGGCGTGCGGATCCCCGACCCGGTGATGGAGCCGTTCTCGCTCGTCGGCGCGGCCGCGGTACCCGTCGTCCTGCTGTCGTTCGGGATGAGCCTGCACGGCAACGCGCCCTTCCGTGACCCGGACACCCGGGTGGACGTGGTCGTGGCGAGCGCGCTCAAGCTGTTCGTGATGCCGGTGCTCGCCTACGTCATCGCGCGCTTCGTGTTCCACGTGTCGCACGAGCACCTGTTCGTCCTGACGGTGCTCGCCGGGTTGCCGACGGCGCAGAACGTCTTCAACTACGCGCAGCGGTACGACGCGGCCGTGCCCGTCGCGCGGGACGTCGTGCTCGTGTCGACGATCGGCGCGGTGCCCGTCCTCGTCGTCGTGGCGGCGCTGCTGCACTGACGCCACCGCCGGCCGGGAGGCGCGGGACCGGCCCGCCCCGGCCCTCCCGTCCGGCGGATGCCGCGTCAGAAGATCATCGGGCGGTCGTCGTCGAGGCTCGTGTCGAGGTCGAGGTCGACGCTCACCGGCACGTGGTCGCTCGGGGCGTCGCCCTTGCGCTCGTTGCGGTGGATGGCGGCTGCCGTGACGACCTCGGCGAATGCGGGGGACCCCATGACGAAGTCGATGCGCATGCCCTCGTTCCGCGGGAACCGCAGCTGCTTGTAGTCCCAGTAGGTGTACCCGGTGGGCACGAGCGGCCGGACGACGTCGGTCAGCCCGATGCCCTCGAACGCGCGGAACGCGGCCCGCTCCGGCTCGGACACGTGCGTGTGGCCCTCGAACAGCGCGCGGTCCCAGACGTCCTCGTCGAAGGGGGCGACGTTCCAGTCGCCCATGAGCGCGAGCGGCTGGTCCGGAGCGGCGGCGATCCACTCCTCGGTGCGGGCCGCCAGCCGCGCGAGCCAGTCGAGCTTGTACGTGTAGTGGGGGTCGCCGACCGCGCGGCCGTTCGGCACGTACAGGCTCCACAGCCGCACGCCGTCGACCGTCACACCCATCGCGCGGGCCTCCACGGGGACGTCGTCGCCCTCGTGCCCCTTGAGGAACCCGGGCTGCGTCGGGAAGTCGCGCGTCACGTCCTCCATCGGCAGCCGGCTGGCGAACGCGACGCCGTTCCACTGGTTCAGGCCGTGGGCCTCGACGGTGTAGCCCGCGGCCTCGAACAGGTCGACCGGGAACTGCTCGGGCTTGCACTTGATCTCCTGCATGCCGAGCACGTCGACGTCCTCACGCACGAGCCAGTCGACCACACGGGAGGCGCGGGATCGGATCGAGTTGACGTTCCACGAGGCGACACGCATGGTGACGAACCTACCGGCCGCCCCCGACGCCCGGCGGTCCCTGGGGGTCTCCCGACCGGGGCGGTCGGCCCCGCACGGCAGGGTGTTGGTTGGACGGCAGACCCGGCGCCCGCGGCGCACGGTCGCAGGACCTCCATCACGACATCGACGACGGGAGCGGACATGGCAACCACCACGAACGGCGCGGGCGGAGCGGCGACCCCCGGCCGCGCGGGCACGACCGGCGCGAGCACGACGCGGGTGACGACAGCGCGCACGACGGCGGGCGGGTCCTCGCGCGTCGACGGTTCGAGCGCGGTCGTCGCGGACCCCACCACGACCACCGAGGTCACGACGCACGGCCGGACCGTCATCGACGACGCGGTCGTCGCGAAGGTGGCCGGGATCGCGGCGCGCGAGGTCCCCGGCGTCTTCGCCCTCGGCGGCAACACCGCCCGCGCGTTCGGGGCCATCCGCGACGCCATCGGTTCGAGCGACCTCGGGCAGGGCGTCCGCGTCGAGGTCGGCGAGACCCAGGTCGCGGTGGACCTCACCATCGTGGTCGAGTACCCGATGCCGATGATGGAGGTCGCACAGGACGTCCGCTCGGCCGTCACCGCCGCCCTGACCACGCTCGTCGGCCTGGAGGTCACCGAGGTCAACGTCGCGATCAACGACGTCAACATCCCCGCGTTGAACGGCGAACCGACCGAGGCGCGGGTCCAGTGAACGCCACGGTGGTCGGCATGGGCGCCGGCGCGGTCCTCGCGATCGTGGCCGTGACGCTCGGGTTCTGGGCGTTCGTCGTCGTCGCGGTGTTCATGGCCGTCGGCGCCCTGGTCGGACGGCTCGTCAGCGGCGACATCGACGTCCGCCGGCTCGCCGACGTCCTGCGTGGACGCCGGAGTTCGTCGTGACGAGTGAGCCGAACGGGCCGGTGGGGTCGGCCGGGTCGGCCGGGAGGCCCGTCCCCGGCTGGGACCGCATCGCCGCGCCCGCCCTCGTCCACACCGCGCAGGCCGCCGCCGCCGAGGCCCTGCACGTGCCCGTCCGCGAGGTCCGCGCGCGCGTCGCCGACGACGGCCGCGGTGCCCTGGCGATCGAGGTCCGCGGACCGCTCGCGCTGCCACAGCTCGGCTCGCACCGGGTGCCCGACGAGCCGGTCCTCGCCCGCACGCACCGCGCCCGCGGCGTCATCGCCGAACGGGTGCACACCGTGACCGGGCGTCACGTGTCCCGTGTGTCCGTGGTGTTCACGTCGTCGATCGTCGAGGTCCCGGGGCGGGTCCGATGAGCATGGAGACCGGCGACCGCGCCGGCTCGCCAGACGGCCCCCACGGTCTCGACGGTCCCGACGGTCCCCGCGCCTCCCACGGCCGCGGATCGCCGCACGGTCTCGCCGCCCCGCCCGGCTTCGGCGACCCCCGTGACCGGTCCGCCGACGACCCCGCCGAGCACGACCGCGTGCACCGTCGGCTCCTGCGGCGCGAGACGCACGTCTCCCGGTCCGTCGCCGTCTCCGTCACCATGGTCTGCGTCGTCCTCGTGGCCGCCGCCGTGGCGCTCGCCGCGGTCCTCGTCCTGCTCCACGAACGCCTCGCGGGGTTCGAACCGCGCACCGTCGTCGACGCGGCCGTCGCCGCTCCGGCCGGGACGGTCCTCCCGGTCCTGGACGTGGTGGGCGGGCTCGTGGCGTTCCTCGGGCTCGTCCTCGTGCTGCTCGGTGTGCTGCCGAAGCGGCGCGCGCGGCACACGATGCCGTCACAGCGGCTCGCCGTCGTCGTCGACGACGAGGTGCTGGCCTCCGCCACCGCGCGCGCCGCCCGCAGCGTCACGCGCCTCGGCCCGGAGGGCGCGGTCGGCACCGTCGGGCGCCGAACCGCCGAGGTCGTGCTGCGGCCCGCCGCCGGCGTCGACGTCCCCGTCGTCGCCGTGACCGAGGCCGTGCGCGCCGAGGTCGCCACGATCGACCCCACACCCGCGATCAGCGTGCGGGTGCGCGTGCAACCGGCCGGGAGGGTCGACGGATGACCGCGAGCAACCGCACCCTCGGCCGCGTGCTGCTCGTCCTCGTCGGCCTGGTGCTCCTGGCCGGTGGGCTCGCCGTGGTCGCGCTCGGCACCGTGCCGGGTGCCGCACGGACGTGGCACCGCATCGCGCCGGGCGCCCTCGCCGGGTTCGGCTCCGGTGCCGACCGTCCGGCGTCGGTCACGGCGTGGTCCATCGCGCTCGGTGTGGCCCTGCTCGTCGCGGTCCTCGCGCTCGTGGTGCTCGCCACCCGCGGTGGCGGTCGGGTCGCCACGGTGATCGAGGACGAGGGCACCGCCGCCCCCGTCGACGGCCTCGTGACCATCGACTCCACCGCGGTGCAGCACGCGCTGTCCTCGGCCATCGGTGCGCTGCCCGAGGTCCACTCGCTCGCCGTGGACGTCTACCGCGTCCGGGGCGCCCGTGCCGTTCGGATCCGGGTCCGGCCCCGGCAGGGTTCGGCGCCGCGAGATCTCACGACGCGGATCGAGGACGTCGTCGGCGACCTCGACGCCGTGCTCGGGATGCGGCTGCCGGTCCTGCTGCACATCGCACGCGGGGGTGCGGCGGGGCAGCCGGTTCGGGTGCACTGAGGGGCGGCTGGTCGGCCGGGGGTGCGTCGGCCGGGGGGTCGTGTCGCACCGGGTCCTTCCGGTCGAACCGCGGCATGTGGGTGTTCGAACGGAAGGACGCGGTTCAACGTGGGCCGGGCGCCGCTCAGTCGCGCGGCAGCGCCCCGTCGCCGAGGTTCCACAGCGCCCGGTACCACCGGGTGCGCTCGGGGTCGGGCGCGATGCCGTACGCGTCGAGGAACAGGGACTCCCACCCGTCGCCGAAGTTCCATCCGAGGGCCATGGTCGCCACGGCGATGTCCGCCCACCGATCCGCGATGCCGAGGGTGTCGAGGTCGACGTGGCCGACCCACTGCCCGTCCTCGCCCACGATCGTGTTCGGGGTGCACGGGTCTCCGTGGCACACCACGATCCGGTCCGGCTCCGGACGGGGACCGAGCGCCGCCACCGTGTCGTCGTCGGCACCAGAGCGGGCGATGCGCTGCGTGACCGACCACTCGAACGGACAGTCGGCCACCGGGAGGGCGTCGTGCAGGGCGCGGAGTCCATGGCCGGCGGCGATCACCGCGGGCCGGGGATCGGCCTGGAACCGAGGGTCGACCGCACTCCGACCCGGGAGCGCGACCGTCCGGAGCCAGCGGCCGTCCGGGTCCTCGCCGTGGTCGACCACGCGCGGCACCGGCGTGTACGACCCCGCCCACGAGAGCCGCGCGATCTCACCGAGCAGGTCGAGTCGCACACCGTGGGGTGCCCACTTGACGTACTCGGCCGCGTGCCCCTCGCCGAGCCGGAACGTGCGTCCGTCGAGGTCGTTGCGCCACACCGCGGTGATCGCCCGTCCGGCGGCCAGGGCCGAGACGCACTCGGGGACGTCGACGTGGCCCTGGGGGAGTCCGGCGATCGGCAGCACGGACCGATCCTCGTCGCTCTGGGCGGGCGACGCCAGCGCACGGGTCGAGGTCTACCCGCCGAACCCGCGCTCCTCGATGAACTCCTGTGCGGTCGAGACGACGTCGTGACGTAACGTCGCGGCGCCCGGTGTGCCGGCGTAGTCGTAGATGTCGTAGCCGGGGCAGTGCACGATCGCCGAGGGATCGCCGAGGGCGTCCTGCACCGGGGTGGTCCAGACGTCCTGCGACCCGATGACGACGTAGGTCGGACGGGCGTCGCGGTAGGCGGCGAGGTCCACGAGCCACGGGTAGGTCGTGAAGTCGTCGCGGACCTGGAGCAGTCGCACGCCCTCGCCCCCGTACGCGGCGAGCGGTCGGACCGTCCAGAACTGTCCGACGCCGACGACCCCGCGACCGCCGACCCACCGGTCCAGGCACGAGGCGGGCGCGTAGGAGGCGGTGACCACGGCCTCCACGGTCGACGGCGCGACCGCCCCGCCCACCGCGAGCAGCGCGACGGTGGCGGCCACGGCGATCAGACGGAGTCCGCGTCCAGCGGTGTGGAGGCGCGTTCGCCGGATCGCCGTCCGGGCCAGCTCCGCGACCGCGACGAGCCCGATGAGCGGCGCGGTGACGATCGGCTCGAGGTAGCGCGGCGTGGACGAGCCCGCGAGCACGACGCCGACGGAGACGGCGACGACGGTCACCATGCCGAGCGCCGACGCCACGAGCACCGTCCGGGAGCTCCGGACGCGCCAGGCCCACACCGTGCCGCCGAGGGAGGCGAGGAACAGCACGAGCAGCAGCACGAGCTCGACCTCGCCGAGGCCCGCGCCGGCGCGCTCGTCCGTCAGCGCCGCGAAGTACGACAGCGTCCTGCCCGCGCCACCCGGGTGGATGTACGTCGACGGGTCGAGCGACACGAACGGCGCGAGCGGGATCCGGAGCAGGTAGCCCAGCGCGGACCCACCGGCCAGCGCGACGCCGAGCCCCCACACCGCACGCCAGGGCACACGCCGGGCCAGGGCGAGCAACCCCACCGTCACGATCACGGGCGCCGCGGACCACGGCACGTACAGCGGGTCCGACGCCGTGCTGGACGCCGCCACGAGCGTCGTGACGGCCAACGCGGCCCACGACGTGCGCGGCACCGGCAGGGAGGCCGCGCGCACCACCCGCAACGCCAGCGCGGCCGTGCCGAGCATCGCGAGCACCGCGCCGTAGTAGTACGTCGTCGTCAGGAGGAGCGACGCGAGTTCGAGACTCGACGCCGTCCCGGAGGACTCCGTGAGGACGAGCAACGTCACGACGCCGAGGGCGCCGACCGCGACGGCGACGCGGACCGAACGGGGCGCCTCGGGCATCACCTGCGCGGCGACCGCCCGCACGAGGACGTACACCGCCACGACCACGAGCAGGCCGTTCAGCGCGAGTGCCTGTTGCGGCGTGGACGTCAGCGCGGCGCACGCCAGGTACACCGGGATCTCGGGGAAGAAGAACAGCGTGGGCGACATCGCCCACTCGAACGACTGCCCCAGCCGGAGCGAGCGTTCGACGAGGGGGAGGAGCACCGAGTCGCCGTCGTACCAGAGCAGCCGGACGCGGTCGGTGGCGAGCACGTGCCGGAGTGCGGCGAGCGCGAGCGCGAGGGCCATCGCGGCACCGAGGGCCTCGGCCCCGAGCACACGCAGGAGCGCGCGGGGTCGGGTCGCCTGGGCCATGTCCGGAGCGTACCGGGAGGCGCTGACCCGCCAGGAGCGCTGTCCACAGGCCTCGTCGGTGGGCTGGGATCCCCGAGGGGGAGCGGATACTGTGGTGGATCGTGACCGACGCGCGTAGCCAGCTGATCGCCCACATCCGGGACGAGGCCGTGTTCCACGGCGACTTCACGTTGACCAGCGGCAAGAAGGCGACGTACTACATCGACCTGCGCAAGGTCAGCCTCGACCACCGGGTCGCGCCGCTCATCGGCCAGGTGATGACGGACCTCGTCGCCGAGGTCCCCGACGTCGTCGCGGTCGGCGGACTGACCATGGGCGCCGACCCGATCGCCACCGCGGTGCTGCACCAGGCCGCGGCCCGGGGCCAGGCCTACGACGCGTTCGTCGTCCGCAAGGAGCCGAAGGACCACGGCCGCGGCCGGCAGGTCGAGGGCCCCGACGTGCGGGGCAAGCGCGTCGTCGTGCTCGAGGACACCTCGACCACGGGCGGCTCCCCGCTCAAGGCCGCCGAGGCGCTCGAGCGCGAAGGCGCCATCATCGCCGCCGTCGCCGTCGTGGTCGACCGTGACACCGGCGCGAAGGAAGCCATCGAGCGTGCCGGGTACCCCTACTACGCGGCGATCGGACTGGCCGACCTCGGGCTGGCCCCGTGAGCGGACGTCCCACCGACGGCGAGCCCGAGGAACCGCGCCCGGACGATGCTTTCCGGTCGGATGACGACGCTCGCACCGCCGCGCGCCCCGTCCCGCCGAGCGGTCTCCGCAGCGCGTCGTCGATCTTCGGCGAGGCGAAGCTCCCCGACAACTGGCCGACGCGCCGCGAGCGCCGAGCCGCCGAGCGTGCCGCCGAGTCGGGCGAGGTGACGCCATTGCCGCCGACCGAGCAGATCCCGCCGGAGCTGCCGCCCGCGGACCCGTCTGCTGTGCCGGAGCCGCCTGCTGCCCCAGAGCCGCCTGCTGCGCCGGAGCCGCCCGCTGCCCCAGAGCCGCCTGCTGTGCCGGAGCCGCCTGCTGCCCCAGAACCGCCTGCTGCGCCGGAGCCGCCTGTTCCACCTGCGACCCCTGCCCGGGCGGTGTCCCACCCGAGCTCCCTGCAGCTGCCCACGGCACGGTCCACTCGGGATCAGCGCGCCGAGGAGGTCCGCGCGATCGACGAGGAGCGCCGTCGGGTCGACCCGCACGGCACCGGCCGAGAGGACGTCGACTGGCTCGGCCGAGCGACGGGGGTGGCCCCGAGCCTCCCGTCGGAGCGCGACGACGTGATCCCGCCCGCGGCCGCACCGACGGAGCCGCCCGTCGCGGGCGTCCGGGCCCGGTTGCCCCGCGGCGAGGAGCGGCCGACCTTCACCGACCTGCTGCGCCTGCCGGGCGACGAGGCAGCGGGCGCCGGAACGTCCGACCACGACTCGCGCTTCGACTGGGCCGCGCTCGGTGGTGCCGACGACGAGGGCACGAACGCCGACCGCGACGCCGATGCCGGTGATGCCGACGGCGCTGACCGTGCTGACCGTGCTGGTGATGTCGACGCCGAGGCGAGCCGTGCCGCGGTCGTCGACGGACCTGCAGCTGCCCCTGCTGCCTCCGCTGCTCCCGTTCCTGCCGCTGCCGTCCCTGCCCCCGCAGCGGGCTCCCGGCCGACGCGTTGGTCCCTGTCGGACGACGATGCGGGATCGGACGCCGCCGAGGCGGGCTCCGCGCTGACCGCGCAGTCCGCACACTCCGAGGTCACGGCGGCCATCCCGGCGCAGCACGACGCCCCCGAGGGCGTCCCTGCGGGATCCGACACCGCGGAGCCCGTCGTCGACACGGCAGACGCCGTCGAAGGCGACACGGCCGACCCCGAGGTCGACACCCCCACCGCTGCGCTGCCCTGGTGGGCGCAGCCCGAGACCGGCCCCGCAGTCGTGCCCGAGAGCCCCTCGCGCGCCGCCGATCCGCTTCCACCCACGGCCGCGCCGCCCCTGGTGTCGCCCGTGGACCCGGCCCACCCCGAGCAGGTCTACCCGGCCCACCTGCCTCCGGCCGTCGGCCAGGACCTCGACGCGTTGCTCGGCACCGACCGCTCGGCGCACGTGCCGGAAGACCGCCGTCCCCGTCCCCAGCAACAGCCGGAGACGATCGCCTGGGCGCCCGAGACCGGCCCCGAGACCGGCCCCGAGACCGGCCCCGAGACCGGCCCCGCGGACGTCGTCGACCAGACCGAGTGGGACGGCCGCGAGACCAGTGACACCCGGGCGATCAACGCGCTGTTCGGCACGGGCGCACTCCGCGCCGTCGACGGGGTCGAGGACGACGCTGCCCTCGGCGACGACCACGCCGACTCCGCCGCCGGGCGCGCGGGGGACACGGGCACGCGGATGATGCCCGTCGTCGGTGCTCCCGGTGCTCCTCCGACCGGCGCTCCTGGTGCCGCTCCGGCCGGCGCCGGTCCTTCCTCCGGCTCGGTGCTCCCGGGTCAGAGCGCTCGCGGTGCCGTGCCGGCCGGGCGTCGTGACGGCCGTGGCGACAACCTCCTCAACGAGGGCTTCGGGCGCCTCGCCGCGCAGGGTCGTCGGGGCAAGCAGCTGCTCGTGTACGGCGCGATCGCGATCATCATCGTGTTGCTCGTGCTCGTGTTCCTCGTCGTGCGGTGGATCCTCGGCGGCGACCCGCAGAACCAGCCGGCGCCGGCTCCGTCCTCCACATCGTCGTCGAAGCCGTCACGGTCACCGGCAGCGGCGTCGTCCCGGACGGCGTCCTCGACGCCCGCGCCGGCTCCTTCGGCCGCGGCGGTGTTCGCCACCGCGGCGGCGTCGGTGGGGCAGCACTCGTGGCGCGACCTCGCGGGCGGCGAGTGCCTGTCGTTGTACGAGAACGCGTGGGCACAGACCTTCACGGTCGTCGACTGCTCGGCCGCCCACGCTGCGCAGATGACGTTCCGCGGCACGCTGACCCAGGCCGGCTACCCCGGGCCCGACGCATTACGCGGCCAGATGACCGAACTGTGCAGCGCGACCAGTGCGATCGACCTCGGCGCCGCGGCCGCCTACACGGACCTACAGGTCCAGGGCGCCTACCCGGCGGACCAGAGCGAGTGGAACGCGGGCGACCGCTACTACTACTGCTTCGCCTCGCGGTCGTCGGGACAGCCACTGACGAGTTCGCTCGCGCCCTCGGCCTGACCGCGGTCGCCGTCGCGCTGCCCCCGCGCGCCGGACGGGAGGCGCGGCACCCGCTCGCACCGACCCTCCGGACGTCCGACACGTCGGACGGGAGGCGCGGCACCCGCTCGCACCGACCCTCCGGACGTCCGACACGACGGACGGGAGGCGCGGCACCCGCTGGTACCGCGCCTCCCGTCCGTCGTCCGATCGGTCCCGGGTCAGGCGGGCACGGCGGCCGACGCGTCGCTGAGCGCGGCGATCTCGTCGGCCGACAGCACGAGCTCGGCGGACCGGAGGAGCGCCGGCAGCTGCTCGAGGTTCCGGGCGCTCGCGATCGGCGCGACGACGTCCGGTCGCGTCTGCAGCCAGGCGAGCGCGACCGACGCGATCGGGGCGTCGTGCGCCTCGGCGACCGAGGCGAGGGCGTCGACCACGCGCAACCCCTCGTCCGAGAAGTACCCCTCGAGCTGCCCCTGGCGGTCCTTGCCCGAGATGTCCTCGCGAGTGCGGTACTTGCCCGTCAGGAACCCGGCGGCGAGCGCGAAGTACGGCACGACGCCCAGGTGGGTCTCGTGCACGAACGGTGCGAGCTCGGCCTCGTACGGCTGCCGCTTGACGAGGTTGTAGTGCGGCTGGATCGCGACCGGCTCGGCGAGGCCGTTCTCCTGTGCGATCCGGATCCACTCGCGGGCGCGGTCGACGGAGTAGTTCGAGATCGCGGTGTAGCGGACGATGCCGTCCTTGACGAGCTGGTCGAACGCGCGGACGGTCTCCTCGAGCGGGGTGTCCTGGTCGTCGAAGTGCGCGTAGTAGAGGTCGATGCGGTCGGTGCCGAGGCGCTGCAGCGAGGCACGGGCGGCCGCGGCGACGGTGTCCGCTGCGAGGCCCTGGTACTCCGGGTGCTGCGAGCCCTTCGTCGCGATCACGACGTCGTCGCGCTTGCCCGTCGCCGCGAGCCACGATCCGATGACGGTCTCGGACTCACCACCCGAGTTACCCGGGGCCCATGCCGAGTAGACGTCGGCGGTGTCGATGAAGTTCCCGCCGCCGTCGACGTACGCGCTGAGGACGTCGTGCGAGGTCTGCTCGTCCGCGGTCCAACCGAAGACGTTGCCGCCGAGGGCGAGGGGGAAGACGTGGAGGTCACTGGTGCCGATGCGGGTCATGCCGCGAGGTTATGCCTCGGTCCTCCGAGTCGCTCCGGGACCGGTACGGATCCTCAGCCGACGGAGATCGCGATGAGTCCGCCCACCCCGATCAGGTACAGCACGAGCACGACGAACGAGTCGATCCCCATGCCGATGATCCGCTTCTGCGGCCGGAACACGAGCCCGACCGCGTAGACGAGGGTGAGCAGCGCGGCGATCGCCGTCAGGTAGATGTCGCTCGCGTTCGCCTGCGGCAGCACCGCCTTGCCGCTGATCACGGTCGCGACGAGGAACAGCACCGGCAGGAACGCGTTCCCGCCGAAGATGTCGCTGATCGCCAGGTTGTCGTCGCCCTGCCTGACGGCCTGGAGGCCCGTGGAGATCTCCGGCAGGCTCGTCGCCAGGGCCAGGACGGTCGCGCCGAACAGCACGCCCGACAGGCCGATCTGCCCCGAGGCGGCATCGCCCGCCTGCTCCACCGCGACACCGGCGACGAGCGTCGCCGCGGCCGACACCGCGAAGATGACCGCGGCCTTCGCGGTGCTCATCGGCGGCGGCTTCGGCTTGGAGCGGCGGTGCCCGGTCGCGTGCGGCGAGCTGTCGGGGGCGGTGCCGTTGTCGTGCCACGGCAGGCTCTTGCTCGCCCGCTGGACGAGGAGCAGGCCGACGACCCAGATCGCGGCGATGAGGACCACGTCCGGGGTCAGCCGGGCGAACAGCAGGTTCGAGGGCAGCTGGCTCCCTGCGATGACGACCGCGAGCACGGCGACGACGACGATCGCCTCGAGCACGAGTCCGAGCGACGCGGCACGGTAGGTGATCGGCTTGACGCCCTTCCCGCGCTTGCCGAACGCGTCGATGATCATGATGACGACGGTCTGCAGCGCGATGCCGCCGAGGATGTTCCCGGCCGCGACCTCGATCGAGCCGGAGAACGCGGCGCTCACCGTGATCGCGATCTCGGGCAGGTTCGTCGCGAGGGCGAGCACGATGAGGCCCCCGAGCGCGCTCCCGAGGTGCAGGCGGTCGTCGAGCACGTCGGTGGTCTTCGACAGCTGGATGCCCGCCACCCAGATGACGGCGGACCCCGCCACGAACACGAGCACGAGCAGCCAGAACGGGAGGGACGCCATGGTCCCATCGAACCCTCCGGGAGCCGACGCGGTGCCGGAGCGGCGATGTACGCTCCCTGCAGGGCGCGCCCGGACGCCCGGAGCGGGGGAGCGGCGTGCGCGAACGGTCGACGGAGCGCAGGCGTCCGCGCGTCCCCCCGTCCCTCCTGGTCGGCATCGCGCCGGTCGTGGTGTTCGCGACGATCGAGGTCATCCGTGCCCGGCCCGGTGACGACTACGAGCGGGTCGGCCTGACGATCCCGAGCGTGGTCACCGCCCTGCTCGTGCCCGAGGCGATCGCCGCCGTCGCGCTCGCCCTCGTCGTGACCGGACTCGGTTGGTGGCGCATCGGCACGATCGACCTGCGTCGCGGAGCCCCCGGATGGGCGGCCGTCGCGCCGATCGTCATCCTCCTCATCGAGGCGGGGAGGCTCGCCACCGTCGCCTGGAACGGCCGCCCCCTCGCCTACTTCTTGTTGCTCGGACTGGCGACGCTGCTCGTCGGGTTCTTCGAGGAGACCATGGCCCGCGGCGTCCTGCTCGTCGGGCTCCGCCGTCGCCTGCCGGAACTCTGGGTGTGGATGGTGTCCTCGGCGGTGTTCGGCTGCCTGCACCTGCTCAACGCCCTCGCCGGACAGGGCCTCGGGACCACGATCGAACAGGTGGTGTTCGCGGCCGCGTTCGGGTCCGTGCTGTACATCGCGCGGCGGCTCACCCGGACCCTGCTCGTGCCGATGCTGTTGCACGCGGTCTGGGACTTCGGCGTGATCGGTGCCGGAGCCGCGGGGACGAGTGTGCCGCTGCCCGTCGTCGGGTTCCTCGGGCTGCTGACCTTCGGGATCCTCGTGTTCGGCGTCGTCGCTGCCGCGTTCGTCGCGCTGCACACCGATCGGCCCCGGCGCCTCGCGCAGCGCTGGAAGCACGTTCCACCACGCTCGGCGTTCGAGGTCCCGGCGGCCGTCTCACCGCACGCCGCCGATGGGCCGCCGCCGTCGGGTCCGGTGTCCGAGGGGCCGCCGCCGTCGGGCCCCGCGTCCGAGGGACCGCCGCCGTCGGGTCCGGCGTCCGACGCCGAGCCCGTGGCCCTGGGCTAGCTGCATCGTCCCTCCCGGAGGCGGGGACGCGGAGGGAACCACCCGAGCAGCCCCTACATCTCCACTTCGTACGGGGTCTGCGTCACGAGCTCGTGCACGCCCGACAGGATCTCGTTCGGACGGAACGGGTACCGCTCGACCTCGGACATGTCGCTGATGCCGCTCATCACCAGGATGGTGTGCAGCCCGGCCTCGATGCCCGCCACGATGTCGGTGTCCATCCGGTCGCCGATCATCCCCGTGTTCTCGGAGTGCGCCCCGATGCGGTTCATCGCCGAGCGGAACATCATCGGGTTCGGCTTGCCGACCACGTAGGGCTCCTTGCCCGTGGCCTTCGAGATCATCGCAGCGATCGCCCCGGTGGCGGGCAGGACGCCCTCGGCGCTCGGACCGGTGGCGTCCGGGTTCGTGACGATGAACCGGGCGCCGTCGCGGATGAGTCGCACGGCCTTCGTGATGGCCTCGAACGAGTAGTTCCGGGTCTCGCCGACGACGACGTAGTCCGGCGCGGTCTCGGTCATGATGAACCCGGCCTCGTGCAAGGCAGTCGTCATGCCGGCCTCGCCGATCACGAACGCGGAACCGCCGGGCATCTGCGACGCGCAGAAGTCGGCCGTCGCCAGCGCCGAGGTCCAGATGCGGTCCTCCGGCACACTCAGACCGGACCGTCGGAGCCGCGCGCTGAGGTCACGCGGCGTGAAGATCGAGTTGTTCGTCAGCACGAGGAACGGCGTCCCGGTGTCGAGCCACTGCTGCACGAGTTCGGGCGCCCCGGGGAGCGCGTGGTTCTCGTGCACGAGCACGCCGTCCATGTCGGTGAGCCACGCCTCGACCTCGTCGCGCGATCCCATGCGTCCCTCTCGTCGGAGTCCGGTCCCGCCGCCCAGCGGGCCGCTTCACCATACCGTCGCAGCCTCGACCACCCGTCGGGCTCACGGCTGCCTGTGGGCGGAGTGCCAGCCCGGCCACCTGGTGAGGGATCGAGCACGTGGACCCGAGCCGCACCTCCCGGCCGCCCGCTCGGTGCGGGACCGCGCACGCGGACCGGACCCGTGCCTCCCGGCCGCCGTATCCTCGACTGGTGACCGACGACGCCCCGGCACCCGACGTCCCCGTCCGGCCGGGAGGCCCCGCTGCCGTCCCCGACGCAGCCCCGGCCCCCGTCCTCCCGCCGTCACACGAGCACACCACCCACGGGGTCGGGCCCCACCCCCGACCGTGGCCCGACGACCCACGGCTCGACCCCGAACTGCTGCAGCACGGTGACACCCGCAACGTCGTCGACGCCTACCGGTACTGGCGGATGGAGGCGATCGTCGCCCACCTCGACACCCGTCGGCACGGGTTCGACGTGGCAATCGAGAACTGGCAGCACGACCTCAACATCGGGTCGATCGTGCGGAGTGCGAACGCGTTCCTCGCCGGCAGGGTGCACATCATCGGACGGCGGCGCTGGAACCGACGCGGGGCGATGGTGACCGACCGGTACCAGCACGTGGTGCACCATCCCGACGTGGCGACGTTCCTCGCGGCGATGCGTGACGAGGGGCGACCGGTCGTCGCGATCGACAACCTGCCCGGCGCCGAGCCGATCGAGACCGCGGCCGTGCCGGAGCGGTGCGTGTTCCTGTTCGGGCAGGAGGGGCCGGGGCTCTCGCCTGAGGCCCTCGCCGGCGCGGGCCGGTCCCTCGAGATCACGCAGTTCGGGTCGACCCGGAGCATCAACGCCTCGGCCGCGGCGGCGATCGTCATGCACGCGTGGATCGTGCAGCACGGGGTGTTGCCCGGCGCCGGGCGTCGACCGGCGGGCTGACCCGCGGCGCGGGGTTGCACCGCGCGAATGCACGTCGCACCGCTGAATGCCCCGGTTCAACGTCCCGTACCCGGTTCAACGTCCCGTACCCGGTTCAACGTCCCGTACCCGGTTCGACACCGGGGGAGGGTGCGGCGGCGGCGGCGTCGGCGTCGGCGACAGCGCACCCGGCGACGACCGGCGCGTGCTCGCCTGGGCCGTGGTGGGCCTCCCGGCCGTAGTGTCGACGCATGGCGACGCTGCTCATCACCGGGGCCGCGGGACGCATCGGGTCGGCGCTGCGCCCGAGGCTCCTGGCGGCCGGACACTCCCTCGTGCTGTTCGACGCGCGCGAGCCCGACCCACCGGTGGGCGACGGGGAGCGCTTCGTGCCGGGGGAACTCGACGACCGCGCCGCGCTCGAGACCGCGATGATCGGCGTCGACACGGTCGTGCACCTCGCGGGCATCCCGACCGAGGCCACCTGGGACGACATCGTCGCGACGAACATGACCGGGACCAAGGACGTGCTCGAGGTCGCCGCGGCGAACGGGGTGCTCCGCGTGCTGCTCGCGAGCTCGATCCACGCCGTCGGGTTCGTCGCCGAGGAGCACGACGCCCCGAGCAGTGTCCCCGGCGACCGGCTGCCCCGCCCGGACTCGTACTACGGGGTGTCGAAGGCCGTGATGGAACTCCTCGGGAGCCTGTTCGTCGACCGTTTCGAGATGTCGATCGTCTCGGCCCGGATCGCGGCGTTCGCGCCCGAGCGTCCGCACTCCCGACGGGCGCGGTGGGTGTGGACGTCGGCGGACGACCTCGCGCGCCTCGTCGAGGTGACCGTCGGGTTGACCGAGCCGGGGCACCACGTGGTGTGGGCGACCTCCCGGAACAGCGGCTCGCAGGTCGACCTGACGGCGGGGGAGCGGATCGGGTTCCGCCCGGTCGACGACGCGGCCGCGGTGCTGTCGGACGAGGAGTTCGCCGCGATGCCCGACGAGGAGATGCGGTGGCTCGGGGGCAGCATGGCGACGCAGCCCCTGGGCGAGCCGGCCCCCTGACCCGAGGCCCCCGTCGCTCGGAGCCCCGGCCTACCCGATCAGGCTCGGCCGCAGGTCCCGCAGCGTCCGGAACCGACTCTGCCGCCCGGCCACGAGCGCGGTGACCACCAGTGCCCCGAGCAGCCAGCAGGCGAGCACGCCCGAGTCCGACCACGCAGCGGACACCGAGCCGCCGTACATGAGCTGCCGGATCGCGTCGACCGAGTAGCTCATCGGCAGGGCGAAGTGCAGTGCGGCGAGCGGCGCGGGCAGCGTCTGCCACGGGAAGGTCCCGCCCGCGGTGACGAGTTGGATGAGCATGAGCACGAGCCCGAGGAACTGCCCGACGGACCCGAGCAGCACGTTGAGCATCATGATGATCGCGGCGAAGGTGACCGACGCGAGGACCATCACGGCGATCGTGCCCGCGACGTGCTCCACGCCGAACCCCAGCGCGAACCGCACGATCGCGAACAGCGCGAGCATCTGCACGAGGCCGAGCAGCGCCGGGGTGAGCCAGGCGCCGAGCGTGATCGGCAGGGGCTTCCGGACGGCGGTGATCGCGCGGCGGGAGATCGGCCGCAGGATCAGGAACAGCGCGTACATGCCGATCCACGCCGCGAGCGAGATGAAGAACGGGGCGAGCCCCGCGCCGTACGTCCCGGCGTTGGCGATGTCCTGGTCGGCGACGCGCACCGGGTCCGAGATGACCGACGCCTGCGCGTTCCGGGTCGAGGCGTTCGATGCGGGGATGTCGTTCCGACCGGACTTGAGCGACGTGTGCAGCTCGACTGCGCCGGCGTGCAGGGTGTCGAGCCCGGACGCCAGGGACGTCGCGCCGGCATCGGCCGTGGCTGCCCCGGCGGCGAGGGACGACGCGCCCGAGGACAGGGTCGTGGCGCCCTTCGCCAGGGCCGATGCCCCGGAGGACACGGCCGCGGCGCCGCTGGAGACCTGGGCGGCACCGGAGGACAGCGTGCCGGCGCCGTCGTCGAGCCGGGCGATGCCGTTCGTCAGCGTGGGGGTCGCGGTGGCGAGCGAGGCCGCGCCGGACGACACCTGGGCGGACCCGGAGGCGAGCTGGTCGAGCTGGGTGCGGAGCGTGGCGCTCTGCTGCTGCAGGCCGGTGATCTGCTGCTGCAGCGTGGAGTCCTGCAGCGCGGCGGCGATCGCGGCCTGCTGCGCGGGCGTCAGGGTGGCGTCGGCGGGCAGGGCGGCCTGGATCTGCGTCAGCAGGGTGGTGGGCGACAGCGCGGCCACGCCGTTCAACACGGGGTCGAACGTGGCGGCGAGCTGCTGGTTGCCGGCGGCGACCCGTGCGGCGCCGGTTGCGAGCTGCTGCGTCGACGACGGCAGCGAGGCCGTCTGGGACCGGAGCTGGTCGAGCCCGGCGTCCAGGGACGCGGCGCCCGACGCGACCGAGGCCGAGCCGGAGGCCACCCGTGACGCGCCCGAGGCGAGCGCGGCGGTCTGCGCCGGCAGGTCGGCGGTGCCCGACGCGAGCTGCGACGCCCCGGAGGAGAGCTTCCCCGTCCCCGCCGCGAGCTGCTGGGCGCCCGACTCGGCCGTCCCGAGACCGGACGCCAGTGACCCGCTGCCCCGGACGGCCGGCAGCAGGTTCGTCCGGATGTCCGCGAGCCCGACGAGCAGGGTCCCGGCGGCTCGCTTGCCGACCTGCTCGGACACCGAGGTGCGCATGGTCTTGCCGGCCTGCTCCGCGATCGTCGACGCGAGGTACGAGTTGGCGTCGCTCGTCGTCATGACGAGCTCGGCGCGCTGCGGGTCGCTGTCCGAGGCGCTCGCGAGGTCCTGGGAGAACGCCGCGGGGATCGTGACCACGAAGTCGTAGCGGCCGGACTTGATGCCGGAGGTGGCGGCCGACGCCGACGTGACGGTCCAGTCGAACGAGCCGTCGCGGACGGTCTGCTTCGCCACCTGCTCGCCGTAGTCGACGTGGTGGCCGTCGACGGTCGCCCCGGTGTCGTTGACGACGAGCGCGGCGGGGACGTGGTCGAGCTTGGCGTACGGGTTCTGGTTCGCCCACAGGTACAGCCCGCCGTACAGCAGCGGCACGATCATGAGCGCGATGAACGCGACGCGGGCGAGGGGGGTCGCGGTGAGCCGGCCGAGTTCGGCGCGGACGAGTGCGGGTGTGGTCACGAACGGGTGCTCCCCTGGGTGGACGCTGCGGGTGCGGGTGCGGGTGCGGGTGCGGGTGCGGCTGGCGATGCGGCCGGGAGGGACGGTGCGCGTCCGTCGTGCGCCGTGCCTCCCGCTCGTGGCTGGCTCCGCTGCATGATGGCGGTGATGGTCTCGACGGCCGCCGCCGAGGCGATGACGAGGACGGCGATGCCGCGGTCGGCGACGTTCTGGAGGACCGCGAACCAGTCCGCCACGGACCCGCCGTGGCGCTCGGGGGTGGTCACGACGAGCCCCTCGATGCCGTCGCGCAGCAGTGCGAGCTCGACGAGCAGGCGGATGCGCGGCGCGGTCGGGACGCGTTCGATCGGGGTGTCGGCCCACTCGGTCAGGTCGAGTTCGTCGAGCACGGTCGTGACGGCGTCGCGGCCGGTGTGGCGTCCGGCGAAGGCGAGTTCCTCGCGGACGATGCGGCGCACGGTCATGACGGCGAAGGGCTCGGCGACGGTCGGTGTGTCGACGAGGGCGACCGTCCGGCGGACGCGGTCCGGGTCCTCGACACCGTCGACGAGCAGGCGGCCGGCGTCGGGCTGCATCCGGCCGCCGGCGACGAGCGACGCCACGACGGGGGTCTGCTCGGTCTCGACGGCGACGAGCCCGGGGCGACCGGGTTCGGCGACGGCGGACACCGGGGGCAGTGGGGCGCCGGGCCCGCTGCCGATCGCGAGGGCGTCGAGTTCGAGGATCATGCGGGCGGCTCCGGGGTGACGGGTCTGGCTGCGGATGCGGATGCGCGTGCGGCTGCGACGGTGGGTGTCCGCGGCGGGACGGTCTCGAGGACATGGAGGGAGGACCTCCAGTCCAGCCCTGCCATGCCGAGTGCGGACACGACGACCATGCGGTGCCCGTCGGCGGGACTCGTGCCGGCGCGTGTGGCCTCGTCGAGCACGGCGATGCAGGCGCCCTCGACCAGGCGCGCGAGCGACTCGACGGGCACGTCGTCGCGGAAGAGTCCGGCCCGGACGCCGTCGGCGCAGGCGTCGAGCACGGCGGCGCGGAGCGGGGCGAACACCGACGCGATGCGATCGACCGAGGGTCCGTGCAGGGCGATCCGGGCCAGGGAGCGGACGTCGGCCACCTCGGCCCAGAGCGCGGCGGCGATGGTCGCGATGCGGACGTCGGGCAGGAGCGGTGCGAGCTCGGCCGCCGCGGGCATCGTGCCGAGGATCCGGCGCGCGCCGCCCGTGACGACCTCGTCGACCAGGTCCTCACGGGTGGGGAAGTGTCCGTAGACCGCGCGGCGCGACAGGCCCGCCGCCGCGGCGATCGTCTCGATCGAACCGTCGGGGTCGGCCTGGAGGACCGTGCGGGCGGCGTCGACGAGCGCGGTCCGGTTCTCGGCTGCGTCGCGTCGCGGACTCCTCGAGGGCATGGGATCAGCCTACGAACGTGCACAGTGCTGTGCAACATCGGGGTGGCGGATCGCGATCGGCTGCGCAACGCGGCTCGGAGTTCGTTCTGCGGCCCTCCGGAGGCGATGGCCCGCGTCTAGGGGATGCTCCGACGCAAAGGATGCGCAAGGTGGACAAGTAGTTAGGCGGCCTAGTGTTTCGATGCCATGCTCGACCCATGACGAACCGGCGCAATCCCGAGGGGCCCCACGCGGCCGACGCGTTCCCCCCGACGCAACCCATCGACATGCGCCAACTCTTCCTCGACCAGGAGGCCATCAATGCTCGACCGTGAGACCCTCGCCAGCCTGCGCCAGAACCCCATCGAGTGGCGCCGCCGTGGCCTGACGCCGCCGGACGCCCTCGCCGCCATGGTCGAGGCCCGCGTCTCGGGCACGTCGAAGCTGCGCCGTCCGCTCGACCCGAGCTACGCGGACTTCTTCCAGGCCTGAGCCCCGCGGGTTCGTCCCGCGCTCGGCCCACGACGGCACCCATCCTGACCGGAGCGGGTGCCGTCGTCGTCCCGGGACCCGGCCGGGACGCGCGTTCGTCTCGTTCCCTGGACAGGACGTGAACGCGCTCCGGGAGCCGGTGTTTCACTGGTCGGCAGGATGCAGGAGGAGCGATGAAGTACATCCACTACGACAGCACCGCGGTCATGACGGGGAGCGAGATCGCCGACGCCGTGATCGAGTACGCCGCGGCCCTCGGCGCGGCCGGTGGTACGGACACCGTGCACGTCCCGACCTTCGACGACCACGGATCGGTCGCGTACGCGACGCTGCTCATCGGACCCGCCAGCGAGATCGTCGTCGACGACGCCCCGGACGACGAGCTCGAGCCCGAGGACCCCGCGTTCGTCGAGCGGCTCCGTGAGGGTGCCCGGAAGCTCTCGGGCGCGACGCCGGTCCACGCCGACGGCACACCGGACTTCCGCGCTGGCGTCCCGCGCCCCGAGGGCGACTGAGCCAGCGGCCGCAGGTCCGGAGGGCGACGGAGCCACCGGCCCCGAGCCTCCCTGAAGGGGCGGCACCCGTTCTCTGACGAGTCGGCACCCGGTCTCCCTGACGACGACGGCACCCGGTCCACAGGGAACGGGTGCCGTCGTCGTGTCGGTGGAGCGGGGTCAGTTGCCGATCTTGTCGTCGGCGGCCTGCTCGCCCTTCTCGATCTGGTCGGAGTGTCCGCCGCCCGTGGCCTTGTCGGCCGCGCCTGCCGCCTTGTCGAGGCCGGCGTCGGACGCCTTCTCGCCCTTGTCGCTGTCCGCGAAGTCCTTCGCCTTGTCGCCGAGGTCTGCCATGTCGTGCTCCTTCCGAGTGCTCCAGCCCGCCCGGGATCCACTGCCCCGGACGTTGGGTGCCCACGTTCCTCCCGGCTGCGGGGAGCGTTCCCAGCGTCTCGGCCGGTCATCGCGTTCACTGGGCTCGTGAGCATCCACATCGGCATCAGCACCAAGCTCTACCTGTCGTACCGCCAGTCCCTCGACTGGCTCGGCCGCGTCACCGAGCTCGCTCGGGACCACCCCGGCGTGGTCGACGGCCGCGTGGCGCTGTTCGTCGCGCCCTCGACGCCGCTGCTCGAGTCCGCCGTCCGGCTCGCTGCGGGCACCCGGGTCCGCGTCGCGGCGCAGGACGTCAGCCGCTACGCCGAGGGCGCCCACACCGGCGAGACCGGCGCGCCCCTGCTCGCCGAACTCGGGGTCACGATGGCCGAGATCGGGCACGCCGAGCGTCGCGCCGACGGTGAGACCGACGCGGTGGTCGCCGCCAAGGTCGCCGTCGCCCAGGAGGCCGGGCTCACCCCGCTCCTGTGCGTCGGCGAGACGACGCGGTGCGACCCGCGGGAGGCCGCCGCGTGGTGCCTCGAGCAGGTCCGCGCCGCCACGACGGGACCGCTCATGATCGCGTACGAGCCGGTCTGGGCGATCGGTGCCGCGGAACCGGCCCCAGCGTCCCACGTCACGGCGACCGTCGACGCCCTGCGCGACGGACTGCCGGGAGCGCTCGCGGGCACGCCGGTCATCTACGGGGGGAGTGCGGGCCCGGGGTTGCTCGGACGGCTCCACCCGAGCGTGGACGGCCTGTTCCTCGGGCGCTTCGCCCACGATCCGGAGAACGTCCGCCGGGTCCTCGACGAGGCCGCGGCCCTCACCGCCTGACCCCCCGTTCACGCTGCCCGAGATCGCAGAACGCGCCGTCAACGGGGGCGGTGGGAAGCGGAGTGTGCTGCGACCTCGGCGCCGTGAGGCGAGTCACGAGGCCCGGATCAGCCCTCGACGCGCCGCGCCTCCCGACGGTGCCGGCGCACGCCCCACACGCCCTGTCGCCGGTCCATCCAGGCCACGACCGCGACGTGCGGGACAGTGAGCGCCGCGATCAACGCGAGGTACACGCCGAGCGGCGAACCGTCACCGCGGCGGAGCAGGGCGAGTGCCACGAGCATGGCCGTCGCGATCGCCGTGACCGGCCAGGCGTCGCGCGCGAACCGCAGGAACGGCCGGACCGGATGCCCGGCGCGCAGGTCCGACGCCGACGCCGGGTCGAGCAGCTCGAGGCGGACGATGTGCCGGAGCGCGTGCCACAGGCAGAAGTACAGACCGACAGCCAGGACCGCCGGTACGACGGCGAAGAACGCGACGAGGAACAGGGTCGCGCCCAGGTCCCGTCCGAACCCGCGACGCTGCGCTGGATGGGCCCGGGCTGAGCACGCCTCCACCAGGACGGTCAGGAGGACCGTGGCGGCGAACACCACACCGACGGCCACGCGGACGGTGGGTTGGAACACCGCGGCGACGTCACCCGGGGGCACGTGCCGCACCACGCCCGCGGTGTCGAGCAGGACCTGTCGGTACACCGCCGGCTGCGTGACGAACGGCACGAGCATCGGGATCCCACCGCGGACGACGACGGTCGCGACCGCGAGCGGCACGGATGCCGGCCGCGTCTCGACGGACTGTCGCACCCACAGGTCGCCCTGTCCCCAGTGGAACCACGTCAGCGCGATGAAGCCGGCGAAGCCGACGAGTGGCGCCGCCCACCAGAGCACTGCGGTCGCGCTACCGAGGACCAGGTACGCCACGACGACCACGAACACCGACAGCGGCGCCCGCGCTGTCGCTCGCATGCGCACCGGCACGAGGTGGTCGAGCGCGCCGTGCGGCAGGCCGAACACGACGAGGCTGAGCGCGAACGGCACGAGCTGCACCGCCGGGGGGAGCTGCACCTCGGCGGCGCGGAGGGCGACGCAGGCGACCAGCACGGCCCCGAGGACCAGCGAGGCGGGCCGGAGCACCCGTCCCCGCACGGCACCGCGCAGGGCTCCGTCCAGTGGCAGGTCGGCTGGCGCGGTCGTGACCTCCGGGAGGCCCGCGCTGCTCATCCGGGCGCCGAGCGGTCCGCCAGCCGTCCCGCTCGCCGATCCCGTGCCGTGGGGAGCAGCGCCCGCACGACCACCCGGACCGCCGCCAGCAGGAACGGGACCGTCGGCAGCGCCAGGACCATCCGCAGGTCGTCGCGGACCGTCGAGCGCTCGGTGAGGAACCGGACCAGGGCGTCCCCCGGAACGCGGTCGAACATGCGGAGGAAGACACCCGGGACCGCGTCGGGGCGGTCCTGGAGGAACCGCAGGAACACGGCGTCGAGCACCCACGTCCGCATCGGTCCGCGGGGCGGGGTCCGATGCCCCGCGGCGAGCCCGGCGGCCGCGCGCTGGATCCGCAGGAATGCGTACCCGGTGCTCGGTCGCACCGCTCCTCCACGGACGCCGACGATGTCCGGCGGCACATCACGCCCAGCGAGCCGCATCGGGATCACGCCGTGCTCGCCGCCCATGCGGTCGAGCTCGTCGGGGCCGAGTCCGTGGCGCTCCCGGAGGTACGTCGTGATCCCCGCCTCGAGGACCGCGCGAGGCACCGCCGCCTCCGTCAGGTAGGTGTCCTCGACGAGCGCCTCGGTCGTCGACGTGGGCAGGACGTACACGAAGTGGATCCCGCGGGACTGGTCGACGTCGAAGTCCATCAGTGTGACCACCCCGGGGTCGAACACGGGACGGTGTGCGCGGACCCGGACGCCGAGGAAGCGCTGCGCGAACGCACCGCCGCCGTCCTCCGGCCTGGTGTCGACCGGCCCGCGGGCGTCCACCACGCGCCGGGCCGGAACGTCGCCCGATGGCGTCCGAACCGTGTTGCCGTCAGGACCGGCGTCAACCCCGGTGACGGCGGTGCCGAGCCGGAGCCGGACGTCGGCCAGCCCCGCCAGCCGATGCAGGGCCTCCCGGTAGTAGTCGGACGCACGGATCGAGACGTACGGGGTCGCGGCGGCCGTCGTCGTCACGGTGCGCCCACCCGCACAGACGGCCCAGGACGACCAGCGCGCCGTGATGCAGTCGTCGAACGGGGTCGGTTCCACGTGCCAGAACGACCACGTGTGGTCGTCCGTGTAGGCCGTGCGGGCGTCGAGCAACACGACGGACCCGGCCGACCTGCGCTCGGCGAGGGCGATCGCGGTGGCGAGCCCCGCGCACCCCGCGCCGAGCACCGCGTAGTCGACCGGGACGGGGTTGCGCGCGGACCCAGGCTCCGGCGCTGCCGTCGTGCCCGTGCCCGTGCCCGTACCCGTGCCCGCGCGGCGCGTCGTGCCCGGGCGGGCGTCGTGCGCGAGCGCGCCGCTCACCGGGGGCGCTTGACCCGCGGCGCTCCCTGCGCCGAGGCGCGGACCGACTCCGACAGCGGCGGCAGGACCGCGTCCGAGACCTTGACCGACGACCACCACACCGACTCGGGGTGCGTGTCCTCGTGGTCGCGGACGTCGGCTGCCGTGCGGAGCTTCGCGACCTTGTGGATCATGGCGCCGAAGCCCACCTTGGCCGCGATGTCGGCGGCGGAGAGCAGCACCTGCATCCAGGTGGTGACGGCCCCACCGTGGCCCCAGCCCTGCAGGCCGAACACGATGGGGTACACGAACCAGGTGACGAGCAGCAGGATGCACGCGTTCGTGTAGGTGCCGATCGCCTCCCCGTCGGCGAACTGCCGGCGACTGCCCACCATGACGTAGATGATCACGATGTACAGGACCACCATGAACACGCCGGAGATCGACCCCCACAGCGCGAGGCCGCCCAGGGACTCCCCGTCGTCGATGACCACGCCGCCGATGTACCCGGTCGCGATCATGAGGAACGCGGCACCGATGCCGACGAACCGGACGCGTCGAGCCGCCGGCCCCGCGAGCATCGCGACGCCGATGAGCTCGATCATGAGCATCGGGACGGTGACCGTCCAGTCCATGTACCGCGGGGTCCAACTCAGCATCGCGTCGCTGTTCGGCAGCCACCGGCTGCCGTGCTGGTCGTAGCCGAGGTCGAACTTGATGACGAGCAGCACGTACGACAGGAACGCGACCGCGGTGATCCCCATGCTCGCGTAGACCGAGGTGCGGTAGCGCGGCGAGACCTCGTTGCGCGACGTCCACGACTTGATGAAGTAGGCGATCATGGCCAGGCCCGCCACCGCCAGCGCGTAGAGGATCACGGAGTGTTCGGCCTCGGTCAGGGGCACCTTCCAAGGGGCGATCGTGTCGTCGTGCATGCTGCACCTCTCGTCGTGGCCACCGGGGCGGCCGCCGCGCGCTGCGGACCGCCCTGACGATGCTCGGAGGCGACTGCCCGACGCCCCAGGTAACGGGGGAAACGAGGCCGATAGAATCGGGTGGACCACCGGCCGCTCGGTCGGGCCCGGTCCTCCGCAGACGTGAGGAGAACCACATGCCCGCAGTCGTGATCATCGGAGCCCAGTGGGGGGACGAGGGCAAGGGGAAGGCCACCGACCTCCTCGGCAGCCGCATCGACTACGTCGTCAAGTTCAACGGCGGCAACAACGCCGGGCACACGGTCGTGGTCGACGGACAGAAGTACGCCCTGCATCTGCTGCCGTCGGGCATCCTCACGCCGGGCGTCACGCCGGTCATCGGCAACGGCGTCGTCGTCGACCTCGAGGTCCTGTTCCAGGAGCTCGACGCGCTCCGGGCCCGCGGGGTCGACGTCTCGAAGCTGCGGGTGTCGGCGAACGCCCACGTCATCACGCACTACCACCGGACCATCGACAAGGTGACCGAGCGGTTCCTCGGCAAGCGGCAGATCGGCACGACCGGCCGGGGCATCGGGCCGACCTACGCCGACAAGATCAACCGCGTCGGCATCCGGATCCAGGACATCTTCGACGAGAACATCCTGCGGCAGAAGGTCGAGGCCGCGCTCGAGCAGAAGAACCACCTGCTGGTCAAGGTCTACAACCGCCGGGCGATCGAGGCGGAGGAGGTCGTCGAGTCGCTCCTGTCGTTCGCCGACCGGCTCCGCCCGATGGTGACCGACACGGCGCTCGAGATCCACCGGGCGCTCGAGCGCGGCGACACCGTCCTCTTCGAGGCCGGCCAGGCCACCATGCTCGATGTCGACCACGGCACGTACCCGTTCGTCACGTCGTCCTCCGCCACGGCGGGCGGCGCCGCCACGGGTTCCGGCATCGGTCCCGGCCGCATCGAACGCGTCATCGGCATCGTCAAGGCGTACACGACCCGGGTCGGCGCCGGCCCGTTCCCGACCGAGCTGTTCGACGAGTCGGGGGAGTTCCTCCGTGCGAACGGGTTCGAGTTCGGCACGACGACCGGACGGCCGCGCCGCTGCGGCTGGTACGACGCCCCGATCGCCCGGTACTCGGCCCGGATCAACGGTGTGACGGACTTCGTGCTCACGAAGCTCGACGTCCTGACGGGCCTCGAGACGATCCCGGTCTGTGTCGCGTACGAGGTCGACGGCGAGCGCATGGACGAGGTCCCGGTGTCGCAGTCGGACTTCCACCACGCCGTGCCCGTGTACCAGGAGTTCCCCGGCTGGTCCGAGGACATCTCGGGCGCGCGGAGCTTCGACGACCTGCCGAAGAACGCGCAGGACTACGTGCTCGCGGTCGAGGCGATGTCCGGCGCACGCATCTCCGCGATCGGCGTCGGCCCCGGCCGTGACGCCATCGTCGTGCGCCACGACCTCCTCGGCGCCGAGTAGCCGACGCCGCCGCGCCCCCTCCGGCCGCGTCGGCCGCCGGGGCGCCGGCCGAGGCCGGTGGCGCCCCTTCTCTCCCGCGAGATCGCAGTCGTTGCCGGTACGACCCCGGTCGAAGCGGCAACGACTGCGATCTCGCGGTTCGGGGGAGCGGCCGGCCGCCCGGGCGTCAGCGGTAGCCGGCGGCGGCCGCGAACGCCGGCCATCGCGCGGGGGCGGCACCGGGGCGCCCGCGCTCCTGCGCGTCGATCTCGGCCGCCAGCGCTCGGATCGCGGTCACGTGCTCGGGCAGGATCAGGTTCCACGGGGCCGGGAGGCCCGGCTCGAGCAACGCGGACAGGCCCGCATCCTCGGCGCGGTGCAGATCGCGGAGGACGGTGGCGAGGTGGACGTCACGGACGAGGCGAACGGCACGGAGGTCCTCCAGGACGGCGTCGCACTCGGCTGCGGGGCGCGCGGTCCGGATCGCGCCGACGAGGCGTTCGAGCAGCGCGCGCTCGTTCCACAGCGCGGCTGACAGGTCTCCGGCGTGCACTCGTCCTCCTGACGGTCGGCCTGGGAGCCATTCGACCAGGTGTTCCCATCGATCACCAGGGGCCGGGGTGTCAGGAGTCGCAGGTGCCAGGGCCGCCTCGGTGTGACGCGTGTGTACCCCTGTACCCCAACGCGGGGGATAGCGGGAGTCATGCGTGACCCATGAATCCGGGCCTCGTCTTGCCTGCTGCTCCGAGGATCCCGGGAGATCACGGGCTCGACTGGCGCGCTCGGACCCGTGGTTCGTACGGTGGAGGAGTACCGCAGACGTACCCCGAAGGAAAGCGAGGCCGCGACATGAGCATGACCATCTCCCACTCCGACGTCACCCTGGACACGGACACCGTGGACACCATCGCGATCCTCGAGGCGGAAGCCGCAGCCGCCGGCCAGGTGACCCGCGCGCAGATCACGTGGACCGAGGCGGACAAGGGCCTCTGGGTCGCGAGCTACGGCGGCTACTACGGCGGCACGGTCGACAAGCAGGGCGCCCACTACTTCGCGTCGGACACCTTCGGCCAGTACATCGGTGACTACGCCTCGCTCGAGGACGCCCAGGCCAAGCTCTCGGAGCACCTGCACCTCATGCTCCCGAACGTCATCCGCCCGATCCGCTGAGCTCGAGCGCTCCACGATCGACGGCCTCGCGCCCTCGCTGCTCCGGCAGCGGGGGCGTTCGTCGTCCCGGCCGGTGGTGCGTCCGCCGGTGGTGCGTCCGCCGGTGTGCGTCCGCCGCTGCGGCCGGGGTCGCGCCGAGCGGCACGGCGTCAGTTGCTGCGGCTGGCATCGGGCCCGGGCCGGTGCCGTCAGGCGGAGGGCGCGTCGTCCTCCGGCCGGACCTGCGCGAGCACGGCGTCGACGTCGGCGATCCCGAATCCGGCCAGGAGGTCCGCCCACAGCGCCCGGAGCGCGGCTTCGGTGTCGATGGCCTGCAGCCCGCGGCTCTCGGCGTCGAACACGCCGAAGCTCGCGTTGAGCAGCCGGCGCGCGAGTTCCTCGGCAGGACGGGTCAACGGGACGCGTCCGGCGTCCATGTCGATCTGGATCTGATCCGCCACGTACGCCCGCCACGGCACCGTCGAGGGCGGGAGGGCGATCCCGTTCGCACGGTGATCCGCCATGAGGCGCACTGCTGCCAGTGCGCTCGGGTGTGCCCGCGCGTCGAGCGCGGCCGTCATGAGGAGGCGGAGCAACCGGACGAACCCGGGGGGCGTCGCCTGCTCCACCCGTGTCCGCATCGAGGCCCACGCCTCCTGCTGCTGTCGGACGATCGCCTCGGCGATCTGCTGCTTCGAGGTGAACTGGTGGTGTCCCACGGCCGACTTCGGCTTGCCCATCGCGGCAGCGATGCTCGCGATGCTCGTACCGGCGTATCCCCGGGTGGCGAACTCGGTCGCGGCGGCGCGCAGGATCGCTGAACGGGTGTTCGCCTTCTGCTCCTGACGGGTGGTGGTCGGCGAGGCCTGGTCGTGCATCGGATCACCGTATACGGAGGGAGATGAAGGGGGTCTCCGCGGGCCTGCAGGTCCGGGAAGCGACGACGGACCGGTTCGCCAGACGAACGACTTGTGGATTCCACCCCGACCGGGCAACATGTGTCGCACCTCGCTCCGTGCCGGTTTCGGGTCTGCGCACGGGGCCGAGGGCCCCCGTCCGGGGCGGTGGTCGAGGCGCACTTCCCGGTTCCGCGGGGAGCCGCACCGTGTCGCCGCTCCGGACGAGGTGGTTGCGGGACGCGCTCCGAGCGTCCGATCCGCACTAGCCCCTGAGCCCATCTCGGGTTATTCTTCGGCTACCCGAAATCCCGAATCCGCTTGGTTCCTACCCGAAAGGCCACCATGCAACCCGTCTACAACCGCGCCCAGAATCGCTACTCCCGCACGCAGATCCGGCACATGCAGCACACCGCGCAGCGCGACCGCTACGGCCGCTTCCGCGCGACCTGGCACCAGTGGGCCACGCTCGGCGTCGTCACGGCGTCGTCGGTCTCACTCGTGTGGCTGGCGTACGAGCACGTGCACCCGGTCATCCACTGATCGAGCGCCCATGCTCACCGCATCGCGGTCGTGCTCACCGAGGCCAGGTGAGCGCGACCGCGATCGCGTTGAACAGGACGTGCGCCAGGATCGCGCCGCCGAGCCGCTTCGTGACGGCGACGAACGCCCCGAGCAGCAGCCCGAGGACGAACGTGCTCACGAAGGTGACGAACGCCCCCTCGACCGTGGTGTTCGCCACGAGGACGTGCATCGCGGCGAACAGCACCGCGGCACCCACGACGCCCAGGACGGTCGCGAGCCGGAGGTTGCTCCGTCGGTCGTCCTCGCCGCCGATCCGATCGGCGAGCAGTGGCTGCAGTGTGCCGCGGAAGAACAGCTCCTCGATCACGGGCGACAGGATGCACGGACCGAGCACCGTGAGCGTGAGCACCGCGACCTGGACCCCGCCGCCGAGCACCGGCTGCGGGCTGAGGCCCGTGCTGTCGAACATCGCCAGGTTGAGGAACCCGTCCACGGCCCGCGCCAGGCAGGCGATCGCGATGGCCGGGAAGACGTCGAACACGCTGATCCGGAGGCCCAGGCGATCGACGACCGAGGTCGCGCCGCGGTCGCGCAGGTACCAGAGCACCCCCAGAACGAGGGGCACCCACGACGCCAGGTCCGACAGCAGCAGTTGCACGGGAGCGCTCGGCACCGCTCCCCGCTGCACCGCGCTGCTCACGATCCGTTCGAGCACGACCACGATGACCAGGGCGATCCCGAGGGGCAGGAGACTCCGGCGACGCGGCGGAGCGATCGTCGGTTCTTCGGCGCTCATGCACTCACCGTAGGGGTCAGGTCCAGCCCGATGTGCATGACGAACCCGATCCCTCCTCATCGGTATGGCACTATTTCCTCACCGGTGGCTGTCACACGACGCATCAGGAGCATCGGTGACGTCAGTTCGGGGAAGGCTGGAGCGTGGAGCTTCGCGACTACATCACGGTGCTACGCAAGGGCTGGATGATGATCCTCATCCTCGCGCTCGTGGGGGTGGCAGCAGCGGCCGGGTTCTCGATCGCGAAGACGCCGCAGTACGCCGCGTCGGCGCAGGTGTTCGTCTCCACCGAGACGAGCGGCAGCGCGTCCGACCTGGCGCAGGGCAACACGTTCACGCAGCAGCGCGTCGTCACCTACTCGAACCTCGTGAGCACGCCGATCGTGCTCCTGCCGGTCATCGCCAAGCTCCACCTGCACATGACCGCGGAGCAGCTCGCCGGCCTCGTCAGCGCCGACGCCCCGACGAGCACCACGCTCATCACGATCAACGTGACCGACGTCGACCCGGTGCGGGCGGCGGACATCGCGAACGCGACCTCGTCGAGCCTGACGAACGTCGTGCAGAACATCGAGGCGACGGACGCGAACGGCCAGAGCACGGTCAAGCTCACCCGCGTCAAGGAGGCCCAGGTCCCCTCGAAGCCGGTCAGCCCGAACGTGCCGGTCAACATCGTCCTCGGCCTGCTCGTCGGCCTGGCGCTCGGCGTCGGCGTGGCCGTGCTCCGCGAGACGCTCGACAACCGCGTCCGCACCGAGACCGACATCGAGCGCATCAGCACCAAGCCGATCATCGGCGGCATCGCCTTCGACAACAAGGCGGCGACGCGTCCGCTCATCGTGCAGGCCGACCCGCGCAGCCCGCGCGCCGAGTCGTTCCGCACCCTCCGCACGAACCTGCAGTTCCTCGACCTCGACGGCCCGGCGCGCACGTTCGTCATGACGTCGTCGGTCGAGTCCGAGGGCAAGAGCACCACCGTCGCGAACCTCGCGATCGCGCTCGACACCGCCGGGTACAAGGTCATCCTCATCGACGCCGACCTGCGCCGCCCGAAGGTCGCGCAGTACATGGACGTCGAGGGCGCCGCGGGTCTGACCGACGTGCTCATCGGCCGCGCCGACCTCGACGACGTCGCCCAGCCCTGGGGTCGCGGTGCGATGCGCGTCATGCCCGCCGGGCCCATCCCGCCGAACCCGTCGGAGCTCCTCGGCTCGCGGAACATGCAGCTGCTCATCGAGCGCCTCGAGCAGGAGTACGACTACATCCTGTTCGACGCGCCCCCGCTCCTCCCGGTCACCGACGCGGCCATCCTGTCGAAGAAGGCGAGCGGCGCGATCGTCGCCGTCGCCTCGGGCAAGACCCACAAGGCGCAGCTCGCCGGCGCCGCGTCGACGCTCGAGAACGTCGGGGCACCGATCGCCGGGTTCGTCCTGACGATGATGCCGACCAAGGGTCCGGGTGCCTACGGCTACGGCCGGTACGGCTACGCGTACGGCTACGGGCTGGACAACGAGGACGAGGCCGAGATCCCCCGCAAGCCCAGCGCCGGCGTCGGTCCGCTGCGGAAAGCGGACTGATGGCGACGGGGGAGGGGACCGCCCGTCCGTTCACGATCCTCACCGTCTGCACCGGCAACATCTGCCGGTCTCCGCTGGCGGCGCAGCTGCTCCGCGCGCAGCTCGCCGACCTGCCCGGCATCGTCGTCGCCAGCGCCGGCACCATGGCCGACGACGGCGCGCCGATGGACGTCACCGCCGCCGTGCAGTCGGAACGACTGGGAGGCGACCCCAGCGACCACCGGTCCCGGTACCTCACGGAGCGCATCGTCGCCGGTGCCGACCTGATCCTGACCGCGGAACGGGCGCACCGCGCCGCCGTGGTGTCGCTGGTGCCGCGGGCGTCGCGGCGGACGTTCACGATCCTCCAGTTCGCGCGGGTGCTGCGCGGGCTCGAGCCCGCGGACCTGGAGGCCGTGACCGACCTGGCCTCGCTCGTCACGACCGTCGCGGCCGCGCGCGGCATGGTGCCGCCGCCGGCCGACCCGGCTGACGACGACGTCGAGGACCCGTACCGGCGGTCGCCCGAGGTCCACGAGCGAGTGGCCGACGTGCTCGCCGGGGCGGTCGGGACCATCACGACCGCGATCCACTCGACGACAGCAGGGGGCAGTCGGGGATGAGCTCGAACGGGGGGAAAGGGCGTCTGGGCTTCGCGGTGTCGCGACAGGCGCTGGTCTGGGTGGCCGCCGTGGTGGTGGTGCTCGTCGTGGTCGACGTGCTCCTGGTGACCGTGGCGCTCGGGCGGACCGCCCCCGGAGACAACGGTCAGGCAGCACCGATCCCGACGTTCAGCAGTGTCCCGGCTGCGACCGCGACCCCCACCGCTCGTCCCTCGGCCTCGGCCAGTGCGACCGCCGACCCGACGCCGTCGGCCACCGGGACCCCGACCGCTGCAGGTGACGGTCAGCGGCGGTTCCTCGTCGCCGTCAGCGCCTCCGAGCTCTGGCGCGCGACGTCCGGGTCGTGCACCGGCGGCGACGCTGTCGTCGAGCGGTCGACCGACGGCGGAGCGACCTGGAAGGCGGGATCGACCGGACAGTACGACGTCCACACCGTCGCCGGGCTCGACGCCGGCGGCGTCAAGACGAGCATCGTCGCCGGCACCGGCGCCAGCTGTGCCGAGACCGCGCTGTCGTCGTACACCGACGGCGAGTACTGGGCCGCGGACGACGCGGCCCTGGTCTCCGACTACGTGACGACCGACTCGCGCATCCACATGTCGTCGGGCACGTCCCCCTCGCCGTGCGCGTCGCCGACCCAGGTCGTGACGAGCGGCGCCACCGCCGCGGTCGTCTGCCCCGGGGTCCTGGCGGTCCGGCAGACCGCCGCCGACGACTGGGTGCAGGTGCCGGTCTCCGGACTCGTCGCGGCCACCCCCACCGACAGCGGGTTCACGCTCGCACGCACCGGCCGCTCGACGTGCCACGGCGTCGAGGTCGACACGCTCACCACGGCGGCCGCCGCCGCTGGGTCGAAGCCGACCCACGCCGGGTGCGCCCCCGCGACGACCACGAGTGGCGCCGTGGCGATCGCCCAGACCGACAGCAGGGTGTCCGTGTGGAGCGGGTCGCAGGTGCTGACGTCGGCCGACGGGGGCGCGACGTGGTGACCGGGAGGCGGCGGCGACCATGACCGCGGAACGCGAGACGGCCCTCCAGACCGACGCATCGACGTTGGGCTGGAGTCGCGCGTTCGCGCGCCGTCTGGTGATCACGGACGTCCTCATCCTGGCGTGGGTGGTGTTCGGCGTGCAGATCGCCTGGCTCGGCCTGCGCTCCAACCTCGTGTCGAACGAGAACGACCTGAAGCTCAGCTACACCGGGATCTCGGTGTTCGTGATCGTGGTGTGGACGATCGCACTCGGGATCTACGACACCCGGGGCGACCGCGTGATCGGCGTCGGCAGCACCGAGTACCGGCTGGTCGCGGACTCGAGCATCCGCGTCTTCGGCCTGTTCGCGATCGCCGCGTTCCTGCTGCACCTCGAGCTCGCCCGCGGGTACGTGCTCATCGCGTTCCCCATCGGCATCCTGGTGCTCCTGTTCTCGCGGTGGATGTGGCGGCAGTGGCTCATCCTGCAGCGCAAGCAGGGGCGGTACTCCGCCCGCGTGCTGCTCGTGGGCTCACCCGCCAGCGTGCGCCACATCGCCGCGCAGCTCGAGCGCCAACCGGCCGCCGGCTACCGCGTGCTCGGCGCGGCCGTCTCCACCGGACTCGTCGGCGTCCTGCCGGGTACCGACCTGCACTCCTACGGCGGTTTCGACGACCTGCAGCACGCGCTCGACGCGACGCACGCGGACACCGTCGTGATCACCAGCGCGGACGACCTGCCGCCCGAGCGCGTGCGCGAGCTGAGCTGGTCGCTCGAGCCCGGCCAGCAGCACCTGGTCGTCGCGCCGAGCCTGACCGACATCGGTGGTCCCCGCATCCACACGCGCCCCGTGCAGGGCTTGCCCCTGATCCACGTCGAGACCCCGACGTACTCGGGCCGCAAGCTCTACACCAAGCGGGTGTTCGACCTGGTGATCGCCGCCGCGCTCGTCATCGTGCTGTCACCCGTGTTCCTGCTGCTCGCGATCGCCGTCAAGGCGACCTCGCCCGGCCCGGTGCTGTTCCTGCAGGAGCGCGTCGGCCTCAACGGCTCGACGTTCCGGATGATCAAGTTCCGGTCGATGGTCGTCGACGCCGAGAGCCGGATCCAGGAGGTCAGCCAGCTCGACCGCGCCGAGGGCAACGACGTGCTGTTCAAGATGCGCAACGACCCCCGGGTGACCCGCGTCGGCTCGTTCATGCGGCGGTACAGCCTGGACGAACTCCCGCAGCTGTTCAACGTGTTGCTCGGCGACATGGCGCTCGTCGGCCCGCGTCCGCCGCTGCAGCGTGAGGTCGAGCGGTACGACCGACACGTGCACCGCCGGTTCCTCGTCAAGCCGGGCCTGACCGGATTGTGGCAGGTCAGCGGGCGGTCTGATCTGTCGTGGGAGAACTCGGTGCGGCTGGATCTGTACTACGTGGAGAACTGGTCGATCACTGGGGACCTGGTGATCCTGTGGCGGACGTTGCGGGCAGTGATCGCCTCGAAAGGTGCCTATTGACTGTCCCCACTTCCAGGACGTCCCCGCGTTCGATCTTCAGCACGATCCCGATTCTCGTCGCCGCTTTTCGGCGGCTCGTCACTAATCCCATCCTGCTGTCTCAGGCGATCGCGAGCGTCACAGGCGCAGTGATCTCCTTCCTCGGGGTGTCCTGGATGTCGCACGGCGAGTACGCCACCTTCGCATTACTCAATCTCGCGTCGAACACGATCTTCGGGTTCGCCCGCGTCGTGGTGCTGCAGCCAGCGCTCATTCAATACCGCGTGGACAAGCTCGCGCTCACCCCTCCGCGTTACGCCATCGGAGTGGGGCTGGGCGGCGGCATGATCCTCGTGCTCCTTGCAATCCTGTTCGGAATTCACGATCCCGGACAACTCATCGCGCTCGGAATCAGCATGGGTCTTCCGATCGTGCAGGACTGGCTTCGCCATCGTTGCCTGATCGTGGACAAGCGATGGAGGACCGCTGTGGCAGAGACGGCTCGGCTTGGGCTGACTTTCGGCGTGCTTGCCGTCGCGACAGGAGTGGAGGTCGGCTACTACCAGGCTTTCGCGAACTTCTGCTGCCTGATCGCAGTGATCGTGCAACTCGGACATCACGCGAGAACACCACGGTGGACGCCTTTCCGGAGTTACCGCCGGCCCGCCGCGCTGCAGTCGATCGACTACGCAGTAGGGACACTCAACTCCATCATCCCCATGTTCATGCTCGGCCACCTCGGAGGAGGAGTCGCGATCGGTGGTTTCCGTCTCGCCCAAACCATGATGGGTCCGCTCAATCTCGTCTTCTCAGCGAGTACAACGACGCTCCTCGCGGACGGAGCAACGCGGGCAAGTCACACCGCGGACGTCGCCCTGCTCAGGGCTGGTAAGCGTCTAGCGCGTGCGCTCGCGCTCCTCGGAGCCGCGGTCGTCGCGCTTGCTGTGGTCCTCGTCGTGGTTCTCCACCTCGAGTTCTCGGGCGTATCGCACTCGGCACTTCTGGTGGGGTTGGTCGGCGTCGGTTTGGTGGCGATCACCTCTGGTTGGTCGGGAATTCATACGATCCTGTTGCGCATGCTCGGCGAGAACCGGCGTGTGACCATTGGAAGGGCATTTGTCGTCGGCTTCACCTGGATCGGCTTCGCGGCGGGTTACGCCGAGGCCGGCGTGGACGGGAGCGTTATCGTGGGCTTCGCCGTGTCCGCTGTCATGTACCCGGTGGGCTTCATCTTGCCTGCTCGTCCTGTTTACGCACGAATTATGAGGGAGCAGCAGCAGCTTGAGTGAACAGCAGGAAGGTGGACAGCGTCGGGTTCGCATCGCGATCGTGGCCGACGGGAATCCGGCGGATCCGCAGACCAACTCGGGTTTGCCGCACGGTGTCCTGCGTGCGCTGGAGGATCGGTCGGACGTAGCGGTCGTCGCCGCTATCGACTCGACGCCGACAGGGCTCCGAAAAGTGATCACTGCCGTCCTCTCAGCGCATCCGGATCGCCAGCTGTGGCGAAACCTGTACCGGAAAGGCTCGGTCGCTCGCTGGGCCAGATCGGCCGCTCGGGACCGCCGGGTATCCGAAGCGCCGGCGCACGATGTGGTCCTGCAGATTGGAAACACCTATCGTCCCGCAGCATCCGCGTACGCCGTGCTCGTGGATGGCACCGCCACACTGAGCCAAGAATGGTCTGGTTGGGCTCTGCCACAGCGAGCCTTTGAGCGACGGGTGCGAGCCGAGCGTCGGCAGTTCCAAGCGGCAACGGTCGTGTTCACGCTTGGCGAGCAAGTTCGACGCGAGATCGTGACGCGGTACCAGGTTCCCCCTGCCAAAGTCATCGCGGTCGGGGGAGGTGCAGCGCAAGGCACTCAGATCACTGCGGTCAACCAGGAGCGCGTCCCGGGATCGACGATCCTGTTCGTTGGCGTCGACTTCGAGCGCAAGGGAGGATATGAGCTCCTCCAGGCGTTCCGTACTGTCCGCGACGCAATCCCTACAGCTCGGTTGATCATCGCTGGTTGCGAGCCCCGGCGAGAGGAGGAAGGGGTCGAGTGGACTGGTCATGTGTCCCGAGAGTCGATCGATCGCCTCTACACGCAGGCTGACGTATTTTGTCTGCCCTCGCTGTTCGAGCCGTTCGGACTGGTCGTGACCGAGGCCATGGCACATGGTCTTCCGTGCGTGGTTTCCAACGTCGGTGCCCTGCCGGATCTCGTGCAGGACGACATCACCGGTTTGGTGGTCACCGCGGCACAACCGGACGCGCTCAGCGATGCGCTGCTCGCACTTCTGGTCAACGAAACGAGACGGCTCGAGATGGGACGCCGCGGCGCTGCGAGAGCGGCTGAGTCGACATGGGTGGCGGTAGCGGAAAAGATCGTGGCGGGGCTTGCCCGAGGCGAGGCGAGTGCAGGATGAGCGAACAGAGCTTGCGGCAAGAACAAGATGCGGTCAGTCTTGGAGCGCTGACTCGCGTGCTCGTGTACCTCGCTGCCATGACTTCGAGCTGGAGCGCCGTACGAGTTGGCAGCCTCAATGTCTCCGATGTGCTTCTCGTTCTCGCGCTACTGGGCTTGGCCACCGAAGCCCTGGTCCAAACAGCGCTGGTCCGCGTCAGGGTATGGATGATCTTGCCCACGCTAGCCGGTCTGCTTCTCGTCGCCCGCGACGTGATTGTCTGGGGCAGGGCGCTCAACGGTGCTTACCTCGGAGAGGGGTTGAGCCCGCTCCAGATGCTCACTCGTGTCAGCTTGTCAACTCTGGGCATCGCGCTGGTGACCGCAGGAGTGGGAGCCCGGGACCGTCAAGCGGCTCTGCGCGCGATCTGGTGGTGGTTGACTGGAGTGTGTGTGAGCGCTGCGTTCGCTCTGGCACGAGCGATGGGGCTGGCGTCGCTGACGCTGCAGCAAACGAACGGAGCAGGGCGTTTCGCCGGCCTGTCAAGTCACCCGAATGCGCTCGCACAAACCGCCGTACTCGCGATCCCCCTTGCGCTCGTGGCGGTTCTGAGGAGTCGAGGCTCGGGCCGATTCATGTCATTCGTCCTGGTGATCCTGCTCGGAGCTGCGGTGTTCCAGACGGGGTCGCGCGCTGGACTGCTTGTCGGATTTGCAACCCTGGTTCTAGGAGCTCTCGAGTACGCGCGCCGCGCCAAAGCCCTTCGCTGGGCGCTCCCCATCTGCCTCTTCGTCGTCGCGGCCGTGGTCATCTACGGAAGCAGGGTGATCGGAAGCACGCGGTTCGCCTCTGACAGTGGCGCGATCCAGAGCAATGAGGGCCGGATTCAGTCGATCAACGACGGATGGTCGTCGTTTTCGTCCCACCCCGTATTTGGTGCGGGTTTCGGGATCTGGGTGGGAGAGCTGACACCTCTCGTCCTGCTCGCGTCGGGTGGTGGAGTCTTCTTGGCGATTTACAGTTGGTTTGCGCTCGCCCCGGCCCGCTCTCTCTGGATTGCCCGAGCTGATCCCCTCGCCGCTGCGCTCTTGATGGACGTCGTACTCGTTCTCATCCTGGGCCTCCTGAACAACGGATTCACCGAGCGTTACACGTTCTGGCCGGCCTTGCTCGGCTACGCCCTCTTCGGCGCCGGGCGTTCCTCAGTCCGCCGAGACCGGGTGACCGTACTGTCGGCCGGTGAGGCAAGGCGATAGCGCGTGCCGTGCGACGAGGGTGGCCTACGCCTCGTCGTCTGCGGGACGGATAGAGGTCGCGAGACCCCCGGCGCCGATACCGCCGTCGCAGCGCCCGCTGAACCGCGCTGCGCAAAGGGACGTCGATCCATCGTGTGAACGCGAACGCAGGCGCGAGGGCGAACAGGACCGTGAGTGACACCGCAGCCCATCTGGGCACTCCTTCGGCGTGCAGGTGGAGCAGGAGGATGTACCCAAGGTTCTGGTGGAGGAGGTGAAGCGGGTAAGGGGCGCAACGCAGCGCCCGCATGGCTTCGCCAGCGAGACCGAGCGGGTGCCACATGAGTGTGACGAGGACGATAGCGAGGCCCACAGCGGCAGCCAACGCCGCGCCCCAGTCGAAGTAGATTCCGCTCAGAAGAGCAGTTGGGGCGAACAGCAGGATGCTGAGGCGTCGATCGCCTTCTACGGTGCGGAGCGCGACGATGCCGACTAGGAACGACGGAAGGTTCGCGAACACGTCGACTGGTCCCATATCAGCCGCCGCTGCCGGTGCATGCTGGGGTGCGGACGCCGACTCGGCTCGCCCGAGTCGAGGCGGTCGCGCTCGAGGCGTCCTCCGACGCGGTGCTCGTGCAGTGGGGGGATGTCGGCAGTCAGCGGCAGTGCTGGGTGTGGCGCACCGCCGCGAAGCACCAATCCGTGGACTAGTACCGGTTCGGTAACGACACCATGTTGAGGGGTGTTCGACTCGCTCCGAGAATCCCTATGCTCGGGTCACCCGAAGCTCTCCTCGAAGGAACCAAAACATGCGCAGCCTCCGCCCCCTAATACGAGGTAGATCGCTCCTGCGGACACAATCAGCATCGTCCGCACACGTTGCAGCCGGAAGGCGACGACGAGCAGCACCGGCCACACGAGATAGAACTGCTCCTCGGTCGCCAAGGTCCACAAGTGCTCGATCGCCGCACTTCCGTGATCGAACGGCAGATCCGCGGTGTACGTGATCGCCACCGCAGCGGTTCTGACTAAGCTGCCACGGTCGTCGAGCAGGTTGAACAGAGCGGCAACTGTGCCGACTGCGACCGTGACCACGATCAGGGACGGGACCAGCCTGATCGCCCTATTGCGGTAGAAGTGCCCGTAGCGGATCCGGCCGAACCGCTCGAGGTCGCGCCACAGGATTCCGGTGATCAGATACCCGCTGAGGGTGAAGAACATGACGACCCCCACGATGCCCGCACCGCCGAAGATGCTTGGCCATGCATGCCGGAGCAAGACGAGGCCGACAGCAACTCCGCGCAGAACATCCCACCCCTGAACGCGGCTCCGCACGACCTGATCCATCTGGCCCCCTATGTCGGCTCTCAGGTTCGCAGACACCGCCCCTGAGAACAAGCCAGAACGAAGCGCTGCTTCTCGTCGCGCTGCAACCGCAAACGCATGCCCTGTTCGCTTGCTTGCCGATGTCGCTCGGGAACGACGAGATCGCGCCACCCTCCCGAGCGGGGAGAGTGGCGCGTTCGGCTACCTCAGGCGTGTGACGCTGCGCGATCGTGCGCGCGCCTTCAACAAGTCACCGATTCGCCCGATCGATTGAGGCCAGGATAGTAGTGGCCATTGTAGTTGCCACCTTCTCGACGGTGGGAAGGTCAGCAAGACTCCTCACTGGGTGGCCCTGACGCGCCGAATCGCGAGCCTCTCGTGCAAACGAAGCGGGATCCGATTTCAAAAAATTGACTTCTTCGCGTCTGAGGAGATCCAGTTCCGGCGCATGGAAGGCGTGATGCGTTGTCATGACCGGAAGTCCCAGCGCCAGCGCATCTACTGCAACCAATCCAACACGGCCGGGCATCCACACCGAATCACACAGTTCCGCGATCGCTGCGAGTTCTCTGCCGCGCGCCTCCGGAACGTGCACGACTGCCCCTGAGGTAGCGGCGTCTTCAACGAGACTTTGAAGGGCCCCGCGGCCGACGACGACCAGCTTGAACGATGGGTCGTCGGCGTGTGCCACGCCCGCGGCCGCCAGGAGATCAGAGATTCGCTTGGAGGGATCGAGGCCGCCGACGAACAATGCGCGGGGGCCCTCTCCCACGAGCGCAACCGCAGTTCGACGGTCTTCATCAGTGAGGCTCTCCGATGCCCGTCGCAGCGTCAAGGTGTCAGTGCTGTTCCCGACCGCCACGACTCGCTGACCGGCTAGCCGTGCTGATCGCAACAAGTGCTCGCGTCCGGCCGGCGTGTAGGTCATCGTCATCGTGGCGGCGTGAACCAGCGCGTTTCGAGCCACGTCGACGAGAGGTTGATTTCGGCGCACGAAGGACTTCCCGTGTCCCCACAGGACCAGCGGTGTCCGCGGATGGCGAACACGGATCGACCAGGCCAGCAAGTTCGTTGGGTCGAGCTCAGTCACGACCGCGTCGATGTCGGCGAGACGTATCCCCCTCGGCAGCGCCCGGAGGCGAATCTCCCGTCCGGACCCGATACGGAGCACGCGCTCACGCATGGCGAGGACCCAATCCTGCTCGGCCCTGTCCGATCGGCGAGCCTGATCCCCAGCGGGGGAGCCGGCAGCAACTATCAGCTCCGCGTCGCACTGACGCAGTTCGCGACGAAGTGCTTGGAACAGCGGAACGCGATAGGCCGGTACGTACGGCTGGGTAAGGAGAATCTTCATCTTTCTTCCGGCTGGCCCGTCTCTTGGTACAACGAGACAAGAGTGGACGCTGCGCGATCCCAGGTGAAATGTGCTTGCGCGTATCGGCGGCCCCGGTCACCCATCTCCTGGGAGAGGCTGGGATCCTCGAGCAGCCGGGCGAGGCAATCAGCGATGCTCCGGGGAGTCTGCTCAGCGATGATGAGCGCTTCCGCTGCCTGCGCCGGGGCCGCGATCCCGACGGTTGCTGTCGTCACCGTGGCACACGCTGCTGCCATGGCTTCAGCAACTGAAACGCCGAAGCTTTCATCATCGCTCGGCAGGACAAAAACGGCTGCTTCCAGAAGGAGACGCAACCTTCGATCGGCATCGACAGTGCCGATGAATCGCGTCCGCTCGCTCAATCCAGCCGACTCCGCGAGGCCTATCGGGTCGTACGGCAGGCTCGGATCGATGGGGCCAGCAACAATGAGATCGGCGTCGATGCCCCGTTCCGTCAGCAATCGAAACGCGTCGAGAACGAGATCGATCCGTTTCTTCGTGGTGACTCGCCCCAGGAACAACACAGCCGGCCGTGTCGCGGACGTAGACTGCGCGCGTTCGAGTTGAAACAGACGGTCATCGACGGCGAGCGGGACAGACACTGCTCTCATGCGGCGAGACCAGCGCGGTGCGCGGGTTGCAGCCTCGTAATCGCTGCTCACGATGAGCGCAGCAGCTCGACGCAGGGCGTACCCGTCGATGAATGCCGAGTACAGCGCTTTCTTGAGCCTCGACTGATTCCAGTGGTATGCGTCAAGCGATCCATGCGGCTGAACGACCACCCTCCTCCGGAGCGCCGCGGCCGCCCAGAGCGCCACGGTCGAGGTGAAGGTGTGCAGGCTGTGAACATGAACGATGTCCGCCGCGCGAACGGCGCGTACGATCCCGCTGATCGCGCTTGGAGAGTAGCTCCACCCGATCGGGCGTCGCACACGGTGGATCTCGATGTTTGCGTGGTGCCGTAGGTCGTCGTCTCGCTGGTCTAGGCCCTTGTCCGTTGTGATGACCCTAATGGATAGACCTGCCGCTGTGAGGGGTGTCAAGAGACCTCGAATCACTTCCGAAGGACCACCATCTCGACGGGCCACCGAGGGGATGACATGGACTACCCGCACCCTAAGCCCCGCGGGTTCGGTCACGGAGCTCGCGAGTCTTGATCCCGATCTGCCAGTAGTACGAAGCAAGGGCGAAGGCATAATCGAATCCTGGGCGACCGTCCCGAAATCCAAGCCGTAGCACGTATGCGTAAAGGAAGAAAAGCAAGGGTTTGAACGGCACTCTGTCGAACATGCGGCCTTTCCACGACCGCTTCAGGGCAATCTCGTGTTTCAGTGAGCGGTGCTGGTTCAGGTACGCCTCCCAGTCGGAGTACCGGTTGTGCCGTTCGAACCAGCTGCTCAGAGGATCCTGATCGTCGTGGCAGATCGGATTGTCGAGTCGTCCGACCTTCTTGCTCGTCTGGGGCTGGTAGTGACCTTCGACTTCCCGGATGCCAGGCGCTTCGAGGTCGCCGATCTCGGGGAACTTGCAGGCATACCGATCGACAAGAGAACGCTTCGTGACGCGGTGGCCGTTCTTCAAGAACCTACCCGCGAACTTGTACAAAAGCGTCAGGTCGTATGCGCCGAAGTCGGTCATGTCGCCCAGGCGAGGGGCTAATGATCGGAGCTCGTCGATCAGGGCCTGCGCGGGGTATTCGTCAGCATCCAAGAGCAGAACCCAGCGATGTTTGAGCACCCGCTGCTCGAGGCTCCACTGTTTCTTTTTCGGGTAGGTGCCATCCCAGGCAAACAGGACCACGTCTGCTCCGAATGATTCGGCGATTTCCCGAGTGCGATCCGTGCTGTGCGAGTCGACTACGACCACCTGGTCGAAATCGTCGAGCCGTTGCAGCACTCGACCAATCCCGAGTTCTTCGTCCTTGGCAATGATCACGACGGAAAGAGGAATCCGTGCTTCGTGCTCGGGCGAGAGGCCAGTGGGTGAAGGGCTCATTGGCTGCCTCCGAATCGTTCTCCGAGGTACTCCATTGGTCCTGAGCCCACTTTCGCGTTGCTCGGCACATCGCCGCGTACGACGGTGCCGGGTGTCACGAGCGCATTGCGCCCGATGCGCGTGCCGCCGAGTACGATGCAACGGGCCGTGACCCACGCCCCGGGTTCGATCAAGATCGGACTCGTTACGAGTGCCATGTCCTTCCGGTGTGAATGGCTTCCCGTCGTGAGGAAGGTCTCCTGGGAGATGACGACGTCATGACCCACCTGGATCGCATCTTGATTGTGGAACCAGACGCCTTCTCCGATCCAGCAGTTGTCACCGATTGTCAACTTCCAGGGGAATTTGACCCGTGTGCGAGGCCGGAATACCACTCCACGCCCGACGTCTGCGCCGAACCGTCGAAGCGCCCAAACGCGGAGGCGCGACGAGACCTGCCAGGCGTTCGAGACGAGGAGCAGTTCAACGACAGCCCAGAGGTAGACCTGGGACCGCTTCCCGCCCCATGCCTGGCGCTCACCAGGCGCGAGCGCCAGAGGTATGACGTGACCCGGGTCGTGTCCTTCGGCCCCTGCCGGTCGGGTTTGCATCGGAATTGCCCCCTGACTGTCCGGGCCTAGGCTACAGCGATCCTTCGGGCACCTGGCTCTCGCGGCAGTTGTACTCCGTGGAGCGGGTGGCGAACTGTGTCGAGGAGCTCCTGACGTCTCACGCTGTTAGGGTCATGCCGTGGGGCGAGCGCAGCGGATCTTGGTGCTGGGGCTCAATTATGCCCCGGAGACGACGGGGATTGCTCCCTATACTGCTTCCTTCGCGAGGGGGATGGCCGCGCGGGGCAGCCGTGTCCGCGTCGTGACCACGTTCCCGCACTATCCGCAATGGCGGTTCGACCCCCTCTCGCCGCCGTGGTCTACGAGCGAGACTCGAGACGCTGTCCGCGTTGACCGCCGTCGGCATTACGTGCCCCGGAGGCCCACTGTGGGGAAGCGTCTGTTGTCCGAGATGTCCTTCGGTATCCGAGTCCTGGTGAGTCGTTGGGGGCGGCCCGACCTGCTCGTGCTTGTGTCTCCCGCCATGTTCGCAAGCGGTCTGGCACTGCTCCGCGCGAGGTTGATGAACCCCAAGACGACCGTGATCACGTGGGTGCAGGACCTCTACTCTCTAGGCGTTGTCGAGACGGCTCAGGGCGGCTCCGTCGCGGCTCGAGTCGTTTCAGCAATCGAGTCAGCGCTGTTGAGGAACTCGGATTCTGTCGTCGTGATCCACGATCGGTTCGCTGATCACGTTGTGAACCGGCTCGGCGTACCTCGCTCTCAGGTGGATGTGGTGCGGAATTGGACCCACCTCCCGGAGCCGACCGCAGTAGACCGCCCATCGATCCGGGCGCGTTTTGGATGGGCAGATGACGAGATAATCGCCCTGCATGCCGGGAACATGGGGGCCAAGCAGGGTCTTGAGAACGTCATCCTCGCGGCACGGATGGCTGACGAGAAGAGCCTGCCCATCCGCTTCGTCCTGATGGGCGACGGTAATCGTCGCGATGAGCTTGTTCGTGCTTCGCAAGGGGTGCGTCGGCTCGAGTTCATGAAACCGGTGTCGGACGCGCAGTTTCAGCCATTGTTAGCGAGCGCGGACGTCCTTCTGGTCAACGAGCTGCCAGGCGTCGCGGGTATGGCCGTGCCCAGCAAGCTCACTTCCTACTTCTCGACCGGGCGCCCGGTAGTGGCTGCAACGGGCACGGGCAGCGTCACGGAAAGTGAGGTGCGCGCCGCGGGAGGCTTGACTGTGCCTGCCGCTGATCCAAAAATGCTCCTCGAGGCTCTCATGCATGTGGGACAGGACCGCGATCTGGCGCAGCGCATCGGTGCAGCCGGTCTCCAGTTCCGTGACCAGTACCTTTCGGAAGACGGCGCGTTGGACAGATATGCTCGACTTCTGGCTCGGCTCGTCCCTCGGCGCGCTCCGAGCACCACGCAGGCCGGATCAGACGCGCTTCACTAGCAAGTCGATCGTGGTCGTCAGGCACAGGGGAACGAGTGACCAAGCGCGCCTTCATCACTGGCATCACCGGGCAGGACGGGTCGTATCTCGCGGAGTTGCTGCTCCGGAAGGGGTATGAGGTGCACGGGTTGATTCGTCGAGCATCGACGTTCAACACGTCGCGAATCGACCACCTCTACGTCGATCCGCATGACCCGTCGGCCCGACTGTTCCTGCACTACGGGGATCTGAGTGACGGCGCTCGGCTCGTCAGTCTGCTCGGCGAGTTGCGGCCCGACGAGGTGTACAACCTCGCCGCGCAGTCGCACGTCCGCGTCTCGTTCGACGAGCCGGAGCACACCGGCGACACGACCGGCGTGGGTTCGATGCGCATGCTCGAGGCCGTGCGGATGTCGGGCATCCACACGCGCTTCTACCAGGCTTCCTCGTCGGAGATGTTCGGAGCGACACCACCGCCGCAGAACGAGGAGACACCGTTCTGGCCGCGGTCCCCGTACGGTGCCGCCAAGGTCTACAGCTACTGGGTGACCCGCAACTACCGCGAGGCGTACGGGATGTACGCGGTGAACGGGATCCTCTTCAACCACGAGTCGCCCCGACGAGGAGAGACCTTCGTGACCCGCAAGATCACCCGTGCCGTCGCCGCCATCAAGGCCGGTCGGCAGGAGCACGTGTACCTGGGGAACCTGGACGCGGTGCGAGACTGGGGATACGCCGCGGAGTACGTCGAGGGCATGTGGCGGATGCTGCAGGCGGACGAGCCCGACGACTACGTGCTGGCCACCGGTGGGAACTTCACGGTCCGCGACTTCCTGGTCACTGCGTTCGAACACGCTGGCCTCGACTGGGAGGAGCACGTCCGGTTCGACGAACGGTACCTGCGTCCCTCCGAAGTCGATGCCCTGGTGGGTGACGCCTCGAAAGCCAAGGCGAAGCTGGGGTGGGAGGCGACCGTCGACACGGCGCAGCTCGCGCGGATCATGGTGGATGCGGACATCGAAGCGCTGGAGTGCGCCGGGCGGCCGTGGATCGACTCCGTCCGGCTGGAGAGTTGGGGGACGGCGAAGTGACGAAGACCGCGGCGACGGGCGCGCACGACGAGGTCGAATTCTCGCCTGGAGCACTCGACCGCGACAGCACGTTCTACGTCGCCGGGCACCGGGGTTTGGTGGGCTCCGCGGTGTGGCGACAGCTCGAGGGTCAGGGTTTCACCGCGCTGGTCGGGCGCTCGTCGGGGGAGCTCGATCTGCGTGACCGGTCGGCGGTGTTCGATTTCTTCCGGAGCACCGAACCGAGGTACGTCGTACTCGCCGCGGCGAAGGTCGGTGGGATCATGGCGAACAACACCTACCCCGTCGACTTCCTGAGCGAGAATCTTCAGATCCAAGTCAACGTGATGGACGCGGCCCGTGAGGTCGGTGTGGAACGCCTGGCCTTCCTCGGTTCCTCCTGCATCTACCCGAAGTACGCGCCGCAGCCCATCACCGAGGACGCATTGCTCACCGGCTACCTCGAGCCGACGAACGACGCGTATGCGATCGCGAAGATCGCGGGCATCATGCAGGTGCAGGCCGTTCGGCGACAGTACGGACTCCCGTGGATCTCCGCCATGCCGACGAATCTCTACGGACCCGGCGACAACTTCTCGCCGGCCGGCTCGCATGTGTTGCCCGCGCTCATCCGCCGATACGAGGAAGCAGCTCGGAGCGGCAGTCGGTCGGTCACCAACTGGGGGACTGGTTCCCCCCGTCGAGAGTTCCTGCACGTGGACGACATGGCCGCCGCCGTGCTCCACCTCATGGAGCACTACGACGGTCCCGAGCAGGTCAACGTCGGCACCGGGGCGGACGTCACCATTCGTGAGATCGCCGACACGATCGCACGCGTCGTCGGCTACGAGGGGGACACCGAGTGGGACACGACGAAGCCGGACGGGACCCCGCAGAAACTGCTCGACGTTTCGAAGCTCCGCGACGCCGGGTGGACCGCCCAGATCTCGCTCGAGGACGGTCTCCGGACGACTGTTGAGTGGTTCCGCGAGAACGAGTCGAACCTGCGGGAGTGATCACGTGACGGACAGCACGGTCGAAGCTCGGTCGATGACGCGCCGGCGAGTCGTGACGTGGATCGTCCTCACGGTGGTGGCGGTGATCGTCTTCGTCGTCGCTTGGGTCGGTATCCGTGGTTTGCTCGCCGTGCGGGACCTGCAGTCGTCGGTCACACACGTCGCAGCGCTCCGAGCGCAGATCGCCGACGCCAACAGCGACGGTGCGCGCCGCACGGCGGGCGAGTTCCAGGACCGGGCAGACGGCGCCAGGTCGCTGACGTCGGACCCGATCTGGCGAACGGCCGAAGTCGTTCCGTTGGTGGGGCCGGACCTGCGTGCGGTTCGGCAGATATCGAATGTTGTCGCAACCGTCGCGGACGGTTCCGTCCGTCCCGCGATCAGGGCTCTCGGCAAGGTGAACACGACTGCGTTCCGGCCGAAGGACGGGCGGATCGACGTTGCGGCGATCGCGTCGGCGCGGCCGAGTGTCGACCGCGCGGCGGTGAATCTGCACCGAGCGCTCGAGGAGGCTCGTGCGATCGACACGACGGACACGCTGTCCGTGGTCGACAAACGCGTCGATCAGCTCGTCAACACCCTCGCTCCTGTCGACCACGAGGCGGACGTCGCGCGACGGGTGATCGACCTGGCGCCGTCGATGCTCGGGACCGACGGGGCGCGGAACTACCTGCTCCTCGTCGAGAACAACGCGGAGCTGCGTGCCGGTGGAGGCATCGCCGGGTCCGTCGTGCTGCTCCACGCGGACGACGGCAAGATCTCGCTGACGCAACAGGCGTCAGGTGCGAGCTTCCCGCGAGTGGACCAGCCGGTCCTGCCGTTGACGACCGAAACACAAGGGCTGTACGGCGCCATCACCGGGCAGTACATGCTCGACACCACGCTCACGCCCCGCTTCGCGACCACCGCGAAACTCGCCTCAGCGTTCTGGCAGCAGCGGTTCGGGCAGAAGGTCGACGGTGTCGTGTCCATCGACCCGGTCACGTTGGGCTACCTCTTGAACGCAACGGGCCCAGTGAAGCTCGCAACTGGTGACACGCTCACGTCGGATAACGCGGTCGCCGTCCTGCTGAGTCAGGTGTATGCGCGCTACTCGGACCCCGCGATGCAGGACGCGTTCTTCGCGTCCGCTGCCAGCTCGGTGTTCAACGCCGTGACCTCTGGCTCCGCAGATCCCGCCAAACTGGTGACTGCGCTGTCGAGAGGAGCAGCAGAGCGTCGCATCATGGTGTGGAGTTCGCGTGGGACCGAGCAGAGCAGGATCGTCGGCACGAGCGCAGCCGGGGGCCTTCCTGTGTCGACGCAGGCCAACGCTCGCTTCGGCGTCTACCTCAACGACGCCACCGGCGCGAAGATGGACTACTACCTCACGAAGCAGATCGCCGTGGGGAGCAAGGTCTGCCGCGCCGATGGTCGCCCGACCTGGACCGTGCAGGTCACCCTGAAGAACACGGCGCCAGCGGACGCCGCCACGAGCCTTCCCCGGTATGTGACCGGTGGTGGGGACTTCGGCGTGTCGCCGGGCAACGTCGGAACGAACGTCGCGATCTACGCCCCCAGAACGGGGGTGTTCCTGAGCGCGTCACAGGACGGCAAGGCGGCCAGCCCCCAGACTGCGCTCGACGGCACGTACCCGGTGGTGCAGATCCCAACTCTGCTCTCACCAGGGCAAAGCACCACGCTGACGGTGCAGTTCCTCGGGCCGAAGGCGGCAGCGGGCCACACGGTCGCGGCGGAATCGACCCCGGGCGTTCACCAAACTGTTACACGACCCGTGGACGTCACCTGTGAAAGCCGATAGTTTGATGGAACTTCGCTAATCGAGCGTCCTGCGAGAGGTCAGGCCGCCGTCGCGTTCGAACTAGGGGATCACTCATGAAGAAGACAATCGCGGCGCTGGTGCTCGCCGGCGCAGCCGTCATGGCCGCTCCGATGGCCGCCAACGCCGAGGGCTACGTGCCCGCCAGCAACGTCAGTGTGTCGGGCTCTGTCGTCGCCGGTGGTACGACCATCATCAACTTCGCGCCGGGCTCGTTCGCCGACTCGGAGAACGTCACCATCTCCGTCACGGGTGCTGGTGCCGTCACGATCGGCGCGCTGCCGACGCAGACCGTCACCGCGGTCCGCCAGGCGTCCGCAACCGGCTCGCTCAACGCTCCCATCACGCTGCCCCGCGGTGCCTCGGGCACCTACGAGGTCACCGCGACCGGTGTCACGTCCGGCAACATCGCGACCACGGCCCTCACCGTCGTTCCGGCGGCCGCCACGGGCACGGGCGCCACGGTCACCGCGACCAGCACCGGCACCGGCCTTGCCTTCACGGGTTCGACCGTCCCGACCCTCCTGGTCTGGAGCGCCGGTGGCGCGGTCGTCCTCGGTGGCGCGCTCGTCGGCGTCACGGCGGCCACGCGTCGTCAGCGCAAGAACGTCTGACACCCAGCACCACGCCGAAGCCCCCGAGCCTGCTGGCTCGGGGGCTTCGTCGTTCCGGGACGGCGGACCGACGCCGTCGAACGCAGGCGGAGGCGCGCGCCCGGTGCTTCAGCCGAGCTGCCGCGCACCCGCCCGCCGCCGCAACCGTGCCAGGACGACGATGCCCACCAGGGTCCCGAGCAACGCCCCGGCCGTGTTCGACAGGACGTCGTCGACGGAGCCGGTCCGCTCGGGCAGGAGCACCGACTGCACGACCTCGATGAACGCACTCGCCACGAACCCGATGGCCACCGGGAGCCACCAGCGCCGGACGCCGATGAGCAGGGCGACGAGGATCCCGAGCGGCACGAAGTACACGATGTTCGCCGTGAACTCGACGGCGGCGTAGCCGATCCACTGCGGTGTCCCGTGCCGGTGTAACCAGTCGAGCACCCGGAACAGGAACCCGTCACTGCCGGCGTCGACGGGGGAGCCGTGGAACGCGATGAGCATGACGGCCACGACGTACAGGACCATCAGGGCGAGGGCGATCCATCGGCTCCGGCCCGTGGGCCCCTCGGTCTCGTGGCCGCGCAGGGCGGCGAGCGACCGTGCCGCCAGGTCCACGAGGACCCCGAACGCCAGGCCGACGACGCAGCCCAGCGCCACGGAGATCGCGTTGGTGCCGGACAGCAGCCGCAGCGCGGCACCCAGCACGACGACGAGCAGGACGACCACGGCGGCCAGGGCCCACGCGGCGCGGGCACCCAGGCGGGGCAGGAGCACCCGGGCGGCGATCGGCAGCGGCGCCACGACGAGCGACACGGCCATCGCGGCGACGAACCCGCGGTCGAGCTGGAGCGTCCCGTGCCCGACCGACTGCACGGCGAGCAGGACGCGGACCGCGTCGGCTTCGAGCCGCTGCCGGGCGGCACCGCCGATGAGCACGAACGCGCCACTGGCGAGTACGTACACGACCAGGAGCACGGCGGCGGCCCCCACCACGAACGGGCGTCGTGCTGTCATGCCGAGCAACGCTACCGGGCGGTCGACGGCCCATCCTGGAGGCGCCCCCACCGCGGCCTGAACGGTTCCGTCTCCCCGGACCGGCGTGCGCACATGCATCGCGCCTAGGGTTCGCGCATGTCCGCCAGACCGCGCTCACGACCCAGCTCACCCATCCGCCCGCGCGGCTCGAACGGCCGCGCCAAGTTCCGCTGGTGGCAGTGGACGCTCGTCGCCGCGCTCGCGGTGGTGGTCGTGGTGCTCGTGGTGGTGGCGCTCACCCGGTGACGGTGGGCTACGCGACCGGCTCGATGAGCTGCGGCCCGGCGTTCCGCACGCTGTTCACCGCGCGGGAGACCTCGTACTGCACCAGGTCGTGCGCGACCTCGTGCGATCCGCGGTCGAGCAGCGCCAGGAGCTGGTCGGGCGACAGGGTGTCGTCGAGCCAGGCGTCGTAGCTGTCCGGGGTCAGGAACGCGGGCATGCGGTCGTGGACCTCGCCGGGGGCGACGTGGGCGTCGCGGGTGATGATCGCCATCGACAGGCGCCACTTGTCCGGGTCGCCCTCGGGCTTGGTCGGGTCCGGCCAGGCGCTCACGACGCCGGCCATCGCCAGGGCGCCGTCGGGCTGGTGGATGTAGTGGGGCTCCTTGCCGGTCTCGGTCAGGACCCACTCGTAGTACCCCTGCGCCGGGACGATGCAGCGGTGGCCCGCGAACGCCGTGCGGAACATGCCCGAGGTCGCGACGGTCTCGATCCGGGCGTTGATCGGCTGGGGCCGCTGCTTCCGGAAGTCCTTGGCCCACGACGGCACGAACCCCCAGTGCACGTCGGGCATCGCCCGCTCGCCGCGGAACTGCCGGACCGCCTGCACGTCGTCCGTCGGGGCGATGTTGTAGTTCTCGACGAGTCCGGTGCTGACGACGCCCGTGTCCTCGTCGACGTGCTCGGTGCGGGACGCGAGCTCACCCACGAGCTCGGGCAACAGGTCAGCGGTGGTGTCGGAGACGACGAATCGGCCACACATGCGACCAGTGTGCCCGAGCGCAGCCAGTGTGCTCGAGTCTGGGCGCGCTCACCGGACAAGGGCAGCGCGCTACCAGATCGGTGTCATATGCTCGCGCATCCGGCACGTTCCTGATGTGCTGGTACCGGCGCGGACCCCGACGTGCCGTCCACGATCTCGAGAGGTACCCGCCTCGTGACCAACGAACACCCCGACGTCCGTCGTCCCCCAGCGCACCACCTCGACGAGGCGGAGCAGGCGGCCGAGGCCGAGCGCGCCATCGCCATCCGCGAGGAATCCGAGCGCGCCGAGGCCGGCCACGCCCGCGAGGCCGCGCTCGTCGTCCCCGTGCCCGAGGAAGACGACGACGACCTCGACGCCGAACTCGCCCCGAGCGGTCCGTCGATCGCGGGGCTCCTCGCTTCCCCCGCCCCTCGGACCGCGCAGGCATCCGCCGTGTCGGTGGCGCGGCCGGGCGACGGCGGTGTCCTCCACGATCCCGACCTGCTCGCCGCACCGAACCGGGCCAACGCCCGTCGTGCGACGCGCCGGAACGTGCTCATCGCCTCCATCGGGTTCGTCGTGCTCGGGCTGGTGCTGCTCGTCATCGCGTCGCCGACGCACACACCGATCTCCGTGCCGATCGTGCTCATCGTCGCCGGACTGCTCGGTGCGGCCCTGTCGCTCGTGCTCCGCCGCGACAGCCGGGAGGACCGGGAGCCGTCCCACGGATCGGCCGAGGGCCGACGCTGAGTCGCCGGGTCGGGCCTCCCGGTCGTGTCCCCGCGGCACCCGGAGCGCGCGGTTCCGGCGCGGTCAGACCACCGAGAACCCGTCCGGGAGCGACCCGCGCCCGGTCAGGGCCAGGAGGACCGCCTCGCCGTCACCGCGCGCGTTGCCGGCCGACACGGCCAGGACCGCGCACGACTCCACCGCGTCCGGCGGGGGCGCGCACGGCACCTCGATCGCGCGTGCGAGGTCGATCGTGTGCACGACGAGCTCGAACACCCGCGTGCGCAGGTACTCCTCGAGCGGGATCCCCATCCCGCCGATCGACACGGCACGGTCCGGGGGAGCCGCCTCGATCGCGGCCTTCGCGCGGGCCAGGGCGTCCGTGATCCGCAGGAGCTGCTCGTCCCCGAGCCAGATCCCCGCAGCGATCCCGCGCTGCGTCACGGCGTTCGAGTCCGTGAACTGCTCGTAGACCGTGGCGTAGTACAGCGCGGCGGTCGGGATCGTCACCTCGGCCGGTGGCTCGAGGTGCAGGTACTGCTCGACCGTCAGGAGCGCGCGCGTGGTGTGCCCGACCAGGCTCCGCACGGTCCACTCGCCCAGTGCCGGTCGCTCCCACGCGTCGTGGGGGACCTGTGCGACGACGGCCACGAAGGCATCGGCGGACGAACTGAACTGGGCAACGCTGCTCATCATCACATCGTGGCCGCTCCTTGCGGTGTGCGTCCACCGGATACACGTCAGCGACCGTCCAGTCCCGTGGTGTGAGGTGGGGTGCATGACCCTTGACATCACGTACACCGCGATCGCCCACGCCACGGGCGGCGGTCGCGACGGACACGTCCGGAGCGAGGACGACCGCCTCGACTTCGACACCCGCCCGCCCACGGAGATGGGTGGCAACGGCGAGGGCACCAACCCCGAGCAGCTGTTCGCCGCCGGGTACTCGGCCTGCTTCCTCGGCGCCTACCACCTGGTCGGCAAGCGGCTCGGCGTCGACACCACCGACGCCTCCGTGTCGGCCAGCGTGAGCATCGGCGACAACGGCGAGGGCGGGTTCGGCCTGGCCGTCGAGCTCGACATCTACGCCCCGAACGTGCCGGCGGACCGTCGGCAGGAGGTCGCCGAGGCCGCGCACCAGGTGTGCCCGTACTCGAACGCGACGCGCGGCAACGTCGAGGTCACGCTCTCGCTCGTCGACTGATCGTCGGCGAGCAGCACCGAACGCCCGGTCCCCGATGCGGGGGCCGGGCGTTCCACGTGCCGGGACGTCGTACTCCTGTTCGTGAGTGGTTGTCAAACCCCAGTGTTGGAGCGAACGTACCCGCCACCCCCGGGCCTAGCGTGCGCAGGCAGAACAGCTCGTGAAGGGGGCGCCATGCGACGGAGCGTGGGAATGCGGTTGTCCGCGGTCGGATTGTCCGCGGGACTGGTGGTTGGGGGTGCCCTCGTCGTCGCAGGACCGGCGTCAGCGGCACCGGGGGATGCGTCGGCGGTCGGCATCAGTGCCGTCGCGGACGCGGATGTCGCAGGCGTGGCTGCGCTGGACGTCAACGCGGCCGTCGGTGACGTCGCGGTCACGGGATCAGGTGACCGCGCCTTCACCGACACGGACGGCTCGACGCTGGCCGATGTCGCGGCCGCGGACATCACCGTCGGGGCGGTGACGACGTCGGCGAGCAGCAACGCGACGCGGTCCACCGCGTCCTCGCGGATCGCGGGTGCGAACGTGGTGCTGTTCGGGCAGCGTGTGCTCACCGCGGACGCGGCGACCGCGACGGCGACGTGCCCGGTCGGCGGGACGCCGACGAGCGCGGTCGACCTCACCAACCTCGACCTGCTCGGCCGTGCGGTGACACTGAACGCCGCCACGCCGACCGCGACGGTGAGCGCGGACCTCACCGGCGCGCTCGCCGGTGCGACCCTGACGGTCCAGGCGAGCCGCGTCCAGACGACCACCGGGACCACCGCGACGGGCACGGCCGTTCGCGTGGTCGCGACGCTGAACGGCACCGTCGCCGGTGTTCCGCTGGTCAACGAGACCGTCGCGACGGTCGTCCTCGCGAACGCGACCTGCGAGACGCCCACCGCGCCGACCCCGGTCACCGCGACCCGGATCACGCCCGCGACCGGACCGACCACCGGAGGCCAGACGGTCACCATCACCGGCACCGGGTTCACGCCCGACACCACCGTGACCTTCGGCGGGACCCGGGCGACGAACGTCCAGGTCGCCGCCGACGGGAACTCCCTGACCGCCGTCACGCCGGTCGCCGCCGCGGGCCCGACCACCGTGGTCGTCAGCGACCCGAACGGGACCGCGCGGCTCGGCTACACGTACGTCGCGCCGACCGTGACCGGGATCACGCCGGACCAGGGCCCCGCTGCGGGCGGGACGTCCGTCACCATCAGGGGAACGGGCCTCCAGAACGCGACCGGCGTCACGTTCGGCGGAACGGCCGGCACCGTCCGCTCCGTCTCCGCTGACGGCACGCAGATCGTCGTCACGACGCCGCCGGGTGCCGGCCTCGCCGACGTCGTCGTCGGGTTCCCCGGTGGCACGACGGTCGCCGCGCCGGACCAGTTCCTCTACGTCACCGCCGGTGCGCCGACGATCACCGGTGTGACCCCCGCGTCCGGTCCGACCTCCGGCGGCCAGACCGTGGTCGTCTCGGGTACCGGGCTCGGTGATGTCACCGGCGTCACGTTCGGTGGCGTCCCGGCGACGATCGTGGGCACGCCGACCGACACCAGCGTCACCGTCACCACGCCCGCCGGTGCGGCCGGGCCGGTCGACGTCGTCCTGACCGACCCGGCCGGTGCAGCCCGTGACGATGACGGCTACACCTACCGCGCCGCACCCACCGTCACGGGCACCGACCCCGGGCAGGGATCGACGACGGGAGGCACGACGGTCACCGTGAGCGGAACCGGCTTCGTGCCCGGCGGGACCAGCGTCACGATCTGCGGGACGACCATCCCCGCTGCGGACGTGACGGTGAACGCTGCCGGCACCCGGCTGGTGTTCACGACGCCGGCCTGCGACCCGGGAGCCGCGACGATCACCGTCACGACGACCGGTGGCACGAGCGGCGCCACGGGCTTCCGCTACGTGGCTGCGGCGGCCACCGGGACCGGCGCGACCGGTGCAGGCACCGGCGCTGCGCTGCTGACCGGCGACCGTGGCGGTGACGGCACCGGGGCGAACGCCCTCGCCTACACCGGCTCGGACGCCCGACCCGCTGCGATCACGGGCATCGGCCTGCTCGGGCTCGGCGGGATCGTCGCGCTCATCGGGTACCGACGCCGCCGCCACCTGCGTCTCCGCTGACGCGGCGATCGGCGACCTGGAGGCCGCCGTGGGTGATGCTGATCACCCGCGGCGGCCTCCGTCGTCCGTGGGCTACTGCGCTGCCGCGTGCCGCTGCAGGTGCTCCGACGTCTTGAGCGTCAGGTAGGAGCACAGGTGGCCGATCGCGCTCACCTCGGCCGCCAGGGTCAGCACCTGCTCGGCCGAGACCCGGGCGTCGTTCTCACGGCGCTCGAACGTCACCGTCCACTCCGGCGAGACACCGATCTCGCGCTGCAGGTAGACCTCGGTGCCACTGGTCTCCAGGTGCATGACGATGAGCGCGGTGTCGATGGTCGCCTGGTCCCACGACATGTCGACCGCCTGCGGGCTCGAAAGCAGGTGCGACGACCCCGCCCGGAACTCCGAGATCCAACCCTCGAGCTCGTCCATCGTCAGTCGGGGCACGGCGCCTCCTCGGGGCGGGATCGTGCGGCGGTCTCATCCGTCGCGTGAGCCATTGTCCCTGATCGGACGGGCTGCTCGTGTCAGCCGACCCGGTCCACGTCCTCGGTGTCGACCTCATCGCGGTCGCTCAGCGGCTTCCGCATCACGACGAAGTGCACGTCCGGCACGAGCGGCGTCGCGCCCCAGGCCTCGGCTGGGAACGGCCGGGTCGCGCCGGTCGGCACGAACCCGAGGCGTCGGTACCAGGCGATGAGTGCCGACTGCTGCGCGACGACCGTGATCTCGAGCGCGGCGGCATCGAACGTCGTGCGGGCGTGCTCGGCGGCGGCCTCCATCATCCGTCGTCCCAGGCCCCTGCCCTGGATCGTCGGCTCGACCGCGAAGGTGCCGAAGTAGGCGAGGCCCGGGCCATGCCGCTGGACCTGGCAGGTCGCGATGATCCGGCCCTCGTCGACGCCGACGAACACGACCGAGTCGGGCGCAGCGATGAGCGCGCGGATCTGCTCCGTGTCGGTACGGCGACCGCCGATGACGTCGACCTCACTCGTCCAGCCCTCGCGGCTCGCCTCGCCGCGGTAGGCACGTTCGACGAGGTCCGCGACGGTCGCGGCGTCCTCGAGCGTGGCGCGTCGGATCGTCAGGGGAGTGCTCATGGACCAACCGTAAACGCGGTCGCGGGGTGCGGCGGTCCTCCCGGGCCGGTGGTGGGGTCGATGCGGACGTCACGCGTGCGGCGGGGAGGGGCCGGGCCTCCCGGGCCGGTGGCGAGCCGGCGTCGCGGTCCTACGCTGAGGACATGTCAGCGGAACGATGCCCCTGCCTGAGCGGCAATCCGTACGCGGAGTGCTGCGGCCCCTGCACGCGGGAGCGGCCGCGCCCACGGCCGAGCGGCTCATGCGCTCGCGGTTCACGGCGTTCGCGCTCACCATGCCGGAGTACCTGTTGACGTCGTGGCACCCGCGGACGCGGCCGACGAGCCTCGAGCTCGACCCGATGATGCGGTGGACGCGACTCGACGTCCTCGGGACCAGCTCGGGAGGCCCGTTCGACACGAGCGGGACCGTCGAGTTCCGCGCGTGGTGGCGGACGCCCTCGGAGCGGGGCGAGCTGCACGAGGACAGCGCGTTCGTGCGCGAGGCCGGGCGCTGGTTCTACGTGGACGGTGTGACGAGCTGACGCCGGTTCCTCCCGGTCGCCGGTGCCTCCCGGTGGCCGGGCCCCTCCCGGTCGTCGGTCCCTCCCGGCAGGGGGTCAGGCGGCGCGCTCGACGGCCTGGACCGCCGCGGCGACGCCGCCGCTCCACGGGGCGCCGTGACCGGGGAGCACCCAGCGGGCGTTCGTGTCGACCAGGGCGCGGAGCGACCGGACCGCCTGCTCGGGCTCGTCGGTGAACGGCGCGGGCGCGGGACCCGTGCGGCCGGTGAGGACATGCCGGGTCGTCAGGCCGTCGCCGACGAACACGGCGTCGACGGCCGCGACGAACACGGCGATGCTGCCCGGCGAGTGCCCCGGGGTGCTGATGATCCGCGGGGCGCCGGGGAGGTCGAGGGTCTCGCCGCCGTGCACCTCGACCACCTCGGTGAGCCAGTTCGTCCGGAGCCCGCCCTTGCGCATCGAGTAGCCCACGAATCCGAGCAGGGGGCCGAGGCGCATCGACTGCTTGCCGGCCTTCGGCTTGTCGCCGCCCTTGGCGCGCGCAGCATCGGCGGCGTGGACGTACACGGGGACGCCGCGCTCACGGCGCAGGCGTTCGGCGAACCCGACGTGGTCGGAGTCGCCGTGGGTCAGGACGACGCCGCGCACGTCCTCGAGCGAGCGACCCATCGAGGCGAGTTCGGCGACCAGGTCGTGCCACGACCCGGGGAGGCCGGCGTCGATGACGGTGATGCCCTCGGGCGCCACGACGAGGTACGCGGCGACGATGTCGTTGCCGATGCGGTGGAGGTTCGGTGCCAGTTCCATGATGGCTACTGTACTTAGCCATGATGGCTACCGTCAATAGCTATGCTGATGGACATGCCCACCCCGGAACGCACCTCCCTCGACGCGATCGTGACCGCCGCCCGTGACCTGCTCGAGCACGACGGGCTGGCCGGTCTCACCATGCAGTCCGTCGCGCTGCGGGTCGGGGTGCGGGCGCCCTCCTTGTACAAGCGGGTGTCGAGCCGCGACCACCTTGTCCAGCTCGTGGCCGAGGCGACCCTGTCGGACCTCGCGGGGCGGATGGAGTCCGCCACCACTGCCGCCGAGGTCGCCGACGTGTTCCGGGCGTTCGGGCACGAGCGGCCCGCTGCGTTCCAGCTCGTCATGACGCCGGGCGCGGGCGTCTCCGCTGCCCGGCCGGAGTTCGGCGCTGCGGCCAGTGTCGCCGTGGTGCGGTTCGGGGGCGAGCTCGCCGGCGAGGAGCACGCGCTCGAGGCGGCGCGGACCCTCACGGCCTGGGTCGTGGGGTTCGTCGGCATGGAACTCAACGGGCGCTTCGAGCTCGGCGGGGACGTCGAGGCGGCGTGGGCGTTCGGGCGGGAGCGCATCGTCGCGGCACTGGGGATGGGGCGCTGACGCAGGTCGGGTGCGCATGCGGACGACAACGGGGCATGCGGCCGCGTGCGCACTCGTCGTCCGCGTGCGCAGCCCTGGCGTCAGGCTCGGTCCCGCGCTGGCGTCAGGCTCAGTCCCGCGCCGGCTCGAACCCGTGGCGGCGATCGCCGAGCACCCGCTCGGTGACCTCGCGCTCGGCCTCGGGCGAGAACGGCTCCCGCCGCGCTCGCACCGCCGCGGCCGTCTGCTCCTCGATGAAGTCCATGTTGACCGCCGCGCCGGCCATCACGCCCGCGGCGGCGGAGCTCATGACCTGCGCGCCGATGTCCGTCACGTTCCCGGCCGCCCACACGCCGGGCAGCGCAGTCCGACCGGTCGGGTCGGCGGGGACGTGTCGGCCCATGCCGCTCGGATGCTCGGCGACCTCGCCGCCGAGGTGCTCGAACACGTCCGCTCGGGCGACCACCCGCGTCTGCACGGCCACCGCGTCGAGGGGGAACACATGCCCGTCGTCGAGTTCGACGCCCGTCAACCGGTCGTCGTCGACGAGCACCCGAGCGACCGGCCCCTCGACGACGCGGATGCCCCGAGCCGCCAACCGCTCCCACTCCTCGTCCGAGGGCTCGGGCATCGTGTGCCGGAAGAGCGTCACGTCGTCGCTGAGCTGCCGGAAGAGCAGCACCTGGTGGACGGCCATCGCGCCGGAGCCGAGCACGCCGATCCGCTGGCCCCGGACCTCCCAACCGTGGCAGTAGGGGCAGTGCACGACGTCGCGCCCCCAGCGCTCGCGCAGTCCGGGCACGTCGGGGAGCTCGTCGACCGCGCCCGACGCCAGGACGAGACGGCGGCCGCGGAGTCGGCTGCCGTCCTCGAGGCTGACGGCGATGCGGTCGCCCTGCCGTGCGGCGGCGGTCGCTCGTCCGACGGCGATGCGGACGCCGTAGCGCTCGGCGTCCGCGCGAGCCAGGCGCAGGAGGTCGGTCGGTGCGGTCCCCTCGCGGCCGAGGACGTTGTGGGCGGCCGCCGCCCGTGCGTTCCGGGGCTCGCCCGCGTCGACGACCACCACCGATCGCATCGAGCGCGCCAGTGCCGTCGCGGCGCTCAGGCCGGCCGCACCGCCGCCGATGACGACGACGTCGTGGTCAGTGTGTGTGGGCATGTCGTTCCTCCTCGTTCGACCGTCAGCTTGTGCGGTGCTCGCCGAAGTGGCAATCGTTCTTGCGGGAATGGCAAATTGGGGCCATGGACGAGACGTGGGAACGCACCCTCGACGCGGTCGGTGGCCGGCTTCGGAAGCTCCGGACCAACCGCGGACTGACGCTCGCGCAGGTGTCCGCCGCCACCGGGGTGTCCGTGAGCACGCTGTCGCGGCTCGAGTCGGGCGGGCGACGTCCCACACTCGAGCTGCTCCTCCCGCTCGCCCGCGAGTACCAGGTGCCGCTCGACGAGCTCGTCGGAGCGCCACCGAGTGGCGACCCGCGCATCCACATCCGACCGTTCCGCGCCCACGGCCACACGATCCTGCCGCTCGGACGCGGGGCCGTCGGGATCACCGCGTTCAAGCACGTCATGCCGGGGCGGGTCGCGCCGGCCGTGCCCGAGCCCATGACCCATCCCGGGCACGAGTGGCTGTACGTCCTGACCGGCCGACTCCGCCTCGTGCTCGGCGACCAGGACATGGTGCTCGGTCCCGGTGAAGCGGCCGAGTTCGACACCCGCACCCCACACTGGTCCGGGGCTGCGGGACCGGAAGCGGTCGAGTTCCTCAGCCTGTCCGGGAGGAGCGGGGAGCGCGCGCACGTCCTGCCCACGTCCGGCGCGCGGTAGCGTGGGAGCGTGCGCAACTCGTCATGGCAGGAGGTCGCCGGCGGTCCATCCGCCGACGTCAGGTGACGGCCGCCCCGGCCCCCGCTTCCGCGGATGCCGGCTGGCGGCGCAGTGGATCGATCCCGGTCGTCGTGACCGTCGTCCGCTGTGCCCTCCTCCCCATGACACCTGCCCGGCGCCTGCGCGCCCGGGCTGAGAGAACGGCACACCCATGCTCCCCATCACCGAGAAGGCCATCCGCGCCGCGTTCGTGAACGCCTCGCGGAAGGAGGTCTCCGACATCACCCTGCCCACCGGGTTCGACGCCCTCGACTGGGACGCGCTCGACTACCTCGGCTGGCGCGACCCGAAGATCGGACGTCGGGCGTACGCGATCGTCCCCGACGGCGACGCCCTCGTCGGCCTCCTGTTCCGCCAGGCCGATGGCGGCACCCGCACCCGGCCGCAGTGCGCCTGGTGCCAGGACGTCCGCCTGCCGAACGACGTGCTGTTCTACAGCGCGCGCCGGAGTGGGGCCTCGGGGCGGAACGGCAACACCGTCGGCACGCTCGTCTGCGCCGACTTCCAGTGTTCCGCCAACGTGCGGAACCCACCGCCGCCGGCGTACCTCGGGTTCGACGTCGAGGCGGCCCGGCAGGAGCGCATCGTCAGCCTCCGGCAGCGGGCGGCCGCGTTCGCGCGGGACGTGCGGGGGGCGTGAACCGTCCGCGCGGCGTGGGCGCACCGCCGAGCCTGAGCCGTCCGCGGGGCGTGAGCCGCTGGGGAGGCGCGGGCCGCGGGGGAGGCGCGGGCCGCGCCTCCCCAGTGCATCGGAATTGACAATCATTATCGATAGTGAATAGCGTCGCGGTGCGGGCGCAGCGTGGTCGCCGCCGCCCGCCCCTGTCGAGCGGCCTCGGAACGGACCTCCACCCCTCATGCGTCAACGCGCCCTCATCGCCCTCGCCGCCGTCGCCGGCGCCGCCGCTCTCGGTCTCACCGGATGCTCGAGTTCCGGAGGGGCGGGTGGAACGTCCGGATCCGGGTCGTCCGCCTCCGGTGGCTCCGGGTCCTCCGGCCGGATCGACGTCGTGGCGTCGACCAACGTGTACGGCGGCCTCGTGTCGACGATCGGCGGCTCCCACGTCCACGTGACGAGCATCCTGTCCGACCCCTCGCAGGACCCGCACTCGTTCGAGGCCTCGCCCCGCACCCAGCTCGCCGTGTCCCATGCGGACCTGCTCATCGAGAACGGCGGCGGGTACGACTCGTACATGGAGACCCTGCGTGACTCGACGAAGTCCAAGGCCGACCTCATCGACGTCGTCAAGCTGTCCGGGCTCCAGAAGGCCGGCGACGACGACTTCAACGAGCACGTGTTCTACAGCTACCCGACCATGGTCCGGTTCGTCAGTCGCGTGGCGACCGAGCTCGGCCAGGAGCAGCCCGCGCACAAGGGGTCGTTCCGGGCCAACGCGGCACGGGTCACCAAGCAGCTCCAGGGCCTCGAAGCGCAGACGGCAGCGCTCAAGCAGCAGGACGCCGGCGACCGCGTGGCCTACACCGAGCCGGTGCCGGGTTACCTGTTCGACGCGATCGGGCTGCGCAACGTCACCCCGCAGGACTTCTCGGAGGCGATCGAGGAAGGCGACGACGTGCCACCCGCGGCGCTCAACGACACGCTCCAGCTGTTCAGCGGCAAGGACCCCGTCAAGCTCCTCGCCTACAACGACCAGACGTCGAGCCCCGAGACCGAGCAGGTCAAGTCCGCGGCGCGCAGCAACCACGTGCCGGTCGTCGGCGTCACCGAGACCCTGCCGTCCGGCAAGGGCTACATCGCCTGGCAGCAGAGCAACATCGACGCCGTCAAGAAGGCGCTTGCGGGCTGATCGCCGACAGCCCGACCGAGGCCCGCATGGCATCGCGGACGCGGGCCTCGTCGGGCAGCAGCAGGTCGGCGTCCCCGCTCGTGAAGAACCGGATCTGACCGATGGCCTGCTCGACGAGCATGTCGAGCCCGTTGAGCACCCGGCCGCCCGCTGCCGACCAGCGCTCGGCGACCACCGACGGCCACGGGTCGTACGCGACGTCGAACAGGACGGCGTCGTCGCCTGACGGGTGCAGTTGCAGGGTGTCGGCGGCGCCGCCCGGCAGCGTCGAGATGACGAGCCCCGACGCGGGAGCATCGGTCAGGTCTGCCAGCGGGTGCACCTCGAGCGTCACACCGAGCCGCGTCGCGAGCAGCACGAGTTCGCTCGCCTTCGTCGTGTCGCGCAGGTACACGCGCACGAACGACGCCCCGAGACGGAGTGCCGCGAACAGGGCGCTCGCCGCGGTGGCTCCGCCGCCCAGGATCGTCGCGGCACCCGGCACGTGCCCCAGGGCCTCGACCGGGCGGACGATGCCGTCGACGTCGGTGTTCGCCCCCGAGAGCACGGTGCGGCCGGCCTCGGTCCGGAGGAGCAGGGTGTTCGCGACGCCGAGCTCGTCGACGAGCGGTGTCGTGCGATCGAGCAGGGGCAGGACCTCGCGCTTGAGCGGCATCGTCAGGCTCAGGCCGCGCCACGAGCTGTCCAGGTCACCGACGAACGCCTCGAGCTCGCCGGAGCCGACCTCGTGCCGCTCGTACGTCAGATCGAGACCGAGGGCCTGGTACGCCGCGGCGTGCAACGTCGGCGAGAGCGAGTGGTCGATCGGCTGACCGAGGACGGCGAGGCGGGTGCGGTCGGGATCGGGGAGAGCAGCGGGCACAGCGCATCACCCTACCGACCGGGACCGTGACCGCTGGGCGACTCAGCTGGGCAGGAGCGGCGAATCCGTGGGGTCGAGCGGTGCCGCCCCGGTCGCCCCGAGTGCCCGGATCAGGTCGAACCGCGAGGCGTCCTCGGTGCCCGGCTCGGCCGTGTTCGTGACGATGTGCAGGTCCTCGCCTGACACGCTGAGCACGTCGCAGTCGAGCAGCACCGGCCCGACCGTCGGGTGCAGGATCGTCTTCCGCTCCGTCCGGTGTCGGGCGGCGCCGACCTGCGCCCACAGCTCGGCGAACCGGGGACTCCCGGCGACGAGTTCGTCGATCAGCGCCTGCAGCTGCCGGTCCTGCGGGTAGCGCACCGTCGTCGTCCGCAGGTCCGACGTGATCGCCTGCTCGAACCGCTCGGTCTCGCCCTCCTCGCGCAGCAGCCGGGTCGGCGAGCCGAGGAAGTGCCGCCGGACGACGTTCCGCTCCGGCCCGCTCGCCGGAGGAGCGCCGTGCAGCGCGTCCCATGCCGCGTTGGTCGTCAGGATCGTCCAGTCCGCGCTGCACACCGCGATGGCGGCGTCCGGCATCCGCGTGATCAGCCGTTGCACGCTCGGTGGCACGAACGTCGGGACCACCGTCGGTAACGGAGCGGCGAGCCCGGCCGCCACGTACAACTGGTCGCGCTCGCCCTCGGACACCTGCAGCGCGCGGGCGATCGCGGCGACGACCTGCGCCGACGGCCGGTCCGCCCGCCCCTGCTCCAACCGCACGACGTAGTCGACCGACACCCCGGCCAGGGCCGCGAGTTCCTCACGCCGCAACCCAGTCGCCCGCCGCCCGGCACCGGCCGGGAGGCCCGCGGCGGCCGGGTGCAACCGGTCGCGCCACGCGCGCAGCAGGGTCGCGAAGTCGCCTCGTTCGGTCATGCATCGATGCTCCCACCGACCGCGGTCCCCTGGGTGGTACCGCCGGTCACACTGTTGACGGTTCCCTGGTAGCCCCCGCTGTGGAGGAGCACGGTGGAGCCATGACAACGACACTCATCACCGGCGGCAACAAGGGACTCGGGTACACGGCGGCGCAGCGACTCCGCGACCTCGGGCACACCGTCGTCATCGGATCCCGCGACCCCGAGCGCGGTGCATCGGCAGCAGCGGAGCTCGGCGTGGACTGGATCACCATCGACGTCGCCTCCGACGAGTCCGTCGCGACGGCCGCCACCGAGTTCACCGAGCGGTTCGGCACCCTCGACGTGCTCGTCAACAACGCGGGTATCGCCGGAGGCCGTGCACCGCTCGACGAGGTGGACGGGCCCGCGATCGCCCAGGTGCTCGACACGAACACGGTCGGCCCCGTCCGGGTCGTCCACGCGTTCCTCCCGCTGCTCCGTCGTTCCACGGCACCCGTCGTCGTGAACGTCTCGAGCGGCCTCGGCTCGTTCGCCGTCCGCGCCGACGACTCCCGGATCGAGGCGCAGATCCCGACCCTCTCGTACAGTGCGAGCAAGGCCGCGCTCAACATGCTCACGACGATCTACGCCAAGTGGATCCCGGAGGTGCGCTTCAACGTGGTCGACCCCGGCTACACCGCCACCGACCTCAACGGCAACTCCGGCCACCAGACCGTGGAGGAAGGCACCGACGCGATCGTCGCCATGGCCACGATCGGCGCCGACGGCCCGACCGGCACGTTCGTCGATCGCAGCGGCGCCGTCGCCTGGTGATCGGGCCATCGGCCATGGCCGGGAGGCGGGGCGCGCGTCCGACGTGCGTCGCGCCTCCCGGCCACGTCCTGGAGGGGCGGTGTGCGTCCGATGTGCGCCGCGCCACCCGGCGGGGCCGCGGACGCGTCGCTAGCGCTGGGCGATGAGGACGGCGGCCGCGGCGCGGGCTTCGGCGGCCCACGGCAGCTGCGGCTCCGTGTGTGCGCCCACCATGGCGCCGTCGTAGAGCATCGCGAGCCGGATCGCCGTCGCGGCGGGGTCGGCGGTGCCGGCCCGGCTGGCGAGGTCGGTGAAGAGCGCCCGGATCCAGGTGCGGTGCTCGACGTTCACGACGTGCGCGGGCGAGTCCGTCGTGCTCTCGGCCTCTGCGTTGATGAACGGACAGCCGTTGAAGTCGTCCGTCGCGAACCACCTGGCGAGCAGGTCGAAGACCATGAGGATCTGCTCTGCCGCGTCGACGTCGGCCGCGGCGAGCTGCGTCGTGAGATGGACGCGCCAAGCGAGGCTCCGGCCCTCGACGTACGCGCCGACCAGGTCGTCCTTCGTGCGGAAGTACGTGTACATGGTGGCCTTCGACACGTTCGCGGCATCGGCGATCGTGTCGACGCCGGTCGCGTGGATGCCGTCGGCGTAGAAGAGCCGGTCGGCGGTCTGCACGACGCGGTCGAGCGCAGGGCGCTTGCGGGTGCGGGGTGTCGTGGTCGCCACGTCGGGCCTCCTTGAACTGATCTGTTCAGTCTACGACGCGGGCGGGGGCGCCGATCGAGACGGCGGCACCCCCGCGCTTTCCACGTCAGGCCTGCTGCTGGTACGCCAGATCGGCGGCGGTGAGGCCCTCGAGCGCCATCCCGAACGGGACGTCCTGGGTCAGCCGGCGTCGCAGGGCGAGGTTGAGCGTCTGCTTCTGCAGCGAACGGTAGAGCGCGGGCCTGGCGGCGAGCTTCCGCGCGATCTCGATGCCGCGCTCGAGGGCGTGCTCGTGCGCGACGACCTCGTTGACGACACCCCACTGCAACGCGGTCTGCGCGTCGATGGTCTCGCCGGTCCAGAGCAGCCACTTGGCGCGCTGGGTGCCGGCGATCTCCTCCCACACCACGTGCAGGCCGTCGCCGGCGGTGATGCCGAACGCGGGGTGTGGGAAGTCGCCGTAGGTCGCCCGCTCCGACGCGATGTGCACATCGGCGAGCAGCAGGTACTCCGAGTGGATCGTGGCGGTGCCGTTCGCGACGCCGACGACCGGCATCGGCAGGTCGAGGAGGCGCTCGAGGACCTTGCGGCCCTCGACGCGGGTCTTCTCCCACGCGGCCGGCTTGAAGATCTCGCCGAGGCTCGGGCCGTCGATGTCCTTCATGAAGTGCTCGCCGGTGCCGGTGATGACCAGGGCCCGGTTGTCGGCGTCGAGCGCGATGTCCTCGAGAGCCTGGGGGAGGTCCTCGTGGGTCCGGCCGGTGAAGGTGAGAGGTCCGCCGTCCGTGTGGAAGCGGAGGACGAGCACGCCGTCCTCGTCGCGCTCGAAGGCGAGGTTGTCGTACTGGTCGAAGTAGGTGGGCGTGGTCATGGTGGCTCCTCGGGCTCGGTTGGCAACTGAACAGGTCTGTTCAGCCGCGTTGCCTCAACCATACAGATCAGTTCAGTCACGTCAAGCCGGACTCCCGGGAGGCGTGGGGGCGGCTTAGGGTAGCCTCACCTTCGTGACTGCCAGCCGTCGGCCCGCTCGCCGCCTCCGTTCCCTCGTCGCCGCCATCGCGACCGCCGTCGTGGCCACCCTCGTCCTCGCCGGGTGCAGCAGCGGCACCGCCTCGAACAGCGCCTCGCAGACGGCGACGAGCGGCTCCTCCTACCCGGTGTCGGTGCAGACCGCGTTCGGCACGACGACGATCCCGTCCGCGCCGAAGCGCGTGGTCGCGCTCGGGTGGGGCGACGCCGAGACGGCCCTCGCCCTCGGGGTCCAGCCCGTCGGCGCGAGTGACTGGCTCGCGTTCGGCGGTGAGGGCGTCGGCCCCTGGCTCAAGGGCGCGTACACCACGTCGCCGAAGATCATCGGCACCCTCGAGCCGAGCTACGAGCAGATCGTCGCGCTCAAGCCCGACCTGATCCTCGACACGAAGAGCTCGGGCGACAAGGACCGCTACCAGAAGCTCTCCGCCATCGCCCCGACCGTCGCCATCCCGAAGGGCGGCGCGAACTACCTGACGAGTACCGACCAGCAGGTGACCATGATCGCGAAGGCCCTCGGCAAGGTGCAGCAGGGCAAGGACCTGCTCGACCAGGTGGACTCCGCGTTCGCCAGCGCGCGGAAGGCCCACCCCGAGTTCAAGGGCAAGACGGCCGTCATCGGTGCGTACACATCGAGCGGGTACGGCGCCTACGCCTCGGGCGACTCCCGCGTCGCGTTCATGAAGCAGCTCGGGTTCACCCAGCCGAAGGCGGTCGACAAGGCCGCGGGCAGCGCGTTCTCCGCCACGCTGTCGAACGAGAACCTCGACCTGCTCGACGCCGACCTCACCGTGATCCTGCCGATCTACACGACGGCGGCCCAGGCGTCCTCGAGTCCGTTGTTCAAGCAGGTGCCCTCGGTGAAGAAGGGTCACGTCATCGTCGAGCGCAACGCGGACGTCTCCTCCGCGTTCTCGATCGGGACCGTGCCCGCGATCCTCTGGGCCCTGAAGCGGCTGCCGGACCAGTTCGCGGCGAAGCTCGGCTGACCCGCCCTAGGCCCTCGGCCTCGCCCCCGCCCTCCTTCGGAGACCGCCTGTTCCCGACACTGCGCGCGTCGTCCGACAACGGGAACGTCGCTTCATACGTCCGCAGATACTGCGTGCGCATGTGACGACGGGACCACTGTCGGACGACACGAGTTCGGTCGTGTGTGCACACGACGCCGTCCGAGCAGTGCTCCGCGGCCGGGAGTTGGATGAGCGACATGACCGATGACAGCGCCTTCCGCCCCGCCGGCTACACCAGCCTGACCCCGTTCCTCGTCGTGCACCCCGCGGCCGAGGCGATCGCGTTCTACGTCGATGTCTTCGGCGCCGAGGTCGTCTACCGCCTCGACGCTCCCGCCACCCAGGGCGGCGAACCGTTCGTGGGGCAGGCGGAGCTCGACTTCGGGACCGGGCGACTGCAGCTGTCCGACCCGATGCCGGCGATGGGACTGACCCCGCCGCAGAAGGGCGGCGACGGCGTCAGCAGCTCGACCGTCCTGTACGTGGCGGACGTCGACACCGTCTACGCCAGGGCGGTCGCAGCAGGGGCCGACGGGCGCGAGGCCCCGAGTGACTTCGTGTCCGGCGATCGCTTCGCGTCGATCATCGACCCGTTCGGACACCGCTGGGCACTGCTCAGCCGCCGCCCGGACATCTCCGAGGAGCAGAGCATCCGCGCCGTCGAGGAGTGGTGGGGGCAGGCCGCCGCACAGCTCGCCGCCGACGCCTGAGCACCGGGCTGCTCAGCGCCCGAGCCGTAACCAGCGCCCGAGCCGTAACCAGCGCCCGAGCCGTAACCAGGGCCCGGGCCGTGCCCGTGCCCGTGCCTGAGCCCGAGCCCGCGGTCGAGGCCCGGTGTGGGGACGAGGTGCTCGAGGATCCCGCGTCGCCCCCAGGTCATGCGACGGGTGACGTGACCGGCCACGACCCCCGTGTGCCGCGAGGGATGGCCGATCGCCGCCGCCCGTGGACGTCAGAGTGAACGCCTCCCGTTCATGACGTCCACCCGACCGCGGTCGCCGCGGTCCGCGGTGGTGGAAGGCCCACGCTGCCCCGATGCACACGCAACACCACAGGAACCGCCCCGGCGGCGCACCCATCCGGAGGCGGATCGCGGCTCTCGCAGCCGCCGTCCTCACCGCGAGCACCGCTCTCGCCACCGGCGTCCTCGCGCCCGTCGCCGAAGCCCGCACCGTCTCGGATTCGCCCACGGGCTGCGGGTACGGCAGTGGAGGGACTGAAGCGTCCAATCTGTGCTGGTTGGACATGTCCTCGTACGACGAGGGTCAGGCGCGCTCCGCGACCGGCCAGACGATGAGCGCCCGGCTCCCCGGCGGTTACGTCCTGCGATACACCATCAGGACCGCGACGCCGAGCGGGTACCGTGCCGGCACCACGCGTGCTGCGAGCACACCGACGTACAAACAGGCGTACATCGGGACGCAGATCTACCGGGGCATCCCAGGTCGACCGGCACTCGGGTTCGACGACGCGCGGAACGTCGGGGCGCGCTTCGCATTGAGCGACATCCACGTCGAGGACGCGTCGGGGACGCCGGTCACAGGATGGGGCATGGTCGCCGCCGATGCGGAGACCTCGGAGACCCACGAACGGATCGACTTCGCGTCGGACGTTCCGCTCGGTCGCCTCGACGTCCCGGATCCGGCGCGACCCGCATGCAGCGGGGGCGTGACCGGGATCGGATCGACCGCGGTCCGGTGCGAGGGGGGCAGAGGACCGTTCGGTGCGCTCGTGCTCCAGGCGAACGAACCGACGTCGATCGAGGCCGTCCTGAGCGAGACCAACCGCAGCGGCGCGGAGGCTGTCGCGTTCGCGTTCGTCACGTCGAGGTTGACCCTGCGGAAGGCGGTCGACGGGCGCTCGAGTCCGTCCGACTCGTTCGACACGGCGATCACGTCACCGCAGGGGACCGTCCTGGCATCCGCGACGACCGGGGGTGCCGACGCCTCGACGACGGGGTCGACCACGGTCCTCCCGGACAGCCGTGGAGGCGCGTTCACGCTCTCCGAGACCGCCACCACGGGCACGGGCACCGACCTGTCCGGGTACGCGCAGCAGTGGACCTGCACCAACGCGAATCCCGACAGCCCGACGCGGTTGCCGTCGGGCGGCGGCACCGTCCAACGCGTGACCCCGGCGGCCGGTGACGACATCACGTGCACGGTCACCAACAGCGCCCGGAGCTACACGGTGACCAAGTCCGCCTCAGCGACGGTCGCACAGCCGGGGGACCGCGTGTCGTACACGATCACGGTGGCCAACACGGGGAACGTCGACTACACGTCGGAGGACCCCGCGTCGTTCACGGACGACCTGACGGGTGTCCTCGACGACGCCAGATACCGCGACGACGCGTCCGGTGGTGCGGTCGTCACCGGGAAGACGCTCTCCTGGTCGGGCGCGCTCGCAGCCGGTGCGACCCGCACGATCACGTACTCGGTCACGGTGGACGATCCCGACCAGGGTGATCACCGACTCCGCAACGTGGTCGCCCCGTCGTCCCCGGGCGGGACCTGCGGAGCGGCCGGGTGCGCCACGACGACGCCGGTCCGGTCCTACGTCCTGACGAAGACGGCGGACCGTTCCGACGTCGTCGCGGGATCGACCGTCCGCTACACCATCACGGTCGAGAACACGGGCGCGGCCCCGTACACGGACGCGCATCCGGCGTCGTTCGACGACGACCTCGCCCAGGTCCTCGACGACGCCGCGTACGGCCGGGACGCGACGGCGTCCGGCGGTGCCGTGGCGTACGACGAGCCCGGGCTGCGGTGGTCGGGGCCGTTGGCGGTGGGGGCGAAGGTCACCGTGACGTACTCCGTCCTCGTCGGTGATCCGGGTGGTGGCGGTGACGGCCGGCTCGACAACACCGTCGTCGGCACTGCTCCGGGCGCCAACTGCACGACCACACACCCGGACCCGGACTGCACGGCCCACTCCCGCGCCGCCGCCTACACCGTCGAGAAGCGAGCGTCTGCGTCGGTCGCCGACCCGGGCGACGTCGTGACCTACACCGTTCGGGTGTCGAACACCGGCAAGGTCGACTACACGGCTGGGAACCCGGCCTCGTTCACCGACGACCTCTCCGGCGTGTTCGACGACGCCGACCACCAGGGCGACACTCCGGACGGCGCGACGATCTCCGGGAACACCCTCTCCTGGTCGGGGGCCCTGGCCGTGGGGCGGACGAAGACCATCACCTACTCGGTGGCCGTCCACGACCCGGACACGGGCGATCACGAGCTCGTGAACTCCGTCCGACCGACGGCCGCAGGGGGCTCCTGTGGGACGGCAGGGTGCGCCACGACCACGAAGGTGCGCTCCCTGGCGGTGAGCAAGACCGCCGACGTCGACGTCGTCACGCCCGGAGGGACGGTCACCTACACCGTGACGATGCGGAACACCGGTACCGAGGACTACACCGCGGCACACCCGGCGACGTTCGTCGACGACCTGTCGGGGGTGCTCGACGACGCGACCGTCGAGACCCTCCCGGACGACGTCACCTACCGCGAGCCGGAGTTGACGTGGAGCGGCCCGCTCGCCGCCGGCGCCTCCGAGGCGTTCACCTACTCCGTGACCGTCGGTGACCGTGCCGCGAGTGACGCCGACGACGTCCTGATCAACACCGTCGTCGCGCCCCACAGCAACTGCCGCTCCGACCTGCAGGACCCGACGTGCGTCGTGCGGGTCCCGGTCCGCTCGTACTCCGTGCAGAAGACGGCCGACACCGACCACGCGGATCCGGGGGACGTCGTCACCTACACGGTGACGGTGGAGAACACCGGGGCCGTCGCGTTCACGGACGAGGACCCGGCGTCCTTCGAGGACGACTTGTCGGCGGTCCTCGACGACGCGACCTACGACCGGGACGCGGACCACGGCGCGACGGTGTCGGACGCCACCCTCGCCTGGTCCGGGGCGCTCGGGGTGGGCGAGACGACGAGGGTCTCGTACTCGGTGACCGTCGACGATCCCGACACCGGCGACCGTTCGCTCGTGAACGTCGTCACCCCGAGTGCTCCGGGCGGTGCATGCGTGACCGACGCGGGATGCACGACGACCACGGTGGTCGCGCCTCCCGAGCCCGAGCCCGGCGCGGAGGCCGCGCCGGACGAACCGGTGACCGGCGCGGCGGTGCACACCGGGGGCACGGTCGCCGAGCCCGGGGCGGGCGCGCGCTGGTGGACGGTGCTCCTCGGTGCCGGAGGCACGGCGCTCGCCGGTGTGGTGCTGTTCACGGTCCTCCGGCGTCGCCAGCGGTGACCGATCCGCAGGCGGATCCCGCGCGACGGCGACGTCGGACGGGTCGGCGCCGGCCGCGGGTGCTCCTCGCGGCCGGCGCCCTCGCCGTGCTCATGATCGCCGGTGGCGTGAGCGGGTACTTCCTGGACGCCGGACCCTCAGCGGCCGGAACGGTGGTGGACATGCGCGGCAACGCCGTTCAGCTCGACCCGGAGGGTCCGATCGCGACCCGGCCCGCGACCGGGTCCGGAGCCACGACCGGTGCCGGAACCGAGGCCGGGCAGGAGGAACGGGCCGGCTCCCGGTTCATCGTCAGGTCCCTCGATCTCGACGTGCCCCTCGCTCGGCTCGCCGCCGTCGGCGGGGTCATCACCCCGCCCGGGTTCACGTCCGCCTACGTCGTGGACGGTCTCGGGGCGTCTCTCGCCGAGGGGGACCGCGGCACGGTCTTCGTGGTCATGCACTCCCTCCGCAACGGCGGCCTCGCGCCGGGGAACTTCTTGATCGACGTCGCTCGGCGGCGCGCTTCGGTGGCCCCCGGAACGGTCATCAGCGTCGGCGGTGTCGAGTACCGCGTCAGCACGGCACGCGTCGTGCCGAAGGGTCGGCTCGCGTCGACGTCGTCGGTCTGGAGGGACGTGCCGGGCCGACTCGTCGTGATCACGTGCCTCCAGCGACCGGACGGCCGCCGCTCCGTCGACAACGTGGTGATCGAGGCGACCCGGGAGTGAGCGGGGCCCGCCACGCGGTGCGGCCGGGAGGCGCGGCTCAGGACGCGAAGAACGACCCGATGAACGCGAACACGAGCGCGATCAGCGGGAACGACCCCTGCACCAGCGCGGAGTTGCGGTAGCGGCGACCGGTGGCCCCGAGGATCACCGATGCGCCGACCATGCACGCGCACGCGAAGACGACGAGAGCCCACCCGGTCGCGCTGCTGCCCGTGACGACGAGGACGACCCCGAGCACCGCCCCGATCGCCAGGAAGAGGTTGTAGAAGCCCTGGTTGAACGCCAGTGTCCGGGTCGATCGCGCCTCGGCCTCGTCCGCGATGCCGAACACCTGACGCGTGCGCGGGCTCGTCCAGGCGACGGATTCGAGGAAGAAGATGTAGACGTGCACCAGTCCGGCGAGGACGGCGAACACACACGAGATCCCGAGCACGATCGACATGGGAACCATTGTCCCAGGAGCGGGGAGCTGCCCGGACCACGCCCAGGAGTGGTGTGGACGGCAGTGGTGTCAGCGGGGTGTGTGGGGGAACCCCCGATCAGAGTGCGCGGAACGTCCGCCGCTCCCGGCCCTCCAGATGGGGGATCGCTCCCAGCGTGCCGTACTCCGAGAAGTGGGGCGAGTCGATGTGTGCCTGGAACGCGTCGTCGTCGACGTACTTCTCGAAGATCCGGAACACGCGCGGCTCGGCGTCGTCGACGTAGACCTCGTACACGAGGTTGCCCGGCTCCGCGTGCGTGGCCTCCACGAGGCTCTGCAGGGACTCGGCGACCGTCCCCTCGTGTCCCTCGATCGCGATCCACGTGGCGCTGACGATCGTTGCCATCCTCGACTCCGTTCCCGTGCCTCCCGGCCCGTGCCTCCCGGCCCGCGCCGGTCCCGGCCGACGCCGGGCGCTGCCGAGCCTAGGCGGGCAGGAGGGCCGTGTCCGGCATCCTCCCCTCCACAGCGCCGACCGCACCGCCGTCGTCCCCAGGGTCAGCCGGGAGGCCCCGGCGCGCCCGTCCTGGCGCGTAGCGTCACCGACATGGACCGACCCGTCATCGTGCTCGACGTCAACGAGACCCTCTCCGACCTGTCGGCGCTCACCCCGGCCTTCGAGGCCGAGGGGGCTGCCGGTGCCCTCGCGCAGACCTGGTTCGCCGCCACCCTGCGCGACGGCTTCGCCCTGACGATGGTGGGCGAGTCCCGTTCGTTCGCCGAGGTCGGACGCCCCGTGCTGCTCGGGCTCCTGGCACACGTCGAGGGTCTGCTCGACGAGCCGGCGGACGCGGCTGACGCGATCCTCCGAGCGTTCGCCGAGCTCCCGCCGCACGACGACGTCGCAGCGGGGATCACCGCGCTCGCCGCAGCGGGGCACCGGATCGTGACGCTGTCGAACGGGGCGGGAGCCAACGCACGGGCACTGGTCGAGCGAGCCGGGGTCGCGGACCTGGTCGAGCGGCACCTCGGCGTCGAGGACACGGGCGTCATGAAGCCCCACCCGGACGCCTACCGGCGGGGGCTCGCGTCGCTCGGGGTCGAACCGGGCGACGCCGTGCTCGCCGCGGTGCACCCCTGGGACCTGCACGGTGCTCGGCGGGCCGGGCTCCGGACGGCGTTCGTCGACCGCACCGGAGCGCCCTGGCCGGCGGTGTTCGAGCGCGCCGAGTTCGCCGTGCCGTCCCTCGTCGAGCTCGCAGGCGTGATCCACATGTGAGTGCTCTCCACAGCCGCTGTCACACAGCGACCCGTGGTGGTGGCCGCCGTTAGGCTCGTCGCATGACCGCCGCCGATCAGCCCTCCGGGACCACCACCGACACCCGAGGAACCCGCTCGGCCTCGCCGTACGAGCGCTCCGCGGTCGACGAGCTCGCGGCGATCCGGCAGAGCATCGACAACATCGACGCGGCCGTCGTGCACATGCTCGCGGAGCGGTTCAAGTACACGCAGCGGGTGGGGTACCTGAAGGCCGCGGCCGGTATGCCGCCGGCGGACCCGGAGCGCGAGCAGGTCCAGGTCGCGCGGCTGCGGTCGCTCGCGGCGGAGTCGCACCTCGACCCCGCCTTCGCCGAGAAGTTCCTCAACTTCATCATCGCCGAGGTGATCCACCACCACGAGCGCATCGCGGTGGGCGACGAGTGACGGACACCGCGGACGGGGCGGGGCAGGGACTCGCCGCGCTGCGGTTCCTCGTCGGCGGGTACACGGCATCCCGGGGTGGGAACGCGACGGGGATCTCCCTGGTCGAGGCGGACACTGCGGGTGACCTGGCGGCGCGGACCATCGCCGTCGTCGACAACCCCTCGTTCCTCGTGCAGTCCGGCGACAGCGTGTTCGCCGTGTCCGAAGCGGCGGAGGGCAGCGTGCATGCGTTCCGCCGTCACGACGCCACCCTCGAGCACCGTTGGGATGCCCCGAGCCACGGTGCAGACCCCTGCCACGCGCACGTCGATCCGTCCGGGGTCCTGCTGCTCGCGAACTACTCCTCGGGCAGCGTCGGTGCTGTCGCACTCGAACCAGCGGACGTGCACGCCGAGTCGGTCCTCCACGACGGGACCGTCGCGTACGAGCACGGCGCGGAGACCCGGGCCGGAGCCCCGGTCCTCTCGACGACCGGCACCGATCTCCCGCACGGCTCGGGGCCGGTCGTGACGCGGCAGGAGCAGCCGCACGCGCACCAGGTCGTCGCGGGCCGCAACGGCACCGTCCTGGTCTCGGACCTCGGCGGGGACGCGATCCACGAGTACCGCATCGGTGTCGACGATGACGGCGCGCCCGTCATCGACCACGTCCGTCAGCACACCCTGCCGGCCGGGACGGGCCCCCGACACATGGCGTGGTGGGGCGACCACCTGCTCGTCAGCGGCGAGCTCGACGGACGGGTGCACCGCCTCCAGGCCGATGCCGGCGGCGTCCTGCACGACGTCGAGAGTGCACCCGCGTTCGACGGGCCCGTCGGCGAGACGCTGCTGTCCCACATCGAGGTCGACGACGCCGGTCGCGTGTACGTGGCGGCTCGCGGGCGCGACACCATCTGCGTGCTCGATGCCGCACAGGGGCTGCGACGCCTGGCGGAGGTCCCGTGCGGTGGATCGTGGCCGCGGCACTTCGCCCGCGTCGGCGGGTTCCTCCTCGTCGCGAACGAGCGGTCCGACGGCGTCGCGGTCCTGCCGCTCGACCAGGACGGCATCCCGGGTGCCCCCGTCGCGGTCGTCCCCGTTGGGACCCCGACCTGCATCGTGCCCATCGCCTGAGCCGAGGGTCGGGCCCGGGCGCCGTGTCCACGGGCGCCGCGTCCACGTGCGCCGTGTCCACGGGCGACGGAGCCGCGGTCGTTCGACACCAGGATCGTCGTCGCATGCACCGCAGCCGGTGCGTTCGGATCTGCCGACGATGCCGTTGTCGAACGACGCCCGGACCGTCGAAGACAGGCGGAACGGGATCGGTGGGCGCGGTCAGACCGTGGGGGAGCCCGCCGCGTCGGGCTCGACCACGTTCACGAGCGGCCGCCCGGCCGCCAGGGCCGCCACCTGCCGCCGCATGAGGTCCACCGTCCGCGGCACGCTCAGACCCGTGTTCCCTCCGACGTGCGGCGTCAACACGGTGTTCGGCGTCGTCCAGAGCGGGTGCCCCGCGGGCAGTGGCTCCGGGTCGGTGACGTCGAGCGCCGCGAACAGGCGCCCGGACGACAACTCGGCCACGAGCGCCTCGGTGTCGACGACCCCACCGCGGGCGACGTTGACGAGCAGGGCGCCGTCGGGCATGGCGGCGAGCAGTTCGGCGGACATCAGCCCGGCCGTCGTGTCGGTGAGCGGGGTGATGAGCACGACCACGTCGGCCGTCGCCACGAGCGTCGGGAGCTCGGTGAACGCGTGCACCTGCCGGCCGTCCTGCTCGCGAGCGGTGCGGGCCACGACGGTGACGTGGGACTTGAACGCCTCGAACCGCGCGGCGATCTCGCGGCCGATGGAGCCGTACCCGACCACGAGCACCCGCCGTTCCGCGAGCGAGCGCCCGAGCCGAACGGTCCACTCCTGCCGGGTGCGCTCGAGCGTGTGCACGTCGAGGTTCCGGAGCGAGGTCAACGCCAGGCCGACGGCGAGTTCGGCGGTCTCGTCGTCGTGGATCCCGCGGCCGTTCGCGAGCGTGGCGTGTCTGGGCACGTGGGGGAGCGCCCACTCGTACCCCGCGCTCGGGAGCTGCAGGAGCTCGAGCCCGGGCAGGTCGTGCACGTACTGCCAGCGGTGACCGCCGCGGAAGTACGCCGGGATGAGCACGCCGGTGACGGAGGACGGCCGGGGGTGGGGCGACTCGATGTCCCACACCTCGAGCGTGACGCCGTCGGGCGCGGGCCCGAACAGGTCGAGCATCTCCGCGGTCGGCAGGGTGACGACCGTCATCGTCAGCCGAGCGTCCCCTCGGTGACGGTCTCCTCGACCACGGCACCGAACCGCTCGGGCAGGGTGCTGCCGTGGGTGCGACGGAGCTCGGCGAGCGGCACGGTGAAGGCGCCCTGGAGCTCGAGCGCCTGCGACTCCGCGTCGGTCACGCCGATGCGGAGCACCGGGTACCCGCGGCCGTCGCAGAGTCCCTGGAACCGGACGTCGTCCTCGCGCCGGACGGTGACGAGCACGCGGCCGGTTGACTCCGAGAACAGTGCGGTGGCGAGGTCGATGCCGTCGCGGTCCTCGAGCTCGTCGAGCACGACCCGCGCGCCGATGCCGAACCGCAGCACGGACTCGGCGAGCGACTGCGCGAGCCCGCCGTCGGCGAGGTCGTGCGCGCTCGTCAGCAGCTGCTCGTCGGCCGCGGCGTGCAGGAGGTCCGCGAGGGCCTTCTCCTGGTCGAGGTCGACCGCCGGCGGACGCCCGCCGAGGTGCCCGTGCACGGTGCCGGCCCAGGCCGAGCCGTCGAGCTCGAGCGAGGTCCGACCGAGCAGGTAGACGTTGTGGCCGTCGTCCTGCCAGCCCGACGGCACCCGCTTGGCGACGTCGTCGATGATCCCGAGGACACCGACCACGGGGGTCGGGTGGATCGGCGTCGTGCCGGTCTGGTTGTAGAACGACACGTTGCCGCCCGTGACGGGGATCCCGAGCTCCATGCAGCCGTCGGCGAGGCCTTCGACCGCCTGCGAGAACTGCCACATCACCTCGGGGTTCTCCGGGGAGCCGAAGTTCAGGCAGTCGGTCACCGCGGCGGGCACCGCACCCGTCGTCGCGACGTTGCGGTAGGCCTCGGCGAGGGCGAGACGGGCGCCCTCCTTGGGGTCGAGGTAGCAGTAGCGGCCGTTGGCGTCCGTGGCGATCGCCACGCCGAGGCCGGTCTCCTCGTCGACGCGGATCATGCCGCCGTCGTCGGGGAACGACAGGGCCGTGTTCCCGAGGACGTACGTGTCGTACTGGTTCGTCACCCAGCGCTTGTCCGCCATGTTCGGCGAGCCGAGCACCTGCAGGAACTGGGTGCGGAGGTCCTCGCCCTCGAACGGACGGTCGAGCGAGGCCGCGCTGTCCTCTTGCACCGCGTCGATCCAGGTCGGGTAGGCGACGGGCCGGTCGTACACGGGGCCGTCGACCGCGACGGTGCGGGGGTCGACGTTGACGATCTCCTGCCCCTGCCAGTCGATGACCAGGCGGCCGGTGCCGGTGACCTCGCCGAGGACGCTCGTCTCGACGTCCCACTTGGCGGTGACCGCGAGGAACGCGTCGAGCTTGTCCGGCCGGACGACGGCCATCATGCGCTCCTGGCTCTCCGACATGAGGATCTCCTCGGCCGTGAGCGTGGGGTCGCGGAGCAGCACGTCGTCGAGCGAGATGTGCATGCCGCCGTCGCCGTTCGAGGCGAGCTCCGAGGTCGCGCACGAGATGCCGGCCGCGCCGAGGTCCTGGATGCCCTCGACGAGGTCAGCGCGGAACAGCTCGAGGCAGCACTCGATCAGGACCTTCTCGGCGAACGGGTCTCCGACCTGGACCGCGGGCCGCTTGGTCGGGCCGCCCTCGGTGAACGTGTCGGAGGCGAGGATCGACGCGCCACCGATGCCGTCGCCTCCTGTCCGGGCGCCGAACAGGACGATCTTGTTGCCGGTACCCGACGCGTTTGCCAGGTGCAGGTCCTCGTGCTTGAGGACCCCCACCGCGAGCGCGTTCACCAGGGGGTTCCCCTGGTAGATCGGGTCGAAGTAGGTCTCGCCGCCGATGTTCGGCAGGCCCAGGCAGTTGCCGTAGAACGAGATGCCCCCGACGACGCCGTGCACGACGCGCGCGGTGTCCTCGGCGTCGATGGCGCCGAACCGGAGCTGGTCCATGACCGCCACCGGGCGGGCACCCATCGAGATGATGTCGCGGACGATGCCGCCGACGCCCGTGGCCGCGCCCTGGTACGGCTCGACGTAGGACGGGTGGTTGTGGGACTCGACCTTGAACGTGACCGCGTAGCCGTTGCCGACGTCGACGACACCGGCGTTCTCGCCCATGCCGACCATGAGCCGCTTGGTCATCTCCGGCGTGACCTTGCGGCCGAACTGCCGCAGGTAGTTCTTCGACGACTTGTACGAGCAGTGCTCGCTCCACATGACCGAGTACATGGCGAGCTCGCCCGAGGTGGGGCGGCGCCCGAGGATCTCGCGGATCCGGGCGTACTCGTCGGCCGTGAGCCCGAGGGCCTCGTAAGGCTGCTCCTTGTCGGGCGTCGCGGCGGCGTCCTGCACGGTGTCGGGAGCCGGGACCCCTCGGCCGCCCACGGACAGATCGCCAGCGGCGCCAGCGGGAGCGGGCCCGGGGATCGTCGGCGCCTCGGCGACCGGGGCGCCCGGCGCGGTCGTGGCGGGCTCGGGCGCGAACTGCGCGTGGGCGTCGGGCTGCTGGGCGTCGGTCACGGCTGCGTGGGCTCCTGGTCGCGGGCGTCGACGGTTCGGCGCCGGGTGGTCACGTCGGTGCTCGCCGTGTGACGAGCGGGGGTGCTCGTCACCGGACGAGCGTCGACTCGATGACCGAGGTGAAGAAGGTGAGGCCGTCGGTGCCCGAGGACATCGCGGCGGGGGTGTCCGGCCCGAACCCGGGCTCGGTGGCGTGCTCGGGGTGCGGCATGAGCCCGACGACGTTCCCGCGCTCGTTCGAGACGCCGGCGATGTCGTCGATGGAGCCGTTCGGGTTGACCCCGACGTAGCGGAAGACGACCTGCCCCTCGCCCTCGATGCGCTTGATCGTCTCGCTGTCGGCGACGAACCGGCCGTCGGCGTTCTTGAGCGGGATGGTGATCTCCTGCTCGGGCGCGAACCCGCTCGTCCACGCGGTCTCGGCGTTCTCGACGCGCAGCTTCTGGTCGCGCCGGATGAACTGCTGGTGTGCGTTCCGGGTGTGCGCGCCGGGGACGAGCCGGGCCTCCGCGAGCATCTGGAACCCGTTGCAGATGCCGAGCACCGGCATGCCCTTGTCGGCGGCGTCGATGACCTCGGCCATGATCGGCGCCTTCGCGGCGATCGCACCGGCGCGCAGGTAGTCCCCGTACGAGAACCCGCCGGGCAGCACGATGCCGTCGACGCCCTGGAGGTCGTGGTCGCCGTGCCAGAGCGCGACCGGCTCGGCACCGGCCAGGCGGACGGCGCGCTGGGCGTCGCGGTCGTCCAGCGATCCGGGGAACGTGATGACGCCGATGCGCACCGGGGTCACTCGCCCTCGACGTGGACGGAGACGACGTCCTCGATCACGGCGTTCGAGAAGACGTCGGCCGCGATCCCGCGGACCTCGTCGAGCTTGGCGTCGTCGACAGGCCCGTCGACGGACACCTCGAACCGCTTGCCGATGCGGACGTTCGTGAGGTCGGACTTGCCGAGGCGGGCCAGGGCGCCGCCCACGGCCTTCCCCTGGGGGTCGAGGATCTCTGCCTTCGGCATGACCTCGACGACGATCGTGGGCACCTTGTCAACTCCAACAGGGGTCGGGGGGAAGGGACCAGCCGAGTCTACCCTTGCGTCCGGTTGTTCCAAGGCCTATATTCCATGTCGAATATTCGGTGTCGTACAACCAGGACGGGAGGCCCTCCATGCCGGACATGACACCGCTCGCGTTCGCCGCGCTCGCGCTGCTCGCCGAGCGCCCCATGCACCCGTACGAGATGTTCCAGACGATGGTGCTCCGGAAGGAGGACCGGAACGTCAAGGTGCGCCCGGGCACGCTCTACCACCAGGTCGGGCGACTGACGCAGCTCGGATACCTGGTCGAGCAGGGCACGGACCGCGAGGGCAACCGGCCCGAGCGCACCACCTACGCCATCACGGAGCAGGGGCGGGCGGTGCTCCGCGAGCAGCTCCTGACGATGCTCGCGACCCCGGCCGAGGAGTACCCCGAGTTCCCGCTCGCCATCGCCGAGGCGCACAACCTGCCCCGCGTCGAGGTCCTCGACACCCTCGCCACGCGGATCGCCGCGCTCCGGGAACGGACGGCCTTCCTCGACGAGGCGTACGAGAGCGTCACCTCGAAGCACCTCCCCGAGCGCTACTGGCTCGACCTCGCGTACCAGCGCGCCGTGCTCGCCGCCGAACTCGCGGCGGTCGAGCAGGTCGTCGACCGCCTCACCACGGGCGACCTCGACTGGGAGGGCGCGGACGACCACCCCGACGCCCTCGCGTACCACGCGACTGACCACCACAAGGAAGCAGAACCGAACGCATGACCACCGAACGCAAGCCCTGGCCGGCCCTCTGGGCCCTCGTCATCGGCTTCTTCATGATCCTCGTCGACTCGACCATCGTGTCCGTCGCGACCCCCACCATCGAGCGGAAGCTCGACGCCGACATCGACTCCGTCATCTGGGTGACGAGCGCCTACCTGCTCGCGTACGCCGTGCCGCTCCTCATCACCGGTCGCCTCGGTGACCGCTTCGGCCCGAAGACGATGTACCAGATCGGGCTCGTCGTCTTCACCCTGTCCAGTCTCTGGTGCGGGCTGTCCGGCTCGATCGGCATGCTCATCGTCGCCCGCGTCGTGCAGGGCCTCGGTGCCGCGATGATGACCCCGCAGACCATGGCGACCATCACGCGGATGTTCCCGCCCGAGCGCCGTGGTGCCGCCATGGGCCTCTGGGGTGCCACGGCCGGCGTCGCGACCCTCGTCGGACCGATCGCGGGCGGCCTGCTCGTCGACGGCCTCGGCTGGCAGTGGATCTTCTTCGTGAACGTGCCCGTCGGCGTCGTCGCCTTCGTGCTCGCGCAGCGGCTCGTCCCGACGTTCGACACGCACGCGCACTCGTTCGACGTCCTCGGCATCGTGCTCAGCGCCGCCGGGCTGTTCCTGCTCGTCTTCGGCATCCAGGAGGGCGGGACCTACGACTGGGGCACCATCACGGGCCCGATCTCCGTCTGGTCGCTCATCATCGCCGGCATCGTCGTGCTCGCCGCGTTCGTGGTGTGGCAGGGCGTGCAGAAGGGTGAGCCGCTCCTCCCGCTCGGCCTGTTCGCGGACCGCAACTTCTCGCTCGCCAACCTGGCCATCACGGCCGTCGGCGTCTCGATCTCGTCCTTCGCGCTGCCGGTGACGCTCTGGGCGCAGGACGTCACGGCGTTCTCGCCGACGCAGGCCGCGCTCCTCCTCACGCCCATGGCCGTGCTCTCCGCGGGGCTCGCGCCGTTCGTCGGGCGCAACATGCACCGCGTCAACCCGAAGTGGATCGGGGCGTTCGGGCTCGCCTGCACCTCGGCTGGGCTGTTCTGGATCGGCTCCCTCATCGCCGGCAACGCGGCCTGGGGTTGGATCCTGCTCCCCGCGCTGCTGCTCGGCCTCGGCAACGCCTGCATGTGGGGGCCGCTGTCCGTCACCGCGACTCGGAACCTGCCGCCGCGCCTCGCCGGCGCCGGCTCGGGTGTGTACAACACGACACGGCAGATCGGTGCCGTGCTCGGTTCCGCCGGCATCGCCGCGCTCATGGAGTCGCGGATCTCCGCGGAGTTCCCCCACTCGGGAGGCGCGGGGAACTCCGGCAGCGCCTCCTCCGCGATCGGGGTGCTCCCGTCGTTCCTCAAGCTGCCGTTCAGCACCGCGATGGGGCAGGCTCTCGTGCTCCCCGCGGCCGTGCTGATCGTGGCGATCGTCGCCGCGCTGTTCTTCGCGAAGCCGAAGGCCGCGGCGTGGGGCGGGGCCGGTCGTCCGGCGGCGGGTGCGGGTGCCTCGGCGCAGGCCGGTGCCCCTGCCGCGGCGGCGGGTACTCCGGCCGGTGCCGGTGCCGGTGCCGGTGCTCCGGCGCGGGCTGGCGCCAGGGCGGAGGCCGGTGCGACCGCTGTCCCGGCCACCGTCGGCCCGACCACGGACGCGACGCCGACCATCCTCGGGTAGCCGCGCCCGGCCTCCCGGCCCCGCCGTCCCATGCACCTGCATGTGGCGACGGGGCCGTCGTCGTTCGACCGCGGGGATGTCGAGAACCAGGGGAAGAGGGTGCGTGCGGGTGCATGCCGGGGAATGTGGCGACGGGCCGCCGTCGTCCGACCGCGGGAGTGTCGGGAACAGGCGGAAGCGGGGGCCCCGGAGGGGGGACGGCGGGTCAGGCCTGGCGGCGGAACCGGTCGAGGTGTTCCCGCGTCATGGCCTCGACCTCCTCGTCGGACAGCTCGTCGATGCTGCGGGCCTCGCGGCGGTCGGTCCGCTGCCACCGGATGAACAGCGCGATGAGGATCGGGATGTCCCCGACCTCGGCGATGAACCAGAGCAGGTCCGCCGCCAGGTGCTGGTCCTGCAGGGCGGACGGCGCCCACGACGGCCCGACGAGCCCGACGCCCGCGTGGTCCATGACGTGGTTGGTGATCCGCATGACGACCCCGGGCACGGCGTCGAGCAGCAGCTCCACGAACGCGAGCAGGAACTCTGCCGTGAGGAACGTCGTGGAGCGCAGCACGCCCGGCTCCGAGATCGGCGCGACGAGCGCGAACCCGAGCATCGGGACGAACACGGTGATGACGACCTCCCACACGCCCGACGTGCGGATCGTCGCCGCGAGCGGGGTGAGGAGCACCGCGAACACCGCGAGCGCGACGAGCGGCGACACGATCGCGTTGCCGAGCAGCCGGACCGCCCGCGAGTGCAGCAGACCGTCGACGACGCGGACGCTCCGCTCGGAGCCCGCCAGACGGACGAGCGTGAGCGGGCCGCCGAGCGCGGCGAAGGTCGGCACGGCGATGAGCAGCAGCGCGAGCCGGAGGACGAACGCCCAGCGGAGTTCCCGGTCGTACACGCCGGTGATCCCGAACTGCAGGACCGCGAACAGCACGAGGGCCGCGACGAAGCCGAGCACCCGCGCTGCCGACCACTGGTGTCCGCGGCGACGTGCGATGACGAGCCACCGCCCGTACGCCACCGCAGCGACGACGAGCATCACGGCCGCGAGCGGGTCGAGGTGCCAGGTGCTCCAGAAGACGGCGGGCGTGGGCGTGGGGTGCCTCCTGGCGTGCGGGGCCGCGGCTCGCGCGGGAGCCGCGGCGGTGGAGGTTCCATTGTCGGTCCACGGCGACCGTCCGGCACGCTCCGCCTCGGTGAGATTCGGCTCAGCCCCGCTGTGCTCCGCACCGGGTGCCGTCGCGGCGCACCGGCATCCGGCTCAGACCAGCTGCGCGTCCCAGTGCAGTTCGCCGCCCGGCCAGTCCTCGAGCGTCGCGCGGACGGGCAGCACGAGCCACCCCTCGTCGTCGACGACGGTGAGGCCCGCCCCGTCGGCGGTGAAGGCCGAGTACCAGCCCGCGGTGTCGGAGAGCAGTCGCCAGCCGGCCGAGCCGTAGAACGGCACGCGGTCCTCACCCGTCCCGAGCAGGCCGAAGGGGACCGCGAGCTCGTCGAGCACCGCCGCGGTCCGCGACAGGAGCTCGCCACCGAGCCCCCGGCCCTGGAGGCGCGGGGTCACCCCGACGAGCCCGACCGCCCCGACGAGCTGGTCGCGTCCGCCGACGGTCACGAACATCCGCCGGATCCCGACGTGCGCGACGACGACGTCGTCCACGGTCGCGATCACCCGCCGTTCGGGCTGCATCCCGCTCCAGCTCCGCCCGCCGACGTACCAGTGGTCCCAGTCCGGGAACGCCTGCGCGAGCATCGCCGCGATGGCCTCGTGGTCGGTGAGGGTGAGGTCGCCCTCGTGGACGACGGTCCACTCGGGTGCGGGCTCGGTCATCGCTCCATCCTGCCCCGGCTCAGACCTCGAGCGAGAACCCGCCGTCGGACTTCAGCAGCTGCCCGTTCACCCAGCCGCCCTCGGGCGAGCAGAGGAACCCGACGAGCGCGGCCGTGTCCGCGGGGGTGCCGAGTCGGCCGCCGGGGGTCCGCCCGAGCACCATCTCGACGACCTCGGGCGTCATCCACCCGGTGTCGTTCGGTCCGGGGTTCACGAGGTTCGCCGCGACACCGAGGTCGGCGAGCTCCTTGGCGGCGGCCAGGACGATCCGGTCGAGCGCGCCCTTGCTCATGCCGTACGCCAGGTTGAACGCGGTGTGGTCGCTCGTCAGCGCGACGATCCGGCGCCGCTCCCGCGGGACGTCGGCGGCCGGGCCCCGCAGTGCCTCGGCGTACGCCTGGATCATCAGGAACGTGGCCCGGGCGTTCACCGCGACGTGCCGGTCGAAGGCCTCGACCGTCGTGGTCGCGATCGACGAGTCGACCGACTCGGCGTGCGACAGCACGAGCGCCGCCACCGGTGCGTCGAGCGCCGCCGCCGCCGCGGGCACGAGTCCCGCCGCCTGGTCCGCCTCCGCCAGGTCGACCGGGAGGCGCGCCACTCGGGCACCGGCAGCGGTGCAGGCCTCGACCACCGCGTCGACCCCCTCGGGGTCCGGTGCGCCGTACACGCGCTCGTCGTACGGACCCCACCAGCTGAAGGCGAGGTCCCAGCCGTCCGCCGCCAGCCGTTCCGCGAGCGCCGCCGCGATGCCCGCGCGGCGCCCGACCCCCGTCACGAGCGCGACCGGTCGCGCTGATGTCCCTCGGTCGACCACGTCGTCGTCCTCCCCGTCGGCTGTCTCGTCCGCCTCGGACATCATGGCCTCGCTGATGACCGTCGACGGGCGGCACACGCCGGAACGGAGATCAGCGGTGGCAGCCCCCGGTGCCGAGCCGGACGTGGACGACCTCGTCGACGTGCAGCGTCGTGCGCAGCGTGCAGAGCCCCGACGCGCGGACCGTGATGCGCCCGAGCGGCACCCCGGCGAAGTCGGACGACTGCCCGGGGAGCATCGACTGGTGCTCGACGAGCTGCCCGTCGGCGTCGAGCACCTGCACGTTGTAGCGGTGTCCCTGCGCGGCGTCGGTGCTCACGTCGACGCTCACCCGACCCGTGCTGTCGTGGACGGAACAGCCCGCCAGGCCGGTGACGAGGCCTGCGGCCAGAGCGATGGAGCACAGGACGCGAGGCACGGATCCAGCGTACGTCGCGCCTCCCGGACCGGTGCTCGGAGCGTGACCGGCCGGTGCCGTGCTGCGACGCGGCGGGTCAGGCGCCGAGGCGTTCGATGAGCTCCCGGTACCGCGCTGCGGTCCGCTCGACGATCTCGTCGGGCAGCACGGGCGGGGTGCCCTGCCCGTCCCAGTGCTCGGTGAGCCAGTTCCGCACGATCTGCTTGTCGAACGACGCCGTGCGGTCGCCGCCCTCGTGGGCCTCGGCGTCCCAGTAGCGGCTCGAGTCGCTCGTCAGGACCTCGTCCGCGATCCGGATCTGCCCGGCGGCGTCGTGGCCGAACTCGAACTTCGTGTCCGCGATGACGACCCCGCGCTGCAGGGCGATCGCGGCCGCGGACTCGTACACGTGCAGGGACATGTCGCGGAGCGCGGCGGCGACGTCCGGCCCGACGAGCTCGACCGTCCGCTCGTAGGTGATGTTCTCGTCGTGGGCGCCCTGCGGGGCCTTGTACGCGGGGGTGTAGATCGGCTCGGGCAGCCGGTCGCCGTTCGACAGTCCCGTGGGCAGGGCGACCCCGCACACGCTCCCGGTCTCCTGGTACTCCGCCCAGCCGCTGCCGACGAGGTACCCGCGCACGACGCACTCGATCGGGAACATCGTGAGCGGCCGGACGCGCATCGACCGTGCCGCCACGGCCGCCGGTACGGGCGTGCCCTGGTGGGTCTCGCCGAGCAGGTGGTTCGGGACGTCCCCGAGCTGCGCGAACCAGAACCGCGACAGCCGCGTGAGCAGCTCGCCCTTGCCGGGGATCGGCGGTTCGAGCGCGTGGTCGAACGCGCTGACGCGGTCGCTCGCGACGAGCAGGAGCTCGGTCGCGGTCGCCGGGGAGGCCGCGCTCGCCGGCACGTACAGGTCACGGACCTTGCCGGTCGCGACGTGCCGCCAGCCCTCGAGCTCCGCTGCGGTCGCGGGGCGCACGCCCCCCGTCTCCCCGGCGGTCACCGTGCCACCCGCGCCGCGATGTCGGTGCGGTACTGCGCGCCCTCGAGGTGGATCCGGGACAGGCCGGCGTAGGCCCGGGCCCGCGCCTGCTCGAACGAGTCACCGATCGCGACGACGTTGAGCACCCGGCCGCCCGTGGCGATGAGCTGTCCCTCGAGTATCCCCGTCGCGGCGTGCAGGACGGTCACGCCCTCGAGTGCCGCGGCGTCGTCGAGTCCGGTGATCGGCCGACCGGTGACCGGGTTGTCGGGGTAGCCCTCGCTCGCGAGCACGACGGTGACGGCGGCACCGGGCGCGAACTCGGGACGCGGGGTCTGGCCGAGCCGTCCGGTCGCGGCGGCGAGCATGAGCGCGCTGAGCGGCGTCACGAGGCGGGGGAGCACCACCTGGGTCTCCGGATCGCCGAACCGCGCGTTGAACTCGATGACGCGGACGCCCTGCTCGGTGACGATGAGGCCGCAGTAGAGGAGCCCGATGAACGGGGTGCCCTCGTGCTCGAGCCGGCGGACCGTCGGCAGCGCCACGAGTTCGGTGACCTCGTCGACGAAGGCCCGTTCGGAGCCCCAGCGTTCGTCGAGCCACGGCAGGCGCGAGTACGCCCCCATGCCGCCGGTGTTCGGCCCGACGTCGCCGTCCCCGAGCCGCTTGTAGTCCTGCGCGGGGGTCATCGGCAGCACGTCGTGGCCGTCGCTGAAGAAGAAGAGCGAGACCTCCTCGCCGTCGAGGAACTCCTCGATGACGACGTGGCCGTACTGGAGCCAGTAGGTCGCGTGCTCGACGGCGGCCTGGCGGTCCTCGGTCACGAGCACGCCCTTGCCGGCCGCCAGCCCGTCCGCCTTGACGACGTACGGCGCGCCGAGGCGGTCCAGGGCGGCCTCGACCTCGTCCGCCGTTCCCACGTGGGCGGCCTCGCCCGTCGGGACCCCGGCCTCGGCCATGATCCGCTTGGCGAACGCCTTGGAGCCCTCGATCCGCGCCGCGGCCTTGCCCGGTCCGAACACCGCGATGCCGCGCGTCCGGAGCGCGTCCGCGACGCCCTCGACGAGCGGGGCCTCCGGGCCGATCACGACGAGTTCGATGCCGTTCTCGATCGCGTACTCCGTCACGAGCCCGCGGTTCGTCGCGTCGAGCCCGACCGTCTCGACGTCGGCGGCGATACCGGTGTTGCCCGGGGCTGCGGTGATGACGTGGCCGGCGTCCTCCGCGAGGAGCGCGGCGATGATCGCGTGCTCACGGGCACCGGAACCGAGGACGAGGATGCGCACGGCCACAGCCTACCGAGCGCCGGTCGACCGCCGGCCCGGGCGGTACGCTGACGCCGTGCCCCGCAGGACCATCGACGCCGCCGAGGGCGCCGCCGCGCTCGCCGCCGTGCAGGGCGGAGCCACCGATCGCACGTCCACCGCGACCGCCGTGCGGTGGACGCTCCAGGAACTCGCCGACACCGTGCCGGGCAACAGCGTCGAGGTCCGTGTCCCCCCGTACGGAGCCGTCCAGGCCGTTCCGGGACCGCGCCACACGCGCGGCACGCCGCCGAACGTGGTCGAGACCGATGCCGCGACCTGGATCGCCCTCGCCACGGGGGCGATCTCCTGGGCCGAGGCGGTCGGAGCCGCGCGCGTGACGGCGTCGGGATCACGCGCCGACCTGGCCCCGTTCCTCCCGGTCCGCCTGCCGCGCGCCTGACCGCGCTCGATCGGTCCGGTTGTCCCCCGTGTCCCTCGGGCGGGTGACAGATTTAGGTACCTGCTTACCGATGCCGACCGGTGGGTCCCCTCGTTAGCGTTGGTGACGCCACCGGGAGGCGGGCCCGACCCGAACGGGCCCGACCCCGACGACACCCACACGACGCTGCCCGAACAGCGTTCGTGTGGGTGCCATGGCCGTGATCACGGCGCACGTGGTGTGCGGCGGACTCGACGATCAGAGTCGATCGACGAGTTCCGACCGCGAGTGGATGTCCCACTTGGCGAAGATCCGCGCGATGTGCGCGTCGATCGTGCGGACGCTCCGACCGAGCTGCTCGGCGATCTGTCGGTTGCTCAGCCCCTGCCCGGCGAGCTCCGCGATCTCGTACTCGCGACGGGTCAACGGGGGGCCCTTCTGGCCGACGCGGATCATCACGCCCGCGGCCGCCAGGGTCGCACGTGCCTCGGCGATGACCCGCTCGTCCCCGCTCGCGAGCGCCGCTGCGTGGCCGACGATCGCCGGCGCGAGGGCACCCTCGACGTGCTCGGCGGCGGCGCGGAGCCGGGCCAGGGCGCCCCGGGTGTCCGCCCCCTGCGCGAACAGCAGCACGAACTGGACGTTGCGCGCGAGCATCGCCGGCATCCACGCGCCCGAGCGCTCCGACCGCTGCGCGATCGTCATGGCGTCCGCCATCGCGGAGGGTCGCCCGAGCACCGAGTCCGTGAACGTCAGGCTCAGCGGGATCTCCTCGCCCGTGATGCGCATCCCACGGAGCGGCGTCGCACGGGCGCGTTCCGCCGACACCACGGCCTCGCGCGTCCGCCCCGCGACGGCCTGCGCGAACGCGAGCTTCGCCCAGGCGTATCCGGCGAACCCGCCGTGGTCGAGCACCGCGAACCGCTCGCACGCGCCGGAGAACGCGGTGATCGCGTCGTCCCAGCGGCGCTCCGCGAGCGCCTGGTTGCCGGCGCCGAGGAGCTCGAGCGTGAAGTCGTACTTGAAGAACGGGCTCCACCGACGGTCGACCTGCACCGTCAGGCCGCTGACGTCGCCCGCCCAGAGCTGGACCTGGTGCAGCACCGAGTACAGCTCGCCGAGGCTCCACGGCGCGACCTCGATGTTCGCGGCGGCGACCTCGAGTGACGCCCGGCACAGCCGCAGGGCCTCGCCGATCCGGCCGGTCGTGGCGAGTGCCACCACGGCGCACGGTGCGATCGCCAGGAACCCGAACGGGATCACGGGCGCGTGCAGCACGCCGCTGCGCTCGACCTCGGCGAGCACCTCGGCGAACCGGCCGCCCCAGCCGAGATGCGTCAGGCGGAGGACCCGGAGACGCTCCCGGGACGCGTCGTCCACGAGCGTCGCGGCCTCCTCGACCAGGGCGACCGCGGCGTCGACGTCGTCGTCGTGGAACTGCCGGAGGTTCGCCAGGACCTCCACGGCCTCGACGAGCAGGTCCCCGGGCAGGGCGGTCGGGTCGGAGCGGGCGAGCAGCCAGGCACGTTCCGCGTCGTGGCGCGCGGCCTCACGCCCGACCCCGTAGGTCCGGGCCGTCGCTCGGAGGCACAGCGCGGCCACCGACACCGCCAACGTCGTGTCGTCGGCCGACAACGCTGAGGAGGCGAGCGCCGTCGCGCTCTCGTACTCCTGCAGCCGTACCGCCACCCCGGCGGCGTCGAGCAGCTGGTCGGCCGACGGCACGACGCCGCACTCGAGCGCCCACAACGCGGCACGGAGGCGCGCGGCCGGTGGGGCGTCCCCGCCGACCGGGTCAGCGCGGAACGCGTTCGCCCGCGCGAACAACCGGGCCCGACGTGCCACCGGGACGAGGGACCGGACGACCTCGCCGACGAGCGGGTGGGCGGGCCGGACCACCGGTGTGCCGTCCGCCGTCATGTCGGAGTCGACGGACACGAGACCGAGCGACGCGACGCGGTCGACATCGGCGTCGTCCACCAGGGCCAGCAGCCGCGACAACGGGATCGGGTCCGCCAACGCCACGATGTCCACGACGTCCCGGAGGGCCGGTTCGAGGCCCGCGAGTTCCGATCGGTACATGTCCGCCAGGCTGTTCGACGCGGTGATCCGCCCGGGCCAGTACCACCCCGACGCGGTCCGCTCGAGGGCGCCGGACGCCACCGCCGCGCGGACGACCTCGCGCAGGTGCAGGGGGTTGCCGCGGGTCGCGCGGTGCACCCGTTCCACGCTGGCGTGCTCGAGCGGGCCGGAGAGCGCCCGCTCGAGCAGCCGCTCGGTCTCGCGGAGGTCGAGCGGCGTCAGGTCGATGCGTTCGAGCAGGTCGTCCTGCCACAGGCGGCGCAGGGGCTCCTCGAGCCGGGTGAAGTCGCGGCAGGTCAGCACGAGCCGTGCGTGCGCGTGCCGGACGAGCCAGGCGACGTACCGCGCGGTGATCGGGTCGAGGTGGTCGGCGTCGTCGATGCGCAGGACGACGTCGCGGTCGACGAGGTCCGCCGCGACGCGGAGGGTGTGCTCGGCCTCGAGCTCGTCGGTGAGCGCCGCGGCCGGCAGGTCCCCGAACCGGGCGATGGCGGCCGCGAACGGCTTGGCCGTCTCGTGCGGTGAGGCCGTGATCGGGATGACCCGGACGTCCCCGGTGCTGCGCTGCGCCACGCGGTCCGTGACGCGCGCGGCCACGACGCTCTTGCCGAGTCCCGCCGCGCCGACGATGGCGACACTCCAGCCGTCGTCGGCGAGCACGGTGACGGCGCGGTCCTCCTCGCGCCGGGGGACGAGTGGCCACGGGAGACGGGCACCGGGACGGGAAACCCGTCGGCGCGTGTCGTCCTCCGGCTCCACCACGGCCGTCGCTCCTCGCATGTCGGGACTTCGTCGTCCCCCATTGTCCTCGGTCCGGGGGACCCATGGCCAGGCCGCGGATGTCCCACAGTGGGGGACAATGGTCCGGTGAGCACCACCGAGCCGTCCCCAGACCGCGGGACCCCCGACGAACCGCGGACCGTCGACGCGTCCGTCCCCGCCCCGTCCGAAGTGGCGTCGCGTCGTGAGGTCTCGATCCGGCGTGCTCCGAAGTTCGGCGTGTTCATCGTCGGTGGCGGCCTGCTCGGATTCGTCGTGACCTTCTTCGTCGTGCTCGCCACGCAGCACCTCGCCGACGGCGCGTCCGTCGCCACGACCGGCACGAGCCGCGGATCCGACGTCGGGTTCTGGGGTCTCGTCGGGTACTTCTCGTTCTACGGTGTGACGGCGGGCGGCGTCATCGGCGCGATCGTCGCGATCGTGCTCGACCACCGGTTCTCGAAGCAGGCCCGACGGCTGACCGCCGAGCACCTCGGCATCACATCGCCGACCGAGACGGTCGACGGCGTCGTCGAGGACGACCGCGGGCGCTGAACCCGACCGCGGGCGCTGAGTGCGACCGCGGGCGCCGCGGGCGCCCTCCCTCCGGTCCGAGCACCACGCCTGGTCCGACGGGCCGGACACGCGTGACGGCCGGGAGGCGGGCCTCCCGGCCGTCACGCACGCGTGCGTCGGGCGTCAGCTGAGCTGGTTCGCCTCGACCCAGGCGAGGTACTCCGGCGTGACGGTGCCCGTCACGTACTCGCCCGTGAAACAGCTCATCTCGAGTTCGGTGACGTCCGAGCCCTCGATGATCGCCTGCTCCATGTCCGCGACCTCCTGGTAGATGAGGTGGTCGCTCCCGAGCACGGCGTTGATCTCCGGGATCCGGCGGCCGTGCGCGATGAGCTCCGCGCGGGTCGGCATGTTGATCCCGTAGACGTGCGGGTAGCGGACCGGCGGCGCGGCTGACGTGAACGTCACGTTGTTCGCCCCCGCCGCGCGGGCCATCTCGACGATCTCGCGACTCGTGGTGCCCCGGACGATCGAGTCGTCGACGATGAGGATGTTCTTGCCCTTGAACTCGCTCGACATCGCGTTGAGCTTCTGGCGCACCGATCGCTTGCGCTCCGCCTGCCCCGGCATGATGAACGTGCGGCCGACGTACCGGTTCTTGTAGAAGCCCTCGCGATACTCGATGCCGAGCTTCCGCGCGACCTGCATCGCCGCGGGCCGTGACGAGTCCGGTATCGGCATGACGACGTCGATGTCGCCCGCCGGCGCGTACTTGGCGACGGTGTCCGCCAGGCGCTCGCCGAGGCGGAGCCGGGCCTCGTACACCGAGATGCCGTTCATGATCGAGTCCGGACGAGCCAGGTAGACGTACTCGAACGAGCAGGGGACCAGGCGCGGCTCGACGGCGCACTGGCGCGAGACCATCTGCCCGTCGACCGAGATGAACACGGCCTCGCCCGGGGCGACGTCGCGCACGATGTCGTACCCGCCGGACTCGAGCACGAGCGACTCGCTCGCCACGATCCACTCGCTCGACCCCGCGTCGTCGAACCGGTGCCCGAGGATGAGCGGCCGGATGCCGTAGGGGTCGCGGAAGGCCAGGACGCCCTGCCCGGCGATGAGCGCGATCGCGGCGTAGGAGCCCTCGACCCGCTCGTGCACGCGTGCGACGGCGTCGAACACCTGGTCGGGGTCGAGGTCGGTGCCGCGGACCTGGGCCTGCAGTTCGTGCGCCAGGACGTTGACGAGCAGCTCCGTGTCCGACGACGTGTTGAGGTGCCGGCGGTCGATGTCGAACAGCTCGCGCGTGAGCTCACGCGTGTTCGTCAGGTTCCCGTTGTGGACGAGCACGATGCCGTAGGGGGCGTTCACGTAGAAGGGCTGGGCCTCTTCCTCGTTGCTCGCGGCACCCTTCGTGGCGTACCGGACGTGGCCGAGGCCCATCGTGCCGAGGAGCGCGCGCATGTCGCGCGTGCGGAAGGCCTCGCGCACGTGTCCGCGGGTCTTGTGGGAGTGGAAGACGTGCCCCTCGGCGGTGGCGATACCGGTCGAGTCCTGCCCGCGGTGCTGCAGGAGGAGGAGTGCGTCGTAGATGGATTGGTTGGCTGGTCCCTGGGAGACGAGACCGACGATGCCGCACATGCGCAGCGGACTCCAGACCGTAGAGTGGGGGGTACCGAACAAGTCTGCCACGCCCTCGGAGGATGAACGAATGGCGAATCCCTACGCCGAGGCCGGTGTGGACACGGCGGCGGGTGACCTCGCCGTCGAGCTCATGAAGACCGCGGTGGCGGCGACGCACTCCGCATCCGTGCTCGGGGGCGTCGGTGGGTTCGCCGGGCTCTTCGACGTCTCGTTCCTGCGGGACTTCAGCCGTCCGCTGCTCGCGACCTCGACCGACGGCGTGGGCACCAAGGTGGCCATCGCGCAGGCGATCGACAAGCACGACACGATCGGCCAGGACCTCGTCGGCATGGTCGTCGACGACATCGTCGTGGTCGGCGCGCGGCCGCTGTTCATGACGGACTACATCGCCTGCGGCCGGGTCGTCCCCGGTCGCATCGCGGACATCGTCGCCGGCATCGCCCGCGGCTGCTCCGCCACGGGCACGTCGCTCGTCGGCGGCGAGACCGCGGAGCACCCCGGGCTGCTCGGTCCGGACGACTACGACGTCGCCGGTGCCGCCGTCGGCGTCGTCGAGGCCGATCTGGCCCTCGGCCCGCAGCTCGTGCAGGACGGGGACGCCGTCATCGCGATCGCGTCGTCCGGCCTGCACTCGAACGGCTACTCCCTCGTCCGGCACGTCCTGGCCGCGCGGGGCGTCGGGTACACCGACCACTCGGACGACCTCGGCGGCACCGTGGGCGAGGTCCTGCTCGAGCCGACCCGGCTCTACACCGCGCCGCTGCTCGACCTGCTCGGCGACCCCGTGTTCGCCGGCACCGTGCACGCGCTGAGCCACGTCACGGGCGGGGGCATCGCTGCGAACCTCGCCCGGGTCCTGCCGCGCGGTGCCTGGGCCGAGGTCGATCGCACGACGTGGGCGCCCCTCCCGGTCTTCCGTGTGCTCGCCGACATGGGCGACATGAGCGTCGAGTCGACCGAGGGCACCTGGAACCTCGGCGTCGGGATGATCGCCGTCGTCGCGCGCTCCGCCGCCCCGCAGATCGTCGCCGCGCTCGGGGCCTCCGGGCTCGCCGCCTGGCAGGTCGGCGAGGTCTCGACCGCCGAGCACGACCTCGACGGGTTCGAGCAGGGCGCCAAGGGCGTCGACGGGGGCGGGGTCCGGCTGGTCGGACGCTACGCGGACTGACGCGCTCGGGCCTGCACGCCGCTGCGCGATCGGGCCTGCACGCCGCTGCGCGATCGGGCCTGCACGCCGCTGCGCGATCGGGCCTGCACGCTGCTGCGCGCCCGGACGACACCTGCGCGCCCGGACGACGGCGCCCGTGTGTCCTCGACCCGCGCCCGTTGCGGCCGCGCGCCGACTGTGCGTGCGGGCGACAACGGCGCGATCAGGCGACGGCGCACTCGTCGTCGGGGCGCCCGGTCGCTGACCGCGCACGAAGCCTGCGGACACAGCGAAGCGCCGCGCGGTCCTCCGCGCGGCGCTGCTCCCGACGATGCCGATCCCCATCCGGGACGACGCCCGGGCCGGACGACGAGGTCAGGCGGACCGGTCGTGCTGGTCCTGCTCCTGCTCGACCTCGTCGTCATCGTCGGCGTACTGATCTGCCCACTTGTCGACGTAGTCGTCCGAGGACTCATGCCCTGCGGACAGCTCGCGTTCGAGCGCACCGTAATTCGTCTCGGGGCTGAAGTACTTCAGCTCCCGAGCGACCTTGGTGTGCTTCGCCTTCTGACGGCCGCGCCCCATGCGTGACCCCCTCGTGTGATCGGCCCGGCATCCGGCTCGGGCCCGTCTCTCCGGGTCGAACCCGGGCAGCCGAACGGTGCGTGGTTTCGAAATCTAGCGGTCACTTTACCATGTACCCCGATCCGCTCATGGTCGTCGGGGGGCGTCCACAGGAGAATCGAGGGGATGCACGCCACCCTGCCGACCGGACGCACGCGCGTGCTCGTCGTCGGTGCGGGTCAGGCCGGGCTCGCGGTCGCCTACCATCTCGGCCGGCTCGGGCTCCGGACCGCCGATCCGGCGTCCTCCGCGGGCACCGTCGGCCTGCACGAGGTGGTCGTCGTCGACCGGGCACCCGGGCCGGGAGGCGCGTGGCAGTTCCGGTGGGAAGCCCTGCGGCTCGGCGCGGCGCACCGGGTGCACGACCTGCCGGGCATGGGGGCCATGGGCCTGCACTTCGCCGACGCCGACCCGGAGCGTCCTGCCCGGGACGTCGTCGCGGAGTACTACGGCCGCTACGAAGCGCACCACGGGATCCACGTGGACCGCCCGGTGGAGGTGGTCCGTGTGGCCGACGGCGGCCGGGACGGCGGCGCGGACGCCGGCGGCGGGAACCGCGGCGGCGGGGACGGCGGCGGCGGGGACGGCGGCGGCGCGGACGACGGCGGCGCGGACGACGGCGGGGACCGCGGCGGCGGGGACCAGGTCGGCGGGGACCAGGTCGGCGGGGACCGCGGGTGGGCGGGTGACCTCGTGGCGACCCTCCGAGCAGCTGACGGCGCCTCGGGCGAACTCAGGACCGCCGTGCTCGTGAACGCCAGCGGCACGTGGGGCACGCCCTTCGTGCCGTGGTACCCGGGCCGCGACCGGTTCGCCGGTCGGCAGCTCGACACCACGGGCTACCGCAGCGCCGAGGAGTTCCGGGGCCAGGACGTGGTCGTGGTCGGCGGCGGCACGAGTGCGATCGGCTTCGTGCTCGAGCTCGACGGCGTGGCGGCCTCGGTCACGTGGTGCACCCGCCGTCCGGTCGACTGGCGGGACGAGTCGACGCTCGGCGTGGAGTCCGCCGTGGCCGCCGTGGCCGAGCAGGACGCAGCTGCCCGAGCGGGTTCGGTCCTGCCGAGCATCGTGCACGGGACGGCCGTTCCGGTGTCACCGCGGATCCGGAGTGGCCTGGATCGTGGCGTGCTCGTCCCGCGCCCGGTCCCCGAGCGCATCGAGCCCGACGGCGTGCGGCTCGCCGACGGGTCGTTCCACCACGCCGACGCGATCATCTGGGCCACGGGGTTCCGGCCGGACGTCCGGCACCTCGGTCCGCTCGGGCTGCGGACCCCGGCGGGCGGGATCGAGGTGGCCGAGGGCGAGGCGATCCGCGACCCGAGGGTGTTCCTGGCGGGGTACGGGCCGCAGGCGTCGACGCTCGGGGCCGACCGTGCGGGGCGGTCGATCGCGCGGCGCGTGCTCGCCCGGCTCGAGCGCAGGGCGTCCTGAGCCGGAGACACGACACCGGCACCGGCAGCGGCGTCAGTCCTGCCCGCGCCCGGTCTCCTGCTGCAGCCGGTCGATGTTCTCGGACGCCTCGGCCTTGGTCAGGTCGGCGGGGAGTTCCTCACCGGCCTCACGCGCGAGCGTGTCCAGGTAGCTGCGCTGCGGGCCGGTCATCGGCTCGTCACCGGTGACCCAGTCCGACGGGTCCTTGCTCGCGGTGGTCGAGGGGTCGGGGCGGGGGCCGCCGAGGGTCTCGCCGGCGTGGTCGTCTGCGTTGCTCATGCCCGGGAGGCTACGCCGCACCCCCGACACGCACCTCGACGGCCGGGACCGAGCGGGGTACGCCTACGCGGCGACGGCCTCGGTGACGTACCGGACCAGGTCGGGCCCGACGCCGGAGACCGCCACGGGCACCGGACCCCGGTGGCCGCGGTCGACCCACATGGTGTTCGCGGGGGCGTCGAGGCGGACGATCTCGGCCCGCTCGCCCTGCTCGACCCAGAAGGCACGGACACGGACCGACCCGGGTGCGGGCGCGGGCGGCAGACCCGCGCGGTCGCCAGCGTGGTCGGGGTAGACCCCGGGCGCGAGCACGGGCAACACGGGCGTGGTGAGCACCGCGACGGCCGATGCACCGTCCTCGGTCCGGGCGTCGTCGCGCACCTCGACGACGCGGACGACCTCGTCCCGCGGCAGGGGGGCGTCGAGTCGGAGGTCCCCGGGCGACCCGGCCAACGCGCGGAACGCGGGCCGACCGTCGGGGCCGACGTGACCCTCCCGGTCGTCGATGCGGACGCGACCGCGCGTGCGGGTGTCCGCGAAGAGCCCGGGGCGCAGTCCGGCACCGTGCGCTTCGGGGAGGGGCACGATCACCAGGTCGGGCCGGTACCAGTCGCGGAGCGTCGCGGGGTCGACCCAGCCGACGGTCGGTGTGCCGCGGACGAGTTCGGCGCCGTCCTTGGCGTGTTCGTCGAGCGCGCCCGTGGGCCAGGGGCCGCGGACGGCGACCATGCCGTCGTGGCGCCCGTCAGCGGCCGAGGACGGCACGTCCGTCAGCACCTCGACCCGCTTGGAGACCTTGCCGCCGTGGCTGTCGAGCGTCGCGTAGGTCCGGAGCGCCTCCGGCGCGCTCGTGGTCCAGTCGGTCATGGTCGGCCATCCTACGTCCGGGTCCGGGTCCGGGTCCGGGTCCCGCGTCCGGGCCGGTCAGTCGTGCGAAGCGGGGGTGCGGCCGAGCGCGGCGGGGACGAGCGCGGGCAGCTCGCCGCAGTCGCCCGCCGGGTCCACGCCCTCGGCGGGGCCGGCCGGTCGCGTCGCACGGCGGACGTGCACGCTGTTCCGCTGGTCCGACCGGAGCAGCCGGTCGGTCCGGAGGAGGTCCTCCGTGCCGCGGTTCGTCTGCTCGGCGCCGCGGTGCACCTGCGGCCGGATCGGCTCGCCGCGTCGTTCCTGGCCGGGCAGCGGCCGCGAGCGGCGGCCGTACAGCAGCTCCGAGGAGTCGAGCAGCCACGGGACGAGGGCGACCGTGACGCCGTGCACGAGGAGCAACTTCTTGCGGATCCGGCGCCCGCGGTGGTTGTGGAGCAGGGCCTCCCACCAGTGTCCGACGACGAAGACGGGCGTGTAGACGGTCACGACCTCGGCGCCGTGCTCCTGCCGGTGCGCCTTGATGTGCTTGATGAGCGGCATCGAGATGTCGCGGTACGGGCTCGGCACGATGGTGAGCGGGCACGTGATGCCGTAGTCGCGCCACTGCTGCTGCAGGGTCGCGGCGTCGGCCTCGTCGATGGCGACGTGCACCGCCTCGAACGACGCGTGCTTGGCCGCGATCGCGTAGTCGAGGGCCTTGATCACCGGCTTCTGCAGCTTGTTGACGAGGACGATCGCGTGGTCGCCCGTGGCGCCGAACCGGGTCTCGTCGTCGGCGGCGATCTCGTGCGAGACGTCGCGGTAGTACCGGTTCACGCCGAGCATGAGCAGGAACAGCACCGGCATGATGACGAACACGAGCCAGGCGCCGTGCGTGAACTTCGTGATGGTGACGACGACGAGCACCACGAAGGTGAACGACGCACCCGTGGCGTTGATCGACAGGCTGCGCCAGATCTGCCCGCGGTTCGGCGGGTCCGTCGCGAGCAGCCGGAGCCAGTGCCGGACCATGCCCGTCTGCCCGCACGTGAACGACACGAACACGCCGATGATGTACAGCTGGATGAGCGCCGTGACGTTCGCCCGGTAGACGATGAGGAGTGCCGCGGCGACGAGCGCCAGGACGATCACGCCGTTCGAGTAGATGAGCCGGTCGCCCCGGGTCGACAGGGCCTTCGGGGCGTACGAGTCGCGGGCGAGGATCGACCCGAGCAGCGGGAACCCGTTGAACGCGGTGTTCGCCGCCAGGAGCAGCACGGCCGCGGTGGTCGCCTGGATCACGAAGAACAGGACGCTGCCCCCACCGAACGTCGCCGCGGCGATCTGCGCGATGAGGGACCGCTGGGGCGTCGTCGTGCAGTGCGCGAAGCCCCGGAGGTCGCACGCGCTCTCGGCGTAGTGCACGTGCGCGATGAGCGAGAGCGCGACGAGGCCGACGAACAGGACGATCGCGATGCCGCCCATGAACACGAGCGTCGTCTGGGCGTTGCGGATCTTCGGGCGGCGGAAGGCCTGCACCCCGTTGGCGATGGCCTCGACGCCGGTGAGGGCGGAGCACCCCGACGCGAACGAGCGGAGGAGCAGCAGCACGAACGCGGCGCGCGTGACGTTCTCGGTGTTCGCGATCGTGTACCCGGCGCTCTCGGCGACCGGGGCGTGCCCCAGGGCCGTGCGGACCAGGCCCGTGACGACCATGACGAACACACTCGCCACGAACAGGTAGGTCGGGATCGCGAACGCCTTGCTCGACTCGCGCACCCCGCGCAGGTTCACGGCGGCGAGCAGGACGACGAACACGAGCGCGAGCTCGACGCGGAACTCGTCGAGCATCGGCAGCGCCGAGATGATGTTGTCCACGCCCGAGGCGACCGACACGGCGACGGTCATCACGTAGTCGACGAGCAGGGCGGAGGCCACGACGAGCCCGGCCTTCTCGCCGAGGTTCCGGTGCGCGACCTCGTAGTCCCCGCCGCCCGACGGGTACGCCTTGATGAGCTGTCGGTAGGACGCCACGACGACGACGAGCAGGAGCACGACCAGGGCCGCGACCCACGGCGCGAAGGTCAGGAACGACATCCCGCCGAGCAGCAGGATCATCAGGAGCTCCTGCGGCGCGTACGCAACGCTCGACAGCGGGTCACTCGCGAAGATCGGGAGCGCGAGGTGCTTCGGGAGGAGCTGACCCTCGAGCTGCTGCGAGGGCAGTGGATCCCCGATCAACCGGGCCTTGAGCGACCGGATCTCGTTCGTCACGAGGGGACAACCTACTCAGGATGGAGGGGCTGTCAACACGGCACCCGTCCCCGTTGTTCCCGGTCAGTCCCGGAGTGTCGACCGGATCCCGTCGAGTCCTCGCCGGAGGGCGGCGACGACCTCGGGCGTGAGCGTGCCCCGGGTCGCGCGTCGGCGGGCCTCGGCCCGGACCTCCTGCCGGAACGTCGCGAGGAGCAGTTCGACCTCGCGGAGGGACCGGGCGCCCTCGTTCGGCGTCGAGGTCGGCGCCCCCGCCGGGTGGGGACCCGACCGGTGCGGGGCGGCCGGTCGAGCGGACGCGGCGAGGTCGGCGCGGAGCGACCGCATCGCCTCGCCGACCGAGGCGCGCACGCCGTCCGCGAGGGAGCGCACCGAGTCGGTGACGCCGGACTCGAGGTCGGCGACCTCGTCCTGGCGCGCGGCCAACTCGTCGCGACCGGCCTCGGTGATCGCGTAGACGGTCTTGCGGCCGTCGGCCTCGCTGGTCACGAGGCCGTCCTCCTGCAGCTTGCCGAGACGGGGGTACACGGTGCCGGCGCTCGGGACGTACACGCCGCCGAACCGGGTGCCGAGCGCCTGGATGAGTTCGTAGCCGTGCATCGGGCGCTCCGCGAGCAGCACGAGCAGGTACAGGCGGAGCTGCCCGTGGGCGAACACCGGGCTCATGCGCCGAGCCCCGCGGTGCCGTCCGTCGTCCACGTGCCGTCGGTGTCGTCCGTGGCCGTCGCGCCCGCCGTCGCGCCCGCCGTCGGGCTCGCGGCGCTCGGCTCCGGGTCCGCGTGGAACAGCGCGAACCGGCCGGACACCGTGGCCACGCGCACGTCGGCCCAGCGCCCCTCGAGCGTGCCGGACCGGCGGGTGTACGGGCCGTGCACACCCCGCACCTCGTCGTCGTCGAACTGGAGGCGTCCGGTCGCCGTGGTCACGGAGCACGCGTACCCCACGCCGTCCGCGAGCCGGAGGCTCACCGCGCCCGAGACCGTGCTGACCCGGACGCCGTCCGGGACCCCCTGCAGGTCGAGCAGGACGTCGGCCGAGATGCCGTCCGCCGTGAGCCGGGTGACCGCGCCGGTGGCGGCGACGTCGCCGGAGACCGTCCGCACGGCGAGGGCGCCCGCGTGCTCGCGGACGGTCACGGTGCCCGAGACGCTGTTGACCTGGAGGTCGCCGCTCACCCGGTCGACGACGAGGTCGCCGGACACCGCGTGGAGCGCCGCGTCGTGCGTCAGCCCCGAGACGAGTGCGCCGGCCGAGACGACCCCGAGCGTCAGTGCCACCTGCCGCGGGACGAGGATGCTGACGTCCGCGGACTCCTGACCGCGGAAGGCCCGGAGGAAGCCGAGGGGGTCGTCCCAGCGGACCTGGGCGTGGTCCACGGTGAGCACACCCGCGTCCATCTCGACCCGCAGCGGCCGCCCAGAGACGGCGTGGACCTCGACCCGCGCCGTGGGTTCGTCGTGCGCGACGACGTCGACCTGACCCCCGACGAGGCCGACCTTGAGCTGCCGGACCACCCCGGTGTCGATGACCTTCGGCTCGTCGACGAGCCACTTCTCCTGCGCCATGGTGCACTCCGATCTCGCGATGTATCGCGTTGTCGTGCCGGCAACCGTACGCCCGTGGGACGGGGCGATCAAGGGTCATCCGTCCGGCGGATGCCGAGCGAGCCGCCCTCGCCGATCCTGGAGGCATGGAAGCACCGGTCCTGCCCCGTCGCGTCGTCGTCCCCCCGCGATCCGGCGCGCTCCCGCGTCCCGCCGGCGTCGTCGTCGCGCTCGCCGGGGCCCTGCTCGTCGGGATGCTCACGAGCATCGGCCAGAGCGGGTCGGCGTTCGTCGCCACGTTGTCGAACGCAGCCGGCCCGTGGTTCGTCGCCGCGGTCCTCCTGGTGCTCGTGGTCCGACCCGGCGCGCGTTGGGCGGCGGCGCTCGGGGTCGTGTGTCTCGAACTCATGCACGTCGGCTACTGGGCCGCGACCGTGCTCGCCGGTCGACCCGACGCACTGTCCCCGTTCGGGACATGGGAACTCCTCGGGGTCCCCGCGGGCGTCCTCGCCGGACTCGTCGCGGTCGGCGTCGTGTCCCGTGACCGCCGGGTCCGCGGTGCGGCGGCCGGCGTGGTCGGCGCCGTCCTCGTGGGTGAGGGGATCCGGGGACTCCTGGTCGTCGCAGCGACGACGAGCAGCACGGCCTGGACCTCCGAGGTCGTCGGCGGCGTCCTCTGCGTCGTCGCCGCGGTCGTCGCCGGTCGCAGCCCGATCGGCCGCGTCGTCGCGCTCGGGACGGGCGTGGTCGGGGCCGCCGGCGTGCTCGGCGCGCTCCTCGTGGTCTGACCGGCGGTCGACCCGCGGGGCACGTCCGGCCCGGCGCGGTGTCAGGCCCCGCTGGGAGGATCGACCGGTGCACCTCCTCTCGGTCCTCAGTCTGCGCAACCGCGCCCTCATCGCGCTGGTCACCATCGTCGTCGCGATCTTCGGTGGGGTCGCCCTCACGAGCCTCAAGCAGGAGCTGATCCCGAGCGTCGAGTTCCCCCAGGTCGCGATCGTCAGCACCTACCCCGGCGCGACGCCCGAGGTCGTGTCGAACGACGTGTCGACCAAGATCGAGCAGGGGATCCAGGCCGTCCCCGACCTCAAGGACACCACCGCGACGTCGTCGACGAGCCAGAGCGTCGTGTCGGCCGAGTTCCAGTACGGGTCGAACCTCGCCAGCGCCGAGGACAAGATCCAGACGGTCGTCAACGCCCTCGACCTGCCCGACAGCGTCCAGACCCAGATCGTCACGGGGTCGTTCGACGACATCCCGGTCCTCCAGCTCGCGGTCTCCGAACCCGGCACGAGCGAGCAGACCCTGGTCGGGCGGTTGAACAAGACCGCGGTGCCGGACCTCGAGAAGCTCGACGGGGTGCGTGAGGCCGACGTCTACGGCAACCCCGGACGCCGCATCGTCATCACGCCGGACCAGACGGAACTCGCCGAGCGCGGCGTCGCACAGACCGCGATCAGCGACGCCCTCGACGACAACGGCACGCTCGTCCCGGGCGGCACGATCACCGAGCACGGCCGGACCCTGTCGGTGCAGACCGGGTCGAGCCTCGGGTCGGTCGGTGACATCCGCGACCTCCCGTTGGCCGGCGCCCGCGTCGCGACCACCATCGGCGACGTCGCCGAGGTGAGGCTCGTCGAGTCCCCGCGCACGTCGATCAGCCGGGTGAACGGCAAGCCCGCGCTCACCATCGCCATCACGAAGACGCAAGAGGCCAACACCGTCGACGTCTCCCGCACCGTGCAGGACGCGCTCCCCGGCATCGAGGCGAAGGTCGACGGCTCGCCGCGGTTCACCGTCGTGTTCGACCAGGCGCCCTACATCGAGCAGTCCATCGACTCCCTGGCGGAGGAGGGCCTGCTCGGACTCGGGTTCGCGGTCGTCGTGATCCTCGTGTTCCTGCTGTCGTGGCGCTCGACCCTGGTCACCGCGATCTCGATCCCGACGAGCGTGCTGCTCACCGCGATCGGCATGGAGGCCGCCGGGTACACGCTCAACATCATCACCCTCGCCGGCCTGACGATCGCGATCGGCCGCGTGGTCGACGACTCGATCGTCGTCATCGAGAACATCAAGCGGCACATGCAACCGGGCGTCGACCGGCTGCGCGCGGTGCTCGACGGCGTCCGCGAGGTCGCCGGTGCCGTGACCGCGTCGACACTGACCACGGTCGTGGTGTTCCTGCCGGTCGCGTTCGTGCAGGAGCTCGTCGGCGAGCTGTTCCGGCCGTTCGCGCTCACCGTGTCGATCGCGCTCGCCGCGTCGCTGCTCGTCGCGCTGACGATCGTGCCGGTGCTCGCGTACTGGTGGCTCCGGCCCGGACGGGGATCCGGGCAGTACCAGTCCGCGACAGCCGACACGGCCCCGGTCGACCCCGTCGGAGCACACCGCGCGGCGCCCGCCGAACTGGTGGCGGCCGAGTCCCGGTTCGCCGCGGGGGCCTCGTCCGTCGACACGACGCTCGGCAGCGCCGCGGACCTGCACGACGCCGGGCACCGCGACCGCCTGCGCCGGGGCTACCTGCCCGTGCTCGACTGGGTGCTGCGGTTCCCGGCGCTCGTCCTCGTCCTCGCCGTGCTCGTCCTCGGTGGCACCGCGGCTGCGCTCCCGTTCGTCAAGACCAACTACCTCGGCGACTCCGGGCAGAACACCTTCACGGTGAGCCAGTCGCTCGCACCGGCCACGAGCCTCGCGGAGCAGTCCCGCTCGGCGCGCCGGGTGGAGCGCGCGCTGCGTGACGTGGACGGCGTCGACACCGTCCAGGTGACGATCGGCTCGAGCGGCAACTCGATCCAGGCCGCCTTCGGCGGTGGGGGGAGCGCGTCGATCACGTACTCCGTCACCACGGACGACAGCGCGGACCAGACGGCCCTGCAGTCCCGGGCGCGTGCCCGGCTCCGGGCGCTCTCCGGCGTCGGGACGGTCTCGCTCGCCTCGACCTCGGGCTTCGGGTCGACGTCGGACATCGACGTCGACGTGACCGCCCCGACGCAGGCCCGGCTCCGGTCGGCGGCCGAGCAGGTGCTCCACGCCATGCAGGACGTGCCGAACACGACGGGTGCGTCGAGCAACCTGTCCGCCGCGCAGCCCTACCTGGCCGTCCGTGTCGACCGCGCGAAGGCGGCCGCGGCGGGCCTCACCGAGACCCAGGTCGGCGGGATCGTCGCGGCATCGGTGTCGCCGCAGGACAAGGGGACGGTCGAGTTCGGCGACCAGACGCTCGACGTGTACATCGAGAACCCGCACCCGCCGACCAGCGCGCAGGCCCTGCGCGACCTGTCGATCCCGACCGCCGCAGGTGCCGTGCCGCTGTCGTCCGTCGCCACGGTCGACCAGTCGAACGGGCCGACCACGGTCACGACCTCGAACGCGGTGCGCACGGCGACGATCACGGTCACGCCGTCGGCGACGAACCTCGGCGCCGCGACGCAGTCCGTGACCGACGCCGTGGACGGCCTCCACCTGTCGAAGGGTGCTGAGGCCTCCATCGGCGGTGTCGCATCGAGCCAGTCGTCGGCGTTCCGACAGCTCCTCCTCGCCGCGCTCATCGCGATCCTCATCGTCTACGTCGTGATGGTGGCGACCTTCCGCAGCCTGCTCCAGCCGCTCCTCCTGCTGGTGTCGATCCCGTTCGCGGCGACCGGCGCGATCCTGCTGCAGGTGGCGTCGGGGATCCCGATCGGCGTCGCGTCGCTCATCGGCGTGCTCATGCTCGTCGGCATCGTCGTGACGAACGCGATCGTGCTCATCGACCTCGTCAACCAGTACCGGCGACGGGGGTTGCGCGTCCGGGAGGCGCTCGTGGAGGGCGCGGCCCGACGTCTCCGGCCGATCCTGATGACGGCACTCGCCACGATCTTCGCGCTCGTGCCGATGGCGGTGGGCATCACCGGACACAACGGGTTCATCTCGCAGCCGCTCGCGCTCGTCGTGATCGGAGGCCTCGTGTCGTCGACGCTCCTGACCCTCGTGGTCCTCCCGGCGCTCTACTACGTGGTCGAGCGTCGGCGGGAACGGTTCACGGACGTGCGGACGAGCGTGCCCGTGTCGGTCCCCGGTGCGCGGGAGGCCCACCACCCGCGGCACTGACCCCCGACCGAGCGGCACCCGCTCTCGGGACTGTCACAGGGTGCTCCCACCGCCGACACTGGTGGTCGTGACCATCCGCGACGTCCCGAGAGCCCAGCGCGCGACCACCGAGTGGTCCGGGATGACGTACATCCACACCGGTGCGGAGCTGCTGCTCGGCATCTCGTTCATCGTCACCGTGGTGTTCGCCGCGCTCGGTGTGGTCGAGCACCACCGCTCGATCGTCGCGGAGGTCGCGGCGATCGCGTTCATCTGCTCCCTCGCCGCCGTGCTCCTCGACTGGGTCACCGCGACCGACGAGGACCCGCGCGGCTGGGACTGACACCTTCCCACGGAAGCGGCCCCGTTCCTCCCGGGAGGAGCGGGGCCGTCGTCATGTCCCTGTCGGGCGTCAGCCGAGTCGGCGACGGAAGTACGCGACGACCCGTTCGCTCATCGCGCGGTCGAGCTGCGCGATCGAGTGCGCGGTGCCGCGGACCTCGACGAGGGTCACGGGGACGCCGTGCCGTCGCAGGGCGCGCGCCAGGTGCTGCGACTCCCACAGCGGGATGAACTCGTGGGTGCTGTGCCCGATGAAGAAGGGCGGGGTCTGCGCGGTCACGTCGTCGACGGGGGAGGCCCGCCGCGCCGCCGGACAGTCGGCGTAGCGGGTGCATCCCAGGTAGAGCAGCTGTTTCCGAGCGAACGACGGCGTCACGCCGCCGGCGCCCGTGGAGGCTGCCGTCAGGTCCGAGGGCCCGCTCAGCTCCGCGACGGCCCGGATCCGGTCCCCGTTCGCGTACGCGGTCGACGCGTGGTCCTGCACCGCGAGCATCGCGGCGAGGTTCCCGCCGGCGCTCCCGCCGAACACCCCCACGCGTTCCCGGTCGACGCGGAACCGGGTGAGCGTCGTCGTGCGGAACACCCAGTCGAGGGCGCGCCGGACGTCGTCGAGTCCGGCGGGGAACGGGTCCGTCGGCGCCAGGCGGTAGTCGACGTCGAACACCACGAAGCCCTGGGATGCGAAGTACTCGCACACCGCGTGGTAGGCCGCGGTCGCCTTGTCACCGTGTGACCAGCTGCCGCCGTGGATCATCATGACGGCAGGGCGGTCGGTGGTGCCCTGTCCCGCCTGCGCGCCGACCCCGCCACCCGGCAGGGGCGCAGCGGTCGCGGTCGCGGTCGCCGCGGCGGCCTCGTGCCCGGCGGGCAGGCAGACGTCGAGGCGCTGCAGCCGGTCCTCGCCGTACGCGACGTCGGACACGGTCCGGATGTCCGGGTACCGCAGCGACAGCGGGTAGATCACCGGTCCCGCGTCGACCGTGGCGTTCGTGTCGCCGGTGGGGCCCTGGACGCATCCGGTGAGCACGAGCACGAGCGCGAGCACGACCGTGGTGAGGGCCGGGAGCCGTCGGTGGTCCCCGACGCGTGCGACACCGCGTGCGTGACGGCGCTGACGGACGGGAGACGGCATCGCGCCCAACCTATCGGGAGCATCCGTGCGGGGCTGGCGTCTCTCCGGGTTCGCGACTAATGTAGGTAGGTCAGCTCTCGACAGCGCGGCATGTGGCCGCGACGGGTGTGTGTGTCTCGAGGGCTGGAGTCACGTCGATCACGACGGGACGGACCCCCTCCCCGCACTTCGATCCGGCCGACGGCGCCTCGGGTCCTGCGGCATGTCTGCACGCCGGAAAGAACTCGCATGTCCCCCTTCAAGAAGGGCGCGCCCTCGCGCGCCGACAACACCGCCCGCCACGCGAACGGCACCCCTGCCTCGCGGAGCCCGAAGCACCGCGGCTACCGTGCCGAGGAGCCGTCCGTTGGTCGCCAGAAGGCGCGGTGGGACGCGGCGGAGCGCCGCGACCGCGCCGCGTCCGGGGAGCGCTCCGGCCGCCCGAACTGGGAGCCGCGCAGCAACGACGACGACCGCAGCCGCGGGCGGTTCCCGCGCGACGACCGGCGCGGTGCGCGGTCGTCCGACCGGGACGACCGCGGCGGCCGTTCGTCCGGTCGGGACGACCGGGGCGGCCGGTCGTACGACCGGAGCGACCGGCCGCAGCGTCCCAACGACCGAGATGACCGTGGCGGCCGTTCGTACGACCGGAGCGACCGGCCGCAGCGTTCGTACGACCGGAGCGACCGGCCGCAGCGTTCGTACGATCGTGATGACCGCGGTGGACGTTCGTTCGACCGGAGCGACCGGCCGCAGCGCTCGTACGACCGGAACGACCGGCCGCAGCGTTCGTTCGACCGGAACGACCGGAACGATCGGCCGCAGCGTTCGTTCGACCGGGACGACCGGCCGCAGCGTTCGTTCGACCGGGACGACCGGCCGCAGCGTTCGTTCGACCGGGACGACCGGCCGCAGCGTTCGTTCGACCGGGACGACCGGCCGCAGCGTTCGTTCGACCGGAACGACCGGCCGCAGCGTTCGTTCGACCGGAACGACCGGCCGCAGCGCTCGTACGACCGGAACGACCGGAACGACCGGCCGCAGCGTTCGTTCGACCGGAACGACCGGAACGACCGGCCGCAGCGTTCGTTCGACCGGAACGACCGGAGCGACCGGCCGCAGCGCTCGTACGACCGGGACGACCGGCCGCAGCGTTCGTTCGACCGGAACGACCGGAGCGACCGGCCGCAGCGTTCGTTCGACCGCGATGACCGGACCGGTCGCACCCCGCGCGCCGCAGAGCGCTCGGGCCGCCACTTCGGCGATGCCCGTGAGGACCGTGCCGCTTACGTGCCCGCGGACGACGTCAAGCTCGAGAAGCTCCAGGCCGAGGCCACCGTCGCCGCGGACGTCGAGGGCGTGACCTTCGGCGACCTCGGCATCGGCTCCAACATCGTGCGGGTGCTCGCGGAGCTCGGCGCGGATCGTCCGTTCCCGATCCAGGCCGCGACGATCCCGGACGTCCTCGCTGGCAAGGACGTGCTCGGTCGAGGCCGCACGGGCTCCGGCAAGACGATCGCGTTCGGCGCGCCCCTCGTCGAGAAGCTCATGGAGAACGGTGGGGGCAAGAACCGCCGGATGGGCCGCAACCCCCGTGCGCTCATCCTGGCGCCGACGCGCGAGCTGGCGCTGCAGATCGACCGCACCGTCCAGCCGATCGCCCGTGCGGTGGGCCTGTTCACGACCCAGATCTACGGCGGGGTGCCGCAGGGCCGTCAGGTGGGCGCTCTGCAGCGCGGTGTCGACATCATCGTGGGCACGCCGGGTCGCATCGAGGACCTCATGGAGCAGGGGCGCCTCGACCTCAGCGAGGTCGTCGTCACCGTGCTCGACGAAGCCGACCACATGTGCGACCTCGGGTTCCTCGAGCCCGTCCGGCGCATCCTCCAGGCGACCGCCGACGTCACGCCGACCGGTGCGCGCGCGCAGAAGCTGCTGTTCAGCGCGACGCTCGACACCCAGGTCGCGGCGCTCGTCGACGAGTTCCTCGTCGAGCCGTCCGTGCACGAGGTCCTCGGTGAGGACCAGGCGTCGTCGACGATCGACCACCAGGTCCTCGTCGTCGAGCAGCGCGAGAAGGACCGCGTCATCGAGGAACTCGCGAGCGGCGACGGCAAGACCGTGGTGTTCGCGCGGACCCGTGCCTACGCCGAGCGTCTGGCCGACCAGCTCGAGGACGCCGGCATCCGAGCGACGAGCCTGCACGGCGACCTCAACCAGTCCCGACGCACCCGGAACCTGTCGCTCCTGACGAGCGGCCGGGTGAACGTCCTGGTCGCCACGGACGTCGCGGCGCGCGGCATCCACGTCGACGACGTCTCGCTCGTCATCCAGGCGGACCTGCCGGACGAGTGCAAGACGTACACACACCGCGCCGGACGCACCGGCCGTGCCGGCAAGGAGGGCACCGTCGTGACCCTCGTCACGCGGAACCGCGTCCGGAAGATGGAGGGCATGCTCGAGCGCGCCGAGATCGACGCACCGATGACGCCCGTCGCTCCCGGCGACGCGCTCGTCACGGAGCTCGCGCAGCGCTGACGCCGGGCGCGATCACGGACGGGAGGGACGGCGCGGGGTGACCCGCGCCGTCCCTCCCGTCGTTCCCCACCTGCGCGTCAGGACACGAAGAAGAGGAGTCCGCGGACGTACCCGGCCTGTCCAGCGTGCTGGACGCAGTCGTCGAGGATGCTGACGAGGCGGACGCCGGCGGTCACGGGCGGGTCCCATGCCTCGTCGACCACGGCGTCGAGGTCCTCGGGTGCGAGGCCCCGGACGTACTCGAGTGTCCGGGCGGTGGTCGCGCGGAGGTAACCGAGCAGCAGGTCGGACGATGCGCGGACCCGTCCGACGTCGTCGCGGGACATGCCGTACCCGAGCGCGTCGGCCGGGAACGGCAGGCCGAACCGGTCGTACCAGCCGTCGCTCGTCCACACCTGCTCGCTGCCGGTGAGGTCGGCGATCTGCGCGTCCTGCCCGCGGGCGATGTGCCAGGCGAGCCAGGCGAGCGTGTTCGCACCGGCGGCGGGCCGAGCGGCGAGCTGGTCCTCCGACAGGTTCCGGACGGCGCGTTCGACGGTCTCGGGGACGCGGGCGAACGCTTCGGCGAGGAGTTCTGCTGGTGTCATGTCCGCCACGCTAGCCCCGGGCGCCGACGGTGGACGGGCGGACCCGGGACGCTGTGGAGGATCAGCCCGCGGCGTGGACCGCGTCCGGGCAGCCGTCGGCGCTGGCGCACTCGCCCAGGCGCGCGGCGACCTGCTCGAACGCCCGCGCGAGCGGGACGAGGTACTCGGTGGGGATCCCGGACTCGAACGCCGCGCGGTAGACGACCCCGATCTGCTCGGCGGTCTCGGCCCCCGTCGGCGTGAGTTGCAGGAGGACGCTCCGCCGGTCCTCCGGGTTCGGGCGTCGCTCGATGTGTCCGCGGTCGACCAGGCGGTCGACGAGGTTCGTGGTGGCACCGGTCGAGAGTGCGAGGTACTCGCTCGCCTGCTTCGGGGTGACGCCGGCCTCCGCGACCGAGAGGAAGAACACGAAGCGCGCGTCCGTGGCGTTGAGTCCGCGCGCGGCGCTCTCGCGGGTCAGCACGCGGGCGTGGTGCACCTGCATGAGGCGGTACGCATTGAGCACGCGGGAGAGTGCCGCCGCGTCCGTGCCCGCGTCCGCGTCCGTGCCCGGGGCCCTGTCCGTGGCCGTGGTGGTGTTGTCCGTCATGTCGTCCCTGATCGTCGGCGGCGCCGAGCGTGCTCCCGCCGGCACTCCATCCTCGCTCGTCGCATCTCGATCAGCAAGTATCTTGATAATCAAGCCATGTCCCCAGCAGTGGGGGTATGGCTCGGCTTGTAAGCAGCACGACGGGAAAGTAACTTGATGGTCGTACCAAATCCCACATCGCAGACCACATCGCAAGGAGTACCGTCATGCCCCGCGTCAGCCCCCGCACCGCCCGTGTCGCCGCCTGGATCGCCATCCCCGCCGCCTTGATCGCCTCCGGCGTCGTCGTCTCCACCGCCTCGTACTCGGCCTTCTCCGCCACGACGGTGAACCCCACCAGCAACTGGACCGCCGGGACCGTCGCCCTCTCGGACGACGACGCGAACACCGCACTCTTCTCGGCCACCAACCTCAAGCCGGGTTCGACCGGCTCGAACTGCATCACGGTCACCTCGACGGGCTCGCTCGCTTCGGCCGTCAAGCTCTACGGCACGAGCGCGGCCACCACGAACGGGCTCTCGTCCTACGTGAACATCTCGGTCCAGCAGGGCACCGGCGGCGGCTTCGGCAGCTGCACGGGCTTCACCCCCTCGAGCACCAACGGCACGCTCTACACGGGCACGCTCGCGAACTTCGCGTCCTCGTACACGAACTACAGCAACGGCCTCGGCACCTGGACCCCGACCGGCTCCGCCTCGGAGTCGCGCGTCTACCAGGTCACCTACACGGTCTCGTCGACCACCCCGAACTCGGCGCAGGCCGGCACGGCGGCGCTCGGCCTCACCTGGGAGGCCCAGAACAGCTGAGCCCCCACCTCCTGACCGCCCGTGACGGCGAGCGGTCAGGACCGGCGGGACCGGGCGCGCCCCCACTGCGCCCGGTCCCGCCGACACCACCACCGTCGACCGGGAGGCACGACCTCCCACCCAGCACCACCCACCAGCCCGATCCACCACCAGCGGTGCCGCCCCCGAGGAACGAGTCATGACCACGACCAACATCGCCATCCCGGCCCCCGCCGCGGTGCCCGCGGTGCGCGTGGACCGGCTCCGTGACCTGCGCGACTGGAACCGCCTGGTCATCGCCACCGTCGCACGCGGCGTCATCGCCACCATCCTCGGCATGGCGCTCTGGGCCGTGGCACCGGCCGTCATCGGCTGGCATCCCACCACCGTCATGACGGGTTCGATGGAGCCGCGCCTCCAGCCGGGCGACGTCGTCGTCTCGAAGCCGGTCGCGCCGACCTCCCTCCACCTCGGTCAGGTCCTGCTGTACGACGACCCCGACCAGCCGGGCGAGCTCCGTCTCCACCGCTTCCACGAGGCGGGCGAGGACGGCCAGATCATCACCAAGGGCGACGCCAACCCGCAGGCGGACTCCACGCCGATCACGCGCAGCGCCGTCCACGGTGTCGGGTTCATCCGCGTGCCGTACATCGGGATGCCCGTCATGTGGCTCCGCGACGGTGAGTGGAAGAAGGTCGCGATCCTCGTCCTCGCGCTCACCGCCATGGCGTTCCTGTCCACGATCGACGCACCGCTCCGTCGCGGCCCCGTCGTCGCCGCGACGGACGACGACGAAGCCGGGGAGGGCCTCCCGGACGACGTCGACGACCTGCTCATCCCCGTCCTCGTCGACGAGGACGAGGACGACGACGCGGACGTGCCGTCCGGTGCCCCCGCGGCACAGGGCCGGGAGGGACGTCGCCGTCTCCCCGCTCGCCTGTTCGCCCTCATCGTCGGCTCGGCCGTCGCGCTCGCCGCCGTCGGGACCGGACTGCTCCTGCCGAGCAAAGCCGAGGCCGCGCCCTTCGGCGCCATGACCTCCACGAGCGCGTCCTTCGGGGCCGCCTCGTCGTTCTCCTGCCTCGGTCGCACCGTGACCTACTCACCGACGATCGACTACGCGTTCAACGCGGCGTCGGGCACGAGCGAGACCGACCTCGGTTCCAGCGGCACGACGGCCACGCTGTCGAGCGGTGTCACCCGCGTCGCCGGCACGTGCGGTTCGAGCCCGTACGTCACGCTCGACGGCGCGACCGGTCAGGTCACCTCGACGTCCACCACCAAGATCACCGCCCCCTCCGTGTTCACGGTCGAGGCGTGGATCCGGACCTCCACCGCCGCGGGCAAGGTCATCGGCTTCGGCAACAGCCAGACGGGCAGCTCGAGCGCGTACGACCGACAGCTGTACATCAACTCGGCGGGCGCCGTCTCGTTCAGCGTCTACAACAGCGGCAACATCACCCTCACGTCGACCAAGACGGTGACGGACGGCCGGTGGCACCACGTGGTCGGCACGATGTCGTCGAGCGGCATGGTCCTCTACGTCGACGGCGTCAGCGTCGCCACGAACACGAACACCGCTGCCGAGCCCGACTCCGGCTGGTGGCGCATCGGGTACGACAACCTGAGCGGCTGGCAGAACGCGCCCACGAGCAACTACTACAAGGGCGACCTCGACGACGTCGCGGTCTACAACTCGGCCCTGTCGGCTGCCCAGGTCAGCGCGCTCTACTCCGCCGGCCGCTGATCCTCCCAGACCCCCGCGGTGCGCGGTGTCCCTGACCGGCACCGTGACCGCGGGCCCACACCCCGGCGCAGCCGGCGATGTCCGCGGTGCCCGCTACCGTGACCTGGTCCGGACGCTCCGGGCGCAGCGGCGGAGGGGGCACATGCGGATCCTGCACACGGGGGACTGGCACCTCGGGCGGACACTGCTCGGCGCGGACCTGCTCGACCACCAGGCGGCCTTCCTGGACCACCTCGTCGATCTCGTGCAGGAGCACGCGGTGGACCTGGTCGTCGTCGCGGGCGACGTCTACGACCGGGCGGTTCCACCCGTACCGGCCGTCCGCATGCTGTCCCGCGTGCTGGAGCGACTGAGCGCCCTCGCCCCCGTCGTCGTGACGCCCGGCAACCACGACTCCGCCGTGCGCCTCGGCTTCGCCGCCGGCGTGATGGCGGAACGGGTCCGGATCCTCGCCGAGGTCGAGCGGCTGCACGAGCCGGTCCTCCTGGACGACGACCACGGCACGGTCGCCGTCTACGGGGTGCCCTACCTCGCGCCGGACATGGTGCGCCATGCGCTCGCGGCCGATCCCGACGCGCCGCTCGCGCGCTCGCACGAGGCCGTCGTCCGTGCCGCACTCGACCGGGTCCGCGCCGACCTCGGTCGCCGTCCCGGTGTCCGGAGCGTCGTGGTCGCGCACGCGTTCGTCGGCGGCGGCGCACCGAGCGAGAGCGAGCAGGACATCCGCGTGGGCGGTGTCGACCGCGTGCCCGCGGGCGTGTTCGACGGCATCGACTACGTCGCTCTCGGGCACCTGCACGGCCCGCAGCGGGTCGGCGACGGCGACCGCATCCGGTACGCCGGTTCGCCGCTCGCGTTCTCGTTCGGCGAGCGGCACCAGCGCAAGTCGGTGACCCTCGTGGAGCTCGGTGCGGACGGCGGGGTGTCCGTCGAGTTGCTCCCCGCACCCGTGCCGCGGCGGCTCGTCGACGTCCGGGCGACGATGGCCGAGATCGAGCAGGGGGCGGCCGCCGAGCACGCCGATGCCTGGGTCCGTGTGAGCGTCACCGACACCGTGCATCCGGATCGCATGTACGCGCGGGTGAAGGACCGGTTCCCCCACGCGCTGTCGATCCTCCACGAGCCCGCGGGCGGTGCCACCGATCGCACCGCCGCGACCGTCACCGCCGCGTCGGACCCGGTCGAGGTCGCGGCCGACTTCGTGACGTTCGCGACCGGTGGCCCGGCGACCGAGGCCGAGACCGCCGTGTTGCGCGACGCGTACGAGGCCGCCCTCGCCGCCGGAGGGGAGCGCTGATGTACCTGCACCACCTCCGTCTCGCCGCCATCGGTCCGTACGCCGAGACGGTCGACATCGACTTCGCGGCGCTCGGGGCCTCGGGTGTGTTCCTGCTGGAAGGGCCGACGGGTGCGGGCAAGTCGACGATCATCGACGCCGTCGTGTTCGCCCTCTACGGGTCGCTCGCGGGCGAGGGTGCGAGCAAGGACCGCCTCCACAGCCACCACGCCGATGCCGGGGTCGAGCCGTTCGTCGAGCTCGTGTTCGAGACCGCGGCAGGGGTCCACCGGGTCCGGCGCACCCCCGCCCACGACCGCCCGAAGAAGAGCGGAGGCGGCACGACGCGGCAGAACGCGTCAGCCCGCCTGTGGCGGCTGGCCGCGCCCGGGGACGCCGTCGGGGAACCCCTGTCGATCGCGACGCAAGAGGTCGGCGCCGAGGTCCAGCGCATCATCGGGCTCGACCGCGCCCAGTTCGTGCAGACCGTCGTGCTGCCGCAGGGGGAGTTCGCCCGCTTCCTGCGCGCTCCCGGTGAGGACCGTCGTGCACTGCTGCAGTCGCTGTTCGGCACGGACGTGTACGAGCGCACGACCGAGGAACTCGTCGCTCGCCGCCGTGCGGCCGCCGCGGCGGTCGAGCGTGCGGACGCCGCCGTGCACGACGCGCTCAACCGCCTCGCCGAGGCGGCGGGCCTCGAGACCGTCGACGAACTCACGGCCGATGCCGTGGTCGCCGAGGTCACCGCCGCCGCGCACGAGGCGACCACGGCCCGGGACGCCGCGGCGGGTGCCGCCGCGCGCGCTCGCGCCGACCTGGCGGACGCGGAACGCCGGGCGCGGTCACTCCGGCGCCGGGCGGACCTGCTCCGCCGACAGGCCGCGCTGTCGGACCGCGCGGAGCAGGTCGCCGGTGCCCGGGCCCGGCTCGAGCTCGCGGAACGGGCCGGTCGCGTGCTCGGCCTGGTCGTCGGCCTCGACACCGCCCGGACGCGTGCGGAGCGTCGCGGCGCGGACCTCGCGCGGGTCGTCGCCGAGCACCGGGACGCCCTCACACGACACACCGTCGGGGTGGGCGCCGGAGCCGGCGGCGCGCCGCTGGACGCGGGCGGCAGCGTGTTCGAGGACCTCGAGTCGATGCCGGCGGTCGACACCACCGCGCTCGCCGCGCACGCCGCCGCGCTCCGCGACGTCGTCGCGGGCGCGCGACACGCCGTCGCGCTCGAGCGCGATCTGCCGGCCCGGCGCGCCGCCCTCGCCTCGGCCCGCACCGAGCTCGCCCGCGCCGAGGAGCGCCGCGCCGCGCTCGAACCCCTCCTCGACGCCCGGCCCGCCGAACGGCTCGCGCTCGTCACGACCTCCCGTGCGGCCGCCGACCGGGCCGCCGACGGACCCGTCGCGGAGCGCGCGCTGGCCGACCTCGACGCCGTGCGGGCCCTGCTCGACGACCGGGACCGCGCCGCGGCCGACGCGACCGCCGCCGACGCCGACCTCGCCGCCGCGTCGCTCCGGGCGCAGGCGGCCATCACGCACGAGGCCGACCTGCGGACACGACGGGCGGCGGGCCTCGCGGGTGAGCTCGCCGGCGTCCTGACGCCGGGAGAGCCCTGCCCGGTGTGTGGTTCCGTCGACCACCCGGCGGTCGCGGCGCCGCTCGACGGCCACCCGACGGACGACGACATCGAGGCCGCCGCCGACGCCCGCGCCACCGCCGACGTCGACCAACGCGCCGCCGCCGCTCGGCAGGCCGTCGCGCGGCGTGAGTGCGACCGGCTCACCACCGCCATCGGTGCGGCGACGCCCGAGTCCGTCGCCGCGACCGCGTCGGCGCTGCGCGACCGGATCGCGCGTGCGCACGCTGCCGCGGCCGAGGTCGCCCGGGCCGAGGAGCGACTCGAGGCGTTCGACCGCGACACCCGCGCCCTGGCCGAGGAACGCAGCACGCTGGCCGCGCAGGTGGCGGCCGGGCGCGCCGGCCACGCCGCCGATGCCGCCGCGCTCGCCGCCGACGAGGCCATCGTGGAGCGCTGCCGTGCCTCGGTGGTCGACGCCGGCGGTGTCGGCACCGGCTCGCTCGACCAGGCCGTCGCCGCGCTCGATCGTGACGCGGCCGCCTGCGCAGCCGTCGCCGCCGCGGCGGACGCACTGCGGAGCGACGACCGTGACGTGCTGGCCCGCGCAGCGGAGGTCGAGCGCGCGCTGGGGGACGCGGGGTTCGCCGACGCCGACGCCGCCCGCGCCGCCGGGCTCGGGCCGGACGAGGCGGCGCGGCTCCGGTCCGAGGTCGCGGGAGCCGAACGCGAGCACGCGGTCGTGCAGGCCGGCCTCGCCGAGGCGGACGTCGCCGCGGCCGAGCACGACGCCGTCGACGGAGCCGAGTTGGAGGCCGTCCGGACGCGTGCCGACGGAGCCGAGGAGGCCCTCCAGGCCGCCACCGGTGCGGCGGCGACCGCGGAGGCCCGTGCGGTCGCGACCTCGGCTCGACGCGCCGACCTCACCCGGGCGGTCCGGGCACGACAGGAGACCTCGGCCGAGAGCCGCGCGGTGGTCCGCCTCGCCGACATCGCGACCGCGGCGTCGAGCGTCAACCCGACGGGCATCACGCTCGGCACGTACGTGCTCATGCGGCGGTTCGAGGACGTCGTCGCCGCCGCGAACAGTCGACTCGGCGCGATGCTCGGGGGCCGGTTCGCGCTCGAGGCCTCGGACGAGCGCGAGACGTCCTCGCGCGCCCGTCGCACGGGCCTGGCGCTCGCGGTGCGCGACCACGAGACCGGAAGGACGCGCGACCCGCGGAGCCTGTCGGGTGGCGAGACGTTCACGACGTCGCTGTGTCTGGCGCTCGGCCTCGCCGACGTCGTCCAGGCCGAGGCCGGCGGTGTCGAGCTCGGCACCCTGTTCGTGGACGAGGGGTTCGGCACGCTCGACCCGGAGACGCTCGACGGCGTCGTCGGGCAGCTGACGCGTCTGACGGCCGGCGGACGCCAGGTCGGCATCGTCAGCCACGTCGAGGAACTCAAGCAGCGGATCCCCGACCGGATCGAGGTCCGGCGAGCACCGGGCGGAGGGTCGACGGTGCGGACGACGGTGTGACCCGCGCGGCGCTCAGGCCCCGACGACCGGCAACGCGTACCGGACGACGGGGTCGCCGCCGAGTGGATGCGGCACGGGGTCGCCCTCCGGCCGGAACCCCGCTGCCTCGTACACCGCGATGGCCCGGGCGTTGGTCACCCGGCTCTCGAGCTCGACGAGCACCGCGCCGCTGGCCTCGGCCTCGGCGAGGACGCGCTCGAGCAGGGCCCGTCCGACGCCCAGACCCCTGGCGTCCGGCCGCGTGGCGAACAGCTCGAGCCCGACCACCGCGTCGCCCCGGTCACTCGTCACGGCGAAGCCGACGATCTCCGACCCGGCGCCGTCGTCACCGGTGCGGGTCGCGACGAGGAGCTCCGCCCCCGGCAGGGCGAACTTGGACCGGGCGCGTTCCCGCACGGGCGCGCCCTGGTCCTCGCCGTCGCGGTCGGTGAGCGCCGCCAACCAGAGGTCGACGCACGCGTCCGCCTCGATCGCGGTGCCGGGCCGGACCTGGATGCCGTCCAGCGCGCTCACGCCGCCACCCCCGCCGCCAGTGTCGCGAACCGGCTGCGGATCTCGTCGGGTGTGACGGCTCCGGGCTGGAGGTGGTCGCGGGCGGCGACGCGTGCCAGGTGCTGCACGAGCGCGTTCCGCGGTGCGTGCGTGCCGGCCGACCGCGCGAGCAGCGCGATCTCGCCGTTGAGGTAGTCGGTCTCGATCGAGCCGGACCCGCGCACGAGCGATTGCCAGGACGACCCGCCGAGTTCGTGCTCGACGCCGGGGACGGGGCGGGAGCGGAACGTGTCGCCCCGTCGGGCCTTCTCGGTCGCGTCGGACACCGCCTGGACACCGGCGGCGGCGTAGACCCCGAGGGCTTCCTCACGGAGCGCCGACGCGAGGTCCCGCCAGGACGCCCCGTCCGGACCGAGCAGGGCCTGGAGGCCGTTCGCCAGGTTCGACAGCAGCTTCTGGTACTTCCACCCCATCACGTCGGCCTCCGGGTACACGTCGACGCCGCTCGCGCGGAAGTCCGCCGCGAACGCCGCCACGACCCGGTCGTCGTCGACCGGGCGGGCCGGGTACGCGCCGATGGTGAGGATGCCGATGGTCGGCGCGATGCTCACGACGACCTCGGCGGGGTCGAGGCTCACCGCGGGGAGCCAGACGCAGACGCCGTACACGCGTTCGAAGTACCGGAGGGCGATGCGTTCGGACTCGACCCCGTTGAGTGCGGTGCAGACGGGGAGCAGGTCGCCCGCGGTACCGATGACCGTGCCGCCGGCGTCGTGCACGGGCGCGTCCGCCCAGGTCCGGAGCGCCTCGTCCGCCTGCTGCGTCTTCGTCGTCAGGACGAGCACGTCGTCGTCGCGGAGCGCGGCCTCGTCCGGGGCCTCGACGACCGCGACCGGGACGGTGACGTCCTCGTCGGGTGTCCGCAGCCGGATCCCGCGGTCGCGCAGGGCCGCGGCCCGGGCCCCGCGGGCGACGAGGACGGGCGGGTTCGGGCTGTGGCGGGCGAGGCGGGCCGCCAGGGCGCCGCCGATCGATCCGGCCCCGATGATGACGTAACGCACACGTCATGCGTACCACGGGCCTCCCGGCAGGCTCCGGGCGGACGCGGACGCGGGTCCCGCCGCCGGAGCGGAGTGTCCGGCGAGGTCGGCCCGGTAGCCTTCCGGCGTGAGCGTCCCCTACCACCGCCTGTTCCGCGTCCACTCGCGCTGGCGGTGGTGGCGACCCCTGGTGGCGCTCGCCGTGTTCCTCGGGTTCTACCTCGTCAGCCAGGTGCTCATCGCGATCGGGTTCTTCGTGCCGATCCTGGCGCGATCGGGTGTGTCGGGCCTCCAGCGGTTCGCGCACGAGATCCAGCACGACGCGCTGTCGTCGACGGATCCGCTCGTGCTCGGGCTGACGCTCGCCTCCCTCGTGTTGCTGTTGCCGGCGATCATGGCGGCGGTCCGGATCGCCGGGCTCGGACCGTGGGGTCAGCTGTCCTCGGTGCGGTTCCGCGTGCGCTGGGGGTGGATGGCGCGCTGTCTGCTCCCGCTCCTCGTGCTCGCGGTCCTCACGGTCGGCATCCAGGGCTGGTCGATGTTCCACACGCCCGGCGCCGGCTTCCTCACCTTCGGCACACGGCAGCTCGGGCACCAGACGGTGTCCTCGACGACGCTCATCGTGACCGTGGTCATGGTCGTCGTGCTCGTGCCGTTCCAGGCCGCGGCCGAGGAGTACATCTTCCGCGGGTTCCTCATGCAGACGATCGGCTCGTGGGTGCGGAACCCGATCCCGGCCGTCCTCGTGTCGACGATCTGCTTCGCCCTGCTGCACCTGCCGAACGGGTACGACGTGTGGGGCATCGTCGACGTGGGGTCGTTCGGCGCCATCGCGGCGATCCTCGCCTGGCGGACGGGTGGCCTCGAGTCGGGGATCCTCGCCCACGCGCTCAACAACGTGGTCATCTTCCTGCTGCAGGCCCCGGGGTGGTCGCGGCTCGACACCACGTCCTCCGACGGCTCGGCCGGTGGCGCGATCGTCACCATCGTGACCATGGGGATCTACGCGCTGCTCGTCGACCTGCTCGCGCGGCGGTCGCGGCTGGACCGTCGACGCCCGGGCGCGGAGGGTCCGCGGTTCCGCGGGCGGACGCCGATCTGGAGCAGCACCGTCGAGCCCGGTTGGGAGGCCGTGCCCACCACCGCGGACGTCCTCCCCACCTCGGACGCGAGCGTGATCGCCCACACCGGGACGGACCGGGAGGACCGTGTCGGCGGACGCCCGTAGGCTGCCGGCATGAGCAGTCCCTCGTCCCTCCGCGCGCCCGGGGTCTCCGGTGCGCGAGACGCGTCGAGTGCGCGGTCGGCGCCGCTCGAGGTCCTGCAGCGGGTCTGGGGGTACGACGCCTTCCGCGGGCAGCAGGCGGCGATCATCGACCAGGTGGTCGGTGGCGGCGACGCGCTCGTGCTCATGCCGACCGGCGGCGGCAAGTCGCTGTGCTACCAGGTGCCCGCCCTCGTGCGCGACGGCGTCGGCGTCGTCGTGTCCCCGCTCATCGCGCTCATGCAGGACCAGGTCGACGCCCTCGCCGCGAACGGCGTGCGCGCGGCGTTCCTCAACTCCACGCAGACGCCCGACGAACGTGCCCGGGTCGAACGCGACCTCGTGGACGGTCGGGTCGACCTGCTCTACCTGGCGCCCGAGCGACTCCGGCTCGAGTCGACGCGGGCGTTGCTCGACCGCGCGGCGATCAGCCTCTTCGCCATCGACGAAGCCCACTGTGTCGCCCAGTGGGGGCACGACTTCCGGCCGGATTACCTCGAACTCAGCGTCCTGCACGAACGGTGGCCGAGCGTGCCCCGGATCGCGCTCACGGCCACCGCGACGCCGCAGACGCACCGCGAGATCTCCGCCCGGCTCGGCCTCGACGACGCCGCGCACTTCGTGGCGGACTTCGACCGCCCGAACATCCAGTACCGGATCGAGCCCAAGGCAGCCGCGTTGCAGCAGTTGCTCAAGTTCATCACCACCGAGCACGCCGGGGACGCCGGCATCGTCTACTGCCTGTCCCGGGCGTCGGTGGAGCGGACCGCCGCCGCGCTCGTGGAACGCGGGGTGCCGGCGCTGCCGTACCACGCCGGACTCGACGCCGGGGTGCGCGCCCGGAACCAGGCGACGTTCCTGCGCGAGGACGGCGTCGTCATGGTCGCGACGATCGCGTTCGGCATGGGCATCGACAAGCCCGACGTCCGGTTCGTGGCCCACCTCGACCTGCCCAAGTCGCTCGAGGGCTACTACCAGGAGACCGGCCGTGCCGGACGTGACGGCCTGCCGTCGACCGCGTGGCTGGCGTACGGACTCAACGACGTGGTGCAGCAGCGTCGGATGATCGACCAGTCCGAGGGCGACGCCGCCCACCGCCGACGGCTCAGCATGCACCTCGACGCCATGCTCGCCCTCTGCGAGACGGTCGAGTGCCGCCGCGTGCGACTCCTGGCGTACTTCGGGCAGGAGTCCACGCCGTGCGGCAACTGCGACACGTGCATCGCCCCGCCCGAGGCCTGGGACGGCACCGTGCCCGCGCAGAAGCTCCTGTCCACCGTGGTCCGGCTCGACCGTGAGCGCGGCCAGCGGTACGGCGCGGGGCACATCGTCGACATCCTGGTCGGCAAGCAGTCGCCGCGGGTGCAGGAGCTGCGCCATGAGTCCCTGGCGACCTTCGGGATCGGGCAGGACCTGTCCGAGGGCGAGTGGCGCGGCGTCGTGCGGCAGCTCCTGGCGCAGGGGTTCGTCGGTGTCTCGGGCGACGGGTACGGCACCCTCGTGCTCACCCTGACGAGCGCCGACGTCCTGGCCGGTCGTGTCCAGGTCCGGCTCCGGCGCGAACAGCCCCGTCCCGCGCGGGCGACCCGGCGTCGGGCGGCGCCCACGGACCTCCCGAGCGAGGCCACCGGCCTGTTCGAGGCCCTGCGCGCGTGGCGGAGCACCCGCGCGCGAGAACAGGGCGTGCCGGCGTACGTCGTGTTCGGCGACGCCACCCTGCGCGGTATCGCGGCGACGCGACCGGCGACGCTCGAGCAGCTCGCGCAGATCAGCGGCGTCGGAGCCGCGAAGCTCGAGGCCTACGGCCAGGGTGTGCTCGAGGTCGTGGCGGACGCAGCCTGACTCGCCGTCCTCGCGGGCTCCTCGGCGTAGCGTCGGCGGCGCTGCCGCGGCGACCGAGCCGGGCACCGGACGGAGGAGGCGCGCATGCGGGTGACGGTGTTGGGGACGGGCGCGATGGGTGCCGGCGTCGCGGGGTCGCTCCTGCGCGAGGGGCACGACGTGACCGTGTGGAACCGTTCCGCCCAGCGTGCGCAGCCCCTCGGCGAACAGGGCGCCACGGTCGCGACCTCGCCCGCTGACGCCGTGGCATCGGCGCAGGTCGTCGTGCTGACGCTGTTCGACACCGACGCCGTGCTCGAGGTCCTCGGGCAGGCGGCGGACGCGGCCCCCGAGTCGGCCATCTGGGTCCAGAGTTCGACCATCGGCCTCGAGGGCACGGAGCGCGTGGTGCGCGTCGCCGCCGAGCACGGGATCACCCTGGTCGAGGCGATGATGCTCGGGACGAAGGGACCGGCGGAGCAGGGCAAGCTCACCATGCTCGCCGCCGGTCCGGAGGAGTTCCTCGACCGCGTCCGGCCGGTGCTCGAGGCCATCAGCGTCAAGATCGTCGTCGCCGGGGACGCGGTCGGGGCCGGGACCGCACTGAAGCTCGCCGCGAACGCCTGGATCGCCTCGATCACGGCCGCGACGGCGCAGTCGCTCACGCTCACCACCGCACTCGGACTCGACCCCGACCTCTTCCTGCAGGCGATCGACGGCAGCGCCTCCGACTCGCAGTACGCGCACACCAAGGGCGCCGCGATGATCGCGGACCGGTTCGACCCGCAGTTCGCGCTCGACGGACTCCGGAAGGACATCGGCCTGATGGTCGACGCGGCGAACGAGTCCGGTGTCAGCACGACGCTGCTCGACGCCCTCGTGGCCGTCTACGGGCAGGCGAGCGCCGCGGGACACGGTGGGGACGACATCGCCGCCGTCGTCACGGGGTTCCGGCCGGAGGGCGCGGCCGACTGATCGCGGGCGTCGCCGACCGACAAGGACGCGGCGGGCCGGGTCGGACCGGACCGGGTCGGCCGGGCGGTGTGCGCGCCTCCAGGCCGTTCGCGGCGGTGCGGCGGTGACCGCGTCAGTGTCGCCGGAACCAGCGGGTGAGTCGAGCGCGCACGCGCGCGACGGTCTCGTCGTTCAGGGTGTTCGCGAGGTCGAAGGCCTCGCGCCCGGGGTCGCTGCCGGCCGCGATGCGCCGGAGTGCCGCCTCGGCGCGGGCATGTGCATCGAGCTCGGCGAGGGGCATGGTGTCCTCGGGATGCACCCTGCGCTCGTGCTCCGCCGTCCGCTCCTGATGCGGGTCGGGCACGCGCTCGGGGTCCGATCCCTCGTCTGCCTGGTCGTGCCCCATGTGCCGACGATACCGCCGGGCGGATGGACACCGGTCGGGAGCGTGGCAGGACGGACAGAGTCCCGCGAGCGGCGAGGAGAAGGGGGACGGTGCGGCCATCGACCCGAACGAGGCCGCACCGTCCAAGGGAGGAGAGAGGTCCGGCTCCGACCCGAACGGCGCCGCACCTCTTGCCTCGCGGGTCACAATCTAGATGGCCTAACTAGAATTGTCCATACCCGCGGGTACGGAATCTTCGGCACCCACCGCATCGGCCATCTCGGTGAGGAACCGCAGCACCACGTCAGCGGCTCCGGCAGGCAGGTCCGCCACCGCTCGACCCCGTGTCGCGTCGAGTTCCGCGATCACGCGACGGGCGCGGTGGGCGGCCGGGCCGGTGGCCGTGAGGAGCACGCCACGGCGGTCCTGCGGGTCCGGGTGACGCTCGACGTACCCGCTCCGGACGAGTCGCTCGACGAGCACCGAGGTGGAGGCCGCGGTCACCCCGAGCCGGACCGCGAGGTCCTTCGCGTTGACGTCCTGCCCGACGGCCCCGGCCTCGAGCAGGAAGCGCAACGCGTGCAGGCCGTTCTCGCCCACGTGGAGGGACGCACACGCTCGGCGGTGGGCGCGCTGCTCGGCCTCGCGGAGCTGACGGAGCGCCTCGAGGACGTCGGTCACCGAGGCCGGGGAGGCACTGTCCCAGAAGCCCCGGGCCTGCGTCGTTGGCTCGGACATGGAGGACATGCTAGATCATCTAGCAGCTAGTCAGTCGAGGGATCTACTGCTTCGCCGATCGGCCGCGGGCACTGCAGCTGTAGCTGCATCATGGGGTCCCTGGAGGAACAGCCCCATGGACCGCATGGCGATGCTGCCCACGATCACCGTCGCGAGCGCCACGACGACCCAGGCCGACGCGATGCCGAGCGTCCCGAGGTCCGTGGACGTGAGCAGCCGGATCCCGTAGGTGGCGCTCGCGGCTGTCGTGAAGGTCATCGCCCAGAAGCCGATCGCGAACCCGGACCTGAGGTAGCGACGGACGAGGAAGGCGTGCGGGAGGAGGAAGGCGACCATGGTGCCGGCGAGGGCGGTGTGCACGACGGACGGGGCGCCTGCTGTCAGCACCCACCAGGCGTTGCCGGCGACCGCCGGCGGTGCGGAGACGATCGCGAGCGTGGGCAGGAGTGCGGCCGGGATCGCCGGTCCGGTCGCGAACCGAACGAGGAGCACGGCGCCGACGAGGAGCCAGAACAGCACGCCGGTCGCGAAGAAGCCCGTCGCGAGTGCCGGGTGACCGATGGTCGCGAGCGCCTGCGCGCCGAGCAGCGAGCTGGCGACGGTCGGGAGCAGGTACCCGCCGTGGAGCGTTCCCGGGTCGCGAGGCGTGGTGAGCAGGTCGGTCACGAACCACGCACCGAATGCCGTGGTCAGCGCGAGCATCGCCCAGACGCCGACCGCCCCGACCGTCGGCGCCCACGTCGACACGTGCACCGCGAGCAGCGACCCCACCGCGGGCACGAGCGCGGCGAACGGACCGAGGACCGGGTGGCGGAGGTCGGCGACGACTGCTCCAATCCCGCCCGGTCGGCGCAGGTACCGGACGATGGTCACGACCCAGGCGACCGCCGCGGCGGCCCACAGTACTTCGCCGATGGCGGCCGGCGCTCCGAGCAGGTCGCCGGCCGTGGTCCAGGTACCGGCGATACCTGCCGTGCCGAACGAGATCCCGAACGTGTTGAGCGGCAATCGTGGTCGCGGTGTCGTCGTGGTGGTCATCTTGGCTCCTTGTTCGGGTGCCGATGTAACCGTCATAGGCGGCACAGCATTCCCCGCCCACTCCGTCGCGATCGGCACGTCCGGTCCGTGCACGTCGTTGCTGCCCGGCGCGCCTCCGGACATTGCGGACGCGCCCACGCATCCGCAACATCCGTGACCCGGGCATGAAACACCGCGGCAATCACGAGTCGTTATGTTCTCGGCATGGCCGCTCCGTCCGCTGCGGCCGACGGGTCCGGAGCGTCCGAGGAGGCGACGTGCTGAGCCGCACCGCCGAGAGCGTCTTCGGGATCGGCCGCTCCGTCGAACGCGCGGACGGGACCGCCCGGCTCCTCGACGTCCACCTGCAACTGCTCAACGAGGAGCCGTGGATCGAGGAGGACCTCGCCTGCCGCAGTCTGCTCGGCGTCCTGGGGGCATCGGTGCCCGACGACGAGCGACTCACCCGTGCGGACGTGCTCGGCATGCTCGCCGTCGACCGGCACAACGCCGCCTCGATCGCGTACTCCCTGGGCGCGGCCCGCGAGGACGCACGCCGCGCCCGCGAGTTCGTGTCGACCGAGCTGTGGGAGTGCCTCAACACGACGCGGGCGCGCATGCCCCGCAAGGTCGCGAGCGACAAGGTGCACGAGTTCTTCGGGTGGGTGCGGGAGCGGAGTGCGCTCGCGGTGGGGATCATCGAGTCCACCACGAGCCACGACGAGACCTGGAACTTCTTCACCCTCGGCCGCTCGATCGAGCGGGCCGACCTGACCGCGCGCTTGCTCGCCAGCCGCATGCTCACCGAGGTCGCCGGGCCGAGCTGGACCACGATCCTCCGCTCGTGCGGCGCCTACGAGCCGTACCTGCACACGCACCGCGGTGTGCCGTCGGCGCGGACTGCTGCCGAGTTCCTCCTGCTCGACCCGTCGTTCCCGCGCTCCGTCCTGTTCTCGGTGCGCCGCGCCGAGCAGTGCCTCCGCGAGGTCGAGGCGGCGACGGAGCGGGCCGGTACGGAGGACGATGCCCAGCACCTCCTCGGTGGGATCCGGTCGTCGCTCGAGGCCGCGCCCGTGGCCGCGATCCTCGAGGACCTGCCGAGCCGCATGGAGCAGGTGCGGCAGGCGACGACGGAGGTGTCCGACGCGATCCGTGCCCGGTACTTCCCGACGGACGCGGCCCCGTCCTGGGCCGGAGGCCGCTGACCTCAGGCGGAGCTGGTGCGGTTCGCGACGGCTTCCTCCGAGGCGAACTCGGCCTGCATCGCCGCGCGCGCCCGACGCCCGCCGACCATCGGGATCGAGCTCGTCACGGCCAGGTGGAGCCGACTGTCCGCGTCGTACCGGAGTCGGAGGTGCTGGAACCGGGACAACCAGACGAGCGCGATCGCGAGGGCGACGAACCCCGACAGGGCCCCGACGCCGAGCGCCCACCGCGGACCCCAGGAGTCGGCGACGGCGCCGACGATCGGCGCTCCGATGGGTGTGCCACCCGCGAAGATCGCCATGTACAGCGCCATCACCCGGCCGCGCATCGCCGGTTCCGTCGTCGTCTGGACGAGGGCGTTGGCGGTGGTCATGAACGTCATGGCGGAGAGCCCGACGAACACGAGCAGGATCGCGAACGTGGCGTACGTGGGCATGACCGCGGCGACGGCGCATGCGAGCCCGAAGCCCGTGGACGCGACGACGAGCAGGCGCAGGCGCGGACGTTCGCGACGGGCCGACAGGAGTGCACCGAGCACCGAACCGATCGCCATGACCGAGTTGAGCAGGCCGAACTCGCCCGCGCCGCGGTGGAACTCCACGCGCGCCATGGTGGACGTGAAGATCGGGAAGTTGAGGCCGAACGTCCCCACCACGAAGATCATGCAGAGCACCACGACGATGTCGGGGCGGGTGCGGACGTAGGTGAACCCCGCGCGGATCTGACCCTTGCCGCGCTTCGGCCGGATGCGCCGAGCGAGCTGTGCCGGGTCGACGAACCGCAGCGCGATGAGCACCGCCAGGAACGACGCCGCGTTGATCACGAACACCCAACCGGAACCGATGGCGGTGATGAGCACGCCGGCGATCGCGGGGCCGATGAGTCGGGCACCGTTGAACGAGGCGGAGTTGAGTGCGACGGCGTTCGCGACGTTCTCGCCCTGGACGACGTCCGACACGAAGGCCTGGCGCACGGGGGTGTCGAAGGCGGCGACGATGCCGAGCGCGAGTGCGAACCCGTAGACCGACAGGAGCGAGGCAGCGCCCGTGACCACCATGATCCCGAGTGCGAGACCGAGCGCTCCCATGAGGGCCTGCGTGACCATCAGGGTGCGCCGGCGGTCGAACCGGTCGGCGACGAGTCCGGTGATCGGCATGAGCACGAGCTGCGGCCCGAACTGGAACGCCATCGTGATACCGACGGCGACGGCGCTGTCGTGGGTGAACTGCGTCAGGACGATCCAGTCCTGCGCGGTGCGCTGCATCCACGTGCCGACGTTCGACACGAGGGCGCCGGAGAACCAGATGCGGTAGTTGCGTCCCGAGAGGGAACTGAACATGGCGGTCACTGCTGGGTGAGCCTCCTCAGGATGTCGGTGGCGTCGGCGAGGGTGCGCCGTTCGGCGGGTGTGAGCTTGGCGATGCGGGGCGCGAGCCAGGCGTCGCGGCGACGACGGGTCTCCCGGACGAAGGCGGAACCAGCATCGGTGGCGCTGATCAGGACCTTGCGCTTGTCGACGGCGTCCTCGGTCTTCCGGACCAGCCCGCGTTCGATGAGGGCGTTCACGGTCTTCGTCATCGAGGGAGGCGTGATGCCCTCGGCATCGCTGAGGTCGGCCAGGGAGCGAGGACCGTTCCGGTGCAGTTGCGCGAGGGCGGAGAACTGGGCATCCGGGACGGAGGCGTCGGCCTTCTGGGCGCGGAGGGTCCGGGACAGGCGGTTAACGGTCATCCGCAGATCGCTGCTCAGCGATGCGTGCGGTGTCGCCCGGTCGGGGCGAGCGGGGACTTCGACGGACACATCGTTAGCCTATCAAATTAGTTCGGCGAACGAACTGGTTCCGCGGAGGGCGCAGCCGCGTGCCCGCGCGGTCGCCCGCGCCCACCGGTCGCCATGGGGTCGCCCCCATTGCGTCGAGATCGCAGAAGATGCCGCTTCGGAAGGGGCCAAAGCGGCATCTTCTGCGATCTCGAAGGATCTGGAGGACCGGCCGGACCTGGTGGACCGGCCAGCCCTGGCCGGGCCGGCCAGCCCTGGCCGGGCCGGCCAGCCCTGGCCGGGGCGGCCGTCAGTGGAACTGGGGGACCGTCAGCCAGATCCCGAACAGCACCGCGGCGGCGCCGACCGCGAAGCACAGTCCCGCACCGGCGATCGCCGCGGGCGGCGTGCGGCCCGAACGCGGGGCCTCCTGGTCGGAGGTCGTCGCCTCACCGCGCGGGTCCTGCGGCTGGCCGACCCCGAGCAGGCGGAGGCCCAGGGTGTAGACGACGACGATGCCCACCGCGGCGACGAACCCGACGCCGAACACCTCGCCGATGGCGCTCCAGTCGATGGTGGACCCCACGTCAGGCCTCCGCTCCGGCGGCGACCGGCTCGCGCTCCGGGGCCGGCTCGTCGTTGACGTTCTCGTGGGTGATCGGCTTGCGTCGGGCGAGCATGACGAAGGTCCCGCCACCGGCGACCGCGAGCAACGCCACGATGACGAGCCCGATCGCCGAGGACGACGCGATCCAGGTCGCGATGCCACCGGCCACCGCGGCGGCGGGCAGCGTGATCACCCAGGCCGAGGCGATCCTCCCGACCACGCCCCAGTGCACGTCGGCGAGCCGCTTGCCGAGGCCCGACCCGACGACGGACCCGCTCGTCACGTGCGTCGTCGACAGGGCGAACCCGAGGTGGCTCGAGATGAGGATCGTCGCGGCCGAACTCGTCTCGGCGGCGAACCCCTGGGGCGACTGGACGTCCGAGATCCGCTTGCCGACCGTCCGCATGATCCGCCAGCCGCCGGTGTAGGTGCCGAGGCCGATCGCCAGGCCGCAGGCGAGGATCACCCACAGCTCGGGGCCGGTCCCGGACTCCTGGTAGTGCGCCGCGACGAGCGTGAGCGTGATGACGCCCATCGTCTTCTGCGCGTCGTTCGTCCCGTGGGCCAGGGACACCAGCGACGCCGAGATCGTCTGCCCGTGCCGGAACCCCGTCGCAGCACCGTGCGTCGTCGCGTTCCGGGTGAAGCGGTAGGCCACGAACGTCGCGACGAGTGCGATGACGCCCGCGATCACGGGGGAGAACAGGGCCGGCAGGACGACCTTCGACACCACGGTGGTCCAGCTCACCGACTGGAACCCGGCGCCGATGACCGCGGCCCCGATGAGACCGCCGAACAACGCGTGGGTCGAGCTCGACGGCAGGCCGAGGTACCACGTGGCGAGGTTCCAGAGCACCGCGCCGACGAGGCCGGCGAAGATCATGACGGGTGTGATCTCGATGCCGCTCTGGCCCTCGTTGATGATCCCCTGCGACACCGTCGAGGCGACCTCCGTGGACAGGAACGCGCCGACGAGGTTGAGCGACGCCGAGATGAGCACCGCGGTGCGCGGTCTGAGGGCACCGGTCGCGACGGACGTGGCCATCGCGTTGGCGGTGTCGTGGAACCCGTTCGTGAAGTCGAACACCAGGGCGACGACGATCACGAGGACCACGGTGACGAGGACGTCCATGCTGCCTCCTGTCGTGAGGGCGTCGGCAGCGGGACTGCCGACACGGGCGCCACGCTAGGCGAGTGCCGCACGCGCCGAGGTGAACAGCGGGTGAACTCGGGCGTCGGCGCGGCAAGATGGTGCGGTGACCGCATCGCAGCCGACACCGCCCGGTCCGAGCGCGCCGATCGAGGCGACGTTCAGGGACGCGTGGGGGATCGACGTCGTCTACGACACCTGGAGCGCGGCGGACCCGCACGGCGTCGTGCAGATCGCCCACGGGGTGGGGGAGCACGGCGGGCGGTACGCGTCGCTCGCCCGGGACCTCGTCGCCGCGGGGTGGACCGTCGTCGTCAACGACCACCGCGGGCACGGGCGGACGGGCCTCCGACAGCACGGTGACGACCGGACGCAGCTCGGCCGGCTCGGACCCGGCGGTCTCCGCGCCGCCGTGGCCGCCGTCCAGCAGATGACGCAGGTCGCGCGGCAGGCACACCCGGGGCTCCCGATCGTCCTGCTCGGCCACTCGTGGGGATCGATCATGGCGCAGAAGATCGTCAACACCGCCAGCGGCGAGTACGACGGCCTCGTGCTGTCCGGGTCCGCCTACCGTGTGCCCGGTTGGATGAACGGCGGCGACCTCAACAAGCGGCACGCGCACCTCGGGCCGACGAAGTACGAGTGGCTCACCCGCGACCGCGCGATCATCGAGGCGATGGCGGGTGACCCGCTCGCGGCCGAGGCGGACGTCATCGGGCTGTTCGGGATCGCCGACACCCTCCGGCTGCTCGGCGTCCCGCGGCGTCGGATCCCGCACGACCTGCCGCTGCTCCTGCAGGTCGGGTCCGACGACCCGCTCGGCGGCCCGCGCTCCGTGCACCGACTGGCCCGCGCGTACCGTGGCCGCGCCGGCCTCACCGACGTGCGGGTGCACGTGTACGAGGGCGCGCGACACGAGGTCTACAACGAGACGAACCGGGACGAGGTCATCGCCGACCTGGTCGCCTGGCTGAACGCTCACACCCGCACTGCGGACGTCCGGGGCGGGGGCGTAGCCTCGGCCGGATGACGACCGAAGTGCGGAACGACGCCGACCAGAACCAGTACTCACTCGTCGAGGACGGTGCCGTCATCGGCTTCGCCGCGTACGAGATCGACGGCGACGTCATCCGCTTCGTGCACACCGAGGTCGACCCCGAGCACCGTGGCGGCGGCAATGCGTCCATCCTGGTCCGCGGAGCGCTCGACGACGTCCGTGCGGGATCCGACCGGTCGGTGGTCGCGCAGTGCTCCTACGTGCACGCCTGGATCGAGAAGCACCCGGACTACCAGGAGCTCCTGGCGGTCTAGAAGCTGCGCTCGTGCGCCCCGGCACGAGCCGGCCCGCGGTCCGCACGGACCGTGGGCACCCGGATGAGCACGTGGCCGCTCAGCAGGTCGTGGTCGTCGTCCGCCGGCGTCGGCGCCTCGACCGGGAGGCGCGACTGCCGATCGAACTCGGCCTGCGTCTCGTGACGGGTCGGCGCGAACACCTCGTCCATCATCGCGATGGCACCACCGGACGAGCCGCCCCGGCTCGCCTTGTTCGACAGGTCGACCCAGCCGAGTCGGTCCGCGACCCACGTCGCGAGCACGGCCGCCGCCACCGCGCCGAGCAGGATCAACCAGTTCACGAGCACCGAGGCTACGTGGGTCGTCCGCGCGGGGGATCAGCCGCGCGGGTGATTCTCATGATCCTCGAGTCCCCGTCTCTGGTCCGGCGTCGACGATGCTCGCGTGGCGTCCGGGAGTCCCCTCCTCCCGGGCGCCACGCCCTGCATCAGGGGACGCGCTCGAGCCACTCGCGGGTGGCGAACTTCGTCGCGACGAGCTCCTGGGCGCGGGCACGTTCCTCCGGCGTGACGTGGCCCTCGTGCGCGCCGTACAGCCGGGTGAACGTCGCGATGAGTCGGTCGATGATCTCGGCGCGTGACAGACCCGTCTGCGACCGCAGGGGATCGACCCGCTTCGCAGCGCTCGTGGTGCCCTTGTCGCTCATCTTCTCGCGGCCGATGCGCAGGACCTGGACCATCTTCTCGCCGTCCATGTCGTAGCTCATCGTCGCGTGGTGCAGGACCGCGCCCGTGCCGAGCCGCTTCTGCGCGGCACCGCCGATCTTGCCCTTCGCCGAGGTGATGTCGTTGAGGGGCTGGTACCAGGCCTCGATGCCCAGGGACTTCAGCGCCTCGATCACCCACTCGTCGAGGTACGCGTAGGAGTCGGCGAAGCTCATGCCCTGCACGAGGTCCGCCGGCACGTAGAGCGAGTAACTGATGATCGCGCCCGCGTCCATGAACATCGCGCCCCCGCCGGAGATGCGGCGGACGACCTCGACGCCGTACCGCGCCGCACCGGCCGGGTCGACCTCGTTGCGCAGGGACTGGAAGCTGCCGATCACGACGGCGGGCTGGTCCCATTCCCAGATCCGCAGGGTCGGACCGCGGCGTCCGGCACCGACCTCCTCGGTGAGGACCTGGTCGAGCGCCAGGTGCTCGTTCGGCGGGATGGGGCCCTCGTGGATGATCTCCCAGTCGTGGTCCTGCCAGGTCGAGGCCCGGGCCAGGGACCGACGCACGGCCGTGGCCACCGCCTCCGGGGTGAACCCGAGCAGGACGGCGCCCTCGGGCAGGGCGGCCCGGACGGCGGCCGCGATGCCCGCGGCGTCGGTCTCGACCGGCAGGCCGTTCACCGCCGCGTCGATGCGGGGGAGGGCGTCGTCCGGTTCCAGGAAGAAGTCCCCCGCCAGACGGAACCCGTCGATCCGGCCGTCGACGACCTCGAGGTCGACGACGACGAGCTTGCCTCCGGGGACCTTGTACTCGCCGTGCATCCCGTCAGCCTATGCCGGACGCGACGCACGCGAGCGGCGCGGGGCGTGCCTCCCGGCCCGCGGAGCGCGTCATGATGAGCGGGTGCACCCCGTCCCCGTCACCGACGTCGAGCCCCGCCCCGCGGTCGAGCCCGACCGGGTGGTGCACGGCGACAACCTCGACGTCCTCGCGACGCTGCCCGACGGGCTCGCGACGCTCGTCTACCTGGACCCGCCGTTCAACACCGGACGGACCCAGACGCGTCGTGCGTCGACGGCGGTCCGCGCCGTCGACGGCCCCGTCCGGGGGTTCCAGGGGCGGTCGTACGAACGCGTCCGGGGTGACCTCATGCGGTACGACGACCGGTTCGAGGACTACTGGTCGTTCCTCGAGCCGCGGCTCGCGGAGGCCTGGCGGGTGCTCGCCGACGACGGCACGCTGTACGTCCACCTCGACTACCGCGAGGCGCACTACGCCAAGGTCCTGCTCGACGCGCTGTTCGGCCGCGACGCGTTCCTCAACGAGATCATCTGGGCCTACGACTACGGCGCCAAATCCCGGACCCGCTGGCCGACGAAGCACGACACGATCCTCGTCTACGTCAAGGACCCGGAGCGGTACCACTTCGACTCCGAGGCGGTCGACCGCGAGCCCTACATGGCGCCCGGCCTCGTCACGCCCGAGAAGCGCGAACGCGGCAAGCTCCCCACCGACGTGTGGTGGCACACGATCGTGTCGCCGACGGGTCGCGAGAAGACCGGGTACCCGACGCAGAAGCCCGAGGGGGTGCTCCGCCGGATCGTCCAGGCGTCGAGTCGGCCCGGGGACCTCGTGCTCGACTTCTTCGCCGGCAGCGGGACGACCGGGGCCGTCGCGGCGGCGCTCGGACGGCGGTTCCTGCTCGTCGACGACAACCCCGAGGCGATCGCCGTGATGCGGCGACGTCTGCCCGCGGCGGTGTTCACCACGGCCGAGCCGCCCGCCGCGGACGTCGAGGACCCGGCCGTCTGACCGCGGGCGTCCCCGCGGAGTTCCCCGTTGTCGGCGAATCCCGGGCGCCGCTCGGCGGTTCCGCTCCGAGACGCACGAACGCTCCGAGACGCACGACCGCCCCGGAGTGGTCTCCGGGGCGTTCGTGGTCGTCGAGGTGCGACGTCAGGCGC